>JBEKFM010000015.1:0-50620 GCA_050013315.1 Bathyarchaeia archaeon
CTGGATTTCCACGTCTTTTTGGTTCAGGAACAATCGCTTTGTTGACGAAAAGCCTGACAACCTCACAGGCTTCCATAAAATAGCATTATCCAGAAGAACCTTAAATTCTGCACACCCCTAAAGATATTATATGGATTTCATAACTTAACAGTTTTGTCGGTTGCTGTTTAATGCGCAGCAAGCAGCATATAAGATACTTGAGGGATAATTCTTAAATTAACATATTTGGTAACAGAAATAACTTTTATTTTTGCTGTTTGCAGATAGAGATAATTCGTTTTGCCCCATTTTTTAAGGGTTTTTTGATGTTTAGGGGTAGGTGGGTTTTACCGCGCGCACTCCAAACTCGCAGTTTGTTTTTCTTTGAAGTCTATGCATCCTTCGGTGAAGGCGTGGTCACAGCTGTAGCGACCTAACTTATAATTGATGCATCGCCTAAACTTTTTGCAAGTCATAGTTATTTTGTTATCTCCTCAAGTCTCCACAGCGCGCAATTAAAACCACATTTTTAGACGAATAGCGTTGCAATGTTTGCAAACAATTGTAACCTCTTCGCCGCGAAGTTTGGTATCGCTATCAGTGCAACCGCACTTAGTGCATCCATCCATGGGCTAACATCTCCTCTTGATTTTAATCCACAGACTTGACAAATCGTTTTGGCAATTATATGCAATGTGCCGATTCGTGACATGTATCAACCTGTAGAGTATGAAACAAGATAAAAAAAAAAACTGCAATTTCACGCTGAGAAGAGATTTTTTGCTGAATTTTGCGATAACACAATCGACAGACATCTTAAGCCAAACATTGACACCTTGTTTAAGCACTAAAAACCGCTGAGTTTGCATGCTGGAAGTGACAATCGAACCCAAACGGGTCACGCTTGTCAAAGACATGACTAAAATCACACAGTTGTTATGTAAGTTATCTCATTTCCCGATGTTTCTATCCAGTTAAAGACATATTTTGTACGTGTACTTTTTGGGATTTGAACGGCTTGCTCGGCTGAGACTTTTTCAGGTTTTGACCTTTTTACTGTATGATTTGCGTTTGAGCCTTCTGGCCCAACTTCTTCGCAAACTCCACCGCTTCCGTTATGTGGGTCAATGTCGAGAATAAATAAGAGACCTGAATCGTATTTTAGCCAAAGATTTTCACCCATGTCCGACTTTGGGTTTTCTGTACAGAGTCACAATACTGCTTAAATTAACTAGTGAATTTCTTTTTTGTATGTGGTGAGCCTAATTTGTTTAGCCAAGTACTCACCTCTTGGAGCATTATTAACGCTTTTGGATTCTGAGGAATTACTTCTACTCCCCAAAAGCAGAATTCTTAATTACCGCGCCCTCTAAATGAGTGGCTGAGGAATCAAAAAATGGTAAAGATGGATTTCGGTGGTGTCATAGAAGATGTCATCACCCGCAAAGAGTTCACAGTGGCGCAAGCCCAAAAAATCCTAAAAGACGAGGTCGTCGTCTCACTAGGCTACGGCATTCAAGGCCGAGCTCAATCACTCAATATGCGAGACAACGGAATAAAAGTAATCATAGGACAAGAAAACGTGGGCGTACACAAAGCATATCACGACTTAGCGGTCCAAGACGGATGGGTCCCAGGAAAAAACCTGTTCCCAATGGAAGAAGCATCAAAACGAGGAACAATCAAAATGTTCCTGCTCACAGACGCTGGACAAAAAGAAGCATGGCCAACTATTAAAAAAACACTCAAAGAAGGCGACGCTCTGTACTTCTCACATGGATTCTCAATCGTTTACAAAGAGCAAACAGGTGTTATCCCGCCAAAAAACATCGACGTCCTGCTAGTCGCTCCAAAAGGCTCAGGGACATCTGTCCGAAGAAACTTTGTTGACGGAAGCGGCATAAACTGCAGTTTTGCTGTTTTTCAAGATTACACTGGCAAAGCACAGGATCGCGTAAAAGCCATCGGTATCGTTATTGGCTCAGGTTACTTGTTTCCAACAACCTTCGAAAAAGAAGTCTACAGCGACCTGACTGGCGAACGAGGCGTTCTGATGGGTGCTTTAGCAGGCATAATGGAAGCACAATACAATACGCTGCGCGAACGTGGACACAGCCCAAGCGAAGCCTTCAACGAAACGGTTGAAGAACTCACACAAAGCCTAATTCGATTAGTTGATGAGAACGGCATGGACTGGATGTACTGTAACTGCAGCGAAACGGCACGCATCGGCGCACTACGATGGAGAGAACGCTTCCGCGACGGAACCAAACCATTATTCGATTCATTGTATGACTTGGTGGCTGCAGGCGAAGAAACACGGATAGTTCTTGAAAGAAGCAAAGCGCCAGATTACAGGCAGAAACTTGCTGATGAACTTAAAGCCATGGGAAACAGCGAGATGTGGCACGCAGGAGCAACCGTGCGTTCATTAAGACCTGGAAAGCAAAAGAAGCAAGAATAAACTTCTTTTCTTCTCATTTTTTAATTTTCTTTTCATGAAGTTTCCGCCTTGACTATGTGTCAAGTTCTTGTTTGTTTAGTAAGCTAATCTTTAATACTTGAAAGCACCGTTTTGCTAAAAAACAACAGGAGGCTTGGTCTTGGACTATGTTGCAGTTGTTGCAATAGCGGTCTTTGGAGTGACGCTGTTCTTGATGATTAAGCGTCCACGAGGTTTGAGGCTTGGTTATGCGGCTGGAATAGGCGCAGTGGCTTCGCTCTTGCTTGGGACGGTCGCTTTTGGGCAGGCTGTTCAGTCCTTCTTAGATATCTGGGATGCGGCTTTGGCGTTCCTCGGTATCGTAGCATTATCTGTGACATTGGATGCTATGGGCTTCTTTAAGTGGGCTGCGTTGCGGGTCGTGAAGATGGCGGGAGGGAGTGGGTTGCGACTTTTCTTTTACGTCTCTTTGCTTACTGCGGCTGTAAGTATTCTTTTTGCGAATGACAGCGCAGTTTTAATTTTGACCCCAATTGTGCTGGAGATTGTGATGTGCTTGGGCATAGACGCTAAGGGCAGGCTTGCATACCTTTTCAGTGCAGGATTAATCGCAGATACCGCTGCGATGCCTTTGATCACGAGCAACCCCATTAACATCCTTAGTGCCGATTTTTTCAAGTACAGCTTCATCGACCACGTGATTTTTATGGGTCCTGTGGCAGTTGCAACTATCCTCAGCAGTTTGCTGATAATTTATCTATTTTTCAGGAAGCGGATTCCGAGGTGTTACGATGCACAGGCTGCGGATGCCTTGACTAGAGGGAAGCCCGTGATTTCGTCTAATTTGTTAAGGATTAGCATGGCTACGCTTGTCGCGATCGATGTGGGTTACATATTGACTTCTTTAAACAGGGTTCCAGTTTCATTAGTTATTTGTAGTGGCGCGGTTTTTCTGGTTGCGGTTTATTGGTTTACATTGAAGCACAGTGGGTCGGCGGATGACGAGAAGAAAGGGCTCGCTGGGTTGGCAAGAGACATAAATTGGGACATCGTTTTGTTCATGTTGAGCATCTTCCTGGTGGTCCAAGGGTTGGAAACCGCTGGCGTCACAAATCTTTTAGCGTCCCTACTCACGACAACGAGCAAATTTCCATCTGTACTTGCGGTTTTCGTACCAAGCATGATTGTGACGGTCGGAGCGAGTTTCATGAACAACTGGCCAATGACAATTCTTGGTTTGCTAAGCATCAAGCAAGCAGCCGTGACTGGAACAACCTTAACTGGCTTGATTTTCAGCAATGTCATCGGCAACAACTTAGGACCTCACTTTTTTCCGTTGGGGTCGCTGGCTATTATAATGTGGCTGGAAACGATGCGGCGAAAAGGGGTCAACATCAGCCTCAAAGAATATTTGAGGGTTGGTGCAATATTGTCCATAGCGCAAGTCGCCATTGCATCAACTGTGTTGTGGGCTGAATTAAGCATGGGCTTTAGGTTAATGCTCTAGTACTCCGAAATAACTTTCTCTCTCTAAACCCAACTTTTTGGCTGCACTCGGATTTCAGAATCTGCATAAGTTGCGAGGGTTTCTGGCAAAAGTGAAACAGAGCTTCAGCTAACCACAACTAAGAAACATTTAATGCACAGATTATTTCCCTGTACGTGTTTAGAGCTTCTTCTTCGTTTGCAACGTTTTTTATCAGCATGCGTCCACCGTTAAACAGGCTAACTTCATATCCCTTGTAATTGAACATAAGGGCTAAATGAGACTTTAAACGCACGTTAAAAAGTTTGTTTATGGCTGGATAAATTTCATCAAGGTTCAGCTTTAGCGGTTTTTCAGGGTTAATGTTAGCCGTGTCTCGTCCGCAAAGCCAAACTAGTCGCCCACCGCCAGCAACTAATGACAACGCGCCGTGGCAGACAGGACAACGCATACTTTTTGAAATGTCTATACTAGTGAAATCCATGTCGCTAAAGTCACAGACCATAAGTTTGCCCTTCAAAGTTGACCCGATTTCAGCTAAAAGTTTTATGGTTTCCATGGCTTGCAGGGCGCCGATTATTCCAGTTGTTGCTCCCAAGACTCCCCGGGTGTTACACGTTAGTAAATCTGCGTCAGAAAGGTTAGGCATCAAACATTCCAAACACCCAGTTTCAGGCGGAGCAAATACAGATAGGTTACCTTCGATGCCTATGGCTGCACCGAAAACGTATGGAACCTTCAATTTTACGCAGGCCCGATTAATAATGTAACGAGTCACCATATTATCCAAACCATCAACAATGCAGTCCACGCCTTCCAAAAGGCGCTCGACATTGCTGGCGTTAACGTTTTCTGAAAATGCTTCAGTCTTCACAAGTGGATTAATCTCTTGCAGACGTTTTGCGGCGACTTCAGCTTTCGGATAATGCAAATCAGCCACGGTGTATAAGATTTGGCGGTGAAGGTTCTGGGTCTCAACTGTGTCCTGATCGATTAAACGAATGTAGCCAACGCCAGCCAAAGCAAGGTAAAGTGAAGAAACTGTTCCTAATCCACCTGCCCCGATAACTGCAACTTTAGATTTGGCTAGTTGTTGCTGTCCTTTTTCGCCTAGTTCTTTGAGTATTGTTTGGCGACTGTAGAATTCTTTAGCGAACGCTTTCTTTTCTGCTGCACCCACCTTAACCATTCTCCAAAGTAAGTGTTGTTATTCAGTGTTATATTTGCCTTTTATGCGAAACTGCCTTTCATATATTTCCCTAACCTTGTCGATTGTGTCTACTTCTTGTGGAGTTTTATCTTCTCTGATGCGGGTGATTCTTGCAAACCGCAGTGCCATTCGGCTCTTGTATTTGGGACTCTCCTGAATCTCGTTGTAAGATACTTCAACAACGATTTTGGGAATAACTATTACACGATGCTGCTCCTCTTCAACAACATAAGCTTTTAACTGCTTAGTCATATGAATGATTTCGGCATCGGTTAAGCCTTTGAAAGTTTTGCCAACATTAAAAAATTCGCCTGTATTCGCGTCTCTTGCTGCAAGATAGTAATCGGATAACCAACCTTTTCGTCTTCCATAACCGTACTCAGCGGCTGTAATTACAAGGTCTAAGGGGTCAAGGACTGTTTTGATTTTCAGCCACTTTTTCCCTCTGCTGCCGGGCGTGTAGGGACTTTCAAGCTTTTTAGCCATTAATCCTTCTTGCCCAGCAGCTATGGCTTCTTTGAGGAAACTTTCTGCTTGGTCCATTTTATCGGTGATTGTTTGTTTGGTTAAGGCTATTTCTCCGGCGGTTTGAACTAGAATTTGCCTGCGTTGCAAGTAGGGCAGCGCGATTAGGCTTTCACCGTTAAGATAGAGAATATCAAACAAGTAGAGAGTTAAGGGGATTCTCTTTGCCATATCGGTGACGTCGTGGACTCGTTTGAACCTGCGCATCAAATGTTGAAACGCCATCGGGTAGCCAGCACTGTCTAAAGCAATTACTTCACCTTCAACGATGGCTGACTGCGCTTTTATGTTATGTTTTACTATTTCAATTATTTCTGGCAGACTTTCTGTCACATTGGTTAATCTTCGGCTGAAAACCTCTACAGTATCGTTTTGCTTGTGAATTTGGACTCTAGCGCCGTCGTATTTGTATTCAAAAGCAGTT
Source organism: Bathyarchaeia archaeon (assembly GCA_050013315.1). GTDB lineage: Archaea > Thermoproteota > Bathyarchaeia > Bathyarchaeales > Bathycorpusculaceae > Bathycorpusculum. Next base: position 6,068 of record JBEKFM010000015.1, read on the forward strand.
TTGCCACCCTGCTCCACTAATGCTTCGTTTACTGTTTGCGCTGTTTGTGCAAGCATAAGTTTTACTGGCCTGAAAACGCTGAAGCCTGCTTTTTCTAAGCCCTCTTCGCCTTGAGTTTGGATTGTTGCCGCCACTTCACCTATGTCACCTAGAACCATGCTGGCATGCTGAACTTTCTGTAGTGGAACGTTGAAGGCTCTAGCAACGGCCTGTTCCATTAATCCTTCATGGAGTCCTGTTCGCATTTCACCTGTGAAGATCTTGATTAGGTACTTAGCTTCAACCGGCGCAGCTTGGCTTAGCAGGATGGTTATTAAGCGTTCTTTTTTTGTTCTTGAGCGTGAACCTGAGGTTTGAGCGATGGCTTCTAGTGCTCGTCCGACTTCCAGTATAGTTAAGGATTTTTGTGTTAGTTGTGTTTGCTTTTTTGCTTTAGATTTTTCAAGCACTACTTTAGTAGCTGAGCCAATGTCGCCTGTGCTTGTCATGGCTTCCCGGAAAATGTTCCAATCAAACTGACTTATCTGCTGCAGAATGCGGGTGAGGGTTGACCAGTTTACATCCAGCGACCTTTGACTGTACTTGGGAAATGCTCTGCCAACCATCATGTTTGTGGCGGGTTGGATCTCTTCTGAAGTGAGAATTTTTAGATAGCTTGCTGTTAAGTCTGTAATTTCGAGCCGTTTTTTTGTAGCTTCAATTCTTTCAAGCAACTCAGAGAGAGATTTGAATAATGCAGGCATAATTTGAAACCGAAAATTTCTTAATACTAGAAATAACTTGCAGCTGCTTATTTAATTGACTACTTGAAAAGTTTTGAATCTTGAGTAAAAAGAAAAATTGGGTTCTGCTAGAAAGAGCTTTCAAGTTTTGCTTTGGTTTCTTTAATTTTCTTATCTAATTCAGCCACTTTTTCTTGATTTCCTAACGCTTTGTAGCAGTCTTTTGCGTAGTCAAGTGCGCTTACGGCGAAGCGGTCATAGCCTTTATTGAATGACAGGTCTGAGGACTTTGTAAAGTATTCTAATGCTTTCTCGTACTCTTTTAGCGCGAAGCTGCTTTCGCCGGCTTTATAGTACATGGTTGTAGCATCGAAATAGTTTTGTGATTTGCGGTATAATTCGGCCGTTTTAAGGAAAAGGTCTCTTGCTTCTGAGTATTTGCGTTCGTCCATAAGATTGTTTGCTTCTTTATGCATTTTAACTGGGTCTTCCCTAACATTACTACTCATTTTCAGCAACTCGTTTAATGTCTGGTATTAAACAGCGAAGAGGTCACATTTAGATTTTCCCCTCTCAAGCAGTTCGAAGCGTGAATGGTATAACATAAAAGTATGTCCAAGCAACATAAGAGAGGATGAAGTTGACTCTCAAATGTATTCGCTGCGGCTCACAGTATCCGTCAGACGCTTTGAGAACTGACTGTGAAAAATGCGGCGGAACACTAGAATACGTTTTCGACTTGTCTAAATTGGGCAAGCTAAAGTTTTTTGGAACAGGTTTTTGGAAATACAAACAGATTCTCCCGCCAACCAAAAACCGGGTCAGCTTAGGAGAAGGCGGAACACCGATTCATCGAGCCGAAAGACTAGCCAAAGCCGTTGGATTGAAAAATGTTTTCTTGAAAGATGAAACCCGAAACCCCACAGGTTCCTACAGAGACCGAGCAGCAGCTCTCGTAACCTCCAATGCACTCGACTTAGGATGCGAATCGCTAGTATGTGCAACTAATGGGAATATGGGGGCCTCTTTGGCTGCTTATTCTGCAAAAGCTGGATTAATCTGCCATGTTGTTGTCCCGAAGATTGTGGATGTGGGTAAGCTGGCGCAGATGCTTGCTTACGACGCGGTCATTGAGGAATCGGGTGAAATTGTGGATGATTCTATTCGAAAAGCCGCTGCATTAGCCAAAGAGACAGGCTGGTACCAAGCTACCGCCGAACTCAACCCGCTTGTAGTTGAGGCTCAAAAAACTATTTCATATGAGATTAATGAACAGTTTGCCGTTCCGGACTGGGTTATAGTTTCGATGGGAAGTGGTGGAACTATATATTCTCTTTGGAAAGGTTTCAAAGAACTCAAACAGATAGGGGTGACCGAATCGTTACCGAGAATGGTGGGAGTCCAGACGGAGGGCTGCGCCGCTATAGTTAACAAATTGGTAAAATCAGTTTCAAAATCTTGCATCCTGTCTACGCGTGCGCTAGCTATTCTCGTAGGCGAACCATTACAAAGCGAATTAGCTATCAAAGCAATTCAAGAATCAAACGGGTTGGCTTTAACCGTTTCTGATGCGAATATTTTGGCTGCAGAGCTTCAAGTCGCTAAGCTTGAAGGAGTTTTCGCCGAACCTGCAAGCTCAGCTACTGTGGCAGCATTGCAGAAGCTGAAAGCCGACCGAATTTCTAAGGACTCTAGTGTAGTCTGCCTCATTACTGGAAGCGGGCTCAAGGCGACTGATGTTTTGCAAGCACTGACAAAAAAACAGAAAACGGCAGGCTTAGGTCTTGCGGTTAGTACCAAAGAGAAAATTCTTAAAATTCTCAGCGAAAAGGACACGTATGGTTATGATTTGTGGAAACAATTGGGCAAGATAATGACGCGTGCCGCCATCTATCAACATCTTAACGAACTGTCTGATAAAGGGTTGGTGGTCGGCTATGAGGAGAACGGCAAGAAATTTTTCCGAATTACTGAGCGTGGAAGGAAAGTTCTGGCAGCATTTGATGATATAAAGTTGCTTTTGTAATAGTTGGGTTCCGCAACACTTATTTTATAGTATAGCTGCAACTATACTAAAGTTACAACCATATCAAGGCAGAAAACATGCAACCCGAACCCGACAAAAAAAGAATCACCCTCACAATTGCACAAGCAAGCGTCATGGCATCCCTGGTTGCAGTCGCAACCTTCCTTGTGCAAATCCCCATCCCAGCCACCAAAGGATACCTAAACTTCGGCGACATCATGATCTTCGTGAGCGCCTTCACTTTCGGTCCAACCGTAAGCGGTTTCGCGGGCGGCGTTGGGTCCGCAATATCCGACGTGGTCAGCGGATACGCCTATTTTGCACCGTTCACGCTTATTATAAAAGGTGCTGAAGGACTGATAGCGGGTTTAATATCTAACAGACTAAGCAAAAAAAGAGACATAATAGCCGTGGTTATCGCAGGTACAGAAATGGTAACAGGATACTTTTTGGCGGAATTCTTTGGACTGCATGAAGGTTGGGCAGCACTAGGTGAAACGCCCTTCAATATACTTCAGATAGCCGCAGGCGGGATAGTTGGGATTTCAATAGCCTTAATACTTCGCAACAGACTACCTGAAGCTTGGAAAAATCAAACCACAAAGCAAAACGTTGCCACAGCTTAAAAGCGAGATTTTACAGAGGACAAGCTATGAAACTGCCACCTGGAAAAATTCCCATAAACATCCTTAAAGAAGTGGTATTCAAAAACCTTGGCGCTGAGCGTAGCGAAGTCGTATTAGGTCCCGCTGCTGGAGTTGATGGTGCAGTTCTGGATGTAGGAAACAAAAACGCGATCGTCTCTATGGATCCAATCACTGGTGCGGTTGAACGCATAGGATGGGAAGCCATCAACATTAATGCTAACGACGTGGCTACATTCGGGGTTGAACCAGCCTTTTTCTTCTCATGCCTCCTTTTGCCAGAAAACGCTGAGAGCAAAATCGTTGAAACCATAAGTGCCCAAATAAGTACAGCTGCAAAGGAGCTGGGCATTGCGATTGTTGGCGGTCATTGTGAGTCAACGCCGGGTTTGGCTAATCCGATTGTTGTGGGCTGCATTATGGGCCTAACTGAAAAAGGCAAATACGTTACAGCAGCTGGAGCAAAAACAGGAGACAAATTGATTCTAACCAAGAGTGCGGGAATCGAAGGTACAGCCATCTTAGCCTCCGACCGAGAAGCACAACTAATTAAAGTTCTTAGTCCCACAATTCTTGAAAGCGCCAAACAGTTCTATAACCAGATCAGTGTTGTAAAAGACGCGTTAACCGCTTACAGGGCAGGTGGAGTCCATGCTATGCATGACCCAACCGAAGGCGGAATACTAAACGGCGTTCACGAGATGGCAGATGCAGCAGGTTTAGGCGTACGAGTTTTTGAAGAGAAAATTACGGTTGAACCTGAAACAGCAAAGATCTGCAGGTTCTATGAGATTGACCCATTGCAATTGATCAGTTCAGGAGCACTGCTTATTGCTGCACCACCCGACGCCGCAAACAAAATAATCGACAGTTTAAGCCAGCAGCACATTTATGCCGACATCATTGGCGAATTCAACCCGAACCCAAACAAACGCACACTCGTGCATAAAGACGACTCAGCAGAGATGCTCCCAAGACCAATCTCAGACCATTTATGGATTGCCTTAACTCGTTAAACTACAACTAAACCGCTTGATTTAATCTTTAAATCGCAACCTCGCACGAGTTGTCTAATCTACTTCTTAACTATTTTCCGAGCTGCCGACAAATGCATGAGTTTAAGCAGACAAACAACAAAACAGAAAGCAGAAAAGCAGATTTAGTATTGTTTTGGCGTTAGAAGATTTTGGAAGTCAGGGTTGGCTTTTCCGTATTTATCTTGAATCGCCCGGTTTATGCGTAACCAATCCTCAAATATCAAAGGCCACATTTCGCTGGCTACAACCTGTTTTGTGATGTATTCTTTGATGGATGCTTCCCTCTTGATTACCCGTCTATGCCAATCCAACACAATTAGCCCACCTCTACGCAAATGCTCTAGGTTTTGATGAACCTGATCCGAGTCAATAGGGTAATTTATGCTTCTTGATAGATCTTCAAGCAAAGAATCGAAAGTAATTTCGTTTTCTTGACGCAAACATACCACGGCAGCTATATCTTGCACCAACCGTGCGTTCCTGCTAAGGTAGAAGGCTTTTCTTTTTGGAACCAAAGCCTGCTCAATTCTAAACGCATGGCGTTTGTAGAACCATTTCTTTACTGTCTCGGCTAGAAGCAGGTAGCTAACGATCATCAGAAACAGCGCAACATAGAAAAGGGGTGGAAGAGGCTCAAAATCGAACAGCCGTCCCACCACTGTATAGGGTATTATAATGGCTGCAGCAACTACTGAGAGGCTACTCATTACCAAGTACTTACCTGGCTTGCTCTTCCAGAAGGGCGATTGTCTCGTTCTAATGACAAACACTACTAACGTTTGAGTCAAAAGTGATTCTACGAACCATGCAGTTTGGAATTGTGATCGCTGAAAAAGCGTTGCCTTCGGGAAGCCAGTTGCCAATGCAGTTATCGGAATACCAAAAACGAGGGCCATCGTAAAGAAAGTGGCGTAATCAAAGATTGAACTGATTGGACCTTCTACTATCATGAAGTTTCTGATGAAGGAAATGTCCCATCTCTTGGGTCGCTCGATGTATTCTTCATCAACATTATCAGTGGCTATAGTCGTTTGAGAGAGCGTATAAAGAAGGTTGTTTAACAATATCTGTATGGATAACATGGGCAGAAAAGGCAAAAACAATGCTGCACCTGCAACACTGAACATGTTGCCAAAGTTTGAACTGATACCCATCATAACGTACTTCATAGTGTTACCGAAAGTTTTTCTTCCCTCAATTACGCCTTCAGCTAGTACCGTCAAATCATTTTCTAAAAGTATAATGTCTGCAGACTCTTTTGCCACATCTACGGCGTTGTTAACAGAAACACCAACATCAGATGTTTTAAGGGAAGGAGCATCATTGATGCCATCGCCCATGAAGCCAACAACATGACCGTTACTTTTCAACAAATTAATTATTCGGTCTTTTTGTACGGGAGTTACACGTGCAAACACATTGACTTCTTCCACAACTCGAGCCAACGCATCATCGTGCATTTGGATCATTTCGCTTCCGAGAACGACCCCTTTAATCTCGAAACCAAGTTGCTCACAAACTTTTCTAGTAACTAGCTCGTTGTCACCGGTCAAGATCTTTAGCTCTATTCCTTCTTTGGCGAGAAGCCGCAGTGACTCTTTTGTCGTTTCCTTCGGAGGATCGAGAAAAGCAACAAAGCCAAGAAACACCATGTCGTTTTCATCGTTAACTGAGTAGACGGCTTTGTCTTCTCTGAGTTTTTTGTATGCTACACCCAAGACTCTTAGGCCGTCGGAACTCAAGTCAAAATATTTTTGCTCAATCTTTTTGCGAATTTCTTCACTAATATCCTGTATAATGCCGCCTATTTCACAGTAATCTGAAACTTTCAGGATCTCTTCTGGAGCACCTTTTGCTATGAAGAACCTTTCTTTTTCCCGTTCAACCACAACAGAAACACGTCTTCGGACGAAATCAAATGGAACTTCATCGATTTTTTGGAAACCTTCGATATTAATCTCCTTATGAGACAGAATTGCATCGTCAAGAGGACTTTTCAGTCCAGTTTCATAATAACTGTTTAAGTAGGAATACAAAAACACTTTATCATCATCATTACCTTCCGAATCGACATGCAATACAAGCGATATGCGATTTTCCGTTAAAGTTCCTGTTTTGTCTGTGCACAAAACGTTCATGCTACCAAAGTTTTCAATCGAAGGCAAGTGCTTCACTATAACGCCTTTTTTTGACATGTTTACAGCGCCCTTGGAAAGGTTCATAGTGATAATCATCGGTAGAAGTTCAGGGGTCAACCCTACTGCCAAGGCAGCTGCGAAAAGAAGCGATTCAAGAAGTCCCCGGTGAAACAGGGCAAGAACGATGAAAACGAAAACAACTAATACGAACGTAACTTGCATAATGAGGTAACTGAACCCTTTTACTCCTCGCTCAAATTCCGTTTCTGGAGGCCTTGCGACAAGTTTCTTAGCAATTTTTCCGTATTCTGTGGACCCACCAGTTCTCGCTACGACTGCGGTTGCACTGCCGCTTACAACTGAAGTGCCCATGAACAGATAATTGTTCCATTCGGTAATCGAACCAGATATCAAGTTAATGGACTCTATCGTGTTGGCTGTTTTTTCGACAGGGAACGATTCGCCGGTTAGAGTGCTCTGATTAATGAACAGGTCCCTAGCGTTAGTTATTCTTGAATCTGCAGGAACGATATCTCCAGCCGAGAGGTAAATTATGTCGCCAGGAACGATTTGAGAAAGTTTGAGCTCTGTCTTAGTGTTATCACGCAACACCGTGGCTGTCGTACTGACCTTTTCTTTTAGAAGTTCAGCGGCATTTTCCGCTTTGGATTCTTGATAATGATCAATAATAACGCTGATGAGGACAATGGAAACAATTATAGTAAAATCCGGAATATCTTTGCTGACAGCTGCGAACACTGAGGCAGCCAAAAGTATCAAGATTAAGGGGCTTTTAAAGTGAAGAAGAAAACTGACTATGCCAGAACGTTTCCTTTTTCGTGCTAATTCATTGGTGCCATAAACATTTAGATTTTGTTCCGCTTCTTGGGAACTTAGACCCTTAGTTGAAGTTCCAAGCCGAGATAATAACTCGTCCGTTGGCAGAGTCAGAACTTCTTCTGTGGTTACGGGAGGCTGCGCTAAAGGGACGTTTTCTTTTACGGTGAATATTTCTGAATTGCTTTGAACATCTTCTGGCACAGTTTTCTCCGCCAGTGCTCACTCAACGAAGAGTGAAACCATTTCAGCACTATCAGAAACATCATTCTTAAAAACCGTTGCTCGCAAAAGGCAGGCAAAGTCGACAAGGATGTTAAACAAAAAAAGATTGATTATTTTCAAACGTTTGTTTATGCGAGCGAGACTATCGCTGAGATTTTCCGCATTTTTTACAAAAGACATCAGAGTCGTCTATGGTCTGTTCACAATAAGCGCATTTTTTTGACTTGTCAGGACCACTTACAAAAGGTGATGCTGGTGACTTTTTCTCGTATCTCTTCGCTACAAACAGAGCAACTTCCCAGAGCAATGCCATTGGAATGAAAAGAGCAATGTCTGCCAGAGGTCCGCCATCAGGCGTAATTATCGCCGTGATTATATATAAAATGAAGTAAAACCAAACTCTGTTTTTTGCGATGATGTTGGTTTTTACGACACCAAACTTAACCAACAGAACGAAAATTTCTGGAACGGTGAAGCCGAATCCAGTCAAACCTATTATGGTTAGAATCATAGAGTAGAAATCCGAGACTGAGAGAACCGGCAACGCACTCACAACTTGGGAAAACAAAATCACCGTATAAACAATGAACGGCGATAAAATAAACAATCCAAATAGCCCGCCAGCAATGAATAGACCAGTGAACCCGAGAACAAATCGATAAACGAACTTGCGCTCATGAGGATGCAACGCTGGATCAACAAACTTGTAGATTTCATACGCCATAACAGGCGAGCTTACCAATAACCCAAAAACTATAGAAGCCAAGAAATAAATTTCAAACGGCGCTCCAATCTCTAAACTGATAATCTCCAACCCTCTAGGTGCAACAAAATTCCTAATCCAGTTTAAAATCAGAGACACAACAGGTGCATACATTCCCGTCATCCAAAATCTAGCCGTAAACATTTCTGCGGGGTTGGAAGGAAAAAGCGCAAAAAAAGCGGTTGCGGCAATCAGAACAATGAAAATAACTTTGAGTCTTTGCTTTAACTCTTTCACGTGCTCCCAGAAACCAGCTAACACTCCTCAGACCCTCCCAAATAATGCAAAAATGCTTTCTTGACTAGACGTAGTCAGTCCTAACTAGTTGTTTTGCCATCTCGAATTATAAGCTTTCCGCAGAAGAAATTAAGGAGTGCATCTTGAGTACAATGAAGCACATCCATGCGATTCGATTCAAAGATGAGGACGTAGGAAACAAACGTTACTATATATGAAGAGAGGAGGCGAGTAGTAAAGCTAACTGGATAATACGATGAAAGAAATTTCAACGGAAAAAGGATACAAATGTATGACAAAACAAAGTGGTATGCAGTATAAATGTAGATAATTGTTTTTATAGTTCCGATCTGAAGTACTCTAATATCAATGAAGCGGCAAGTGACACTTGTTTGACGATGGGTATCAAGAAAGCGGCATCTATAGCGACACGTTCACTTGCTCCCGGTAAGCCTCATCATGCTCAATGGTTAGTCAATAGAAAATGTAACTTCCGCTGCATAGGTTGCAGTGTCTGGAAGGAACAGGACGAAAGAGAACTTTCAACCGATGACATAAAAAAAGGATTAGATATTCTAAAAAAACTAGGCATAGTTGAACTTGTATTGTCAGGCGGAGACCCACTGCTAAGGGATGACATCGGCGAGATAATTAATTACGCCTCAAAACTTTTTGTCACAACAATTTGTGATAACGGAAGCATAGCATCCAAAAAAATCGATGCCCTGCGAAATGTGGATTTCGTAGCAATTTCAATAGATAGCTTAGATGAAGCAAAAAACGATTACATAAAAGCTGTACCAGGCGCTTGGAAAAAAGCAATGGAAACCGTAGAAATACTTCACAATGAAGGAATAAACGTTAGCGTCACGCCGACAATTTCACAAAAGAACCTCTATGAAATAATTGACATAACTAACTATTTCACTAAGAAAGGAATTCCCGTCTGGTACTGTCTTTACTCGTATGACGTTTCGGTGGACGAAAAACAACTCTTCAGGATTGGCAAAGAAAACGAGGAGTTCGTGATAAAGGATAAGCAAGCCATGATCAAGCTTTGCGATTCTCTGATTGAAATGAAAAAGAAAAATAGTAAAATTCTCATGACAAACAAACTTCTAAAAACAGTAAGAAGCCTCTATGAGGAGGATAAGAGAACATGGAAATGCCAGGCACTAAGTAACTTCCTAGTCGTTGACCATCTAGGCAGAGTTGCAGGGTGCCATAGCGACAATTATGCGGGTTCCATATTTGATTTGCCAGAAATATGGAAAAGCCAAGAATTCAAAAAACTACGCGAAACCAACTCCGAATGCACCAAATGCAACTACCTGTGTTATGTTTTCTATTCTGTTCAAGGAAGCCCACGAGGTCATTTATCGGTAGCTTTTGAACAGTGGAAAAACGCAAAGTTGCTGTTCAAAAAAGACTAAGGTTCCAAGTTTGAAATAAAAATATAGGAAACTGGCAATTTTATTGTTGATTAACCGTCAAATTTCTGCTCCGCTACAATGTTTGCTAAATTAATTTTAAGAGTACGGGGTCTTGTTTTCCAGATGTCACCCATTTATCAGTCTAGGTCTTACATCTTTAAATTTGCTGTTGTATAAATAGGAGCATAATTGTTGGTTTGCGATTTTAAGTGGTCTTTAACATTACTATCAAAAAAAATTCCATTCAGCTTTGGGCACTAGGAATCGAAAGAACCACATTATCTATTACCCTGCAAAGAACCACAAAAACCTCTTCTGCGTTCAAATTGTCCGTGTCTAAAACCAAATCAAACGGTGCAAAATCCTCGCCTAAAGCAAAACCGTAAAGCTTTTTGTAAATTGCCTTTGTGCGAGATTCTTTTTCTTCCAACACTTTGAATGCTTCGTTGACAGTCATGTTGTCTCGTTCGGCAACTCTTCTCGCTCTCTTCTCGATTGAAGCCATCAACCAAATCTTAAAGCCCTCTTTAAGCAGCCAGGGCATGGTCCAACTGTCTAAAAGGACATTTCCTTGTTGTGCATATTCTAAGAGCTTTGCATCGACGGTTTCATCAAATTTAGGGTAATTTGCTCTTTCCTTGAGAAAATTTAAGCCTTCTGGGCTCTCCCACCAACCTTGACTCGACGCGTCATAGCCTTCTGCCTTCGCGAGTTCTTTAAGTGCGTCGCCGCCGGAGTAACAGTTTAGGTTATATTTTTGAGCAAGTTTTTTAGATAAGGTGCTTTTTCCTGTTCCAGCCATTCCTGAAATACAGATTACTATTTTTTTCTCAGAAAAACGTAATTCTGTGTTTTTAGCCATTTAGCGCCACCGTCGTTTTGTCTTTCAAGTTTCGATGGGCATTATGCCTATTATGCGTGATGAAAGCAACCCGAAGAACAGCGAGCAAATGGGATACCAATAGAACACAGGAATCGCGTTAAGAATTGCAGTTTTTGCAGTAACTCCGTTAACAACAAGATGTGCATTGGCAATCGTACCAATGCCCGGTATGTAAGCCATCGGCCTGGGTCCAAACGTCGGGGTTAATACCAAAAACCATACAATTAAGTAAACAAAAGATATTCCAAACTGGACCATCTGGGGCTTTAACATTTTTGTTTGCATGTTTTTTATTTGCGATTCTCGTTTTTTGAGTTTTTCAACTTGCTTTTTATCGTTGGCTCGCATCGCAGCCATGGTTTCTGACCGGTATTCAGCCATTTCTTTCTGCATTACTCGGTATTGTTCCCAGCCTACAAAATAGTTGATTAGAAACCTGTTTATTCCAGTGTTTAGGAATGCAATGGCAGCTGAGATAACCATGATTATTATCGTTGCCAAAGGCAATGATGTGACTACTAGAGACATCGCGTTTTTCCTCTTACACTCTATCCGTATGCGTATCATGTTTCCTTGTTAATAACCGTTTTTGCTTCTTAACGCCATAACTTGTTAAGGAAAAGTTTTCTCTAGCATTGCCTAAGTTTATTAGGAATATTCCTCGCCGTTGAAATTGCGAGCACGAGCCGCCCACGGTGACTTTTGAGACTTCGAACGATTACAGCCTACACTGCTACCGCAAATGCAGAGGAACCTGTAGAAGATTTTTCTTCTGTAACATCGTTTTGAAAGCAACACTTTGTGTTAACGGCAAACTAAACCTAACCCTTTCCAATACTTTTCGGGACATTCTAGGACACGCTAGGACATTCTAGGACATTCTAATACGCAACCTGCAACCGATTTAGGCTCAAACTTGAAAAAGCAACCCAAAACAACTTGAACAAAAAAACAACAAAAACAAAGTGTTGTTCTTTTCAATTGATTGACGACAGCAAAACGCGGCATAAGAGGATAAACAAGTTAAGGATTAGTCTCTGGCTTCAGAGTCGCGGTCTTTCGTTAGGGAAGAGAATAAGGTCAATTAGATAAGAGACTGAAGGTTAGTCAAGCAAACTTGTTAAGCTTACTCTCCGAGGATTCTTCTGAAGGCAGGGAACATCTCGGCTGCTCTCTCACGCATTAACAACTCATAATACTGATAAATGATACCCACCGACAGCAAGATCCCTGTGCCCGTACCGAAGGTGCCAAAGAAATCGGCAAACCCAGCCACAAGTCCAACAATGATTCCTCCGAGAACTGTAACTACAGGAATATAACGTTTAAGGACAGATTCTATGGGTCTTCCTGACCTACGGTAACCAGGAATTTGCATGCCACTATCCATAAGCTGTTGCGCAACTTTTGAGGGGCCCAAACCACCGACCTCAAGCCAAATCAGCGAGAAAACAGCGCAGAAAGCCACAAGAATACCCAAGTAAACAGCAGCTCTCAACGGGTCAAGCGCAACTCGTTGAATGTTGCTCGGCGCGGTAACGAGATAAGCAAGACCGCCTACGGGTTGAACACTCGTAGAAGCACTAGCACCTGTACCTGAAGTGGTTATGTTAAAATCGCCTATTATCCGGAACAGAAGATTTGTCCCAGGAGCAGGACGCCCTTGAGTACTCCAAAGCAATTGCGTAAAGAAATAAACGTTTGCAAACAACGCTGACGCAAATATAACTGGAAGGTTAGAAACGTACAACAATTTAATTGGATACTTGCTTCTGAACCCTTTGTAACCTGCATAACTCATTGGAAGCTCAATTCTAATTCCATTCAAATAAATAACTATCAAAAAGGCTCCAATAGTAGCAAAGAACCCAATCAAAGATGGATAAACTCCAGAACTAGAACCAACCACCCAATTTACCAACGTTTGCCCATGACCTAGATAAGCTGAAAGAGAACCAACAAACAAACCGTTAGTCGGCGAAAATGTGTCCCAGAGAATACTCTGGGCAACGCCAGCCATAATAAATAAGCTAATGCCACTGCCTAGGCCCCAGCCCTTCTGAACAAGCTCATCCATTAACATAACAATTACTCCAGCACTAATAAGTTCCAAGAAAATAACCAATGTCACGGAACCAGCAAGGTTAGTACCAAACATGCCGCTTATAATGTACGCTGCAGCCTGAATACCAGTTAGAACAATAGTGAACACTTTGCTTGCAGAAGTAAACAACCCCCTATCCTCCGGATTCGACATGTCGCACTCAATAATAGAGGAACCAGCGAGTAGCTGCAAAATCAAACCAGCCGTAACAATGGGTCCAATACCCAACTGCATCAACGTTCCATTGTTCGAAGCAAAAATAACTCTTAATGAACTAAACGAGCTCGCTGCTGATGCTGAAACTCCGTAAAGTGGAATTTCAGCCATTACCAAGTAAATAATTAATACAAGTGCGGTCCAGAAGATTTTCTCGTTAAAGTTTACCTTCCGTTCGGGCTTTTTTATTTCGGGTAAAACTCTTCCTATAGGTTTGAAGAGGCTGAGAAATCTTCCAGGCATTTATCAGCGTTACTCTCCGGTGGCTTGGGAGCTTATAATTTCTCCGCCTGCTTTTTTGATTTTTTCGGCCGCTGATTTTGAGTACGAAGGCACTTGTATGGTTATGGGTTTTGTGATTTTTCCTGTGCCTAAAAGTTTTGTGTAGCCTAACGCTGTTAAGTTGATTTGTGGCTTTTCTTGCAGACTTGTTTGTGCTATTTCCTCAAGTTTTTTGAGGTTTATTGTGTTTTCCTGACGGTGAAGACTTTGGGGTGAAGTAAAGCCTTGTTTGCCAAAGTAGTCAGGTTCACTAGTCACAACATAGCTCCACAAGTGTTTGTGTCGTCCAACTTTTCTATGTCCCTTGGAGCCTGAATCTCGGTGTTGACCTATCCTTCCGTAGCCTTGTGTTCTTGAGCCTCTCATTTTTCTTATCTTTCTTAATTTATGCGGCATTTTGGTCAGCTTCTTTATTTATTGTTGTTTCAGCCTTTTTTAATTTAATTTCCAGCACACCATTCTTGAATTTGGTGTACATAACGTCTGGAATCACTACCTTCGGTAGATTTAAACTTTTATAGTATCTGCGATCCTTTGATTTTGCTGAGAGGGTGAGTTTTTGATTTTTCACATGAATTTTAAGGGTTTCCTTATTAAAGCCCGCGATCTCGGCCACGATTGTTATGTAATTGCTTTCCTGGAATATGTCGATCAATGGTTTGGGTTCTTGGAATTTGCGTTTAGCATAGCTTTTGGATGTGCGGAAGCTTGAGGGGACGGATATTGATTTTACGCAGGTGTGTTCCCGTTGCGGTATTCTTTGTTTTTTAGTTTTCATTAGTGAGTGGTTAAAATCTAGCCATTTACGGTTTTTTGTGCTTCTACGCCATTTCGCACTCGTGCGTCTTTCCCCCTCCAATTGACTAACGAATTTCTTCATCCTAACTATAAAACGTATCGCACAAAACTGTGAGAAAACACACGTAAGCTCTTAACCAGTTTGCCTATGAAAATGATGATTAACTACTTATTTTTAAGTTGGAACTCAAGTCCTCAGAGCGGCTTATGCCTACTTCTGTATAAAAGAGCCAAAAGCTAAGGAAACTTCCGCTTCCATCTCACCAGGCCATCTGTTCTGTCCGCCTTCTAACAAACCTAACAATCATCATAAGAAAACAAGAAATAACTTTAAACAAACAAATTGAAATCCACAACTTAATTTAAGTTTCAAAAAAGTTAAGACAAACAAAAAATGATGAAAAAAGCGGCTTTAGACCATGCGTTTTAATAGTTCGTTTATTGCTTCACCACGGTAACCTGCTTCGCCGCCTGCCTTGAAGCCTCTCTTTGTTTTGCCCTTGTAGCCTTTACTAGGCGGATGCAACTTGAAACGTGGTTGCATTTCTGGAAGTTTCTGGAATTGAACTTTGCAGTTCATTATGGCTTCTGCAAGGTCATCAATGGATTTGTAGCCTGCTTTCTTGATGTATTCGTTGGTTAGTTTTTTGTCGCCTGCCAACCTTGCGCGTTTCTGAAGCATCATAACGATGGTCTCTTTCGAGGGCTCTCCCCAAGTAACGTAACTGTTTACGCGCTGCAACATTCCCTTATAAGCAGGTCGGCTATCAATTAGCACTGCATGGTTAGTGTGCACTAAGTGCAGGAAGTCAAGGGTTTCTCGTGTTTCCCGCTGGGCACTAACAGTTCCTCGAATCTTAACAACGACGATACACTTGCATTCTTCAGTTTTCTGTGCCATTTATTTCACCCAGTCTACCTGAGTAATCAAATTATAGGTCTTTCGTAAACCGTCAAAGATTGCGCATGCGTAAGACGGTACTGTTCTTGTTGAACCGTAGCTTCTCATCCACAGATCCTTTACTCCGGCTAAGCCTAAGATAACTTTGGCAACTTCGCTTGAAACTAAGCCTAAGCCTCTGGGTCCTGGAACAATAACAACTCGTACGCCACCACATTTTCCTTCAACTTGAAATGGAACTGAATGAGGTTTACCGCAACCACACTCCCAACTTCCACATCCGCGTTTTACTGGAATAATGTTTAAGCGAGCATTCACGGCAGCCTTCTCAATGGCGTTTCG
This sequence comes from Bathyarchaeia archaeon, assembly GCA_050013315.1. GTDB lineage: Archaea > Thermoproteota > Bathyarchaeia > Bathyarchaeales > Bathycorpusculaceae > Bathycorpusculum. The sequence continues at coordinate 21,656 of JBEKFM010000015.1, forward strand.
CACTTGGCTGGCTTTTCCTGAACCTAAGCCGATGTAGCCATCTCTGTTCCCAACGGCAACTATTGCTTTGAAACGGGACTTTTCGCCAGCGTCAGTTTGTTTCTGAACTAGGTTAACGTTTATGACTTCTTCTTGAAGGTCGGGAACTAGCGCGTCAACAATTTGGGGTTCTGAAATCTTTATGCCGCTTAGAAAGACATCTTCAATAGTGGTTATTTTTCCTTCTTGAATCATCTTTCCCAAACGGGTTTTGGGAACCCACTCCTCTAAATTAGCTGTTTTTCTTTCACTTTCCATTCGACTCATGCTTTCTTTCCACCTTTCTTAAATGAAGCCGTAATTTCAGCCTTAACCTTAGTGAATTGGTCAAGGATTTTTTCAGGTGCAACACCTTGCGCTGTGTACTTAGAGAATTTGGAAGAGTACTCTTCAGAACCAGTTCCTAAGCTTTTTGCGTACTTGGCGATGTGCTCGCCTTTCATACGTTCTTTAACAATCTTCTCTTCACTGTGAGGAACATCCACACCAGCATCCAAAACTCCGCTTAGAACAGCGAAGATTTTTGAGCCCTTTGTGGGAGAAACTAAGCCAATATCTAAAATAGCCCCTTCAACGCCTTTGGCTTTCGCCTTTAAGCCGCAAAGTAAACCAGTGAGGTAAGCTGCGGGAACATTGCCAGTTGGACTCTTCCAACCGTAATTCTTGATTAGTTCGCGACTGTTTGCCGAAGATAAAACTTCATCACCATGCGGTTTAGCAACTATTATTTGCACTGTGACATTCTTTAATGACGCTCGAGTAACGAGACGAGGTCGCCCAGAAATAACAAGAGCCTTTCGCGCTTGATAATCAGTTTTTCCTTCGCGTCTGCGTCTTAATTGTACGCGGTAATTGCTGCTTTTTGCCATCTTAACGTTTCCTCCATAAATCGTTAGCTTTTAAGTTACGCTCCAATTCGGCTATAGATTCAAATCTGCCGCTGCCAGCCATCCTGTAATACTGACTGTAGGTGCTTTCAGTTATGATTCTGCTCGCCTTCAACTCACGAAGCTTGCGTCTTAGAGAGCGGATCTTTATCATCCAAGCTTCCTTTTGGGTAACCTTCGCGTAGCCGGCACCAGTAATGCTACCGGGACCACTTCGCCTCCCCTTACGCTTTTTCTCTCGGATAATTTTTGCTCTAGATCTGCTTACGCCTTTTTCAGGCAAAGTAACGATGACTTTCTCATGAATTAGCTTTCTGACTTCTTCACGCGTAATGGCACCTTCAACATCATCCATCCGTTCGGGGTCGATCCACACGCGATTTTGCCCAATCTTTAAGATTTGAGACGCTAAACGTCTCTGGCTACTTAGGTCTGTCATTGTTTTTCTTTTCCCTTCTTTGGTTTAGGTTTAGTTTTCTTTGATGCCTTTTCTTTCTTAGGCTTCTCTTCTTTCTTGACCTCTTGTTCTTTCCCTTCTTCCGCCTGCTCCTCGCCTTCAGCTGTTTCCTCTTTCTTCTCTTCGGTTTCTGGTGAAACCTTGATGTTTAAAATTTTGACGTTAAGTCTCTTGGCTTCCGCAATAATTAACGCACGCTTTCTTTTACCTACTGTGTGTGCTACGCGGACGGCTTGGGTATTAGGGTCAATTGCGGATAGACCCTGTGCATTGTAAACTATTACTTCCCTGTATCCTGATGGATGCAAACCTCTGGCGATTTTTGGTCCCTTATAGCCAACGCTTACGCCAGCAGGCCAACCCTTGATTTTTCGTCTAATCTTATTATCTAATCCTCGGGGTCTTCGCCAACTCAAGCTGAACCTTGAATACCGCCAGCTTTCTGATCTTATAAATTTTGGTTTCTGGTTTTTAGCGCGGGCTCTAACTTTGAGTGCTTTTCGTGATGGTGATGGTTTCTTTTCAGTCATTAGGCAATTCCTTCGTTTCTTTCATACACGTATATGCCGTCAAGGAAAACCCGTGGATCTTTTCTTCTTACCCTTGTAGCTTGCTCAATATTGGCCGCGGTTTGGCTTACATCTTCCAAGTTTGCGCCTTCAACAATGATGTCTTCGGCTTCAATTTTTACTTCGACGTCGCCGATTACTTTTACTCTGCGTGCTCTTCGTTCACCTGTAAAGTTTTCAATCAAAATAGATTTGTCTTGAAGTTTGACTGAGATTGGGAAGTGTGAGAACACGATTTTTAGCTTGTATGAATAGCCTTTAGTTACTCCAGTAATCATATTTTGAATATGTGAGTATATTGTTCCTACAAGAGCGGCTTCCTTCTTGCGTGGCCACTTTGCCCAAACACGAATATTTTTGCCCTCACCCTCTATTGCGATCTGAACAAAGGAAAAGTCGCGTGTTAACGACCCTTTTGCACCCTTAACGTTGACTATTTTGCCTTCTAGGCTAACGTCTACGTTATCAGGAACCTGAATAGTTTTAGATATTTCTGGGAGCCGCATGAATTACACTCCTAATACACAAAGGCTAACAGCCTTCCTCCAATATTCTTTTCTTCAGTATCCTTGTGTGCTATTACGCCTTTTGAAGTGGAAACAACCATTATACCTACATCTCTGGATGGCAAGAACTTCTTTTCCCAATCTTCAAACTCGCCAACTTTAACTGGGAAGCGTGGTTTAATTGGTCCACACTTGTTTATTCTGCCTAATAGTTGAACTTTGAATTTTCCAGAGCGCCCATCATCAATAAACTCGAATTCGCCTATGTAGCCGTTCAGCTGCATTATGCGTAGGACTCGCCCCAAAAGTTTAGAGGCAGGGCTAATTATACATTCACGTTTATTTCGCATTTCGTTGTTTATGATGGTTATCAAACCATTCGTTAAAGTATCCATAGCTTTTTCAGCTCCTACTCATATTTTTTGAACCCAAGTTTTGGGGCTGCTTCTCTAAAACAGTGCCTACATAGATATAAATTGTAACGTCGAATAACTGGCCCATAAGATCCGCATCTGACACATGGGCGTGAGCCTTTGCCGTATTTTCGTGCTTTCTTCAATTGCTGTTTTCCCATAAATTCATCCTCTGTTTTATACTATTTCGACTCCTAACGTTTGTCTGACGAAAATTATTGATTCTTCAGGTGTTAACATGTGCTTAGCACCAATGTGTTTTTTTTCTTTTCTTCGAATTTTCACTCGTTGCCCTGGACGATTAACGGAGACGCAAATATCCATTCCAAAGATTCCTATTTCAGGGTCATATTTTACGCCTGGAATTTCAATGTGTTCTTTAAGTCCGAAAGCAAAGTTGCCATGTGCATCAAAGGAAGACTTTGAAATCTTGTTATCAACGACAGGTAACACCTTCTTTAGGAATTCAACTGCTTTTTGCTTTCGCAATGTTACAACAACGGCGATTGATTCTCCTTCTCGTATACCAAAGTCTCGGATTGTTTTTTTGGCTTTTTTCTTTACAGGCGTTTGATTTGTAATTTCTTTGAGTACTGTGTTTGCTTTTTCGAGGGGTTCTCCTGATTTTCCAACGTTAAGGTTCACCACAACTTTTTCGATTCTGGGCTTAAGCATTGGATGCTCTTCCCATTTCTTGACTATGGCTTCTAGCTCAGACAACTGCAGATGCCTCCGGTAAACATATGAGCGGCTCAGTTTCACCTATTGAAAATACAAAGTCTAAGATTGTTTGGTAACGAACGCCTTGGGCATCTTCAATGACTACTAGGGCTTGCCGTCGTTTTTTCGCCTCAGTCTTTTCTATTTCCACTATTTTGCCTTGCTTGCCGTCGTTTTTTCCTCCAGTGATCACTGCAAGATTTCCTTCCTTGGTTTTCAAGCTAAGAGCTACTTGTTTTTCTGGAAAGGTGATTTTTAGAATGTCAAATGTGTCAAAAGTGACTTCTTTTGGATTTTTCGGGTCCGCTGTTTTTATGAGCATGTTTGAGCCGTCATGGAGAGCAATTTGTATGCCGTTTTTGACAGTGGTTTTATCTTCTACGCGGACTATCTTGAAGTTTGCTTCTTCCCTGTTTATAGGATTCAAAAATAGTCCTTTGTGGGAGGGCATTACACGGTAATGCTTGTTAATTTCAGGCATGGAGATAACATCCATCAAACCCACAGGAAAATCATCTTTTCGCCTAACTATTCCATCAACTTGTACTTTACCTTGAGCAAGTATCATTTTGGCTTCTTTCCTTGTTTGTGCAATGCCGAGAATATCTCGAAGAATGAGTGTTAATGGTAGACAGTTCTGGAGTGAATGCGAGCCAGATGAAGGCTTCACTATCCAAGGTAACTCTTTTCTGTGAATTGGCCAGAACCTTGGAGCTGGTTTACGTTTCAGTCTTGCTGTTTTTCCTTTTTTACCCAAAATTATTGTCCTCCTTCAGTTTGTTCAGAGGCTTTACGTTTACCACGAGGCTTAGGCGCCGTTTTTTTAGCTACCGTTTCTTTTGCTGGTGCTTTCTTTGATAAGGCTGGTTTTTCGCCGGTTGCCCTTGGTTTAGCTGTTCTTTTAGCAGGTATCTTTTCCTTTACTGCCGGTGTTTCTTTCTTGGCCAGTTTCTTTTTCTCTGAAGCTGCTTCTTTTTTAGCGACAGGTTTCTTTGCTGCAGGCTTCCTTGCTGCTGCTTTCTTTGCTGCTGGGGCTTTTTCAGGTGCCTTCTCCGCCATTTTTTCTGGAACTTTTTCCTCGAGTACTTTTTCTTTTGCAGCTTCTGATACTACTTTTTCTACGACTGGCGGTACTTCTACAGGTTTTTCCTCTTTGACTTCTTCAGCCTCAACTTTCGGCTTTTCAGGAACCTTTTCAGGTTTCTTTGCCGGTTTTACTTTTACTTTTTCTTCTTTCTCTGGTTTTTCTTTTTCCTTCTTTCTTTCAAGGATCGCTTTTCGCCATTTATCGTCGAGGTTGAGGCTTCTTATCATAACTTTGGATGGGTGCACTGGAAGGAAAATGTTTGTTCCATCAACTTTCTCACGTGTTAATCCTTCAATATAGATGTGATATTCTTTTAGTGCAACGCGTGAAACTTTGCCTTCAAAGCCCTTGTTATCTCCGCGTTGAATGCGGACTGTATCGCCCTTTCGGACTGGAAGAGTTTTTACGCCTCTTGAAGCAACAAGCTCGTTTGACAATGGAGCCGCCATAAGCTTGTGGCGCACGTGAGCCGGAGCGTTAAAAAGCCTTTTTCGCTGTTTACTCGGATTTTTTACTCGTTTAGTCTCTTGCATTATCTTCACCTATACTATTATGCTTGAGGCACTTGCAATTCTTGGCCATCTTTCGGCTGCCTCTCTGGCTACTGGACCTCTTATTTCTGAACCTTTCATTTCACCATCAGGAGTAATAATTACTGCCGCGTTGTCTTCAAACTGAACCCAAACTCCGTCAACACGTCTAAAGGTTTTTCTTTGACGAACAATTACTGCTTGAAAAATCTTTTTCCTCATGTCAGGCGACCCTTGCCTAACAGAAACAGTTACTTTATCGCCAACAGTGGCAGATGGGTAACGTCGCAGTCGACCTTTATAGCCCATAGCTTGAATCAAACGCAGTACTCTTGCACCCGTGTTGTCGGCGCATCTTAATTCTGAACCTGATAAAAGGCCACGGCTAATTTTTTGTCCGTGTGAAAGCATACCTTTTGCTACAAGTGCTCTCTGTTTTGCCTTCGCGGCCATTCTACTTCTCCTCGCCTAATTTTTCAACTACAACAAAGGACACGGTTTTGCTTACTGGTCTACACTCGGCGATTCTCACTCTGTCGCCTTCTTTAACATCAATGCATGGTGGGTTGTGAGATGGGATGTGACCGTGTCTTCGTTCGTACCTTTGGAATTTGGAAGAAAACTGTAAGAATTCTCTGTCAACTATGACGGTTTTATCCATTTTGGCTGTGTGGACTATCCCGTCAAGTACGCGTCCTCTTATTGCAAGAGTTCCGTGAAATGGACAGTTTCGATCATCGCATGTTTTTTTCGGTTGTTTGAAATTTAGAGACATTACCATAACCTCTTGATGCTTTTCTTAAGTCGGTCCTCAGGTCTGCCGACTAAAAGTTTACCGTCGATCTCTACAACTGTGCCATCATCAAACTTAAAGTTGAAAACGGCTGATTCTTTAATCACACTCTTCGCCTTGCCACCCCTTAGAAAAGTGAAGGTATTTCTTGTTTCGCCTGTGACTTTGCCGCCTAAACCAACATAACCTTCATGAGGGCTTTTGGCGACTTTGCCTTCAGTCCCAATAAATTCATAACAAATAATGTCTGGTGTTACTTTCATTGGGAAGTTGTCTCCTCGGTTTCTTTTTTAGCCTTAGGCTTCTTTGCTGGCGTCTCAGCTTTTTTCTTTTGTTTTTTCTCTGGTTCCCCTGCTGCTTTCCTAATGCCTAATTTATTCTCGTTCTCAACGGTTAGTATTTGAGCGATTGTTTTGCGTAGTTCCCTTATTTTTGTTGGGTTTTCAACTGAGCCGCCTGCCTTAACCATGGTCTTAATGCGGGCTAGTTCTGCACGTAAATCTACAAGTTTATTTACTCTATCCTCAGAAGACATACTGACGATCTCTTTAAATCGTATTATTGCCATTTACTTCTTTGCCTCCTCTTTTGGTTCGTCTTCAACTTCTGTTGCTTGTACTTCTGCTTCAGGCTCTGGCAGGGAAACTTCTTCCGCTTGAGGTGGCGCTTGCGCGTGTGGCTTGGCTTGCGTTTGCTCTGGAACAACTATTTTTTCTTCTGCGGGTAATGCATCGAGGATTTTAACCCTATCAGGGAAATATGCGTCTGGCGGCATAATTTTTACTCTTACGCCTATTATACCTGGTTTAAGTTGAACATGAGCTTCAGCTTTTTTCATGGCCCGTAAAGCTGGTTCTCCGCATCTTGGGAAGTATCCAGCTCGGAACTTTTCAAATCGTGCTCGTTCTGTGCGAAGTTTTCCGCTTATAACTATTTCAGCGCCAAGGGCACCTGCATCCATGACTTGGTTTAACGCCCAAAAACCAGCGCGTCTAAAGTGAACGCCACGCTGAAGTGCTGAGGCAACTCTGGATGCAACTACGTAAGCGTTAAATTCTGGAACTTCAATTTCTGAAACTGAAATTTGAGGATTAGAAACCTTAAAGTTTTGTTCCAGGGCTGAGGCAAGTTCTTTTATTGTTTCTCCACCTCTGCCGATGACTAAGCCGGGACGCATGGCATAAATTACGACATGAGTACCAAGCGGGGTTTTAGAAATGTTTACTCCGCCATATCCGGCTCTATCAAGTTTTTTTTGCAAAAATTCGTCTATTTCTGTTCTTTTGATTGATTCTGTTATAAAACGTTTGACGATACTCATTTACTGCTCTCCTTGGGTAGGTTTCTCGTCTAGAACTATTTCGACGTGCGTTGTTGTGTCGTATTTTGGTGAAGCTCTGCCGTGCGCTCTTGGCGTGTAACGTTTAAGTTTGATGCCCTGATACGCTGCCGCGTGAATTATGCGTAAGCGGTCTACGTCTAAACCTTTGTTTTCAGCGTTTGATTGCGCTGATTCTAGAACGTCTAAAATTTGTTGAGATGCTTTAATGGGATACCTTCCAGCAAAAGTTTTTGTAAGCCCACGTCTATGGGGCAATTTTTTGTTATACCTTGTGTAGGGCACAGCCTTCTTTTTGGCTGCAACATCCCGTAAGTACTGTTTTGCATCGTTTAGCATCATTCCTTTGAGTGCTTTGCAGACTTCTCTTGATGCTTTATGGGATACTTTAAGTTCTCTTCCGCTGGCTTTCGCTGTTTTTTCTGGATTAAGCATTTCTTCGATTATTGAGTATCCCCATTTTGGCATTTTTATATCTCCGATGCGCATTCAAACACGTAAAAGCAATTTATATGGCTTTCCGTATCATAACTAAGTTTTAGTCTAAACTGACTAGTTAAGTTCCCTGCTAAAGGGATGAATTTCGATTCGTGAGGTGTATAATTTTGGGATTGCGTTTAAGCATTTATAGTTTTTCCAAGAACGCCTGTTATATTTTGTAAATTTGGGTATTTTTAGTGGCCATTAGATAATGTGATGCTTCAGTTGGTCACTCTGTTATTTTTTTCATTAAAGAAAAAAGAGTCTAATGAGAATATTATTAAATTAGATTCTTCTTATACCTGCGATTTGTTTATGTTTTAGTTCTTAAAGTAATTGGTATTACATTTATTAGATTAGGAAGCAACCGGGATGTCAAGCAAAAGTGAAAAGATTACCATGTTGCATGGCGCTGGCGGCACAGTCATGCATGACTTAGTCAAGAACTATATGGTGAAGTATTTTCGCGGTTTAGGCAACGTTGCCGAAGTGCCATTGGAAGCCATGGATGATGCTGCAGTTATCGGTGATATTGTGTTTAAAAGTGATTCTCACGCAGTTAAACCAATCTTTTTCCCCGGCGGAGACATCGGACGCTTAGCAATCTCGGGCACGGTTAATGATATTTCAGCTATGGGCGCTGAGCCTTACGCGTTGGCTTGCGGATTCATCTTGGAAGAGGGCTTACTTCTGGAGGATTTGGAAAGAATTTTGGCGAGTATGCGACAAGCTTGTGTTGAAGCAGGTGTTGGCATCGTTACAGGTGACACGAAGGTGGTAGAGAAAGGCAGTTTAGGCGGTTGCGTCATGAATGTTTCAGGCATCGGCAGAAGAACGCCAGCCTTAGACAGCGACCTGCAAGTGGCTAGGCTGTACCGAAATCTTACTGCTCGCTGGACGCTAGACTCGAACCTTGTCGCCGGGGACAAAGTCATTCTGTCAGGCACCATCGGCGACCACGGATTGGCTGTGTTATCCGCTCAGCAGGGATTGAAATTTGGAAGCGAAATACGATCAGACGTGAAACCACTTAACCGCATGATTCAAAGGCTCTTGGGTGAGGTCGGCGGAGTAGTCGCCATGAAAGATCCAACCAGAGGAGGCTTAGCTGATGCGCTTAATGAGTGGACTGAAAAATCCAAGGTCGGTATACTTATCAACGAAGACAAAGTTCCCATTCGAGAAGACGTGCGAACTGCGTGCGAAATGCTCGGCTTAGATCCGCTGGAAGTTGGAAACGAGGGAAAAATCATAATCGGCATAGTTCCCGAAAAAGCTGAGCAAGCCTTAGCATTTTTAAAACAGACCGAAGAAGGCAAAAATGCTCAAATAATCGGCGAAGCCACAACACAATTCAAAGGCGTAGCTATGCAAACGACAGTTGGCGGAAAAAGAATAATCGCGAGACCTGTGGGCGACCCAGTGCCAAGAATTTGCTAAGATTGAGCTTGGATAGCTGCATTTTTTGCCCAAACCCTACAAGTGCCTTCATTGCTAACCATACATGCGCCAACAGGTTTTGCAGGCGTACAAGCTTTCATGAACATGGGGCATTCGTCGGGTTTGATTTTGCCTATGATTACAAGGTGGCATTCGCAGCCAAGCAGGATATCTTTTCCTTGCTCCACATGAACCCCAAACTTTAACCTTGCATCATAATCGGCAAGCGTCTCACGCAACTGCAACGCTGAGTCTGGAAGCCTACCGATACCACGCCAGTTCCCACCTGTAACAGTGAATGCTTTACTCATCATTTCCAGCGCCCGAGGGTTACCTTCAGGCTTAACCACACGCGAATACTCATTCTCCAGCCTTGCCGTGCCTTCGCTGTTCTGTTTTAGAATCATATAAATTGCCATCAAAACATCAATTGGTTCAAAACCTGCAACAACCGTTGGCATACGATAAACCCTAGGAAACAACTCGTAAGGCTTCAAACCAATAATCGCGCTTACATGCCCAGGCGCAATGAAACCGTCAATCTGCAAGTCGCCCACGCCGAGTAGCAACTCCATTGCAGGAGGAATCAAACGATGCGACACCAGAAAACTGAAGTTCTTAGGCAAGTCGCCAAGCGCTTCAACAGCCGTTGAGGGAGCAGTGGTTTCAAAACCAACCGCAAAAAACGCAAACTGCTTCTCAGGCTCACGCTTAGCCATTTCAACCGCGTCTGAAACCGCATAGACAATTCGCACATCAGCACCACCTGCTTTGGCCTCCAAAAGCGAAGATTGACTGCCGGGCACACGCAACACGTCACCGAAGCACGTTACCACGATACCTTTTTGCGCTAGTAGCACAGCCTCATCAATCTCAGCCGCAGGCACTATACATACAGGGCAACCTGGACCAGCAATAACCTCAACGTTCATCGGCAGGAGGCTACGCAAGCCATAATGCGTTATAGTCCACTCATGGGTTCCACAGACATGGCAGATTTTTATTTTCCCAACTTTAGGAGCCAAGCTTTTGATCTTTGAGGCTATGCTTTGCGCTAGTTCGGGACTTCTGAACTTTAGATTTTCAGCCATGCTTTTCCGCTCAGCTTGCCGCTTTATTCTTGACTAGCTTCGAGAATGCTATTCCATAAACTTATGGTTTCTAGAGCTTCTTTTTCTTCGATAACTTGAATCGCGTAGCCTGCGTGAACCAGAACGTAATCGCCCACTTTAGCCTCAACAAGAGACGTGTTAACTTCTCTTAAGACTCCTTGACCAAAATCTACGTTGGCTTTGCTGCCGTCAACGCTCATTACTCGAGCGGGAATTGCCAAACACATATTTTATCAGTTATTTAACACGCATTATACGACGATAAAAAGAGATTGGTCTAAAACCTTGAAAATCCACCTACAACTGCCTGACCGAACGAAATTCCTCCATCACCTGCTGGAACAGCCTCATGAACAAGAAACCTCATTCCAGCATCCTCAACTGTCTTACGCATGACCTTAGCGAGTATCTGGTTGCAGGCTGCGCCACCGGAAAACCCAACGTCTTTAACGCTAAGCGCCAAGGCTTTTTCTACTGCTAAAGAAGCTAAACCTTTTGCCAAGTAAGCGTGTGCAGAATAAGCTAAATCGCCTTTGGATAATTTTTCTTTTTTTTCAAAGATTGACTTTAGCATGTACGTAGTATCAAGTATGTCGCCATGCAAAATGGGCTTTAGGTTCAAGGTATCTTTGGCAGTTACTGCGGCTGATTCTAATTTCATTGCAGGTTCACCTTCATAACTACGCTCATAACAAACGCCTAAAACGGCAGCAACTGCGTCCAAAACTCTGCCGCAACTGGTAGTTTCAACCGTTCCTACGCCTCTTCCAAGTTGACCGAGAATCAAGTTGGCCTCAGTTTCCCCGAATTGCAAATGTGCACTATTTTGCATGAGCCAAGGTTCAACTTTTACACCAGCTTTCGCAAGCATTCCAACGGCTACACGCAAGGGATAACGACTAGCTACATCTCCGCCCAGCAAGGGCTGTGATTCCAGATGCCCTAGCCGCTCAAACTTTGCTGATTCACGAGTGCAAAATAAGATTTCACCTCCCCAAGCCTCGCCGTCACTTCCATAACCGTATCCGTCACAGACGATTCCGATAACCTCTTCTAGATTATGTTCAGCCATTAATGCGGCGGCGTGCGCGTGGTGGTGCTGAACTTGAATCAGCTGTGAACCGTCCGCTTCTGCCATCTCTTTAGCTAAAGCCGTAGTGGTGAATTTTGGGTGCAAGTCACAAACTACGGTTTCAGCGTGGCAGTTGGTTAAGTGGTAAAGGTGATGTGTTGCTTGTTGAAGAAACGTGCGTGTTTCCACGTTTTCCACGTCGCCGATGTGTTGGCTAATAAAGGCTTTATCCTCAACTAAGACGCAAGCTGTATTGTTTAGTTCGCCGCCTAAACCGACGACGCACCGTTTTGATTTGGCTTTAAGTCTTATGGGCGCTGGTGCGTAACCTCGACTTCGTCTAAGGAAAACTTGACGGTTTCCATGGGTACGCATGACTGAGTCATCACATCGGTGAGCAATTTTGCGGTTGTGGAACAGGAAGTAATCCACTGTTCCGCCCAATGTTTTGAGTGCTTCTTCGTTGTCTTTTACGATAGGCTGGTTTGGTGGGTTGGCGCTTGTCATCACAAACGCTACGTCCCTCACTTGGTCGAATAGCATGTAATGCAAACCAGTGTAGGGCAACATGACGCCAACGTTATGCAGGTTCGGCGCAACTAACGGCGAAAGCTTGTAGGTTTGGTTTTTGTTTAGCAATACTATTGGGCGTGCGGAAGATGATAGCAATTCTTGCTCCTTCGAACTGACTTCGGCGAAACTTTTTATTCCTTCTAGGTTTTTTGCCATGATAGCGAAAGGTTTTTCGCTTCTGTGCTTCGTTCGTCGAAGTGATGTCAAGGGCTTCTCCTTCAAAGTGGATGCTGCAATATGGAAACCCCCGTAGCCTTTTATCGCAATCACGTTGCCTTCGGAGAGCAGTTTTCCTGCTTCGCGCACTGGATCTTTATGCTGAATTAGCTCGCCGGTTCTTGTTGTTAAATACACTTTGGGACCACATTCTGGGCAAGCCACAGTTTGGGCGTGAAACCGTCTGTTTGCGGAGTCATTATATTCTTTTAGGCAGTAGCCACACAAGGGAAACTCTCGCATTGTGGTGTTTTCGCGGTCGTATGGCAATCGTTCTATGATTGTGAATCGTGGACCACAATTGGTGCACGTGATAAAGAAGTATTCGTACCTAGGGTTTTTGGGGTCTCGTAGTTCGGCGAGGCACTCGTCGCATATGGCGATGTCTGGCGGTATGATTGAGCCTGAAAGTTCCGCTTCTTCTGAACTCTTGTAAATCGTGAATTTTTCGTATTGGTTATTGCCTGAAAGCGCAGTGGATTTTGCCGCGTCTATTTGTGCTAAAGGCGGCTTTTTCTCGGTAAGGTCATTCATAAAATTCTTAATGCTTTGCGCGTTTCCTTCCAAAACGATTTCTACTCCAGCATCGCCCCTGTTGCGAACGTAACCTGCCAAGCCATTTTTTACTGCCGTGCGGTAGATGAATGGGCGGAAGCCGACACCTTGAACGATGCCGGTTACGTTGATTCTAACGCGCAAATATTGAACCTTCGCCTATTTGAGAAACAGAGTTTTCTCTTATACGTTTCGAAACACTTGCTTGGGAGTTCTGACGTTTTTCTTGAGCAGAAAGCCGCCTCTCATGCAGAAATCATGATAAGCACGAAATGAAAAGGGAAACATTTGCAGTAACAGGTTAAGCGTTGTGTGCTTTTGTTTTCTCTTCTTCGTAAAGCAAACGCCTTAAAACTTTGCCTGCTGAACTAATGGGCAATTCTTTTCTGAATTCCACTTCGCGTATGGCTTTGTAGGATGCAACTTTTCCATTGACTAAAGCCATTATTTCATCTGCCGATACTGCCATGCCTTCTTTGAGTGCTATGAAAGCTTTCGGAACTTCGCCTGCCACTGGATCTGGTTTTCCGATGACGACGCATAACTTCACGGCTGGGTGCTCGTAGAGGATGTCTTCGATTTCTCGTGGGTAAACGCTGTAGTCCTTGTATTTTATGAGGTCTTTTTTGCGGTCAGTTACATAGAAATAACCGTCCTGATCCATGTGTGCGATGTCGCCTGTGAAAAGCCACCCATCACGCAAGACTAAAGCGGTTTCCTTTGGCTTGCGCCAGTAACCCTTCATCACCTGTGGTCCCTTCACCGCCAGCTCGCCCGTCTCGCCTTGAGCCAGCGTTTTTTCGCCTGTAACTAAGTCCACTATCCGCGCGTCTGTATCTGGCAGGGGCAAACCGATTGAACCGACTTTCACCGTTCTCATCGTTCTATCCACGGGGTTGCAGTGAGTGACTGGCGACGCCTCAGTTAAGCCGTAGCCTTCGGCAAGGAATCCTCCTGTTATTTGCATGAAGTTTTTTTGGATTTGCGGCGGTAACGGGGAAGCGCCAGAAATGCATACTCGAATAGAAGTTAGATCGTATTTTCCAAGTTTTGGGTTAGCTAATAGAACCGAATACATGGTTGGGACTCCACAAAAAACCGTTACCTTGTTCTTTTGGATTGCTTCTAAGGCTTTATCTGGCTCGAATCTGGGCATTAGAACCATTTTTGCTGCTAAACTGATGGGTACGGTCATGCTGGTTGTCATGCCATAAATGTGGAATAGAGGCAGCGCTGTTAGGAATGTTTCTTTTGCTGTCGTGCCTTTTATCCAAGCTGCGAAAGCGAGCGCGTTTGAAACGAGGTTGGTGTGGGTTAGCATCGCGGCTTTAGTGGTTCCTGTGGTGCCGCCGGTGTACTGTAAGACGGCTAAATCTTTTTGCGGATTGATTTGGAGCTTGGGAGGTGTTGGCGGTGCTTCTTTTAGTAGTCGCTGAAAATCATGCAACTTTGGTTTGCTTGGAATACTTGCTGCTTCAGATGCTCCATATAAATTTGTGACTGCAACGTTGTCCAGCTTGGTTTTAGTCCAAACATTGTCGACGATAGCATAAAGTGTATCCAACACAACTATCGTTTGAGCTTCAGAGTCCATAAGCTGGTATTCAACTTCACGTTCACGGTGCAAAGGACTTATTGTCGTCACGACTGCTCCTGCTTTAAGGATTCCTAAATAGGCAATAATGAATTGGGGGATGTTAGGCAGAAAAACTACTACCCTATCGCCCTTTTGTACACCTAAGTTGATGAGTGCATTGGCAAACTTGTTGGAAAGAGAATCTAAATGCGCATAAGTAATTTCTATCCCATTATAAGTTATAGCAATGTTTTTGGGATATTCTTTGGCAGTTTTTTTCAGAATTCCTTGTAGTGGAATGGCAGGGTACTTTATGGTCTTTGGCACGTTTGTGGGCCAGCTATGGAACCAAGGTTTATCTTCACTCAGCAAATTAAACACGACTTATCATTGGGAAGATATAGAAATGTTTGCTTACTAAAAGAATTGGCGTTTTTCGGCTTGCCTCTGATCTGATTTAGTTCCGCCTATGTCGAAATGTTGAGGTTTTCGGCTTCATTTTGTGATATTATTGGATCTGCCGGCGACAACAGCAAACTTGTTTAATTTTTGTTCAGGCTGTTTCGGGTTGCTTTCTTGAATTTAAGCTTAAATCGTTTGCAGGTAACGTCGGGATTTGTCGCTATTTGTCGCTATTTGTCGCTATTTGTCGCTATTTGTCGGGAAAAGTCTGTAGAGGTTGGGAGGTTTAGGCTGCCGTAAAAATGCAAAAAAACGTAGTGTGTTAAAAACCAAATAATGAAAACTTGAACCTAAATCATCTTTCAAGTGATAATTCTAGTAACACATTTTTTTGTTATTTTTTTGTGCAGTTGTTTTGGGTTGCTTTTTTGTTTCAGGGTTTGAATCGTTTGCAGGTTGCGTATTAAAATGTCCTAGAATGTCCTAGAATGTCCTAGAATGTCCCTGTAATGTCCTATAGTGTCCTAGAATGTCCTAGAATGTCCCGAAAAGTATTGGAAAGGGTGGGGTTTAGGTTGCCGTTAAGTGAAGGGGTTACTTTTGAGACGTTGCTTTGGGAAGTGCTTTCAGGTTTGATCTATCCGGTTTTCCCTTGAGAAGTCATGACCGAAATAGTTGCTTAGAAACTTACCATCAGAGAGAAATCAGGTTAGATGCAGAGTTGCTTCTTTCTGTGTTTTTTATGTTGGGAATAAAATCTGTGTGCTCTTATGCTACCTAGACGGGTTGGTCAAGATATGGCTGTTTTGTCGGTTCTTTTACTCTTTCGATTAAGCTTAGAGTGCTCAAGGGGATTTCTAAATAGATTTTATATTGTGTGTATCGGTTAAGACTGAGTTTTCAGAAATTGTCGGCTTTTTTGTGTAGTCTGTCAGACCTAGCCTGTTGCCGAAGGGGTCTTCAAACTCCACTGCAAATCCTGTTTGAATGGGAAAAGGTTCTGATAGAAAATTTAGCCCTTTAGCTTTCAGCCGTTTGTACTCTTCTCGTGTGTTGTCTACGACAAACCAAATTGTTGGTTTTGCTTCTGGGAATTTGCTGGTGTCTTTTAAGATGATTGCGGGTTCATTGTTTCCAACTTTGAAGGCTATCATGCCCATGTTTGAGAAGTCAAATTTAACTGGCAGCCCTAAAATATCTTGGTAGAATTCTTTCCCTTCTTTAAGTTGCTGCTGGGCAGGAAAAAGTTGTCGTAGTCTTTCATAAGTTTCAGCTCATGAGTGGTTTTATAGCAGGTGACTAATAAAATTTCACAAGACCTATGTAGTTAGATCTTGGTTTTTTGTTTCTTAAACGTTTTTTTGCTAAAATCGGATTAGATTCTTATCGATGAAGTTCTCTTTTTTGATCGAAGCTCAAGACTTTTTTGATTCTGTTCGGAGATTTAGTATCCGTGGATAGAGGCTGCTACAAATGTCTTGAAAAAAACCGAGAGCTAGATATACGTATGCAAATCTTTTTTTTGAAATAAGTGGTGCCGGGAACGGGATTCGAGCCCGTGACTTCTGGTCGTAGAGCGTTTAGCCCCTTCAATCTCCAGATTATGAGTCTGTAGCATTGGTGTTATCAATGTTGAATTTGGCTTTTGACCATTGATAACAAAAACGGGAGATTCATTGATAACAAATTCAGGGTTTGTTTTCTGTAGCTCTGCGACTATTGTGCTATGCCAATCGACTAGGCGGTTTTCACCTTTGAAACCACGATAATGCGCTATTCTTGCGTATTCTTTTCTTATTTGGGTATAACCCATTATTCCGCATATCGGACATATCAATTTCATTTTTGGTTCACCACTATTCTTTTATTTTCTTTTTCAACGTGAAGGCATACTTTAACCGTGCCAATCGGTTTTTTTAAACTAATTTGGTCTAACATCTTTAAAACTCCTCTTCAGGAAATAAAATGTCGTTGTCGTCTAGGTCTTTATCGATAAATAAGCCGTCTCCATTGCTGTCTTCTATGGTATCCTCTTCTAATTCGCTGTCTGTGCTTTGTGGCTGGTGGTTCGTTGCTGTGCCAGCTGCAAAGACCGCAAGAAATAGCGCATGCCAAAATCCAAGTTTCTTTTTTAGTAGTTGCTGTGTCTTCGATTGATTAAACCACTGTTCTCGAATTTGTCTATTAATAATGAAAGGCTTTCCTTGTTGCGTGAATTCAAGGGCTTTTGAATGTTTGACCTTCGAAAAACCAAGTTCTCTGTGGTAAATTGCTAAAGTTTACGTTATACTGTTTTTCTAGCCTTCGATGATAAGCACTTTTGTCGCATTCAGGTATTTTTCCATAAACGGAAAGTTGTTTGACTCTTATGGTCTTCGCTGTGTCATTTTCTCTAATATTTGCGCTAAAGAATGATTCGAAGTTGTTTCTCCCTTCATTAAAAGCCGTGAGAAAAATTTCTGAATCTAGCCTTGACTGACTCCGTGAGTTAAAGCAATCTTGCAGTTCGTCAACAAAATAACATATTCGCTGTTTTGGTCCGTGGTTAGATGTGTTTTGTCGTTCATTACGCTGTACGTCGTCAAGATGATTAACTATTTGGCGTATGAAAAAGCCACGCTTAGAAGGTCGCTTAGTTCTGAATCTGAATAAAATATCTTTATGAGTTTTAAGCGCCAGTTCAACAAGATTCCAATTGTTAAGGCTGTACTGTTCGACCTCTTCTATGCTTCTATTTTCGTTTGTCATTGAAATGTCGCTTTCGTTAACGTTGAATGTCGCAATACTTTGAGAAACCATATAACCAACTTTCGGAACCATCGAAAATTATGCATCTAATCGGCTTATCAAATTCGGTAGTTCTCAGAGTTTGGCACATTGAGAATAGAAGCCTTGACTTACCCCAATTTTTCATTGCGTTAAGATTAATTCCGCCTTCCATTAAGCCACGTCTCACTATGTCGGAAAATTGGTTTTCGCTATGTTGCTTGATGTTAGGCTGTTCTTGATTTTGTGTGCTCATTTTTTGCTTTCTCCATGCGTTTTTTTCTTAAACACTGCTGGAGACCAGAAGCACAGGGCTTAATAAACGTCTGGTTTGCGAATTGCACTTCGCAATAAGCCTAAAATTGACAGAAAAACTCCCAAGAACGACCAAAACAGCATAGGCGACTTTTTTCAGCCTAGTTTTTACTAGCATTTTTATCTAATTAATGAAGGTTGAAAATTTGGTTTTGAACATCAGTCAACAACAAGCCAAACAAACAAAAACTTAACCAATAAACTACCTGTTCCAATTATGTTTTTATAGCCTTTAATGTGGCTTTTTTAATTAAAAATACAGAGTATTAAGGTAAAAATAGCTAGGCAAAATTATTTGGCTGTATATGTCAATCCCCATACGTCATTTTAGAGTCATGAGCACCCGCTAAGACCTAACTTGTGTCCCGAAGCGCATTACTCAAAAAAAAATAATGATTAAAGCTAACTGGTTCAGTTTAAGGTAGACGTTTTAATTTCTTTTTGACTTCATTTATATTTTCATTAAGAATTACACGGTCACTTATGGCATCAATCATACTTGATGGTAAAAGAACTTTTACACTTCCAAGTATAGACTTACTAAAACCCAATTCTACAGCTGCATCTTGGTCCACATCCAAGCAAAAACCCGTGACTTTCCAACCTTTCGTATCAAACTCAATTTCACAGACTCTCCCTAGTTTGCGTGCTTCTTTACCGATAACTTCCTTTCCCGCCATATCTCCATACTTCATCGTTTTTTACTCCTAATAGAAAATAAATTTTTCAAGTTAATAAATAATTTGCTCATATCAACGTGCCCGCAGAAATCCGAAATAGAAATCAGAAGCAAAAAATGAAGTTTCGGGATAGTGTTAACCCACGCGCTTGCTTCTCATTAAATTCACCTACTAATTAATTTAATAAAAACCGCCTAGGCTGTTTGAAATGGGGATAAGACACAGCCTAGACGGCTATCACGTCGGGAAGATTGCCCAAATGAAGTGATTACATGAGACGACGTGACTAAAACACCTGCACCTAGACGCAAGTTATGTAGCTGCTTATTTGACCGTTTGAGTCGGTTTCGACCTTGCCAAAAATGTAACCTGTAGTTTTTGCAATTTCGCTAGCTTCAGCACTTGAAACTTTAAGGGGCTTTGTAGCTGTGCAAACAAAATTCGGCGAACTTTCATTTATGCTTATAGGAGCGCATACACCACCACCGACACCGTATAAATCACGAATAAATAAGCGTTTGTCACTTTCAATAAACCAAAGATTATTTGTCATGTCGGGTCGCATTGTGTAAGTCATAGTTTGCTTGAACCATGCCCTTTCCGTGCCATTAAACTCATTGCGGTTTTCGTATTCCTTCAGAAATAAAACCGTGATTTGTGCGGTTCGTTTTAAACCCTTTTCGATAGGGGTTTTTAATTCGGTTGACTCTTCTATAGAGTTTGACCATGCCTTAAGCTGCTTGTCAAATCGTGAAACATGAGTTTTTTCTTCGAAGTAATAGTTATCTGCCTTTTGTATCCAATGACCAAACCTCTGAATTTTTGTAAATTTATCAGCCTTAATTGTTTTTGATGTCTTAACTTTAGTTTTTTCACTTTTTGAAAAATTGCCGTAACCAAACCAAAACTAAAAACCTAAAAGCATCATAACGAAATAAAGATTAGGGTTTTGAATGGTAAAATGCCCTTGCGGAAAAGAGATTATTTTTAAAAGATGTGAAATGGTAGAAATAGATGAAGAAGAGGACGAATCAACAGTAACGTATTCTGAAAGAAGCCACCTGAGTTATCGTGAAATACCTCAGTCCGAAAGGAAAATGAAAAAAACAAGAATTTACGGTTGCCCTAACGAATATTGCAGATATACTTCAGATATGACCGAAGACCAATATCATGAATTAGAAGATAATGAAAGTGATAATGATTTCTAAAACCTTAAAATACCTAATTATTTTTTAGCCTAAAATTTTAAAAATGAAAACCATATAATAAGAAGATAATGTGGAAGAGCATATTCAAGTATAAGTGGTTCAAGCCTTCGCTAATCGTGTTTGTCATTTTTGTTGTTATCGCAGCAGTAATAGTTTATTATCATTTATTTTAGGCTGAATAGTGCCAAAATTAAAAAATAGGCTGTAAAATTTTTAGCCCCAACTTCTTAAAAGTGCCTTTAGACGTGTAAAAATGGGAGCTGTGGCATCGCCTTAATTTGCGCTTGAAATATAGGTAGGGGAGTTGTTTTTGGGTTTATTTGCTGAAAAGCGGCACAATAATTGAGCCGAATTTCTGCAATTCATCGAACTAAAGCGAACAGCCAATTTGTTAACAATCGTGAGACTTTATATCTGAAGATTGTTAACACCATGCCTATGGCACAATCTAAATGCTACAAGTATTAAAATTACTATTAACGCCTTTTACACGCAAAAGGGTGTATTTTTTAGGGGGTTTAAGCTGGGTTTATTGGTTGTTGTGTGGCAATAATTGGGCACAAGAAGTTAATACTTATAGAAATTAATCAACTGCTTTCAGCATAGCGGGAATTCTTTTGTTATCTTGAAATTGGTTTTGCATTCGTTACACACATAGGCTTCTATTTGGAAATAACTGTTCGCAAGTGACTTTTGAGGTTTTGAAAGTTCTTTATGGCAGTTGGGGCATTCAACCAAGCTGATTTCTACCTTACCGTAAAGTACAGTACGTTGATGATATTATAACTTACGTTGTTACAAAATGTAGCAACAATGTTTCAATCAAAAGTTAAAAAAAGAAAAATTAGGAAAGAAGTTTCAAGTCGGTTGTGGCTTTGTCATACTCTTCATGGATTCGGCTAACATCGAGATAGTGCCGTGCTACTATGCTTTGCGGCACATGCGAAGTTATAACGTCCACGTCTTCGGGAATCATGCCATGTCGCCTTAACCAGTTAGTAGAGAATTTACGCATCATTTTTGGAGTCATTTTAATGCCGCAAGCTCTAGAGGTTTTTTCAAATTCCTTAATTATGTATCGGGAACCTATTTGAAACACTAATTCGTTATCGGGTATTTCGCTCAGGTATTGTTCAATCAGTGGCTTAATCTCTGGGGTATAGAAACTAAAGAAGAAGTTTTTTTTTGCCGAAAGTCTTCATGAAAGTGTTTATCATTTTATTTTCCTTGTCGAATCTGTCTTTGCGTAACCTCAATAAGTGCTCAGGTCTGATTGCGCTAACGACTCCAAGATAATAGTAAACTTGGATTCGTTTGTTTTTGATTGCTCTGCCGAAAGTCACCATGTCTGCCAAGCTGGGCGTTTTTATAGAAAAACTTGGCATGATTGCCTTATACTTGAAATTTTGCATCATTTCTTTTTGCCCTATAAACTCGAATGCTTTTTTCAGTGCCGCTAAGGTGTTTCTGTAACTATGGGGGTTTTCAATTTCCAAAAATTCTTTTACCTTTTCATTAAATACGTCTTCATTAGGGAATCCTTTCGCAAACACCAGAAATTTCTTAACTATGCGGATATATTCGTGGGCGACTTTAGCGTTAACTTTTCCTTCAGTCAGTAGCCAATCTTTGAAATATTCAGTGAATATATCTTCATTCTGTGTCATTGTTTAACGCCTTCATGAAGTATGACGAAGAATAAATTTTTTCTGTCTTCAGTAGATAGTTTTTTCATTGGTTGTTTAGCTTTGTTATCAATGGTGTTATCAATACGCTTATTTTGGGTTTCTTCAGTTTTAGAGGGGCTAAATAGGCTTATTTTGGGTAATTGGGCTAAATTGGTGCCGGGAGCGGGATTCGAGCCCGCGACTTCTGGCAAAGAGCGTTTAGCCCCATTTGTCTCCAGATTTCTCATCTGGATTGCGTGTTTGCCCAGATTATGAGTCTGGCGCCCTAGCCAGGCTAGGCTACCCCGGCGAATTGCACCTTTTTTGCTGGCTGAAAACATTTAGTTGGTTTTCCATGATTTAAACTTTTAAAAGCATCCTTGTGTTTTGCTTGCGGCGCATTCAACAAAGTATGCTGCTTGAAAAATGTTTATAGAGTATATAAAAGAAGCAGTTTTGTTACGTAAAATTTATTGGAGTGGAAAACGCAAGCATTAGGTTGGTGAGTGTTAGTGTCTTCTGATGAGGATTTTCCCGAGTGGTTCAAAAAAAGAAAAGCTAAAGACCCGTTTTTCGGTGACATGGATGACATGTTTCGTGAAATGGAAAAAATGATGGATGAAGAGCTGAAAAGTTTTGCGGAAAAGGTGCCTAAGGAATATATTAAAGAGCGTAAACTGCCTGATGGCAGCACGGTTAAGGAGCTTGGTCCATTCGTTTATGGCTATAGTATGAAGATTGGTCCTGGCGGCAAGCCTGAAATCCAAGAGTTTGGAAACATCAAAAAAGGTCTCAAAGGTGCACCTCAAGTTAAAGAGGAGCGTGAGCCACTTGTTGACATCGTTGAAACAAACGGTGAAATCCACGTGGTCGTTGAGCTTCCGGGCGTAGAAAAAAGCGAAATAAAACTTCATGGCACAGAAGATGAAATAACGATTTCGGTTGATACTCCTCAATACAAATACTATAAAGAAGTTGCCTTGCCAGTAAAAGTTAAGGTTAAAGAAGCAAGCTCAACGTACAAAAACGGCGTCTTAGAGGTTGTGCTTCCTAAAGCTGAATCAATAGACAAGCCTAAAGGGGAACCGATAGGCATAGGCTAAAGCCAAAATTTACATTCGCCTCAATCTTCCAAGTAGCTAGTGTATAATTGAATGAACGATAACTCAGAAATAGACACTTTAAACATTATTTGTCGAGAAGCAAAAGCAGCAGGCAAACTGTCAGGCAACAACCTAACAGAACTCTATGAGCTTTTTGGATCAAGATTCACTAAAGCCCTCGATGCATTGAAAGAGAATCGGGTGAAAAAGTACATTTTCAAGCCAAGCGGAAGAAACGTTTGGATTGTTGTCGGAAGAGAGCGGGACTATCTTATAATGCCTGAAGCTGAATTTTGCCCTTGTGATGATTTTTACTTTCGAGTTTTGGACAGGAAAATCCATATGTGTTACCACTTGTTGACGCAGAAGATTGCGCAAAATCTAGGTTGGTTTGAAACCATAGAGGAAAACGACGATAGCTTTGATATGTTGATGAATGAGTGGAAAAAAGCTACTACTTAAATATTAAGACGTTACAAGAATAAGTAAAATGCAAGGAGAACCTCAATCATGGATGTAGGCGCATTCTTCCTAACTTTACAGTATCTCGCAATGGGCTTAGTGTTTATTGCTCTAATCTTAATCTTCCTTTATGCGTATTTCAGTAAGGAAGAAGAGGAAATAGGCGAGTAAACCCGCTTTTCAATTGCTAAACTTTTCTATTCTTCTATTTATAACTAAAAAGAGCGCTATGCTCAAAGCAGCGAGAATTATTCCAATCAATAACAGCCAGTCGGCATTCGGTCCTGAGCCAATTGCTATTGGAATTGGGCCGATAAAGATAACAATTCCAGCACTTCCGGGACTGTTCGAAGAGAATGAGGCGATGACCAAGATTGCTATGCCGATGAAAACTAAGGTAATTCCTAAAATTAAGAAACCAAAAATTCTGCTGGACACATTGATGCCTTCGTCCTCAGTTTCCTGCGCGTTTCTGAACATGCCAGTTTACCTCAATAACCAATAATATATTATCAAGGCGATAACAAGGGCCAAAGCAAGCGCCAAAACTGTCTTAACCGATTTCTTATCTGTCCCGAAGATTATCGGAATAGGTCCAATCATGATTATGCCGGCAGCTTTCACCTTTCCCTTGGCAGCGCCACGCATCGAGACTAGAATGATCGATAGGACAATGATGATAATTCCAGTAGCAACCAACGCTATGCCGAGCGCGTAAAGGACTGCAGGGTTCACTCGTTTTTTCTCCAGCGTTTTTCAGCTAAAAATGAAACAGCGTTTTTAATAAATGTAGCCAGCAGTAGGGGAAATGCGAAAAATTAAAAGCCCCAGCACTTCTCTTATCGTGTCGGCGCAAAATGACCACCAAAGATATAATAAAACAAATTCTTGCAAAAAACTCAGAAGTCAATGAGGAGCAAATTCTCGAAAAATTACAGGCTGAAAAATCCAGAACAGGTGGTTTGCTTTCTGATGAAACGCTTCTGAGGTTAATCGCCGCCAAATACGGCGTTGAAGTGCAACAAAATATAGTTCCCAACAACGGAACCCTTTCTACAAGCCGCTTGTTCGCGGGCTTGAATAACGTAACTGTGGCGGGTCGCTTAATCGCCGTTTTCCCAACTCGAACCTTCGAAGGAGAAAAACCTGGCAAATTCGCAACGTTGATGGTTGCTGATAATGACGGCATCCTACGGGTGGTGTTGTGGAATGAGAAGGCTGATTTGGTTGAGAGAGGCGAGTTGAAAGTTGGACAGGCAGTCAGGCTCGTCCACGGATACACGCGGCAAGATCGCAACGATAATGTGGAGTTGCATCTAGGTGGCAAAAGCCAAATTGAAATTGAGCCTCAAGAAAAAGCCGGCGAACTCCTCGCCATCGATAAGTTTGTTACAAAAATAGGTTCTCTGAATAAGACGTCTAGGAATGTGCACCTTTCGGGCACTATAAAAGTTGTTTTGGGCTTAACGAAGTTTAGCCGAAGCGATCAAAGTGATGGAACGGTCATGCGGTTCACGCTTGCGGATGATTCTGGGGAAGTAGCAGTGGTTGCATGGAACGAAAAAGCCTTAGAATTAGAAAAAAGCCTCAAGCCGAATACTTTTTTACAATTAGGTAATGTTAAAGTCAAAGAAACTCAAAATGGGGGCATAGAAGTTCATGTTGACTTCTCTAGCTTTGTTATTGTTCAAGCTGCCGCGTTGCAGTTAACGAAGATAGCTAGTTTAACTGGGAATCAAAGCGTTAACGTTGAAGGAGTAGTTTCAGCAGTTATAGAAAGTAAACAGGTAAACACAGCGATAGGCGAAACCGTGAAATTAACGGTTTTCGAGTTGAAAGATGACTCTGGCACGGTTAGGGTTTCAGCTTGGCGGCAACACGCAGAAGGCCTTAACGGATTAAAGATTGGCGATAAGGTGATCTTGGAAAACATCTACGCAAAAAAAGGGTTTGGTGATAAAATGGAGCTGTCAACTCGAAATGCAACGGTTGCCTCAATTAGGCAACCTTGAGTTTTGCTACTATGGCATTTGCCATTTCGCTGGTTGTTGCGGAACCACCTAAGTCGGCGGTTCTAACTTTGTTCTCGTTCAGTACATTTATTACGGCGTTTTCGATTTTTGCTGAGGCTTGTGTTTCTCCCAAGTAATCGAGCATCAGGGAACCTGCCATAATTGCGGCGATGGGGTTGACTCTGTTCATGCCTGTGTATTTTGGTGCTGAACCGTGTACGGGTTCGAACATTCCGTATGTTTCGCCGATGTTTGCTCCTGCTGCTAAACCTAAACTTCCGGTCACTTGTGCAGCTTCGTTTGATAGTATGTCGCCGAAGAGGTTTGTTGTGACGAGCACGTCGTAGGTTTCGGGGTTTTTGATTAGTTGGATGGTTGCGGCGTCGATGTGCGCGTCGTCCACGGTTACGTCGGGGTGTTTTTGTTGGGCTTCTTTAACGGCGTCTTTGAATATGCCGTCAGTGATTCTTAGAATATTGCTTTTGTGGACGTAGGTTAAGTGTTTTCTGCGTTGAGCAGCAAGTTTAAACGCGAACTCTGCGATTTTCAGTGATGCGTCTTTGGTTATTATTCTTAGGGCTACTGCGACGCCTGGAGCAAGCAGAGATTCTGCGCCAGAGTACAAACCTTCAGTGTTCTCGCGGACAACTACCAGGTCTATGTTTGGTTTTAGGGCTTCAACGTTTGGAAAGCTTTTGCATGGACGCACGTTTGCGTAGAGATTGAAGATTTTGCGGATTGTCACGGCAACGCTTGCTGGAGCGCCTGGCTCTTCAGGTGTAGTCATGGGTCCTTTTAGGCACGCATCGGTTTGTTTTATCATCTCTATTGTTTCTTTAGGCAGATTGGTGCCGTGTTGGGCCATGCAGTGGTATCCTGCTTCGCCGTAAAGAAAGTTAAGTTTGAAGTTGGATTTTTCTTGAACGGCTTGGAGCACGTTTATGGTTGCTTCCATTACTTCTGGCCCTATGCCGTCGCCTTTAAGCACGGCTACTTTGTAAGTTTTAGTCATCTTAGTTGCCTTCTTGTTATGGATTTTGTAAAATAATGTTTTTGCTTATCAGTATTCCTATTGCTTTTTTGTTTTTGCTTAGAAAGTTTCATTTTACTTTTAGCTTTGCAGTGTATTTTTCGCAGTATTCTTCAGGGGTTGGGAAAACTGCTTTCACGCGGTCAAAACGCTTTTGTCCGTTAGCTTTCTCTTCAAGCATGATGACGTCCTTTGGCTTGCTGAATTGTTCAACTTTGCCTTCTTCATTTTTTCGTTCGATTTTTATGCAGTCGTCGACCATGCAGTTTAGCACGCAAGAGTCACAGTAAACGCATAAGTCTTCGGTGATGCCTACTTCGCCTGTTTTCCAGTACAGGGCGTTGGTTGGGCAAACTTTGATGCATAGCTTGCATTCCACGCCGAGACATGTGTGCTTGTTTATTTTGATGCTTCCTTCTTTGAATAGGTCTTTTACGCCTGTTTGCGCTAAAAGTTCTTGCCTGCGTTTCCTTTTTGCCTTTTCGTCATTGTCTTCTGATAATAAGTCGAATATGTCGATGGCAGAAGCGTTTTTCGCGGGCATTTGGAACCACAACTAACAGGTTTTATTCAAAACTAGGTCTATGAATTATAATTACTTATCCTCTGTTTTTTGTATTTGCAATCATGGAACAAGATCTTTTGAGTTAGCCCTAAAGTCACGCTTAGTTCTAAGCCCTGTCTAAGCGAGACAAGGGGAAGGAGTGAGTAGATTCTTAATAATTTTCTCCTCTTTCCTCTCCAAGTTTTTACTAAATCATAAATGAACCATAATAATCAAATTCCTGATGAGCCATAATATCATTATAGATTTGTTCTATTGTTTTTTTCTGTACACCCTTTTTCTCTAAAATTTCAGCCAGTTGTTCTAAGTTAAAATAATCGTTGCATCTAGGGCATGGCAAGAAAATTTCTTTATAATTATTTTTTAATTCTTTTTGCAATAACTCACCTTCTAATTATTCTTATTACTTTGGTTCAGCTATTACGTTTTTGCATAACTTTTTTTGATTTTTTATTCAAGTGGCTTATGAAAGGGGGAATGAGATTATCAGTGGTAAATCGAACACAATTTGGGTTCTCGTACAGTTAGGTATATTGGTTGTAATAGGTTTAACTGTAACACATTTGTTGAATAAGTTAGAAATTAGCTAAGTTTACAGAGTACAATAGAAGGTCTTAGAATGTATTCTATCAGCTTTTTTAGAAAGTGGGCGAGAGGTCTTCTTAAGTTCTTTTTCTCTATCCAATAGTTAATTTAGTACCAATATTCAAACTCTTAACATTAAAAAGTCCTAGAAAGTTCCTAGAAAGTTCCTAGAAAGTTCCTAGAAAGTCCTTAGAAAGTCTTAGGAAGCCCTGGAAAGGATTGGAAACAGTGACGTTAGTTTGCGGTAAAAGTTTTTCTTTCAAAGTGATGTTATGGAAGAAAAATCGTCTAAAGACTGAGTTGCTAGTGTGAACGTTTATTACAGTTAATGATTTTAGTAAGGATTCGAATTCTAAAAATGGGTCCTCTTAAAGAGAGTAACTGAGTTATGAGTGAAACGCAAGTGCCCGGGCACCAGAGTCCTAGTTCTGGAAGTCACAGTAGTATAGTGTTGGCCATCGTGATGCTTGGAACTCTTATGGGTGCGCTTGACAGCACCATAGTTCTTTTGGCTTTTCCAGTTATAAATGACAGCCTTCACTCGGATCTTGCTACTTCGTTGTGGATAATTCTTGCTTATCTTCTTGTTCTTGCCGTTGCAACTACGCAGATGGGTCGAATAGGAGACATCTATGGCAGAAGCAGAATATTCAACTTAGGCTTCGTAATTTTCACGGTTGGCTCCGCTTTATGCGGTTTCTCACCTCACATCTATTCGCTAATAGCCTTCAGAGTAGTTCAAGCGGCAGGTGGAGCCATCCTGCAAGCAACCAGCGGCGCTATAATTGCTGATTATTTCCCAAGAGAAAGGCGCGGCAGAGCTTACGGGTACAATTCACTTGGCTTTACGGCTGGAGCGATGTTAGGTATAGTTTTAGGCGGAATAATCACTACATTTGTTAGCTGGCAATACATCTTTTTCATAAACATACCAATCGGTATAATCGCTGTAATAGCAGGCTTAAAATACATCAAAGACATCGAAAAAACAGCTGCCAAAATAGACTTTGTAGGAATGGGGCTGCTTGCTTCAGCATTAGTATTGCTTTCTTTGGGACTGGTAAATTTCGCTGCAGAAGGAATCAGCGTATTAAGCATTATTTTAGCAGTAATTGGAGCTACGCTGATACCTGTTTTCATATTGTATGATCGCCGGCTTGAAAATCCTATGATCGACTTCGAAGCCTTCAAAAGCAGGGTCCTGAGGAACGCAATCTTTTCAGCATTCTTCACAAGTGTTGGCTACTTCTCAGTAGTATTTCTAGTAATAATGTACTTACAAGGAATAAGAGCACTCACACCTCTCAACGCATCATTACTGCTGGTGCCTGGATACGTCGCTGGCAGTTTTCTGGGACCAATAATGGGTAGATTATCCGACAAGTATGGTTCGAGAGAAATAGCAACGATAGGAATATTCTTCTTAGGTTTGGCTGTATTAATTTATTTAACTATGGGCGTCACATCGCCGCTCTACATTGTTCTACTTGCTTCAGCCGTATCAGGCTTAGGTACTTCCATGTTTTTTCCAGCCAACAATAGCGCTGTTATGGCGAATGCAAGAACAGGTTCTTACGGAAGTATCTCAGGCTTGTTAAGAACGGTGCAAAATATTGGGCTAGTCGGGAGCTACGTTTTAGCAATCTCGGTTGCGGCAGCCTCAATACCTAGACAAGTGGCGTTTGAAGTCTTTATTGGAACAACCAACTTATCAGGCGGCGTTAGCCAAGCGTTCATATCTGGCATAGATCACGCGTTTTATGCTTCAATAGCAATACTGGCGATTGCAGGCGTGTTATCCTA
>JBEKFM010000016.1:0-48430 GCA_050013315.1 Bathyarchaeia archaeon
GACGAATGTCGTGTGTGGACTGGTAAACTTTCGGATATTGGGTAAATTGACTATCTGAAAAATAGGAAAAGAAAAAAAATCAGCAAAAGATTAAAAAAAGTAATAACGACTAAGGTCTAATATTATTAGTCAAGAAAGTCACTCAGGCGATTAGCAAAGCGATACTGAAAAAATAAAGTGCTTTCTTTACTTTAGGCTAAGTTCTTCGGTAGTCGTCTCTTGATTTTGCTTAATACGGGTAGCCAATATATCAAAGGTTGACCATTCATGACAGCTTGGACGGCAAAGGTACGTTCAGTTCCGAGACAAATGGCGCTAAAGGAGCCTCCTGGAACCCACTCGTAATTAAATTGTTTGTTGCATTTTGCACAAGTTAGTTTCGATGTGTAATGGAGTCCTCTGATTCGGGGAAAAGCAAGGTAAACTATGATTATACTAACTGTAACAACAGCCAGGATAATTATTGTTACGGAGAAACCAGCCATAGAGGTTAAATTCTTTAAGTCGATCGTTGGGAGTTAGACAGCCGTGGATGTTTTTTGGACTTGTTTTCTATTTTTGAATTGTTTATTTTTCCTGAGAATCAATGCGGTTGCCGCGATCGCAATCAAGATCGCGATTACAGCTATAAATATGTAATTTGTCATTGGGGTCGTTTGTTTGTTTATCTGTGTTGGCGTTGACGATGTTGGGGTTGGTGAACCTGTTGAGGAAGGTGAACCTGAGGGGGAAGGTGTTGTAGAAAATGGAGGATATGAAGAAGGCGAAAGCGTAGGAGTAGGAGAAGACGAATTGGGGTTGGGCGGTCCAGAGTTCGGGATCTGAGCAGAGACTCCGTTATCGTCGTATCCCAAACTTTCCTCAGTGCCCAAAAAGTTGTAGTTTACAAGTTGAATACTTGTGACTAGGTCTATCCACTTGTAGCCCCACTCGCCCGGCACAACCAAACGCAACTCATCAGGCAGAGGATTGCCGTCTTCTTCATAGGCTAACACTATATTGCTTTTCTGTGCTGTCGCCATTGGCAAGTCTGCTCTAAATCCGTCACTAGCATAAAGGGCAACCTTGATCGCGTCGGGGGAAACTCCCGCTGTTTCCAGTAATGTCCAAAGCTGGACTCCAGTCCAGTTGCCTTCTTCGAGTACTAAGGAAGGATCATCTACACAAGATAGAGCGGCAAAAACAGTGGTTTGTGGCATAGCCTCTAGATCCGCCAATGAAAGGTTCAAGGGGGTGTTAACAAGTCCACCCACGCTAAGCTGCCAGTTGCTGCTGTTAGATTCTGCATGGACGGCAGGTTTAGAACTCCAGCCAAAGAAGGCGACAAGCAATAGTCCGATTATTGTTGCAGTGACTAACAAAACCGTGGATTGCTTCATTATATGCCAACTTTTGGTTGTCACAAAATGGACCTGTGAAACATTTAAAGATATTCCTACAGGAAGGCGTCTCAAAAACTACGCGAATCAACAAAAGCCGCCGTAAACGTCATGTTCGCCAAGCCAAATTATGATTTGGGATAGATGTGGGAGGAAATTTGAAAAACCTTATTAGCCTAAAGAGTTTCTTCATTGTTTTACTGGGTTCGAAATGAAGGGAAATTTGATAAAGACACTAGCTGGAGTAGTTCTCGTAGTCTTAACGTTAGCTGCATTCAGCATGTTGATGAGCCCGAGTGCGAAAGCGGATGCTTCGGAAGCTAAGATCCTCAGTTACAGTTGGTACGTAGCACCTACATCTGACCTGGCACAGTACGTTGGTGATTTGGTTGCTGTCGGTGAGGTACAGAATGTGGGTTCAAACGTCGCAGGGTCTGTGTTTGTTGTAGGAAATGCTTACAATTCTACTGGAGGGATTTTAGCCCAAGGAGAAGCCGTTCTTTATATATCTGATCTGCTTCCTCAGCAGAAAGCTCCTTTCTACATAGATTTTACACCTCAGGAGAGCATTACTCAAGATCAAAGTTGGGTTCCTTCAGCTACCAATGTTACTGTTGAAGTAACCTACGTTAGTGATCTTAATGCAACCCAGTATTCAGGTTTAACGTCCACTGGAGTTACCACTTCTAACGTTGGTGGCGCATATACTGTTACAGGAACCGTTCAGAACACTGGCAGCGAGACGACTGGCGTCGTTTGGGTTGATACAACGTTTTATAATTCTTCCGGGGGCGTCGTAGGTTTGAATTACACTGATTACTTAAGTGATTCTTTTGCTCCTGGTCAGTCTGTGCAGTTTACGGCAACGCCCACGGACAATACAGGTCAGCTATCAAGCGAAATAACAAGTTATTCTTTACTGATTCAGGCCGCACCGGAAACGACTTCCGTATCACCCACACCTTCACCTTCCACATCGTCTTCGTCACAGCCTACAGCTACTCCAACTAGTCCGCCTTCAGGGAAGTCTTCCGGTTCGCTGGGGCTGATTTACGCTACTATAATCATAGTAGCGATTGTTGTGGTTGCTGTCATGGCTTTAGTTTTTCTAAGAAAACGTCACAATCTACCTCCACCCCCACCTCCGCCACCGCCTCCACCACCCGGAACAGCCTGAAGCCCAACTCATCACAACGCCGCAAACATTCAACGTGTGCAACCGATGATAGAAAGAGAAACGCAAAACCCTTCCGATCACTCAGAAAAAATATGCAAAAAAGGGTTCCTTAAAACCTTGGAATTTATCTGCGAGAAAGACTCCGTTCAATACTTAGATACTAAAATTTAACTATCGAAAATCGAATTGCTCAAAGTAGCGATCGCGACCCTAAAATAGAGTTTCTCAAAGTAGCCTAAAGGAGTAGGAGCAGCAGCCGTTAAGACACAACGCTGAAGCCCAGATAGAGCTGAATTTCTGAAATAAGCGGAGTGATGGCTTACTTAGTTGATTTATCATTTTTCCAGTTGCTCTTGCGTCTTCTGTCAATCAAAGAGAAAGCTGCGTTAGCGCCGACAGCAATCATGAGTAGAACCAAGAGAAAGCCTAGAAAACTGAAGACTCTATCTAACAAAAGAAACAAGTTCACCACTAACACAACAGAAGCAACAACGAAGACTGCAACCTTCCCCTTAACAATCATCTTATGAGACCCAGACTCATTGGTGACAATTAAACGCAACACTTGCTCTTAAGAATCGCTTTCGCATTCCTTTTCGAAATCGTAAACCTTTTTTGTAAGGCAAAAAAGGTTATTGAACAGACCGCAAGACCTTTAAAAGTTCTTTCACGCTAAAGGACTAAATGGTGCTTTGCGCACATGCATAGGGGTCGTGTGGTATACATTGCAGTTGCCGAGTACCCTATTTTTCTCGAGGCTTGCTGCATCGGACAAAAGTTATTATAATTGACCAACGCTGTATAGCGAGTTATGTGATTAGCGGAGAGAACAATTAGTGATTTTGCTGATGACCACTCCCCCACCTCAAGGTTCTCCTTGGGGACTCCCCAAAAAACTTCCGCCTCTCGGGCTGCTTTATGTTGGAGGCGCTCTAGAAAAAGCTGGTTTCCCCATCGCAATATTGGATAGCTATTCTCTCCGAAAAACTTTAGATGATGTTAAGAGTGAAGTCAGGCGGCTTAATCCGGACATTGTTGGAATAACATGTGGCTCCGTAACTTATCCTGAATGCATCAAAGCGGTAAAGGCGGTGAAAGAAGTGCTGCCTTCTTGCAAAGTGATCGTCGGCGGTTGGCACCCGTCATACATGCCTGAAGCTATGCTCGATGAAAACCCTGAAATCGACTATGCAGTCATAGGGGAAGGCGAGAGAGCAATTGTAGAATTAGCAACATGCATTAATAAGGGCGAAGGAGAAGCTGTCCTCGCGAAGATAGCTGGCATTGCATATAGGCATGAGGGAAAAGGCGTAAAGAATGCTCCCCGCTTCATCGATAACCTTGACGAGATACCTTACCCAGCAAGGCATCTAGTTCCGCTTCACTTGTACGACAGAAAGATCGAGTACTTAGATGCCAAACCTGCAGACACTATTAACGTAATAAGAGGGTGTCCCTACAACTGCACCTACTGCGAAACCAAAGAGCTATGGGGAATAAAATGCCGCTATTTTAGCGCCGACCGAATCGTAGAAGAACTCAGATATATGTCTTCGAAATTTGGCACTAAAGGCGTCTACTTCATCGGCGACAATTTCACCATAAACAAGAAACGGACCTCTGACTTATGCGAACAGTTAGAAAAAGCTAAACTTGACATGGAGTGGGTCTGTGACACCCGCGTTGACTTAGTTTCCAGAGAACTTCTTAGAAGCATGAAAAAAGCTGGGTGCAAGACCATTTTCTTCGGCATAGAATCAGGCTCGCAACGCATCTTAGAACGAATCAACAAAGGCATAACGTTAGAGCAAAGCCTTCAAGCATTCAAGATCTGCAGACAAGAAGGCATACAAATCGCCTGCTCCTTCATCTTAGGCATTCCCGGAGAGACGCTTAAAGACTGGGAAGCTAGCTACAAATTCGCCAAAAAACTCGACCCTGACTGGTGCACATTCGAAACTTTCGTGGCTGTCCCTGGAAGTGCACTCTATTCGGAAATTATGGAGAAAAAACTCTATGACCGACTGGACGGCTTTTTAGCTTACGTCAAAACTGACGACTTTAATTATGACACACTGTTTGAAGCGGTGCGTCGCTACCAAAGGGGCTTTAACCTATCCCGAAAACGGATAATGCGAAAAATTAGAAGAGATGGACTGATAAGCGTTCTAAAGAAAAGCCCAAGCCTTCTACGGTGACAAGCTTAGAAAGATATTTTTCTGCAAAAATTGTGGCAGACATCTTTTTAGTGAGAATTCCACAAAGAATTTATTGCAAAGCCCTGTAGGGTTTAACGAGAAAATGAACGGAATTTGGCTCCTTCTAGTAATGACGTTGCTAATATCAACGGTCGCCTCGCCCTTTGTCTACGAGACTGCCCTAAATCAAACAACGCCCACCCTAAATCCTAGCTTCCTTTTCGGCGTTACGTTCGGCGGAACAACCGTAAAACAAGCTGAAAACCTGATAGACAAAGTCAAATCCTACACCAACCTGTTTGTGGTAGATTCATGGGAAATAAGCGGCGCAGCAAATTCGAGCGCCCTTGATCAAGTGTGCGACTATGCTGCCAAAGCTAACTTGTACTTCATCGTATATTTTAACTTCATCTTTTACAATTACTCATTCCAATTCGGCAGTTACAACTCGTCTACTTGGGAAGATTATGGAGTCACACCTTGGCATGTTCCATGGCTGAACACAGCCAAAGAAAGATGGGGCGACCAGTTTTTAGGCATTTACCTCTATGATGAACCCGGCGGAAAACAAATAGATGTAGGCTACTGGGATGGAAACACAACGAATCCATTTACAGGGGCACCATTTAAGCCATTTGCTAACGCAACAAGCTATAATCAGGCAGCGTACGATTTCACCGTAGGTCCAGGGAGCATCCGGAGCAGCGGAAGTATGCAGCATGTCACCAACAGCAGTATCCCCGACTCAGTAACAAGCCCTGTGCCAGTGTTCACTTCTGACTACGCTCTTTATTGGTTCGATTACCTTGCGGGTTACAACGCAGTTTTCGTAGAGTTAGGCGGAACTTTAGGCCTCGGCAACAAGGTGCAGCAAATGGCATTGTGCAGGGGTGCAGCAAATACACAAGGCAAGGACTGGGGCGCCATAATAACATGGACCTATGAACAATCGCCCTACCTGGAGGATGGACAAGATATGTTAAAAGACATGGAGATGGCATATGGCGCAGGAGCGAAATACCTGCTCGTTTTCAACTACCCATACTCTCCAGGCAATTCCCTCGGGATCTTAACCGACGACCAATTCAACGCTATGAAAACATTCTGGAACACGATTCAAAGTTCGCCAAGAAGCACCTTCGGAGAAGTGAAAGGTCAAGCAGCTTACGTTTTGCCTGAAAACTACGGCTGGGGCATGCGAACGCCCAAAGACCCAATATGGGGACTATGGGGACCCGACAATTCGTCCACGCTTATTTGGAACAACATGATGGCCTTATTGGACAAATACGGTCCCAAATTAGACATCATATACGATGACCCGAATTTCAACTACAAACAAGATTACTCAACAATTTACTACTGGAACAGCACCACCATCACCTGAAGACCTTTGTGGCCCACAAGTTACGGGGAGCAAAAAGTGCTCATCGCCTATGCTTTGATATCCGTATTCTTCAGACAATCCCCTCACAGGGTCTTGAAATGAGTTTGGGTATTTTACTTCGCCACAACTTGAAGCTAAGAACTGTACGGACAATGACACTATAATATTCCCAAAAATGTTTGATCTTGCAGAAAATAAAAAGGCTGAGGCCTGAATCCGTTTATTTTTGTTCAAGTTTTTTCGGCTCGACCATGCTAGAACGGGATTTAAAAAATATTATTTTTTTCAAAAAAAGTCTCGCTATTGCCGTTTTCTGAGAACTAAAACAGCAATAACAACTGATATTATAATTATGAATATTGCAGCAATTACGTAGTAAGTAACAATCGATATCGCTGAACCAGCTGCCAGTTGGCCAACTGCATAAACGTTACCATCATAAGAGCCAAAATACGCAACCCCGTTGACCACAGCAGGAGAAGAATAGATGTTGCCGCCTGTTTGGTAACTCCACAGGAAACCACCTGTTTGGGCATTGAGAGCATATGTCTTGTTATCCAAAGAACCAACGTATTCAACGTTGCCAATGATCGCTGGGGCTGTAAAAATTCCGCCGCCAGTTGTGTAATTCCATTTAGTTGCACCGGTTGTCGCATCTAGAGCGTACACATTATTATCGAAAGAGCCACCTGTATAGACTATCCCATTAGCAAAGCCTGGAGACGCCTGAACGCACAGATCGTACCCAGTTGTAACTTTCCATACTAATGTTCCTGTGTCAGCATTTAATGCGTAAGTGAGGTTGTCATAGCTGCCGAAGAGAACGTTGCCATCGCCTACAACTGGAGAAGATTCTACATCGCCGCCTGTTGTGTAATTCCATTTTTCAGCGCCTGTCAGAGCGTCAAGAGCATAAACTTTGCCATCGTACGAACCAAAGTAAACTACACCATTGGATAATGCTGCCGAAGAGATAACACTGCCGCCAGTTGTAAAATTCCATAGTGATATTCCACTGGTAGCGTTTAACGCATAAAGATTGTGGTCACTCGAGCCTACGTAAACTATTCCGCCTGAAACTGTTGGATTAGATTGCACAAAATTGCCAGTGGTAAATTTCCAAACAAGAGCTCCAGTGGCAGCGTTTAATGCGTAGATATTGTGGTCATCTGATCCGATGTAAACTAAATTGTTTGCTACAGCGGGTGAGCTATAGGATTGGCTGCCCAGAGGATAGCTCCATATTTTTGTGCCTGTTTTAGCGTTTAAAGCGTAAAGGTTTTTGTCAAATGAGGCGACATAAACGATGCCGTTGACAACGACTGGGGAAGACCAGATTTCGCCGTTTGTTTTGAAAACCCAAAGAGTTTTGTTTGTGCTAGGCCCTGTCGCGCTTGAATAGCCAGTGTGCGCTAAATCGCCGTGAAACATTGACCAAGAATCCGTTTGTTGAGCACTTACTGTAAATGAGAATAACCAAACAGCTGATAAACACAAAATTACAACAATAACTGCTTCGAAAAAATTCTTCATAAACTAATACCTAACCTAATGGCAATATAGTCATTGTTTGCACTTATTTATTGCCCCTTAAACGTTAGGGCATAGAAGAATAAATCAGTTATTAAACTCTTAACCACACCAGATTACGGACCGCCAAAATTGCAGAAGAATATTCGGACGAAGTGTCAGAATTAGATTCACACCCTTGGCGACCACTGCAGTCAGCATCCCGTCTTTTCTCTTTCCGACAAATCGCCCAACCCTCCAAAACTCATCAACGGGAAAGTTTAAGAAAACCTAAATAGTCTATCCTAAGAGCCAAAAGGCATCGGTTCAAAACCGCTTGACCTACTTCCTAACGTTCACCATCCTAAGGTGGCAAGCATGCTATGAAAAAGAAAGTGTTCATATCGGGTCCCATACTGGGCATGGAAAATAATCAAGAGTATCGGGAGAAGATTACGGACATCTGTACCAAGATAAAGTTTGAAGTCATTGATCCGTGGAACAGAGAAAAAGTCCTCTATAAAGGAAACGAAGAATGCTGGTGGAACAAAGTTCCCACGTTTGACTTTATCCAGAGGGATTTAGACGATGCTGACAGATGCGACATCATGATTGTTTATTTGCCCAAACTCTCGGCAGGAGCATGTATGGAACTGTTTTACGCCAAACATAAAGGCAAGAAAATCATAGTGGTGTCGGAAATGGAGTGCTTAAGCCCGTGGATTATAGCACATTCAGACATGATTTTGAAAAGTTTTAACCAACTTGAAGACGCACTAAAAAAATTCAATAATCCAGTCTTTTTCGAGAGTTGAGAACGCTCATAAAAATCCTTCGACTCACCGATTATTAATTTCTATTCACTTTCACTCACAATTAAGCAAACTATCCCATGCCCAGAGTCGCTAATTATTAATTGGCGGGCAGGCGCAATCACATAATCTTAATAATTTGCATGCGAAGTACTTGTTCTAAGATCAATTTCTGATGGAGGTGATCTTTTGTCGAAAAAACATTCTAAAAAAGATTCGAACATAACTGTGCCAAAACCTGAAATGACTAAAGATAACAAGTATAAGTGCCCACTGGACCAAACAGTGCACGATAAGAAGAGTGATTATGACAAACATTGCAAAGAAGAGCATGATGTAATGTAAAACTGGAAATCCGCAAGTGAAAATCTATCTTTCTCTGCGCTCCAACTTGACGAATATAGAAGCTTACGATCGATGACTAATGCCAAACCCTATCTCATTGCTTCGTCTATCTTTGAGTCATGTCTATTTCCAGTGACTTTCTCATTAGCTTTATTCGGATAGATTATCTAACAAATATTGTACAATATCATAAGTTTAATGCCAATTAAGCGATAAGACCAACGACTTTCTTGGGATTAAAAACAACAAACGCCGCATTCCTCATGTATCTGCCTATTTTCGGAATCAAACCAGTTGCATCCGTTCCAAGCTTGCAAATTAAAGCATGCTCAAACATACCTAACACCTCAGTGCCAATAACATCCCTGTTTAGCCTAGTCCGTTCAAGCACCGTCTCTATCTCGCCAAGCGAAGAACCTAAAATGATCAACCTGTCCAAAAGAGAATCCTGCCATGAATGGATTTTTTCAATTTGCTCCGTCGATAATTCCGCTCGCAAAGCCTCCCCTTCCTCACCGTTTACACGAATCACTTTAACGCTTAATGGTAAATTCTCAGAAAAACCGTAGATTTCTGAGAGCTTTTTCAAGTCAACTTCTCTGCCGTCCGCAAGATGAGCTTGCAAATACGCCAAAGGTATGATTGCTTGGATTACCTTGGGTTCAAAAACGCCAACATCTACTTTCAATTCTTGTTTGGCACTATCAACTTTGGAAATATATCCCTTTAAGACCGAGAATTTATTCACTTTTTCAATGTTTATGGGGCAGGTGCCTATTTTTTTGTTGATATAGCTTGTGGCTATGACTTCGTCTTCTCCTGAAAGGGAAACTTGAACCCATTTGTTTACGGGATTCCCTAAAACTTTTACTTCTAAATCTAAATTTTCAAATTCAGCTTTTAACATATCATCTATTTGTTTTAGTTGACCAGAACGGGAAGCTTTAACAAGCAATGTTAAAATCGTCATATTCAACTGCCCAGTAAACTAGTTATTTCTTCATGAAGCTTTCTAACTCTTTCTGCACTATCATCTTTGTGTTCCATTCGAAGGTGCTCAATCTCTGAGTCAATCGGAACCCTCTTTGTTAATTCAGTTAGCTTGTCGGCGTATGAAACAATTTTCTCCTCCAAAGTGAGAGGCTCATAAATATCTTTTGGCCAACCAAACTTCTCTGCTTCTTCAGCCGTGATTCCGCCGCCAACATGCCTCTTAATTATCCTAACCAACGGTTCTGGTAAACCTGCTAATTCAGCTATCTCTGCGCCGACAACCGCATGATCCACAGAATGTGTTTTTGAACGACCAATGTCATGAAGAAGCGCACCGATTTCTACGAGTTCCACATCAACTTTTAAGCCTTTTTTTTGGCATGCTTTCGCGGTTTCCACGGCAAGTTTTGCAACCGCTTCGCAATGCTCAATGACTTTAGGTGGGCAATTGTTTTTGCGGAGAAGTTCCAATGCTTGCTCCCTTGAAGGAAGCCTGTTACTCACCCAGTTCCTTCCTTAACAAATCAACTTTCTCAGATAGTCGACTTATCATTCTTTCATTCGCAAAATGCACAAGTGGTTTGCCACAGGTGGAACAATGGAAAACCAGTTCGACCGCCTCTTCAAAAGGAACCCGTTTGCACTCAGGACTACCGCAGTAATAGAAGTCATGATTCTTCTCATACTCCAACCGAACATTAAGCTTTTCTAAAACCCTGCGTTTTTGGCTTAAAATAAACCCTTCAAGCTGGTCTGGTTGAAGCCTCCAATGAAAAATAAACCAGCCTGTTTTTGGATCGCGAGTCCTTCTAAGGCTTACTAGAGAATGGTCGTAAAGTTTGTAGAGGATCTTGCGGACTGAGTTTAGGCGGATGCCTGTTTTATTCGCGATTTCGTCGTCCGTTATTTCTTCTACGCCTTTTAGGTGTTCAATAAGCGTAACTGCGTCTTCTTCACCTAACGCCGAGGCTACACGCATTAAGGTTGTATCATCAATAGTCGATAACATACGCTAATATTCCTTTAACACGTATTATTGGAACTTGCTGTAATAAAACTCTTCTTGCGTACTTAAGTAAATTCAACATCACTTTTGATTTCTTTTCCCCTTTTTCTTGGGACAATTTGTATTTTGGCTTTTTCGAAATCTTGGGATAGCGCTTTACCTTCAAAAAATCTGTCTAAAAATATTGCAAGCGCAGAACATTCTGAATGAGGTTGATTTCCAACAGCCACGTTAAAATCTGACACTTCGCTTGAATAGAATTGGCCCGGAACTTTCTGGCTTCCAACGATAACCAAAACTTCCTTCTTTAAATTTCTAATTCTGTTTAAAACATTGCTTTTTTGAATGTTTTCCCCATAAGCCGTTAAATGAACAACAACCCCGCCTTTAGCCCTCCACTCGCGAACAGCCTTTTTCCATGAGACCCCCATTTCAAAAAAGAATGTTCCCCCCCAATGCATGGTTACCTTCTTTACTGTTTCCTCTATCCTGGCATCTTCCACGTCTGAGAGTATAAAGCCTGAAGCACAAAGTGCCCTTGCAGTTAGAGCAACATGAGTAGTTAGTCGCACGTCCCGCTGTGGCCGATGCCCCCATCTTAAAACTACAATCTTCGGCATGTCATTTGGTTTTTGGGTTGGTTTCGAATTTGCCATTTAATTCTTCCACTTTTCGTCTTACTTGCTCAGCTAAGTCTGGGGTAGCTTCAAAAATTACTTGAACCGAATCATTGGTAAAATTCTCTTTTCTTATGTCTGCTTTTTCGTGAACCCAAGAGATAAACGACATGGTCTTGTTAGTTAATGGAA
This sequence comes from Bathyarchaeia archaeon, assembly GCA_050013315.1. GTDB lineage: Archaea > Thermoproteota > Bathyarchaeia > Bathyarchaeales > Bathycorpusculaceae > Bathycorpusculum. The sequence goes on from JBEKFM010000016.1 coordinate 11,616, forward strand.
CCGAAAACTGGGCTTGCACGTAATTTTCTAGAATTTTGAGTATTTCCTCTCTCAATAAATCAAGGTTTATCTTGCACTTCGCTGACAAGAGAGTTGGATTCTTAATTTTATCTTTGAGAGCTTCGAGTTTTTGGTTTGTTTCAGCTTCTTTTATTAAGTCAATCTTGTTTAGAGCGGTTATTGTTGGAATACCTGATGCTCCAAGGCGATCAATGGTTTCTAGGCAAACGTTGTTTTTCTTCTCAATCATTTCTATTGGCTCGCTTAAATCTAAGAGCAATATAATCAAGTCTGAAAAGATAGTTTCTTCAAGAGTGGAATGAAATGCTTCAATTAATGATAAGGGTAAACGGTCAATGAAACCAACCGTGTCCGTTAAAAGAAACTTGCGGTTCGAAAACTCTATCATCCGTGTAGTGGTTGAAAGAGTAGTGAATAATGCTTTGTCAACTTGAGCGGTTTCTTCTGTTAAAGCATTAAACAAGGAACTTTTTCCAGCTTTCGTGTATCCAGCAAGCGAAATAGTCAAGAAGCCAAGCTCCGTTCTCCTCTCTCGATGAAGAATTCTTTTTTCCCTGATTTTCGTAAGTTTTTTGAGGATTGTTTGGACTTGCCGTTTTATGGCCTCTTTATAAACGTCAGCCTCGTAAGCTCCAAGACCCATGAATCCAGGTTGCTCTTTCATTTTCGCTAATCTTACTTTTTCTTTTGCATGTTTGAGTTCGTTTTGCAAGGTTGCCAGTTGAATCTGGAGCTGGGCTTCTGTTGTCGTGGCTCTTTTGTTGAAGATTTCAAGTATGAGTTGGAACCTGTCTATAACTTCGACATGCGTTGCTTTTGCCAAATTGTATGTTTGGCGGGTTCTTAGTTGGTTATCAAAAATTACTTTTTCAGCACCTATTTCCTCGACCATTTGGGTGAGTTCTTCTACTTTTCCAGCGCCTATTTGGTAGCGCGCATCGGGCGGCCTGGTTTGTTCCAGTGTGCCAACAACAGTGTAACCGGCAGATTCTGCTAATCTTTTAAGCTCACCTAAACTTGACTCTTCACGATTCAGCCTACGCTGAACTATGACGGCTTTCGTTCTGTAGCCGCCTCCCCGCCTTTTTTGTCTAACTCGATGAGATCGCCCAAAGTTAATTCTCGGTCGGCGGATTTAGGAATTTGAGTAACTTTTTCTTCAGAAATTGGAACCAGTAACTTAATTTTTAACATGTGCTCAAGCTTTGAGGCAAGCTGGTTGTTTGGCGCCATTTTCCCAACTTCAAGGTTTCTTAAAACTGAAGCTTTCTCATTTATTTTTTTGCCCAGTTCCTCATGGGTAAGAACCAGTTTTTCTCGCGCCAGCTTTATTTTATTGGCATAGTCTTCGGTAATTTCTTGAGTGATTTCTACTTTAACAACTGTTGGTTTTTTCTGAACCATTGTAATCGGCGCCTGCGGTTTTTTAAAGGTTTTTTGGGAAATAGTCGCTTCTTCTTGGATTATTATTTTTCCGTGTTTTGAGCATTCAACGCAGACCGTTAGTCTAGCTCCTTCAATTACTGCCGTTATTGGTTCAGTATGAATTTTATGTCCGCAGACTTCGCATCTCAATGTGACCTTTCACCTTTCACTGTCTTTATTATCTTGTTATGTTTATACTTGTCGAAACAACAAAAGCTAAACGATGGTGACAGCATGGAAAGCACACTTGACAAAGTGAGAAGTATTGCCAACTACCAGTTTGGAAAAGGCGTAGGGGCAAAGCTGTTTCCAGAAAAAATTGAAATACAGTATTCTCCAAGAACAGGCAGAATACGCTTCATTAACTTGGACGGCGAAAGATTAGCAACTCTCCGTCCAACTGACGGTTTGCTTTCGCTGAGCATTAAAGCAGCCAAGTTTATTGCTGAAAATTTACCTCTCACCCAATGTTTTGTTACAGTGAAAAATGATGTTTCTGAATTTATAGCTGACGGCGGAGACGTTTTTGCCGTTCACGTAGTCAAGGTTGATGATGAGATTTGTGCTAAAGAGGAGGTTATCGTTAAGGACGAAAGCGGAAATGTCTTGGCGGTTGGCCGGGCCTTGCTTTCGAGCGCGGAGATGATTGCTTTTAAAACAGGAGAAGCAGTTAAGGTACGACATGGCAGCAAAGAAAGTTAAGTTTCTCAAGGTATTCGCTTAATTTTTAGTTTAAATTTATTCAGCTTAGTTCCATGCTTACAATAGCTAAGCGCTCATCTATGTTCCTAAGTATCTACAAAAGATTAAGACGCCAAGCAGCCAGTAAAATCGGTTCAGTTTCTATGTTAAGTCATGCATATCCATCAGAAAATCTATGTACAGTCTGCCTGTGATCTTATAGTTTATCTAATCTTTCCTTTCATCGTTAATCGGTTTTTGGCGCTTTCGGATCAGCAATGCGCCTTGCTCTTAAGGAAGAGAACATTTTTATGCAATGAGCTATCACATCCGCCTTATGAAAAAGGAAGAGAATAGACTCTTAATCAAAAAGGTCTCGATTAAGAATTTCAATGACTTCCTAGCTCTCGTTGTCAAGCTTGCTCAATACGAGGAATTAACGCCTCCTGATGAAGCCGCACAAAGAAGACTCCGCGAGGACTGCCTCTCAAAGACCCCAAAATTCGAGGCATACATAGGAAGAATAGGCAAAAAGTACGTGGCTTACGTGATTTACTTCTTTACTTATTCAAGCTTTCTTGCTTTGCCCACTTTATTTCTTGAAGATATCTTCGTTCTAGAGGAGCACAGACGACAGGGAGTGGGCCAGAAGATGTTTGATTTCTGCAGGAAAAAGGCTAAGCGAATGGGTTGCGGCAGGCTTGAATTTACTGTTCTTGATTGGAACAAACCTGCCCAGTTGTTTTACGAGAAGAACAAAGCCACCAAAATGAACTGGCAGTTTTATCGTTTGACGAGAAAAGATTTTTGATTATGCCTGAAAGCGCATGCTCAGACTTGACGCTTGCGTTTCTTGAAGTAAACCGACAAACCAACAACAACCACAATCGCTGCTGATGCTGAAACAGCTGCAACAAGTGCAGTTCTACTCATGCTTATCCAATTTTCCTAAGCAAGGGCTAGCGATAAAAGAGTTGTCGTCAAGGTTTCTTGACTTAGGATTTCTTGACAAAGCTTCTGAACACATACTATCTTGCGGGTGTATGAGGCAGCATAAAGTTTTTCTTCTTCTCTTTTGCAACTTCTTTGAGGCAAAGCATTGGGCACTATTAAAAGTCAAAACAATTCAAGTTACCCTGAAGTTATAAGACGTTTGCCAGAAGCAGAGGTAGAGTTTCAGGGTACCAAAGCTTGGATAATGCAAGGAAACCTAAGTCAGATAGTTTTTTTCGAATTTGAAGCTGAAATTGACATGCCAGAGCATAGTCATAGTTATCCTCAGTGGGGCATAGTTATTGAGGGGAAGATGGAGCTAAAAATAGAAGGAAAACCACGAATTTGCCAAAAAGGAGACGAATACCTTATCCCAGCTCAAGCAAAGCATTGTGCCAAGTTTCTGTCGCGATCAAGAGTGATGGATTTCTTCTCGGAGAAAGCGAGGTACAAATCCAAACAGACATAATATCCAATTTAGCCAGTCCTCGTTCCTCTTTAAAGATAGCAACAATTCCTTCAGCCTAATGCCGATTTATTCTCTGAAATACCTGATTTAAGGTTGACTTAAACTCTTCTAATGAGACAAAATTTAAAACTCCAGCTTTGATATAGTGCTTTTCGTCTTTGGACTCAGTAGAATGCGCACAACCCAAACGATTTGAACCTCACAAAAATATCTATCTTTCACGTGGCGAATAGAATATCCCGTTATCTGAAAAACCAAAGTTCTCCTAGGAGCGTAGAAAGATAAAACCACTAAAACAAAAAACTAAAGATCGCCTAACTGTCATAGGAATCTTAGCTTTAGAATCAGGATTTATTTATGATTCAATAGATAATTTTTACAAGTACATACTTTTAAAAATGCCACTCGATTATTTATTCCTCGCCATTCTCTCGACTATCGGAACTGCAATTCTACTTGTTTTCATAATACTGATTCTTGTAAGCTACTTGGATAAAAGAAAAGTCTTGAGGAGCTTTCAAAAATAAGCGAGAAAAGAACGCTTGGGAAAGTTAAGTATATGAAGTTCTACTGCAGAATACTTGGTAGAAGTGAAGTCTATGCATAAACGCATGAATCCTCGAGAACAAAAACGTTTGATGCAACGTATGGGCATGAACATGGATTCTGTACCAGACGTTCAACAAGTCATAATTAGAACAAGCAGCAAAGACATAGTCATTGATGAACCTGAAGTGGCAATTTTGGAAGTCCAAGGGCAAAAAATGTATCAGGTTATTGGCGGTCAAGTTTCAGAGCAAGCGCCATCCCAACTCCACGGCGCTAAAACAGTTCAGCCAGCTTTTTCTGAAGAAGATGTGAGGCTGGTGGCAGATCAAACCGGCAAAAGCTTAGAGAAAGCAAAAGAAGCCCTTTTGGAGTGCCAAGGAGATTTGGCGAAAGCTATATTGCTGCTTCAATCCTAATTCCTATTTGTTATTTATATCTTGGATGCCCATTGTAATCATTGAGGGGCTTGGGCAGTGATTCAAAAAGTAGATTTAGCGGTTATTGGTCACTTCTCAATCGATACAATTCTACTTCCAAGTAGAACTGCCCCATTTGTTGTTGTTGGTGGCGCTGTAACCTATGCTTCCCTCGCTGCTAGACGCCTAGACGCAACGACTTCTGTGGTTTCAAGAGTGGGCGGAAATTTTCCAGAAGCTTACCTGTGGTGGCTAAGGCAAGAAGGCATCGACCTTTCAGGCGTAATTAAATTTGCAGACGAGCAGACCACATGTTTTGAGCTGAGTTACAGCGCAGATTTGTCTGATAGAGTCTTGAAATTGAAAAGCAAGGGATCTCCAATAAACTCAGCCGATATTCCAATGGATTTGCGGGCTAAGGTTATTCACATCGCGCCCATCGCCAACGAAGTGTCAATCGAAGTAGTTGAAAAACTCAAGCATTGTGCCGATATTTTGTCACTTGACCCTCAGGGTTTTCTTCGAAGCTTCGACGAAGTTGGAAACGTAACAGAAAACGCAGCTTCAGTTGACAAGCAAGTGTTGAGTTTAATTAACATTTACAAATCATCCTTAAATGAAATTTACGCCTTAACTGGCCAGTCTGAACTTAAACCAGCAATAAGAGCCATTCACGATTATGGAGCTGAAACCGTGATCGTCACCATGGGCGCTAAAGGCTCAATTCTTTCAGTCGAGGGAGCACAATACAAAATTGCAGCTTGTCCTTCACAAGTTGTAGTTGACCCAACGGGGGCAGGAGATGTTTTCATAGCCGGTTTCTTAACCGAGTACTTACGCCAAAAAGAATCAATATGGTGTGCTTGCGTCGGTTCAGCCGCTGCATCGCTAGTTGTCGAAGGAATTGGTCCCACTTATTTTGGCGAAAAAGAAGAGATTTATCGAAGAGCTAATTCTTTGTATGAAAAGGAACTTAAGCAATAGCGGTATATGTACGAAGTAAACTAATGTGTATGAGGCGTAAAATGTGGGACGCGTGGAAAAAGGAGTAAAATGTAGCGTATCAGGCTGTGGAAGGGAAGCTGCCCGTTCAATATCAGCTGAAAAATGCAGGGCGGCTGGCTTAAACGTGGGTAGCGGCGAAAAACGCGCTTACATTTGCAAAGAGCATTATAAAGAATTTAAAAAGAAAACGAAAAAAGATAAAACACTTGATAAGTGGCGTTACGGTCACTAAGAAGAGTGAAATGCCATGCGGATATTACAGTTACACTCTAACTTCATAGAGTTCAAACCAATCGAAAAAGAAATCGCTATTGCTGAGGAAGCGGAACAAAAAGATAACCGATTCGAAGAAGTTGTAGTACTGTTCACCGCTATTGAGGAAGGCGACAACACTGCAATAGCACAAAAAGCCGTAGATGACGTTAGAGCTTTTCTTGGAAAACTCAAAGTTAACCGCATTCTAATTTATCCGTTCGCTCATTTAAGCAACAACCTGTCAAAACCCAGCGAAGCTTTGAAAGTCCTTAAAGACATGGAAACCTACGCAAAAGAGAAGGGAATTGAAACCTACCGCGCTCCATTCGGCTGGAACAAGCAATTCACAATCTCCATTAAAGGGCACCCGCTTGCCGAGCAATCCCGTGCCTATGCGCCTACACTAGTTTCAGCTGGCGAAGTAAAAAAAGAGGAAGAACCTGTTTCTGCGGCGTTAAAAGCTGAAGACAAACTACAGTCGTTCTGGCACATTATCCTAACTGATGGTTCGTTAGTGCCAGTTGACGAATTCAAATTTAAAGGACGTACTAACCTGCAAAAGTTTTCTCAGTATGAGATTAAGAAAGCTAGGGCGGTCACCCAGATGCCACCCCACGTTACGTTAATGAAGAGACTGGAAATTGCAGACTATGAAGCAGGCAGTGATCCAGGTAACATCCGTTGGTATCCGAAGGGCCGCTTGATAAAATCTCTACTTGAACAATATGTTACCCTTCGCATGAGCCAGTATGGCGCCATGGAAGTTGAAACCCCAATTATGTACGACTTCAACCACCCAAGCCTAAAAAGTTATCTGAACCGTTTCCCTGCCCGTCAATACGTATTGAAATCCGAGGACAAGGAGCTTTTCTTACGGTTTGCAGCGTGCTTCGGGCAGTTCCTCATGGCTCATGATGCCCAGTTCAGCTATAAACAGATGCCAATCAAACTATACGAGTTGACGCGGTACAGTTTCAGACGGGAAAAGAGCGGCGAAGTCGTCGGCTTAAAACGCCTGCGCGCCTTCACCATGCCTGACTGTCACGCTTTCTGCACAGATTTAGAGCAGGCAAAAAAAGAGTTCTTGACACGCTTTAACATATGCATCGATGTTTTAAGCAACATAGGCTTCACAAAAGACGATTATGAAATAGCCATGCGTTTTACAAAGGGTTTCTATGATGAACATAAAGATTTCATCGCCGAATTAGCGAGAACTTTCGGCAAACCCATTTTGGCGGAAGTGTGGAATGAGCGATTCTTCTATTTCATCCTCAAATGGGACCTCAACTTTGTTGACAACCAAGACAAAGCCGCAGCGTTAAGCACAGATCAGATAGATGTGGAAAACGCCAAACGCTACGAAATAACCTACGTTGACGAAAAAGGCGAGAAACAATACCCTCTAATTCTTCACTGTTCCCCAAGCGGCGCAATCGAACGAGACATCTACGCACTATTAGAGAAAGCTTACCGTGAACAAATGGCTGGTAAAGCACCAATGCTTCCGCTTTGGCTTTCGCCAACCCAGGTGAGGCTCATTGCAATATCTGACAAGTATATGGATAATGTGGAAAAGCTTACTGAGCAAATCTCTTCGCACTGCATCCGCGTCGACATAGACGATAGCGCATCGACTCTGCAGAAGAAAATCCGAGAGGCTGAACAGGAATGGGTACCCTACGTCGTGGTTATCGGCGAAAAAGAAATCGAATCCGAAACCCTGTCTGTCAGAGACCGCGAACTAAAGGGTCAACAGAAAAACATGACAGTTGACCAGTTAATAGTCAAAGTTTCTGAGAGAATTGCTGGCAAACCCTTTAAGCCCTTGCCATTGCCGCTTTATCTCTCCAAGAGGCCTCAGTTCCACGGTTGATAAATGAATTACACGTATCATTGGCATAAACTATATCAAATAATCGAATAATATGAAACAGCCATGAAGAAGTGAAAACCCTTGAACAATGAATTAGTAGTCTACGTTGACGGAGCATATTATCCCAAATCACAGGCCAAAATATCCGTCTTCGACCATGGACTTTTGTACGGCGATGGCGTTTTCGAGGGAATCCGCGAGTACAACGGCATTGTCTTCAAACTTAAGGAGCACATTGACCGCCTGTATCGTTCAGCCCACGCAATTATGCTAAAAATTCCCTTAACCAAAGAAGAAATGATCAACGCTGTAGTCGAAACCCTGCGAAAAAACAAACTTAAAGACTCCTACATTCGTTTGGTAATTACCAGAGGCGTTGGTGACCTTGGACTAGATCCACGCAAATGCCCAAAGCCCTCGGTCATAATCATTACGGACACAATTTTGCTACACGTAAGGGGAGCTAAAGAGAACGGAATCACCACAATGTTTTCATGGGTGAGAAGAAACCCAGTGGATTCAACAACGCAAGAAATAAAATCGCTCAATTATCTCAACAGCGTCCTTGCAAAAATTGAAGCAAACGGAAACGGGGTTGACGAAGCGATCTGCCTAGAAAGCAACGGTTACATCGCCGAAGGCGTAGGCGAAAACATTTTCATCGTAAAGAAAGGCGAAATACTAACTCCGCCTACTTCAACAGGCGCACTTGCTGGTATCACCGCTGAAGTCATTGAGGAAATTGCCGCTAAACTTGGTCTAAAACTAACGGTAACTAATCTTACGCCGTTTATGCTGTTCACTGCTGACGAAGCATTCTTCACCGGAACGGCGATGGAAATGGTGCCGATACGTGAAGTCAACAAACGCCAAATTGGCACAGGCAGACCCGGACCGGTAACAAAGAAAATAATGGCTGAGTTCCAGAAAGTAATTGAAGACCCAAATCAGGGCGTAAAAATTTAGTTCCTTTTTGTTTCCATGACTAATAGGGAATTCTTGTGTTGTCTTGCACTGGGGTAGGTCAATTTAGCTAACAGATTTCTCTAGCAAAATTGGGCAGGGGAGGGGGACTACTTTTTTGCTGTTGAAAGTAGGTCAAAAAAGCGAGAGCAAGCATGATGCTATGATTACTTGCTTTTCTTCATGAACTCTTCCAACGCGTTAAACGCTTCTTCCAATTCTGCTATTGGCGGAAGGAATACTGCTCTTGCGTGTCCTTTGCCGTAGACTGGGTCGAAGCCTGAGCCGTTAACGATAAGTACGCCGGTTTCTTTTAGCAGGTTCACGACGAATTCCATGTCGGTTTTCCACCGTACGCCGACTTCTTGGATTTTTGGGAATATGTAGAATGCGCCTTCAGGTTTGGTGGTGCTTATGCCTTCGATTTCGTTTAGTCGTTTCCAAGCGAAGTCTCTTCGCTGCCTAAGACGGTCAACTATACCCTTAACTAAATCCTGTGGTCCAGTAAGCGCTGCGGTTGCTGCTATTTGCACTGGCGTGTTGGCGCATATGCGTATTCGACATTCCTTCTCAACGCCTTCCTTAAGGGCTTCGAGTTTTTTGCCTTTGCCTCTAAAGTACATGTAGCCTAAGCGTAATCCAGTCATTTGGTAAACTTTGGAGAAACCGTTTAACCCAACAACTGGCACATCTTTAGAGAGGTACGCTGCACTAACGAATTCCTTCTCGTAAGTCAATTGGTCGTAAATTTCATCTGACAGCACTGGCAGGTCATGTTCCCCTGCGATGTCAAGAATCTCTTTAACCGTTTTCCTATCATAAACTGAACCTGTGGGATTGTTAGGGTTAATGATTACAATGGCACGTGTTTTCTTGGTTACTTTGCTTCTTAAGTCATCTATGTTTGGATGCCAACCTTCCTCTTCTATAGTTTCATACGCAACAGGTATGCCATCAAAAAACCTCGTATAGGAAATGTAGGGCGGGTAAGTAGGACCTGGAAAGAGAATTTCATCGCCTTTTTCAACTATGGCGCCAAGAATCATCTGTATACCTTCAGAAATACCCTCGGTTATCAAAACGTCATCTGCTGTAATGTCAACGTTGTTGACTTTTTTCTCTTTTGCAACGATTGCTTCTCTGAGGTCAAGTCTTCCTTCTGAAGGTGAATAGTAATTATCATCCTTTTGCACCGCGTTACACAAGGCATCTTTAACATTTTGTGGAGTTTTAAAATCAAATGCTGCTGGATCGCCGATATTTAAGTAATAGATTTTTTTTCCATTTTTCACTAGCTCTTCAGTATATGCTATTACGTCTCGTATGGCATACTCGATGCATTTAGCCCTGCTACTTACTTTTATAGGCGCCAAGTCGCGTTACCTGTAACCCAAATACTTGCTAACCAAAAAAATAAATCTTCCTAAGAGTGCAGCCTCAGGACATAGCGGATTTTTTATAATGCAAAAGAAAAAGGGTTTTTGTTGCTTTCAGCATACTTTTATTTTCGATCCTCTTTGAATACAGATGATTTTGGTGAACAAAGATGCTAGGCTGGACCGGTGATTTTCTCAAAATAGATTTAGGCAAAAGCAAGGCTATAACAGAAACATACGACCGATCTTTAGCGTTGAATTTTCTCGGCGGCAGAGGCTTCGCTGTTAAAATTCTCTGGGACACACTCAAACAGGGAACCGATCCACTATCTCCCCAAAACAAACTGATTTTCGCCGCTGGACCCTTAACAGCCGTCGGTTTACCGAACAGCGGCAAACTTGTTATCGCCTCAAAAAGCCCCTTAACAGGCGGATACGGCGATGGAAATACGGGAACCTTTGCCGCCGTGCACATGCGCAAGTCTGGTTACGACGCGCTTATCATAGAAGGCAAAGCGGAAACGCCAGTCATCCTCTACATTAAAAATAAAGTCTGTGAGTTTGTGGATGCGAAGGATTTTTGGGGCTTAAACTCCTTCGAAACACATGAGCAGTTGACAAAAAAATATTCTCGCACTATAGGCATTGTCTCTATTGGTCCAGCTGGAGAGAACCTTGTAAAGTTTGCAAATGTTGTTTCTCAAGAGGGACGCGCTGGCGGGCGACCTGGAATGGGCGCGGTGATGGGCTCCAAAAATTTAAAGGCCATAGTAATCGAAGGCACTTCTTCAGTGCCGCTCGCAGACCCAGACGAAATGAAGAAGCTGGCTGCCGATGGTTATCGAGAAATCCTAACTAAGCCACTCTACCCTTTTTGGAAAAGGCAAGGAACCATGTCAACCGTAGAGTGGTCGCAGGAAAACAGCGCACTTCCCACCTTCAATTACAAGCAAGGCGTTTTCGATAAAGCTGAGGAAATCGGCGGATTTGCCATGGAGAAAATCAAAGTCTCGAACCGAGGATGCCCACAGTGCAATATGACATGCGGAAACGTTGTTAAAGATAGTGAAGGAAAAGATTCAGAGTTAGATTATGAGAACGTAATTATGCTGGGTTCTAACATTGGTTTAGGTAACCTTGAACAAGTCGCCACCTTGAACCGCATCGCTGACGAGCTTGGGTTTGATGCTATCTCTCTTGGAAACTTGCTTGGCTTTGCCATGGAAGCCTCCGAGAAAGGGCTGATTGCAGAGAAGATTCGGTGGGGGCAGTTTGAAGAGATTAAAGCGTTGATTAACGATATTGCTTACAGGCGAGGTTTGGGCGCAGTCTTAGCTGAAGGAGTACGATCTGCTTCCTCAGCCATTGGTAATGGCTCGAGCGATTGGGCAATGCACATCAAAGGCTTAGAAGTCTCCGCTTATGACTGCCACGCTGCACCCGGTATGGCTTTAGCTTACGGCACCAACTCTATTGGCGCCCACCATAAAGACGCTTGGCTAATAACATGGGAAATAAAAGCGGGTAGAGAAAACTACGACGAAGGAAAAGTTGATTACCTCATTAAAACCCAACTTATCCGAGGCGGACTCTTCGAAGCATTAACCGTTTGCCGTTTCCCCTATAATTCGCTTGGCTTCGAGCTTGAATGGTACCAAAAATACTTGCGCGCAGCCACCGGAGTAGAGTTTTCTTTAGAACAGTTAAACCGAATCAGTGATAGAATTCTCAATTTAATGCGCGCTTTTTGGGTGCGAGAGTACAAAGAAAAATGGACCAGAGACTTAGATGTTCCGCCTATGAGGTGGTTTAAAGAACCTTTAACAGAAGGCGCATTGAAAGGCGCTGTACTTGATTATGAAAAATACAAAGTTATGCTTAGTACTTACTATAAGAAGAGAGGCTGGGATGAGCGGGGAATACCAACGAAATCCACTTTGGAAAAGCTAGGCTTAACTGAAGAGGCCAAACAGCTGGATACATACGTTAAATTAGAAGAAAACCAGCCTATTGCTAATACGACCTTGCAAAATACACCATTTCGTTAGCTTTCAGTCCACAGTAAATGCAGTTCATTGTCGGTTCCTCCTTTTGGAAGGGTCGAACTCTGAGTGTAGCGCCTGTTTCATCCTTAATCTTTGCTTCGCAGTCAGCACTGCCGCACCATGCTGCCCTCACAAAACCGCCTTTGTCACAAATGACTTTTTTGAATTCCTCATAGCTCTGTGCGGTAGTGGTTTTTTCTTGCAGTAAGACTTTGGCTTTAGCAAACAGGTTATCCTGAATTTCTTGCAGAAGTTTTTCTATGGCAAGCGGTATGTCTTTTTCTTTAACTGCGGTTTTTTGGCACGTATCCCGTCTTACCATTACCACTTGCTCTTGTTTGAGGTCCCGTGGACCAATTTCTATTCTGATTGGAACACCTTTGAGTTCCCATTGGTTAAATTTCCAGCCAGGCGTGTATTCTTCTCGATCATCTAAAACAACGCTTGTGCCTTGAGCCTTGAGCGTTTTAGCAATTTCTTTAGCTTTAGCGGCTATTGCAGCTGGTTCTGCTCCTTTGTACGGAATAGGAACAATGACAACTTGTGTAGGCGCCACTTTGGGAGGTATTATTAAGCCTTTGTCGTCGCCGTGAACCATAACCATAGCGCCGATAAGCCGAGTGGTGATGCCCCAGCTGGTTTGCCAAACATAATGGTCCATCTTGTCTTCACCGACGAATTTAACATCAAAGACTTTCCCGAAGTTCTGACCAAGATTGTGGCTTGTTCCCATCTGCAAAGCTTTGCCGTCAGGCATTATCGCTTCTAATGAAGTGGTATAAAGGGCTCCGGCAAATTTTTCGCTCTCACTTTTGGTGCCTACGAGCACTGGTATCGCAAGGTAATTCTCCATTATGTCCTTATACTCGTTCAGCGCGTACATGACCTCTTCTTCTGCCTGCTCACTTGTAGCGTGTGCAGTGTGACCCTCTTGCCACAGAAACTCTCTTGTGCGCAGAAACAGTTTGGTGGCTTTTGTCTCCCACCTTACAATATTGCACCATTGATTAATCTTAACGGGTAAGTCTCTCCAGCTGCGAATCCACTTGCTAAAGGCAGCGTACATTATGGTTTCGCTGGTCGGTCGGACAGCCAACTTCTCTTCCAGGAGCGTTTCCCCTCCCTGCGTGATCCATGCAACTTCAGGCGTAAAACCAGCAAAGTGTTCTGCCTCTTTTGTAAGTAAGCTTTCGGGAATAAACATGGGAAAATACACATTTCGGTGCCCTGTAGCTTTGATTTTTTTGTTTAGGATTTCTTGGATTTTCTCCCATATGGCGTAAGCGTCTTCGCGGATTATCATACAACCTTTAACAGGCGCGTAATCTGCAAGTCCAGCTTTCAAAACAACTTCCACGTACCACTCGGAAAAGTCTTGGTTTTTCTTTACGGTTACCCCAGTATCCGACATAGCCTATTTCTCTTCTTTCCATTTCTATGCTTGCAGCATATAAAACCGTAACGGGGATAATTGCTTAAAACAACCGTCAACAAAGCAAGTAAAAACGGTTTAGTCTTCAATCTTCAACTTAAGGACTAATATCAAAAGAAAAAGAAGAAAAATATTTACCTCAGTCTTCCGAAAAGACCTTTCTTAGGGAAGTCTTTGCATTCGTAGATTCGCAATTGTCTTTGAGGTTCAATGCGGCATCTCTTGCGCGCGTTCTTACGCCTTATTAGTGGGGCAAGTTGAAAGAAAGGACATTTAGAGCAAAGTGTACTCAAGCTTTTTTCCCAGCTTCTCCTATCGTGTCATCATTCTTCTGAACACTGGAACGGCTATTGCAATCATGATTACTCCGAATACTATCAGTATTGTTAGTTCAGTCATTATGTCGGGTATTCCTGCACCCAGCACCATGACCTTCCTGAGGGCTTGCGACGCGTAGGTAAGTGGAAGTACCTTTGAAATGTCTTGCATGTACCAAGGCATCTGCTGGATCGGGAAGAAGACGCCGCTGAGGAACATCATTGGAAACATCAATGTCATCATCAACATCTGAGCTGTCTCTTGATCTTTTGTAAAGGAAGTTATCACTATGCCTAAGCCGACGAAAGCGAAAACTCCCAGCAAGAGCAGCGCGAATACAAGAAGTATACTTCCTTGGATTGCTACTCCAAACAATCCCACAGCCAATATAAGTATAATTACTCCTTGAAGAAGCCCCCTTGCAGTTTGCCCGAGAGTTTTTCCCAGAATTATGGAGAGCCTGTTGATCGGCGCGACCATCATCCCGTCCATTGTGCCAACCTCTTTCTCCTGAGAGATAGCGACTGGCAGCCCCGTCATGACACTCATCATAACAGTCAGAGCCATTATCCCTGGAGCGATGAATTCAAAGTAGCTAGGATTACCTGGAACAACACCTTGGGCTTGGACATTGTATGGTTTAACGACCGATAATGTACTCGTTGCGGATACATTGAGAGCTTGGACTCTTTGCTGAGCTAAAGCAGTTCCCATTGCATCAAACACAGTTTCCAAGGATCCTTGAATGGTTGCGGATATTTGGGGATTAGACTGATCGCTTACAATGATTAAGGTGCCCTGCTGGCCATTCATGATGCTTTCAGAGAAATTACTAGGAATGATAATGCCGCCTTCAAGGTTGCCCTTCTGAATCAAGTTTCGGATATCCGCTTCGCTGGAGGCGTTAGAGAGAATCAGCAGGTGGGTTTGGTTGTTAATTTGTTGCAGACCCGTGACGAAAATTTGACTTGGGAGAGTGGAGTTGTTAAAACCTGAATCCAAATTGACCAGCCCAACTTGCAAGTTATTCACCGTGCCGTTGGATGGATAGATGAATCCAACCATAACCATCATGAACAGAGGCATCACTATGAGCAGAACCAACCCAAGTCGGTTTCTGAACAGTTCAGTTAGGTCTTTCCAGGCAATTCTGAAAGTGTGTGAAAGAAGTGTTTTTGCACCCATGTTACTCACCTAATTCTCCTTTGTGGTTCCCCGAAACGTTTATGTTCCAAGGGGATTTTCTGGTCTGCGCTATCTCTTACTTGATGACCCGTAATGTGCAGGAAAACATCCTCGAGGCTTGGTTGTAGATTTTCCATGGAGCTTATGTTCCCGCCGTTTTCGCGTATGGCGTCTATTATGTTATCAAACGCTTCGTTGCCATGAACCAAAATCTTAAGTTCAGTTGCGTTCTCTTGGGTAACAGCGTCTGCGCATTTGAGCGCCTGAAGACTTTCTATAAGAATGGAAGAAAGGTTAGGTATGTTGAGTTTTATTATAGCCGTATCCGCTCCTGATATCATTTTTTTCAAGTTAGCCGAGGTATCCAGCGCCACGATTTTTCCATGATCCATAATGGCTATGCGGTCACACAGTAAGTCAGCGTCCACCATCATGTGGGTAGTTACAATAACTGTTGTGCCGTTTTCCCGATTCAGTTTCTTTATGAATTCTCTGATTTCAACTGAGGATTGAGGGTCTAAACCTAATGTTGGCTCATCTAGAAATAGCACCTCAGGCGTGTTAAGTAATGCTCGAATCACATTCATTCTCTGGCGCATGCCTGTTGAAAACGTGCCCACTTGAGCGTTCTTCCACTGCGTCAACTGCACCAATTCCAAAAGTTCATCGATTCGCCTAGTTAAGACTTCTTTGGGAATATTGAAGAGACTACCAAAAAACCAAAGGTTCTCTTTGGCTGTTAGACGATTGTACATTATCATTTTTTCAGAGACAATGCCAATTTGTTCGCGCACCTTAGTGTCGTCTTTAACAATGTCATAGTCGTTTATCGTGGCTGTTCCATGGGTAGGTCTGGCTAGCGTAGAGAGCATGCGCAAAGTTGTGCTTTTGCCTGCTCCGTTTGGACCGAGTAACCCAAAGATTTCGCCTTTTTTGACGTCGAATGAGACGTCGTCAACAGCTGTGAATTTGTTGAATTTTTTCGTAAGGTTTTTAACTTCGATTATCGATGCAGTAGCCATTTTTGGTAACCACGTTTTTACATATTGTTCAATGCAATATATTGCGGTAAAATATAAGTATTACCCAAATACAATATAGATTTGAAATACCATGGCAACAGAAACTGAAGAAAAGACAACTACAAGCTGGCTTAAAGAAGCTCAAAAAGGCTACATACGCATAGGCGTTCTCATTCTCCTTAACAAGAAACCCTCTCATGGCTACGAAATCATGAAAGAAATCAACAACCGCACCAAGGGCTTCTGGAAACCCACCGCAGGCGGCGTCTACCCTATCCTGCGCGACCTAGAAAAGTCAGGATACATCAAAGGAGAATGGCAAATTCAAAAAAACCGCAAACTCAAAATTTACAAAATCACCGAGTCAGGAGAACTTATTCTCAGGCGAGCAATCGTAAAGCAAGCTGAAATTGCTGATAACATCGGCAACCTTTTCAGGGAATTCGCAAGAGACGTCCTAAACATCGAGATGACAACTACATCTTTGCCAAAAATGCCTTTCCTCTTTACACCTTTCCTTGAAGAAAACCCCGACAACAAAGAAAATCTCAAACACATGCAGCATGAGCGAAAACACATCAACGAAACGGCCAAAATGATCCAAGACAGACTCAAACTCATCGACAAGAGAATCACAGAACTAAAAAAAGAAGCAAAAAGAGATTCTTCTCAAGCACCAGAGTAACGAAAATGCGAAACGGTTATTTGACAACCGCTTCTAATACTCTTTCGAGGAAGAGACCCCGTGAAAAGTGAACGTTACGCGTACGTCTTAACAGTCGATGAAAAGTATTGGAACAGACTATGCCAAGGGAATGAAAATACGTTTAAAACACATGTTTTTATCCGGAAAAACCAAGTTGCACCAAAACAAGTTAAGCTTTTACTGTTTTATGTTACCAAAAAACGACAGATTTTAGGTACCGCTGATTTTGTTGAACGCTTAACTGGTAATTACGAAGAGTTTTGGGAAAAGTTTGGCAGAGAAAGCTATTTTGAATCGTTCCAAGAATACAAAGACTTTGCAGAGGGTAGAGAAATGATGACTTTCATTAGGTTTAGCAATTTTAAAGAAATCGTTGATCCTAAATCGAAAGAGGAACTTTTTAAAGTTCTTGGAACCTTGCAGAGTTTCGGAGCGGGAAAATACCTTGATGAAGAAACTGCCATGCAATTAGTGTAAAGAATTAAATCTGTGACCTCAATATCTCATAAACAAGAAGTGAGCCTCGAATGTTCCGCGTAAGAGTAAACAAAATCGAATCAACCCGCGATTTAGACGGCAACCTTGGAAAAAGAATTGAATTGCTTGAAGAGCAACAAGTAAACCCCTATGTGCTAAGACCACAATCAGATGAAGCCAAAATGGCACAAGACATCATGCAAGCACTCCAACAGCAAATGCCCTTCCTACCCCAAAAAACACAACTTGCCACACCAAAAATAATCCTATTCCTAACAGAGCAGGAATACGACAGTTTATGCATCAATTTTGACGTAAACCAAGTCTACGAAGTAATACTAGAAAACCAATCAATACGTTTCACGAAAGTTTAAGGATCTCCTTTCTCATCTGCCTCAGCGCAGTATGCTTAGGATGAAAAGACAAAACAAACATCATACTCCTCAACGCTGAACATATTTCCTCCAAATCCGACATTTTCCCTTCATCACAGTAAAGCGGAATAGGCTCATCGCCGTCGCTTTCTTCATAATAAACGTAAATCGGCGAACCAGTCCTATGTAACTTTACTATCTCAAAATCTAAATTCAATCGTTTAGCCGTTTCCTGCGTGGCAGTCCTAACCGAGTCCAACCGGTTCTTATATGGAACGCCAGTTGAAGCGTAAACCATCAGTTTCCCCAAGTTACTTTTGAACATGGCATACCACAGCACCCAATCTGCGAAAAACCCTTTTAAAACAAGCCGTAAAACGACGCTCTCAAGCAGTGGAGGGGTAAGTGAAAGTGAACCAAGCAACTGCCTAAAATGTTGTTGTGCAAAGGCTACCACAACTGTTTAAATCTCCAGCAAAAACCTTTTTGTTGAGGTGAAAAAAAATGGCAATTGGCGAAAAGCTATGGGAAGGCAAAGCAAAAACAATGGGCATGGCGATAAAAGGAGCAAGCGCAGAAGGAGTTTCAATGGAATATACATGGATGGCACAGGTTAAAGGTATGGGCAAAGCCAAAGGCGTAGACGGGAACATAATGTTCACGGGTAACACAATGATATCTCCAACTGGTGGAGGCGGATCTATGGGAACCGGATTATTGACGACAATGACTGGTGATATGGCAGTTATCAAAGGTTCAGGATATGGCAAGCCTGAAGGTGGAAAAGGCAAAGGAGTAGCCCTCTGGAACTTTATGACGATGTCTCCGAAACTTGCATGGTTGAACATGACTGTTGCGTTAACTACTCAAGAAGGCGATCCCCAGTGGCAAGAATTCGACCTTGTAGTGTGGGAATGGAAGTAGCTTTGCAGATCTGATTTCATGCACGAACAAAATTGGCAGGCTCCTGAATGGTGGTACCGCGAAAAAAGTCCAACGAACGACAATGCATACTTTGAGAATATGGGCAGAGTTATTTTTCAAGCAGGCTTAAACTGGCAAGTAATCGACAAAAAATGGCCCACTATTAAGAAAGCATTTGCGAACTTTGACATCAACAAAGTCGCATGCTTCACCGACGCTGACGTCGAGCGCCTCATGAAAGACGCAGGTATAGTGAGAAACAAGGGGAAAATTCAAGCTACAATACAAAACGCCATAAGATTCAAAGCAATAGAGAAGCTATTCGGCTCATTCCAAGCATACTTAGACAGCCTGGACAAATCAAATAATTATGCAAACGCCGTCAAAGATTTAATCAGTAAGTTCAAATGGTTAGGTCCATCTTCAGCAAGTCTCTTCTTATACACCGTTGGAGAAAAAATCAGTCCTTGGGACTGAAAAACACATTTTCTTCTTTTTTAAACTAAAATTGGTTTTTGGTGTTTTCTGAAAAGCTTTATTTTAAGTTACTTTTTTGGTTCAGCGCTTGAATCGTTTGCAGGTTACGTACTTAAAATTAAAAGAAAGTATTCCCTTCGCACAAGCGCATACCTCTACGCACTTTTGCGTTCCTGTACGTGTACCTTCGCGTATCAAAAAGTCCCAGAAGTTCAAAAAAGTTCAAGGAAAGATAAGGTAATTATTGAACCTGCAAGGTTCAAAGCCGTTTACTAAACGGGAAGTGATTTGAAACAATACACACGATTTTTAAATTTGAACCCGTTAGTTTTAACTGAGAAAACCAATGGTTAAAGCTAGAGCCCATATATTTATAACCGGTAATGTTCAAGGCATTTTCTTTAGGCAAAAAACCAAAGAACAGGCAGAATGGTTTGGAGTTAAAGGTTGGGTTCGCAATTTACTTGACGGCCGAGTGGAAGCAGTTTTTGAGGGCGAAGAAGACTCTGTTAAAGCACTCGTTGATTTCTGCAGGAAAGGACCGAAGGGTGCCTTGGTAACAGGCTTCACTTTGAACTGGGAAATGTTCAAAGGCGAATTTGAAAATTTCGAAATTACGTATTAGAAGATAGTTCTTAATGATGACCACCCGGAGTTACCAATTTAAATTGCAAGACTTTATCTTATTCGAGATGAGGTAAATTCGTGAACGTCATCGGTTTAATCGGAAGTCCGCGAAGAGGCAGCAATACCGATCTGCTTGTAAGCACCGTCTTGGACGGCGCAAGCACAAGTAACCACACCGTAAACAAAATTTACCTCTATGAAGTTGACATCGCACCCTGCGTGGACTGCAAAGCGTGTAAGCGAAGCGTCTACAAATGTGCTCTTCGCGACGGCATGCAGTTGCTTTATCCGAAGCTGGAAGAAGCCGACGTTATAGTCTTCGGAACGCCGCTGTACTGGTACGGACCTACAGCGAAAATGAAGCTTTTTATTGATAGATTACGCCCGTTTGTAGGGTCGAAGAAGCTTAAAGGGAAAAAAGCAATTGTAGTTGTTCCCTCGGAGGAAGGACCCGGCGCTTGCGACTTCATTGTCGGCATGTTTGGCTTATCTTTTAAGTATTTGGAGATGGATTTGG
Organism: Bathyarchaeia archaeon; assembly: GCA_050013315.1. Classification (GTDB taxonomy): domain Archaea; phylum Thermoproteota; class Bathyarchaeia; order Bathyarchaeales; family Bathycorpusculaceae; genus Bathycorpusculum. Next base: position 31,749 of record JBEKFM010000016.1, read on the forward strand.
TCGGCAAATTGCTGGTGAAAGCCTCAGAAAAGGCGGAAGTAAGAGAGCAGCCTGAAATGCTTGCCAAAGCTTTCGCACTTGGAAAAACTCTAAAATAAAGAACAACACCTTGAAGTTTAATGCCTTATATGCTTGGGTTAGATTTTACGTTGAACTTAGAAAGCTTGCCGCAATGCGGACAGTTAAAAGCGCGCGTATCAAAGAAACCCGTTACGTAGGTCGCCAGCTTATGTCCATCGTAGATTGCAGTTGCGTAATTGCCCATAGGTCTAAAGTGAGACATTTCCTCAAAATCAAACTCGCCGCCACAGTTAGGGCACGTTAAGTGAGTTCTTATCAATTTAAAGTGCGCTTCATCTACGCTTTTTTCTTAGGCACTCTAAAATGTGAGTCTTTCCCAGCGCTTATATACTCTCCACCCATGCCTCTCACTGCGGAAGCAATCTTTGCAAAGTTCTCAGAACCCAAAAACTGTTTTGGCTTAATAATTATATAATCGCCTTTCTCATCAAAGCCTAGTCGCGCTTCCAGTTCCTCTGGGAATGACATGCGAATATCATCAAGCGACCTCTGTTTTGCACTAACCTCATGCGTTGGTGGCGCTTGAACAGCTGCAGGCTGAGTAATTTGTCCCACTGCGAGTGACTTCAGGGATGCCGAAACGGAACGCAACTCCTCTGAAACCTTGCTTAAAGTTACGACAAGTTCGTCAACTTTTTCCAATAGCTGATTTAGCTTTTCTTTTTCAGTACTCATTCCAAACGTTCCCCTCAAACTTCTAATTAACCCAAGACACTTATTAATTATTTGCAACACCCACAATTGCGGAACTGGGAAGAAAAAAGAGCATGATTGAAATCGACGGAAGCGAAAAAAGCGGAAGCGGAACAATACTCCGTCTCTCCGTAGCCTTGGCAGCCATCGCAAAACAACCACTACACATACGTAAAATAAGGCAAAACCGCCCGCAACCAGGCTTAAAGCATCAACATTTGGAAGCAGTGCTGACAGCAGCCAAACTCTGCAACGCCAAAGTACAAGGAGCAACCCTAGGCTCAAGAGAGCTTTGGTTTACGCCCCAACAAATAAAAGGCGGTAACATTGAAGCAGAAATCGAAACCGCAGGAAGCATCCCAATGCTGCTGCTGGCGACACTGCCAATCTGTTTATTTGCTGAGGATCCTACACGTTTGCATGTGGCCAAAGGCGGAACCGACACAAATCATGCTCCCACCATCAATTATCTGCGAAACGTGTTCTTGCCAACCTTGAAGCTGATGGGAGTTGAAGCTTCCATAACCGTGCAAAAATACGGTTATTACCCAAAAGGAATGGGAGAAGTGACTATGACCACCAAGCCAAACCGCTGGCTAAAACCGATTGAGCTCGAACAGTTTGGCAAACTAAAAAGCATAAGGGGAATTTCAATCTGCACCTTTTTAGCTCACAAACAAGTGGCGGAGAGACAAGCAAAAGCAGCAGAAGAACACCTTTCACAAAAAGGCTATAACGCGACTATCCAGGTCGTAAACGACCAGTCGAATACTTTTCAAAAGGGTAGCTCAATCGCCTTGTGGACTGAAACCGACAAGGGCATAATCATTGGTGCTGATGCAATAGGTGAACTCCGTAAAACCAGTGAAGACGTTGGAAAGGAAGCCGCTGAAAAGCTCACCGCCGAGTTATCTGTTAAGCCAACAGTTGATATTTACATGGCAGATATGCTTATTCCCTACATGGCACTTGCGCGGGGCAAATCATTCGTTATGGCTAGAGCAATTTCAGAGCATACTGAAGCAAACATTTGGCTGACGGAAAAAATGTTAAACGTTAAATTCACCATTCAAAAAGTAAACAACCTCTACAGAATAGAAAAAAGCAGCGGATTAAATGCCTAAATCAACCATTAGCATAAAAGTTCCGAAAAATCAAGGAGAAAAAACAATAGCACTAGCCAACAAACTTGAACTTGTCGACAAATCATTAGGAATTAAGCAGGACGAAGGAAAACTTTGCATACCCTTAGTTAGGCAACCGCAAGAAAACGAACTGGCAACTCTAAAAAGCCAGATATCTGAAATGCAGTTAACAACCAGAATTTTCATTGAAAAGAAACCCGCAGCAAAAACCCTTCTGCAAGTTCTCCAAAACAAGTTGCCTCAAAATTTACTAGCGAGTTTGCCTCAAGCATTGGACATAATTGGGGACATAGCAATAATTGAGGTCCCACCCGAACTCAAACCATACAAAAACTTCGTCGGCGAAGCAATCCTGAAAACGCACAGAAACATAAGAACTGTGCTTGCAAAAGCAGGAGCAATATGCGGAACTTACCGATTACGCGAGTTCACCTTTATTGCTGGAGAACACAAAACCCAAACTACTCACAAGGAATTTGGATGCCAATATCACGTTGACATAGCCAAAGCGTATTTTTCTCCTCGCCTTTCACATGAGCACCAGCGTGTAGCAGCACTTGTGCAAACTGGCGAAACCGTGGTAGACTTGTTCGCTGGAGTTGGACCTTTCTCAGTGCTAATCGCCAAAAAAAATCCAACAGTAAAGGTTTACGCTGTTGATATAAATCCTGAAGCTGTGGAGTTGCTTAAAGTTAACGTGAGAGCTAACAGAGTTGAAAATCGAGTCTTCCCAATCCTCGGAGACGCAAAGGAACTTTCGGCAAACAAGCTTAAGGGCGTGGCAGATCGCCTAATAATGAATTTGCCTGAAACAGCCACCGAGTTTATTGATGCCGCTTGCCAAACAATAAAGCCAAATGGCGGAATAATCCACTTTTACGCGTTCGTTCGTTCACCTGACTCAATTGAAAACTTGAAACTTCGTTTCTGTGAAGCTGTGAAGAAAGCTGGGAGAAAAGTGGAAACGTTTATTTATTCAAAAAGCATCCGTGAAACTGCACCCTATGAGGCCCAGATTGTTTTAGATGCTAATGTTGCTTAGCTATTAAGAACGAGCCTAATGTTGACTTTCTGTTGTGGGTTTTTTAGTTTCTTCACTAATTCTCGTGATAAATCATTTGCTGATTTGTCAGCGTGAATTGCCAGCGTTCGGTTGCAAATATAATCGCTTTTTCTGATCACCATGTCGGTTGGATGAGCTAAAATTAATTTTGGTGAACCAAAGGCGTTAATTTGCTCGATTAAGCCGCCAGCCTCAATTAGAATGGTTAGTTTAGCGTTTGGTCTTTTCAATTTGTCTTTGAATTCTGGGTTTAAGTCGACTACTACTTTATCCGCAGCTACTGCGACTATGCAATCGCCAGTTTTCGACAGGTGCTTTTCTCTTGTAAACATTAAAGTTGAAGGGTGAAGGGCTTTAATGTTTTCGTGCCCCATAGCCGATATGTTCTCTCTTGTTTCTTTAGCACTCAATTACTCACTAACCTCAATGGAATCCACTTTGCCGTCTCCATCTAAATCAAACCCCTGAATTACAACCGCAAAGGTGTCCTCGCCTTCATATTTTTCCAAGGTTTTTTTCCAAAAATTAGCCAAAGCTAAAACACACGCTTTTGTTCCAACTGCTTTGTTTCCCGCTAAAACTACGATGCGCTTGGTCTTATCCCATGGATTCACGATTTTAGCTATTAACCCTGAGACATCTGACGTGTAAACTTGCAAAGTCTTTTTTGATGATAAACCACCCAGCAGGAAGCCTTGCTCAGATGACTGCATTGTAAATTTGATGGGCAAATACTCGTTTACTTCCTGAGTGAGAAGGTTTGTTCCTGGACCACCAACCAGGATTAAATTGTTTTTTTCTTCTTTCTCCGCTTTCACATCAACATCAAGTTTCACAGCGAATTCCGTCGGCATTTTAGCAAATTGTCCGATAAAAAGCGCCAAATGGGCAGCATAATGTCCGTCTCTGGCACTAGTTTTGAACGGACCGTGCGGTTGTGGGCTACCCACAACTATTTTTCCGTCAAAAATGCCGTTGCTAATAAATTCCTTGAAGAACTCTTGGAGTTGCTTATCTATGCTTAAGAGACAAAGGTTTTGGATTGGTTTGTAACCATATGGGAACTCGATTCCGAATGCTGGTGAGACGGTCTTGTAGTATTTTGCTGTTGCACCTTTCTTTTTTTCTTCTCTCTCAACGGTTATGGCTCCCGCTTTAGCTAGTTTTCTTATGTGGTAGTAGACTTTTTGCTCATGCATTTCGAGTTGACGGGCGATTTCTAAAGGGTACATTTCCTTTTTTGATAGTAAAGCCAAGATTTTCCAGCTTAGGCTGCCTAGTATCATTTTTAGTTTTTGTGAATCGTTTATTATGCTAATTTCTTTTACTTCTTGGGTGTTACCGTTGTCTTGGAGTAGCAGTTTTTTGTCCATGGCATAATCAAGATGAATAATACGTGGGTACTATAAAAAATTTATTTATAACGGTTGAAAAAATTTAGGCTCAACTTGGTTTCCAAGTTTACATTAGTTCGAAGGGCAAGTCCAGACAGCTAAAAAAAAGTTTTTAGTACTGAAAGGTTTATGCTAAAAATCCTTATTAACAAATCGTAGTATTCCATACGAGTATACCATTGTGAAATCGAGGCTTTGGAAATGTGTGGAATATTCGGTTGTGTTTTAAAAGAAGGAAATGCTGCCCCCCTAATACACTCATCACTTAAACGGCTTGAATATCGTGGTTATGATTCAGTAGGCATAGCAACAATATTTAATGGCAAAATTTATTTGAAAAAGGACCAAGGAAAAATTGATGACGTCCATAAAATCCTAAACCTCGACGATTTACCTGGCAATATTGGCATCGGTCACACACGTTGGGCAACGCATGGCGCACCCTTAAAAATTAACGCTCACCCTCATGCCGATTGCACAGGAGAAATAATGGTTGTTCATAATGGAATCATCGAGAATTTTAGCGATCTCAGAACCGAACTACAAAATCTGGATCATAAATTTGTTTCCAAAACAGACACAGAAGTAATTCCACACCTTATTGAGGAAACCCTCAAAAAGAACCCGAAACTCTCCTTTCTAGATGCGGTTCAAGAAACCCTTAAGCGTCTTGAAGGCTCCTACGCGCTTGCTATACTTTCCACAAGAGAACCTGACAAGATTATTTGTGCCAGAAACGAGAGCCCCTTGGTTTTAGGGGTCAATGACAACGGTGTTTTTTGTGCATCTGATATTCCAGCGTTTCTGCCAGTTACCAACAAGGCAATAATGATAAATGATGGGGAACTCGCAATCCTTTCGGCTCAAGGTTATGAGATTAAGAAAATTCAAGACCTCAGCCCTGTCAAGAGGGAACCAGTAACTATTGAGTGGACAGCTGAAATGGCCGTCAAACAAGGATACCCGCATTTCATGATTAAGGAGATTCATGAGCAGTCTGAAACTCTCCGTAACACCCTGAGAATGCAGGATCACTATATTGATTTACTTTCCACTTTCCTTGACCGAGCCAATGATGTTTTTTTGGTTGCCTGCGGAACAAGCTACCACGCATGTTTAGCCGCGTCATACATGTTTTCTAAACTTGCGTTTTTGCCAACGTACCCAGTTTATGCTTCAGAATTCATAGAGCAACATGGCAAATCAGTAAACATAGACAGCACCATCTTAGCTGTTAGTCAGTCAGGCGAAACAGCAGACACCATAGCAGCCGTTACCTGTGCCCAGCAACGTGCAGCCACGATTCTAAGCTTAACTAATGTTATCGGCTCTACTTTGACACGTATTTCTCGTGTTTACATTGGTCAGCAGTCTGGTCCAGAAATTGGAGTTGCAGCTACAAAAACTTTCACGTCTCAGCTTTCCGTGTTGGCGCAACTTGCGCTTAGGTTGGCAAAGAAGAGAGGCAAAGTTTCTCAGGATGAAATAGACAGCCTTGAAGAAAATTTAGATAAATTGCCTGATATTGTTGATACAGTAATTAAGACGCAAGAGGAAAAAGTCCAGCAGATTGCCAAAAAATATGCCCGTTCAAAGGTTTTCTTTTTCTTGGGTAGAGGAATCAGCACTGCCACTGCCTTTGAAGGAAGACTAAAACTAATGGAGATAGCGTATATTCCGTCGATAGCGTTTCCGGCAGGGGAAAGCAAGCATGGACCGATCAGTCTTGTTGAAAATGGTTTTCCAGTGGTTTTCCTTTGCCCAAAAGATGATTCGCATAAGACGTTGATTGGAAACATCATGGAGATGAAAGCCAGAGGTGCACACATAATTGCGGTTATTGAGGAAGGGGATGAAGAGATTATGGCGTTGGCGGATGATTATGTTGAAGTTCCGAAGGGAATTCCCAGTGTTCTATCTCCCATACCGTTTGTGGTGCCTTTGCAGCTTTTGGCATATTATGTTGCTCTGGAGAAAGGGTGTAACCCAGATATGCCAAGGAACTTGGCGAAGTGTGTTACGGTAAAGTAGCTTCCGCTTCATTTCATCTATGGTACAGTTAAAAGGCTGGTTTGCAGTATCTATTTTTGGTGTTCCGATTGGAGAAGGCTGAGTGGGAAAAACTTATCGATGGTTTAGTGAAACAGGGTATTCTTCACTCGCCAAAAATAGTAAAAGTTATGCGCAATTTGCCACGCTCTAAATTTTTGCCGGCAGATAAGCAATTATATGGTTCCAAGGATACGCCTCTTCCAATTGGTTTTGGCCAAATAACCTCGGCACCGCAAATGGTTGCAATAATGAATGAAGCACTCCGATTAGAGGTTGGTCATAAAGTCCTCGAGGTTGGGGCGGGTTCAGGCTGGCATGCCGCCACTATGGCAGAGCTGGTGGCCACGATGGATATGCCTAGAAGTGAATGGGGACACGTTTACACAGTTGAGATAATTCAGGCTTTAGCGGAAGCAGCCAGGAAAAGCATTATGAACACTGGCTACGGCGACCGCGTAACCATAATAAACGCTGACGGGTCAAAAGGATATCCTGAGAAGGCTCCTTACGACCGTATTGTGGTGAAGGCCGCAGTTACCGAAATCCCCCAGCCATTGCTCGACCAGTTGAAAGCTAAAGGTGTAATGGTGATTCCAGTTGGCAATTTGTCACTCTTCCAAACCCTAGTGAGGCTGACTAAAAATGAGGATGGACAAACTAGGCAAGAGAGTCTTGGGGAAGTATCGTTTGTTCCATTAACAGGCGAATAGGGTCAAAGTTAACGCTTTACCCGAACCATTTTTCCAATGATACTTTGCCTTTCTGTTTCTTGGTGCCTTCCATCATTTTTTCTATGGATTTTCTTACTCGGTCTTCCGAAAAATCTTTCTGTCTGCAAAGGAAATCAACTATGTCATCTATCTCAGGTTCTCTCCATTCTAGCTTGTAGTTATCCGTAACTTGTGGGTGAAGAAAGATGTCTCGTATGCATTTTGGTTCAACTGGAAAAGTTGCGTTTTTTATATAAGGAAGAGCGTTCTCTAATGTTCCGTATTGCTTGATTAATTTCAAAGCGGTTTTTGGCCCGAGCCCTTTTATGCCGTCTGGGTTAAAGTCTGTGCCAATTAGTATGCCAACATCAATTAATTGTTCGTAGATTAAGCCGCACTCTTTTAGAGCTTTGGAAAGCTCAATAACCTCAGGAACAACATCGATGTAAATGTTTTTGCTGGGAAGTTTCCGTCGGCCAGAAATGGTTACGTTTCTTAGCAGTTTAGGTGCTCCGAAAAGTAAGCTGTCGTAGTCTTGACTTGCGCAGTAGTCTGCATCACCGCGTTTGGTCATAAATGCGGCTTGGGCTTCACCTTCGCTCGGCGCCTGAATCCAGGGCAAACCCAACAGGTCTAAGAGTTTTCGGCTGTCCTCTTGCATGTAATCTTTCATGCTTGTTGCCGCCTGAGCGAACATACGCATCTTTGCTGTGTCACCTTTTATGACGGCTTTCTCATAGCTTGCGATGGCTTCTACTTTGACTTGCCTACGCCGTTCAATCTCTGCAGCTTTCAAATTTGGAGGGACGCCGTCAAAGACATAAATGGGTTTAATGCCCATTTCAACAAGGTTGCTTGTCCGGTAGAGTAAGCCGCTTAAGTGGCTAGTGACTCTTCCCATGCTATCTTTTAACGGAGTGCCATCTGGTTGACGAATGATTGATAGAAACTGGTAAATCGCGTTGTAAGCATCTATGGCTATGATTTTGCCGCTTAAATCTTCCAGCTTAACAGGAGTTTTCGGAACGAGATCTTTGAAGTCTACACCCAAAACTTATCACGAATAAACATAAGGCAAGAAACCTTCTTAATAAATTTGCGAATACTTCTTAAAGTATAAAGGAACGCCATTACGAATCAAGACACCAGGTCTGCGGCAACGGCATTGTCGGAAAAAGTAGACTTCAAGTTTCAACCGACGCCCACTTCGAAACGATAAAAAGACTGAAACGGAAGAAACTGTAACAACCTCTTATAATAAAGGGTGATACAGGGAAATAGTTGTCGTTGCTATGATTCCAAAGTCAGCATTTTTGTAGCTTTCGGCTTAATCTTGCCTAAATTTTAAGAACTAAGATAGTCAACATAAAACATGTTTGGTTAAAAACAATAATTTCAGACTCCTTAATGTTAAGCATAGCAGATATAAGGAAGACTTACAATTAAAACCGCAAGAGATGTTAGATTATGACAGAAAGAGCAACAACATTGTCTTTGGTTACCTGTACAAGTTGCGGCAAACCAATTCCGCCGGGCAGTGAATCCACAAAATTCCTGTGCCCAAACTGCGGTGAAATTCAAATCAAACGCGATGGAAAATGCCGCAAATTCGGCCGAATATACAAGTGCCCAAAATGCGGGTTTACAGGACCATAAAGGCGATTTCAGATGGGAAGCGTCTTAGTAACGTACAAGGTTTTTCCAGAGGACATAGTGGAAAATTTTGACGACCTTAAAAATAAAATTCAAAGCATTATGCCTGAATTTTCCTCAATCGAAGGTTATGGCGAAGAACTTATAGCTTTTGGCCTCAAAGCGCTGCTTGTTCAAGTAAAGTTTCCAGAAGACAAAACAGGTATCGTTGACGAATTTGAAGAAAAACTCGCTAAAATACCGGGTGTAAGCCAAGCGCAGGCTTTCATGGTGCGCAGAACCAGCAGATAAAAACGTTAAACACTTGATTTTGATAAAAACCCATCAATCTTCCTCCCTAACAAGCAACTGAAAGTTTCAAATCTTACGCTTTAAAGTTTATATAGGAATAACGTTCTTTTCAAACACACATCTTTAACATCAAATTATTTGGAGGATTCTGTTTGAGCGAAGTTCAATTACGCGCCGGAGACGCAAGGCAAAGAGACGTGGGCAGAGGAATCGCCCGCATAGACCAGCGAACCATGCAAAAACTAGGCATAAGCGCTGGAGACGTAATAGAAATCATAAACAAACGCACAACATCAGCAATAGCTTGGCCAGCATACAGTGAAGACCAAAACCGCGACATAATCCGCATTGACGGCTTCACACGCAAAAACTCTGGCGTAGCCATAAACGAATACGTAGTTGTTCGACCAGCAAAAGTAAAAACAGCACTGAGCATAACACTCGCACCCGTCGACATGCGCTTAAACGTAGACGAAGACTTCACAAACTTCGTCAAAAACCGCCTCATGGAACGCACCCTTGTAGAAGGCGACACAACCTTGGTGATGATGCTAGGACACGCCATACCTTTCACCGTATCAAAAACCCGACCCCATGGCATAATAAAAGTAACAACCGAAACACGCTTAACCATTCTGAACGAGCCCGCACCAGAAGGCAAAGGCTTACCAAGAACCACCTATGAAGATATCGGTGGCTTACATGAGGAAATCCAACGCGTCCGCGAAATGGTTGAATTACCACTCCGCCACCCAGAACTCTTCCAACGCCTAGGTATAGAACCACCAAAAGGCGTTCTGCTTCATGGTCCACCAGGCTGCGGAAAAACTCTTCTGGCCAGAGCAGTCGCAAATGAGTCAGAAGCCAACTTCTACTCAATTAACGGCCCAGAAATCATGAGCAAATTCTACGGCGAATCGGAAGCAAGATTGCGCGAAATTTTCCAACAAGCTCAGCAGAACGCGCCTAGCATAATATTTGTCGACGAACTAGATGCGATAGCGCCTAAACGAGAGGAAGTAACAGGCGAAGTTGAAAGACGAGTAGTCGCACAACTCCTGGCGTTAATGGATGGTTTAAGCGGAAGAGGAAACGTCATAGTTATCGGCGCAACCAATCGTCCGGGCGCGCTTGACCCTGCTCTTCGCAGACCTGGAAGATTTGACAGGGAAATAGAAATTGGTGTGCCCGACAAGAAAGGAAGATACGAAGTACTCCAAATACACACAAGAGGTATGCCACTCGCTGAAGATGTTGACCTCAAAAAACTCTCTGACATGACACATGGATACACAGGCGCCGACTTATCCGCGCTAGGCAGAGAAACAGCCATGAAAGCGCTAAGGCGTTACTTACCACAAATAAACCTTGAGGAAGAACGCGTTCCGCCAGCAGTCTTGGAGAAAATGGAGGTTAAAATGGACGATTTCCTTGGCGCTTATAAGGAAGTCACACCCACAGCGATGCGTGAAGTATACATTGAAGTTTCCACTGTTCACTGGGATGATGCCGGTGGACTCGAAGACGTAAAACAGCACCTCAAAGAATCTGTCGAGTGGCCTCTGAATAATCCTGAAATGTTCACCAGACTCGGAATTAGACCTCCAAAAGGCATATTGCTATATGGCCCACCTGGCTGCGGAAAAACCCTTTTAGCTCGTGCGGTGGCAACAGAAAGCGAAGCCAACTTCATATCAATTAAGGGTCCCGAAGTCTTCTCCAAATGGGTTGGGGAATCAGAAAAAGCCATACGCGAAGTATTCCGCAAAGCCCGAATGGCAGCGCCTGCCGTAATATTTCTAGATGAAATAGACTCACTTACGCCCAGACGTGGCTTGGGCATGTCTGACAGCGGCGTTTCAGAACGAGTCATAAGCCAACTTCTAACAGAAATGGACGGCATAGTAACATTACAAGACATTGTAGTTATCGCTGCCACTAACCGCCCTGACATGGTGGATCCAGCCGTTCTGCGCCCTGGAAGGTTTGACAGGCTGATTTATGTGCCTGAGCCAGATGAAAAGAGCCGTTTGCAAATACTCAAAATCTATACCAAAGGCATGCCAATTAACAAAGATGTGGACTTAAATCAGTTGACACCGATGACTAAGTACTATTCGGGCGCCGACATAGAATCCTTGTGCAGAGAAGCCGCGATGCACGCTTTGAGAAGGGACATGAAAACAGGCGAAGTCACAATGAAAGACTTCCAAGACGCGCTGAAAGAAATGGGTCCATCAACATCGCCTGACATGGAGAAATGGTACAAGAGCTTCATACAGCAAGTCCGACAAGTACAAAAGCCAGCAACACCAGTTGCTTAGAGAAGGAAAGCTTGATGCCGCAAGTAAAAACTTGGAAAACACGACCGGCTTATTTCGTTCTACTAGAAGTTCTCAATAAAAAAGGCGACATGACAGATGACGAACTCTTCGGACAGCTAAAAGGCGAGTTTGACGATTTGGGCTACAAAGACTTCAACGATCTGCTACTAAGGTTGGAAATAAGCGGCAAAATCCGCACTTCTTCCATGGCGCGCGGAAAACGCCGAATCGAACTAGTCCAATAACATAATGACAATGACGCACACAGTTCAACCAACAGGCAATGCTTTAGATGCCATAATTATTGGAGGCGGACCTGTTGGTTCATACGCGGCACTAAACTTGGCTAAACTAGGCGTTAAAGTCACAGTCTTTGAAGAGCATCCTAAAATTGGGTTACCTTCCCACTGCGCTGGGCATCTGAGCATCCGAAGCTTAAACATGATGGGTTTGTATCCGCTTCCAAATGGAATTGTTGAAAATACTTTTAGTGCCGCCAACTTTTATTCGCCATCTGGGGTAAAGTTTTCACTTCACCTTTCCCGTCCAGTGACTGCTACTGTAGACAGAGCACGTTTTGATCAATACTTGGCTAAGCGAGCTGAAGCGGCTGGTGCACGTTTCGTTTTAAACTCTTGTGTCCAATCGCTTATAATAACAGACGGATTTGTCAAAGGCGCAAATTTCCAACGGAACGATAAAAAAGAAGAGAAAGTTTTGTCTAAAATGACCTTGGATGCAGAAGGCATCTCTTCTCGGCTTTTGAGGCAGGTAGGTCTAACTGCGCTTAAACCTGAAGGGCTGATTTATTCGGTCGAAGCTGAAGTAGAAAATTTGCAGGATGTTGATCATAACGCGGTTGAAGTTTACTTCGGCAAAGCTTATGCCCCTGGCTTTTACGGCTGGCTTATCCCAAGGATTGATGGAACAGCGAAAATTGGATTGGCAACAAACAAAGGAAACCCTCGTGAGTTCCTGCGTGAGCTCATGTCGAAGCACCCCGTTGCGTCTAAACAACTTCGCAAAGCCAAAATAACAGAAATTGAATATCACGCCATATCTTTGGGTGGCCCAATCGAGAGGGCATACGCAAACGGGTTTCTTGCTGTCGGCGACTGTGCTTCGCAGGTTAAACCAACGACTGGTGGCGGAGTAATTTTCGGGTTAACATGTGCTAAGATAGCAGCGGAAACTGCCAGTGAAGCTCTACAGCGTGGCGATGTTTCCTCAGATTTTTTGCGGATTTATCAGAAACGCTGTTCTGACTTGTTGGGTTTTGATTTTAGTGTTATGCTTAGGCTCAGAAGGTTTCTTGACTCTTTGTCTGATGAAAAAGTGGAGGAGGTATTGCGGTTCTGCGGAAGGCTGGGCGTAGATAAAGCATTAAGCGACGTTGATGAAATAGATTTTCAGGGAAAGCTTATGCTTAAGCTTTTAGGAAAACCTTCAATGATGGCAGCTATGGCTTACTTTGTTATGCTTTACTTATCTGCAAAGCCTTAAAATCTTGGATGCCAAACTATAGGCGGGATAAAGAGAATGGGCGAATTTGAATACAAACAAGTTCTCGTGTTCCGCACGGATTTGAAGATGAGTAAAGGCAAAATTGCAGCCCAAGCTGGACACGCTGCTGTTTCAGCCGCTCAAGATGCTTATACACATCGTAAGAAGTGGTGGGAAGCTTGGCTCTACGAGGGGCAACGGAAAATCGCAGTTAAGGTTCCAAGTGAAAAGGAGCTTCATGAATTGGAAGAGGCCGCTGATCAGTTAGGTTTGCCCCACGCATTGATTGTTGATAGGGGTTTAACGCAGATTCCTGAGGGCACGGTAACATGTTTGGGAATTGGTCCTGCCCCAGCTGGAATGGTTGATAGGTTAACTGGTAAGCTTCAGTTGTTTTAAGGTGAGTGGTTTTGCCTATGTCGGCGCTCGATAAACAGTTAGGCATCGAAGTTTACGCAAGCAAATCCTCAGGTATCGGCGGCGTCATTCGTGAAGCGATTGACAATTTTTTGGTGGAAGAGGTCCTTGTTGACGGCTCGAAAGCATCAGTGAACGGGGCTGTTGCAAGCAGGGTTCTAAGTTCTACTTTTCAAAAGCAGAGGTATTTGCTGTGCGTCTTGGTCAAACGCAACTGGGACACGTTCATAGCTGTCAAGAACGTTGCAAGAGCATTAGACATTGACCAAGATAGCGTCCAGTTTGCAGGGATAAAGGATGCTAAGGCTGTCACTGCCCAACACATCACTATTGAAAACGTTTCAATGGAAGACGCTGGAAAAGTTAAAATTAAAGATATAGAAGTCCTCCCCATTGGTTACGTTCGAGAAAAGCTATCATTATTTTACCTTTTAGGGAACAATTTCACCATAACAATCAAATCCATTGAAAAATCGGAGAAAATCATTGAAAAACGAATAGCCCAAACAATAGAGGAACTTGAAGTCATCGGTGGCATTCCAAACTTTTTTGGTCACCAACGTTTCGGAACCACACGTCCAATAACACATTTGGTTGGAAAAGCTCTGATTAGTGGCGATTTTGAAGAGGCAGCAATGCTTTTTTTGGCTAAACCAAGCGTTCACGAGCATCCGGCTTCAAGACAAGCACGCCAAGAACTTCAATCAACAAGAAATTTCAAGCAGGCGCTTGAGAATTTTCCTAAGCAACTTCGGTTTGAAAGGTTAATGCTGAATCACTTGATTGATAAAGTGGATGATTTTGTTGGCGCTTTTCAACGATTGCCAGTTAAACTTCAAGAGCTTTTTGTTCAAGCGCATCAATCTTATCTGTTTAATCGTTTCCTCAGCGAGCGGGTTAAGCATGGTTACTCTTTGAATAAGGCTGAAGTCGGAGATTTCGTAGTTCGTGTTGAGCGTTCTGGATTGCCCCTGACTAGCATGGCAAAAATTGTAACCGTTGGAACTGTAGCTGAAGTTAACGAGCAAATTAAGGCGGGAAAAATGCGAGTTGCTTTACCCATAGTTGGAGTAAAACAGAAGCTCTCTCAAGCTGCGATGGGGCAAATAGAAAAAGAGGTTCTTGAGAAAGAAGAAATCAAAGTTGAAAACCTGCGAATTAACGAATTATCAAAGATTGGCGGCAAAGGCGGACTCCGAACGGCAGTCACTCCAATCAAAGACTTCAAGAAGCAAAATGTTACAACAAGTGCAAGCGGCAAATGCTGCCAAGCTGACTTGAGCTTCATGCTGCTTAGAGGTTCCTACGCAACTATTCTTCTAAGAGAGATAATGAAACCACGTAACCCGATAACGGCTGGTTTCTAAGTCTTTCAAGTTTTTCTCTTCAGCGCATTCTGCAAAGCGCTTCAGTTTCTTAGAGCTTTGAATCAAACGCTAATACTTCTCAAGCTGCTCAGTGGTAAAGTTGATAAGGAAGGGCTAAGTTCACTGTTGTTAGGAAGCTTTTTTTATGGAAAATGAACGGCAATGTGTTATACCAATTCACAGACCAAGTCAAAGAGAATTGATCTTTTTTTTCGCCTGCGGAATCCTTTTGAGTTTTCCTTTTGCTTTGGTTTTTGAGCAGTTTGGCTCTTTTTTACCTTATGCATTGACAGTAATTGTTGCGGCTCCCTTCATAGAGGAGTTAGCGAAAGTTTTCCCAATATTCTATAGGCATGGTGAAACAGAAAGATCCCTTGTAACAATAGGTACTCTGATTGGATTAGGCTTCGGCGTTTCTGAACTAGTAATATATGTTGTCTTAGGGGGTGTGCCGGTGATTTATAGAATCCCTGGCGTCATTTTTCATGCTTCAAGTGCGTCCATAACTGCTTACGGCATTGCTAAGAAAAATCCTTTGCCTTACTACGTGTTGGCAGTGACGCTTCACCTAACAAATAACTTTTTTGCTTACGCCGCCCCGGCAACTTTTGGTGTGTTTCCTGAATTACTAGTTTTAGTCGCTGCTTATCTTCTTGCTTGGCACTTTTATCACAAAGCTTCAGATGAAAAGATTGTCGCATAATGCTAAACTTTGTCAGTTCTAGCTAAATCTCTGAGTCTGTTAACCCCATCTATCTCGTTGATGAAGTCAGCGACGCTCTTAGGAACAAGCTCCGTCCAACTGTCGCCCTCAAGCATTTTTTCTCTAACAACGGTTGACATGTAAAGTTTCCTATCAAATAACGGAATGCTTTTGACCTTATAGCCTGCTTCCATGAAAAGCCTTTGTGTCAATGGCTCATTAGAAAAGCAAACATTAAACTTTGGCGTGTAACCTTCAACCGCGCTAACCCACAGCATATGCAAGTGAACGTCTGGAACTGGAACAATCCAAAGCTTAGAGTAATCCACTTTAGCGTCTTGCAAAGCGCGGCGGATCATAACTAGCCTTTCGCCCGCTGTAAACGGGTTATTGCAGTTATGACTATACTGAGCGCTACCAATAACTACGATGAGTTCATCAGCTTCTTTTAACACTGCCTTGATAGCGTCAAGGTGACCTAAATGAAAAGGCTGAAATCTGCCGACGTAAAGACCTCGATTTACCACAATGCTTCCTCGTCTGAGGTTAGGCGGGCATGCTTTTTATGATTTGCGTTTACAAAAATTTGAGAATTTAAACAAAATCTTTTAGAACATATTCAACGGGGAAAACCTGAAGCCGACCGCCATTCACTTCTATTTCTTTTGGAGTTGAAAAGCCCCTTCTCTCTCGATTTAAAAGCTCAAGTTTGACTTTTAAACCTCCGCCATAACCGCCTATCGTAAGATCGGATTTAACAACTCTGTGGCAGGGAATAATTGGTGCAAAGGGATTAGCTGCCATAATGTTTCCAACAGCTCTCGGGCCACCACCTACCGCCTTGGCTAATGAACCATAAGAAGTCACATAACCAAGAGGAATCTCTGCAGTTGCCTTAAGCACTTTTTGAGTATAAATAGGCAAATGAGCCAGGGACAAATGAAAGCTTGCGTCAACATTTTGTCCATCATAAATATTCAACAAAGACCCAAGAACATTTTTGGCGAAAAGTGAGGGCGCATGAAAAACCTGAAAGGGCACATTGAACGGTGTATTTCTTAAAATATTGTTTAATATTATTTGTTGACTTGCGCCAAAGGATGAGGCTATGATTTGCTGTTGAGTGCAGGCAACTCCGAACCAAACTTCATTAATGTTTTGAGTATAAATTTCTATCATCTAATTTCACTTTGAGTTGCTCGCTATGTTAAATAACAGGTTGTTAAAAGTTTTTGCGGTAAAAGCTTGTTTTGCCAAAACGTTCCATGCGAACAGTCACTACTTTG
>JBEKFM010000017.1:0-47875 GCA_050013315.1 Bathyarchaeia archaeon
GTTTGAGAAGGGTGGTTCCTGCAAAGAGACGAAGAAAAGCTGTACGCCTCAAATCTGCCGCCAAATTCGAAAATAAGACTTATCACCACTTTACACCAATAAAGGGACAAGCCAGCGCGCGTTTTTCAGTAGTGTATTGAACAAAAAAAGGAGCGTTCCGGGTTTGGTTTTGAAGAAAACCTTCAATTTTGGGGGGTGCCCCAATTTGGATACGGTTTTTAGAAGGCTAGAATTGTTAAAGCTCGAAGGGTTCGGGTTTTTTCAAGCTGGGGTAGTGAAGGAACTAAGCGCAAGAGTTGCGTACTCTAGACGCACGGTTTATAACGGCTTTGAAACTGGGGCAGTTTGCGCGTGTGGTGGGGTTTTGGATTTTTTGACGTGTGGACTTTTTTCTTGCCTTTACGTGCTTAGGTTACTGTTTGGTTTGGTTAGTTTTGCCATCTCTAAATGGGTTAGTTTGCTTTTTGTTTACATTATGTTTAATAATTTGTTTACTTAACTTGTAGTTATGAGCGATGTAATAGCAATCAGAGTCCCAAAGAAACTCAAAGACGAACTTCAGGAGTTGAATGTGGATTACGCAGAGGATATCAGAGAATACCTTGAGAGAAGGGTTAAGGCGGAGAAATTAAAGCAGGTTATAAAAGAGGTTGACGCGTTTAGGAACGAGTTGGGCAAAAAAACCGGAATCACGGAATCTTCCGCAGATATAATCAGGGAAGATCGAGATCATGGTCATTGAAGTCGTCGTTGACTCATCCGTAATAGTGGCACTAGTAACACTTGAAAAGTATTCTGAATGGGCATCTAAAAGCATACAAGAGTATGAGTATTTCCACGTTTTGGACTTAAGCTTTTATGAGGTAGCCAATGCTATAGAGCATAAAGTATCCGACGAATTTGGTGCAAAGGATGCTGCAGCGGCTTTCGAACAAGCTGAAAAAATGATGAAACTCTACGCAGTTCATAATTTCTCCGAGGTTATAGTCGACGCATTGAACAAAGCGTTAGAGCTGAAGATAGCTGTCTATGATGCTGCTTTCCTCTCGCTTGCGTGTAAACTAGATCTGCGGTTCCTCACACTTGATACAAAACTAGCCAAGAAGCTTGAGTGCACGAAATACGAGGGCCTAATTGAGTGCCCTAACAAAACCCCTCATGTTTAACGAGCAAAAATGAAATTTCGGGCTAACAAGGAACAGCAAAAAACGGAACCAGAAGAGAAAGCTCTAACATTCAATGGGAGTTGCATCCCGGTCAGGAGTGGCGTCAGCGATGGAGCGTTTCGCGCGGCGCGTTATCCTAAGTAGCTTTGTTTCAGCGGCAGTCAGGTATGTTTAAATGTATGTTTAAACATGTGTTTTAGTTGTGGTTCAATATGGTGAAAACCATCACTATCAGAGACGAAGTCTATGGAAAACTGCTAACCATCAAGGGAAAGGATGAGAGCTTTAGTGAACTATTTGATAGACTGGTCGAGTGCACATCACCTGTGGAAACGCTAAAGAAACTCAGAGGCAAAGCTGAATTCACGAACAAAGAAACTGTGCTTTCTGATCTATATTCTAAAAGAGCTGAAAAAAGAAATTGATCATCATTGATTCTGATGTTCTAATTGAAATTTTAGATAGAAAATCCGAGAAAGGGGACCATGCCCTTAAGCAGACTATTGAAAGTGGAGAAGAGATAGCAACGACAGTTATTAGTCTGCACGAAGTTTTATACGGCTTACACAAATACGGCAACCCTGTTAAAGAGCTTCTTTTGCTCCCAATTCTAAGCTACACGAAAAAAGATGCTCTGGTCTCTAGCAAAATTGAACTTGAAGCAGAAAAGAAAGGAAAAACCGTTTGCAGAACTGATGCGATGATTGCGGCTATAACAATTAACCACGGCGCAAAACTATACACATTCAATCTAAAACGCTTTGAAGCTCTTCATGACGTCGGATTAGAACTCTACTCGTGACTACGCATGCTCAAAGTTGATGGTTTTCTTTTTTGGGTTCATATAGCCGTAAAGAGCTTTGTTGTTGATGCCTAGTCTGTTAAAGATTTCCACGCCCAGAAAGTACTCTAATTTTTAGTTTTGGTTGGTTGAATTTGGCTTTATTTTTTTAGAGGCAGCGAAATAGGCAAGGTACAAACTTTAGCGCTTCTCGCGCTAAATAGCATTTGAAGATTAAGTCTAAATTATTTTAAGGCGGTGTTATTAGCATGGTCAGATCTTGAAGCCTTGGGATTTAAGAGGGCGAGGGTGTGGTATCTAGGTTAATTTGAAAGTTGTTTTTTCCTTTTTGGTTAAGTTTTGGAATTGTTATGGTGAATTTTGCTCCTTTGTTGGGTTTGCCGTTTTCTTGGATAGTCCAGTTATAGACTTCCATCATCTTTTTGATTAAATATAAGCCATAGCCGGATGAGCCGCCGGTGCTGAATCCTTCTTTGAAGAGTTGGGGTTTGTTCTGGTCAGGTATGCCTATGCCGTCATCTTCGTAGATTAAGTCTAGTTTGTCTTGATCTGCTTTTTCGTAATGTACTCTTATGTTTGTGACCTTTTTGCCGTGTTTTATTGAGTTGTCAATCAAGTTGTAGTACAGTTGTCTTAAGAATGAATCTGCTAGCACCGTTAGTCCGTGGCATTCATTGATTATTTTCACATTCGGCGAGCCTGAAAAAAGTCCTACCGCCTCGTCTATGGTTGTCTCTACGTTTATGAAGCTTAGCTCTTCAACGCCAATCTCTTCATACATTTTGGCGAAATCAAATATTCTCTCGATGCTTTTGCATGCTTGCTCCATTGCGCCCAGTCGGTCCATAATGTCCGCACAGTCCGAGTGTTTCTTTTTAACAAGATAGATATTTCCACTTATTACGCTCAATTTGTTTCGAACATCATGCCTAGTTAGGCTGCCCACAACGCCGAGTTTCTCGTTTACTCTGACCAATTCATTCATTGTCCGGTTCAAGGTTTCTTCTGCTTTCTTGCGATCTGTGATGTTTACAAAGCTTTCCACCAAGTAATTTTGGCCTTTCCAATTCATCTCGACAACGGTTTTCAGAATTGGGATCTTTTCGCCATTGAGTGATAGTAAGGTGCGTTCGGATTTGTCCACGACTTGTCCGAGGTCGCTGATTGGGCATTTTCCTATCTCAGCTGGGCATACGAATTTGTGACAGATTTTTCCAGTAGCCTGCTCTTTGGAAGCTCCGATTATGTCCAAGGCGTATGGGTTGATATCAACGATTGCGTGAGTTTGGGCGTCTATTATCATGATTCCCGTTGAAACTGATTCGATTATTGTTTTGAGGTAGTTTTTGCTTGATTCTATTTCTTCTTCGGCTTTTTTGCGTTCTGTAATGTTTATTGCTAGCCCTCTAAGCCCAGTCATCTTATTTCTGGAAATACAAGGAGTTGCGGTGACAAGTACGGGGAAAGTGGTCCCGTCTTTTCGAATGAAAGTGTACTCAGTGGAAATATAACTGTCTCCGGCTAATAACTTCTGAATGTTTTTCATTGCTCTTTCTCTCTCTTCTGGGACAACGAATTCAAGGATATTCAATCCTTTTTCAAACTCTTCATGAGAATAGCCAGCGATGTCAAAAGCCCTATCATTAACGAAGATAAGTGTTCCTTTTGCGTCAGTCTCAAAAACAAAGTCTGGCAAAGAATTCGCCAATTCTCTGTACCTTTCGTTACTCTCTAGCAAAATTTCCTGAGCTTTTTTGCGTTCGGTAATATCCAGAAAAATGCCTTGAACCGCTGGCTCTCCCATATATTCGATGCGGTTCGCAAACGCTTCCAGCCAGACGATCGAGCCGTTCTTTCGCACTGCCCTAAACTCGAGGCTTGAGTCGGCTGCCTCTCCATGCAAACGCTTTTCTAAACGGCTAAAGAAAACAACTTTATCCTCATCATGTATTAGTCCTGCAACGCCTAGAGGTGAGAGGCTTTTCAACTCTTCAGTAGAATAGCCCAACATTTTTCCCATTGATGAGTTTGCAAAAACCAATTGTAATGGAGAAGTTTTAGTGATTAATATTCCCTGAAGTGAGTTTTCAACCAGCGTGCGATACTTAATCTCTGACTCGACAAGCAGCTGCTTCGACTTCTTACGTTCAACAGCCTTTTTTATGGCGTTTGCCAGTTCGCAGTAAACCGCTTCGGGCCAACCATTCTTGTTGATGTAGCTGTCAGCGCCCAAGTTCAAAGCTTTCTCGACAACTTCTTCTCTGCCTTTTCCCGTAAACAAAATAAAAGGAATATCACTTTGCTGATCTTTTAGTTCTTGCAAAAAGTCCAATCCATTCTTAAGAGGCATTTCGTAGTCAGAAACAATCGCATCATAAGTTTGCTTCCTCATTTTTTGGAAGGCTTCATCGACCGATATGGCACTCTCAATCTCAAAATCGTTTTCCATCAAAAGGAGCTGTTTTGAAACCTCCAGAAGAGAAACATCATCATCAACGTGTAAAATTTGCAAGGAATCTTTTTTGCCGAGAGCTGCTGAATTGATCAGTATAGGCGAATCTGACTCAATTGTTTTAGGTCTTGCTTCTTGGCGAGGGTTTCCTTTTCTCATGGGTTAAAATTGCAAGTGCAATAACTAAAGTATTATGAATTCTGAAACATGCACTATAAACCTAACTCAGAATCATTAAGAAAGGTAAGGCGCCGCGCTTTTGTTGTCCCAACGTTTGAAGAACCTTGACCTTCAGCGTATCTTTCTCGATTCAAAAAGAAGATTACAGTGGTATTTGTGGAGCTGGACATGTTTCTCTCTGGTACTCACTTACTACCACGTTCACTTACGCACGTACTCACACGCACGCGTGCCTAATGTCTGTCTGTCTCTGCCTGTCTCTGTGTGTCTCAGTCTGTCAGCCACACACACCTTACCCAACTTTCTCGTTTTCCTTTATTGTTTAAACTATCTCTAGGATAAGTCCGATTATTCCGCCGATTATTACCAGTAGTCCGCCAAGTCCGCCACCGATGATTCCGACGATTATGAGGACGATTGCCCAAACGAGGTGCGTTACGCTTTTTGCGCCAATGATTGCTATGATGCCACAAATGATAGTAACGATGCTGTAATAAGCGAATGCAACATAAAAGAACGGTCCGAAGTATACAACAGAAACGCCAATGAGTGACAGCAATCCAAAAATTACCAGCAATATTCCACCCAGGAGAGCCAATATGTATGCTAGCCTAGCTGCTGATGAATTTTTCATAGATTCACCTCCTTTCTAAGTTAGCGCGGGCATTTATTCTTGATAATCCTGCCGCCGAGGCAATGAACTTCATGTTTGTTCTGTACATTAATGACCCCTGTGGTTGCGAGATCGCATTTGTGGGCGTATTGCGAGTAGGCATGATAGTGTATCATCGCGTTTGATTTATAAGAATGACGAAGGAATTTCAGTGCTGAATAACTTTAGGATATGCATTGGTTATCTAAGACCAGTAGTTCGGTACGTGCTTAGAGACGAAAAGAAGGACTATGTTCCAAGAATGGGCATAACAATTCTATGACGGCTGCTATCTAAAACAGTAAGCTTTAATTAAAGCTTTATCTTACGATAATTTGAGGTCTTTAATTGATTATTGCTGGTTATGACGTGTCTTTTCCAGGCATACTTTATACTATAATAGGGCTGATTATTCTTTGGATTATTGTTTCTATTCCCGTTTGGCTTGCTGGAAAGGCTGTAACTGGGGGAAAAGCGACTTTTGGAGATGCTATGCTGGCAACGCTTGCTGGACCAATTGTCTACTTCATCGTGGTTTTTGTGGTGGGCTATTTCCTCGGAGCGTCGGCATTGATTTTCGGTTACATTTTGGCGCTTATTGCTTGGATTTGGGTTTTCAAGGCAAGTTTCCAAACAGGCTGGCTTAGAGCAATTCTCATAGCAATTCTGGCATGGGTCATCTTTATAGTTTTAAGCATAATAATTGGTGCTCTGTTCGGAATAGTATATCCTGCGCCGTTTTTCCCAAAAATCTAGAAAAAATCAAAGCGTGCGCGATGCGACAAACAATTAATTCCGCAATAAACTACCTTTAAGAGGAAGGTGATATGAATGCCTGAAGAGAAGAAAAAAATTGAAAATGCTGCTGAAAAAACTGGAGAAGCAGTCGGTAAAGGTATCAAGAAGGGTGCTAAAGCCGTAGAGGATGTTGGGAAGGGAATAAAGAAAGAACTCAAGAAAAAAAAATAAAGGGAGCAAAACTCCTCGCTCTCACAAAACAAAAAAGAAAAGAACCTGTTTTTTGTCTCTAAGAACACTTTTTTGCAAGGTCGATTTATCCTTTGCCCAAAAATCCTAACGGACCTACCCTTCCAATAGGCGCAAGGGGAAGACCACAAAGAAACCCGTTTGGGCTATTCAAAGCACATCTTGTAAGGCGACTAAAGCACATACAGGAAACGAGTTGCGTGTGACGGGTTTTCAAAGCAGACTCAAGAACTTGGCAAGTCTCACGCAGCACAATTTGAGAGGCTTAGCCAAAGTAACGTTTCATTCTCAGCTCTGCATCCTAATTATGCTTCTCACGGTTCAAGCAGCCATCAACACGCACAAATTAAGCAAAGCCAGAAGCATCAGATAATTCCCGAACTAATTTCGGAACAGCCATGCGCGCTGAACTGCAGCTTATAGCTGGCGATTGCGCGGCCACCAAGTTGCACCTAACTCGTGCGCGCTCTTAGGCACTTTATAAATGACGATCTCGACTGCTTCCTTTGAAACCCCTAAATCCTCAAAAACTTTAGTTATCCCTTCAACTGTTTTCTGCTTGTTCTCAGGGCTAATGTCCTCCAGAACAGAAACTTGAACTATTATAATTTCATTAGATAACTCGTGGGCGCTCTTAGGCACTTTATAAATGACGATCTTGACTGCTTCCTTTGAAACCCCTAAATCCTCAAAAACTTTAGTTATCCCTTCAACTGTTTTCTGCTTGTTCTCAGGGCTAATGTCCTCCAGAACAGAAACTTGAACTTCTATCATTTCATTTTTACCTCAAATAGCACTTTTGCTGTTTCACCTAATTAATATGTGCGCCCGCTTGTGTTTTTGTTTTGTGTTGTGTCGTGTTTTTGCGAGTGAGTAGAGTAAGCAGAGCAAGTACGGTGCGAGTAAGTAGAGTAAGTACGGTGAGCAAGAGGATAGAAGAAGAAGTGGAAGAAGAAGTCGTAGTTGTAGAAGTTAACGTAGAAAAAGGGGGTAAAAAGTATAAGATAATTCACCCTCGTTAATTATTTAACTGGTACTCTAAAGCAATTTAAAGTTTGAGTCTGGATATTAGTGACACCGCTGTTATGTCGGAGTTTGATTTAATAAGTTCCTTTTGCATTTGCGAGGTACTAAGAGGTCTCTTGAACGTTCGCGATTGGTCACTTTGCTTTGGGATACTTAACGGGAAAAGGGTCGTCTAAGCTTGCCAAAGTCAAAGTGAACTTGCCGCTTCTGCTTGTGGCTTCGGTTCTTCCAGACGTTGATCTGCTACTGGGTTTTCTTATGCACCGTGGACCTACGCACTCACTCATCACCATAACTGTGCTGATGATTCCGTTTTTTGTTGTTTATCGCAGACAAGCCATCCCTTATTATGCGGCTTTGCTTTCTCATATTCTCATAGGTGATTTTTTCACCGGAGGAGTCCAGTTGTTCTGGCCTCTGTCTAGCGGCTGGTTCGGAGCTCTAAACATCAACATAGCTAGCCTAGCTAACGTTGTTGCGGAGTTTACCCTTTTCTTGGTGACCTTGCCGATCATGTACAAACTGGGCGATCTGCAGACTCTTCTGAAGCCACACAACAAGAACTGGGCTCTAATAATCCCGTTAGGCGCGGTTCTTGGACCTTTGCTCGGGGTTGGTGAAGCCCAAATGCATGCTCTTCCAACCCTTCTTGTGGTTCCATGCCTGTTCTACATAGGTCTATTTGCTTATTCCATGCTTGTTGAACTTAGAGCTATGCTCAATATGCACACAGACAAGCTGCAGCATAGCGATACTTCTCAATGTGTATCCTCCAGTTTTGCAACTCATAACAGCTTTTGTAGTCACGTCATCAGCGTGTTAAATGGTCTAGACAAGTCCAAGAAGGATTGGAGGTGGCTGTTAACCAGATTTAGCTTCGCAGCACTCAATAGGTCCAAGAAATATAGTTCCGGTTTTCTTCACACTAAGTAACCCAAGTTTTAGAGTTAACACAGGCATAATCACGGCTAACCAGAATAAAAGTCACAAAAAAAACGTCTATAGCGCAAAGCGCGTTCTGGGCTACGCTTTCTTGATAAAGGGTGAAAAAAATTGGCAGGCGGTTTCGTTAATCGTCTCCTAGTTTAAGATCTATAAGCTGATTTTGATAGCTTGAGCATTTGCTTGATATTCCCCGCATGCGAATGTTTACATTTGATTGGTCAATGGTTAGATTTTTAGCCGTTTAAAGAAGGAGGCTTTTTTGGTATTTGATTTTGATCTAGCTTGCGTTATGATTGATGGAATGGCAAAAGAAGCTTTGATTTGTTTGGCGTCGGTTACGAAATGGGAAAGCAAAAAAAGAGATTATGCAGGGATAGGCGATAGCTTTTGTGAAGTGAGGTGATGTTAGTGGTTTAGGTTTTGATGTATGTAGTTGGCGTGGTTTTATCAATATGTTTTTCGCGTATTTTGAAGAGAGCAAATGCTGCAAAGCAGGCGATCAATGCGGCTAGCGCACCTACACCTATGCCATATTCGGGAAGAACAAAAGGCGGAGAGGTCGCGTAAGTAGCGGTTAAGGTGTGTGGAGCCTGAACATTAGGGAAGGCAACAGTTTGGCCAGAAGATGAAGTAACCGGCACCGAACCAGAATCAGTCGTTATGCTCGCAATGTAGTAACCAGCAGCAGGCGTTATAGTGAAGTCCTGTTCAGTCCCCTGAGGAACATTAGTCGTGCCAGGACTAATAGTACCACCGCTAGACTGAGTAACCGTAATCGCATAAGTAATCGGAGTGTAAGTCGCCGTTAACGTATGTGTAGTCTGAACATTAGTGAAGTCAACAGTTTGACCAGAAGGTGTAGTAACCGTCACCGGACTACCATCAACTGTTATGGTCGCAATGTAGTAACCAGAATTAGGTGTTATAGTGAAGTCCTGTTCAGTCCCCTGAGGAACATTAGTCGTGCCAGGACTAATAGTACCACCACCAGTCTGAGTAACCGTAATAGTGTAGTACTGAGTGGGTGTACCCGTTCCCAAAGCATAAACGTTACCGTCATATGAGCCTACGTAGACTACGCCGCCGACAACAGCAGGAGACGTCCAATCATATAGGCCCTTACCGTAACTCCATAGTAGGGCGCCGTTGTTGGTAGCGTTCAAAGCATAAAGGTAGCCGTCACCTGAGCCTACATAGACTACGCCGCCGACGACAGCAGGAGACGAATCAACATAGCTGCCGGTTTTGTAACCCCAGAGTAGGGCGCCGTTGTTAGTAGCGTCCAAAGCATAAACGTAATCGCTCAATGTGCCTCCGTTCAACGTGCATATGTAGACTACGCCGTTGACAACAGCAGGAGACGAATAAACACCGCTGTTGGAGCCGAAGGGATAAGCCCAGATTGCGCTACCGGTAGTAGCGTTCAAAGCATAAAGGAAGCTGGCATAGGGGTAAGCGTCGTTTTCGGAGCCTACGTAGACTACGCCATTTGCAACAGTAGGAGACGAATAAAAGTGGAGGTTCCCCCCCGTACCGTAAAACCAGAGTTCTACGCCGGTGTTAGCGTTCAAAGCGTAGACGTAGCCGCCGTCGGAGCCTACGTAGACTACGCCGTTGACAACAGCAGGAGACGAAAGTATCCCCTGGGTGCCGATTGGTTTGAAACTCCATAGTAATGCGCCGTTGTTAGTAGCGTTCAAAGCATAAACGTAGCCACTGCCACTGGAGGGTTCGGAGCCAACGTAGACGACACCACCAACAACAGCAGGAGACGAATCAACCTGGCCGTTTGTTAGGTAACTCCAGAGTTCTGTGCCGGTGTTAGCGTTCAAAGCATAAACGTATTTGTCATCGGAGCCTACGTAGACTACGCCGCCGACGACAGTAGGAGACGACTGAACATCGCCGCCGGTTTGGTAACTCCAGAGTTGGATGCCGGTTGTAGCGTTCAATGCATAAACGTAGTCGTCCCGCGAGCCTATGTAGACTATGCCGTTGACGACAGCAGGAGACGAATAAACTGGGCCGCCGGTGGTGTAGGTCCAGAGTGAAGTGGGGGTAAGCACCGCGTTTCCTGTGCCTACACCACTGTGAGTTGGATCCGCGCGGAACATTGTCCAGTCCGCGTTCGTTAACGGAATAAAAACTACGCTGAAAAGAAAAATCGCGCATACTACTACTGCTAACACACGTAAGCTACCCATACATATTAACCCCTAAGCCTTCACTCTCCCTGCTGATTGAAGAGGCGAGTTGGCTGAACTTATATTTAAGATGATAGGGAACTTTGAGGCTGGTTTTCTGGACAAGCTGGAAATACGTTTGGAAAAGACCCGTTTAGTGCTGTTTGGCAAGGCAGCGCGCTGCGATATGTGCTCTTGTCGGAGAGCTGGATTAATAATCAACTCCCGTGAACAATTGTTAATTAAGTAATTGTTATCCGTGAAAAACATTTGGAAGAGTCTGGAAAGTCTTTATGAGTATTTCGCAGCAAATAGACTAAGCGGTAGCTTGAACTTATCAAGTGCACGCGCGAAGTTTCCTATGTTTTTGCTTAAATAGTCGGTTCCGAAAGTTAGAAAGATTAAGAGAGCCCAAAGGCAAACGCCAAAATTTCGCTTCTATGACTCATCTGTCAAACTTTTTACTTTAAAAGATGATGATTATTATTTAAATAATTAGGTAACTGTTAAGCATTCATGCCGTTAATTTGTAGGTTAGAATTGTAGGCTCGCGCTTGAAGAACAAAATCGGATCTGTAACAAATACTCATATGGTTAGATTTTTAGCCGTTTGATGAGGGAGTTTTTTTCGGGTATTTGATTTTTCCATGCGAGAGCTGGGTTGTCATCTTTGTTTATGAGCACTTTCTTTATTGTGCCGGCGTTTTCTGCTTCGTTTAGTTTTTGGGCGATCCAAGTTTCAGATGTGGGTGTTTTGGATAGTTTTTGGAATTCAAAAGTTATAGCTTGGGTTGTTGGGTTATTTTTGGCGTTGGTGACTGCTTTTATTATGAGTTGGTCTTGTGATGGAAGTTTTCGGTAGAGGTTTAAAAGAGAAAGTTTCTCTTTTCTATCCAGGTATACAGCGTAGAGTATGAGTAAAACAAGAATTGCGGTGGCGCTTGCTGAGAGCGCGAGTCCGTTTTGGCTGATGCTTAATGCGACGGTGCTCCAGGTTTGTATTGGTTGCCAGTAGTTGTTGATGGCGTTGGCAACCGGTAGTTCTTGGGCTTCAGCTTGTGATACGTCTTGGGGAGATGATGGGTACATAATTAAGCTTATCATTACGCTTTTTGTTTGGGCTGTGCCGTTTGTGTTGAATGTGGCTGTTTCGTACCAGTAGAGAACAACTTGGGTTTGGTTTGTGTCTGTGTATTGGAAGGCGAAGTAGCGTGCCGTCATAGGCGGGTTATCTTGAATCTGAATATCTCTGAGGTCAAGTTGGTTCACCGTTGCCTGATCGCCTTGGCTAAGTGGCCAAGTGATGAGGCAGACTTCCCATGGGTGTTCGGATGATACGCTGGTTGCTATTTGAATGGCTGCCAACACAGATGATGATGTATCGTTAGGTGAGCTGTAGGAGTAGACTAGTGCTGCGTCGTCGCCTGATTCTTGTTCAAATTGTGTGTCGCGGTAGAGGTAATTTAGTGTATATCCTGGGACGTTTGGGAGCATGGAGTTTGATGTGTTGACTTGGACGCCTGAAGGTGTTTGGATTATGACTTGGGCTGGGCCTTGGGTTAACGCGAACACAGGCGCTTGAATTGATAAAAGCATGACTACGATTATGGCGATGCCTGCGATTTTTGCGATGTCGGCTTTGTTGAGTTTTGTTTTGGGATGTTTGAAGAGTTTTCCGCAGTTGGCGCAGAATGGTTCGGTTGGGTTTGTTGGGGGTGGGTTGCATGTTGGGCAGGGTTGGGGTGGTTTGGGTTTTTTGAAGGCTTTATCTGTTATTGCTAACAACAGGAGTGTTCCTAAGAATAAGAGGACTGTGGCGCCTACGTAGTGGAAAGATTGGAGTGCTAAGTTTTCGCCGAAGTTGTAGCCTATTGCGAGGATGGTTGTTATGCGGATTATGTTCAGTGCGACAATTAGGGGTATGCCCATGATGAGAACAGCGAATTTGTTGCGGAGTTTACCGCGCATGACGTATGCTATGAATAATGCGAATATGAGAAAGCCTATGAGGCTATAGACGCCTGAGCAGGCCACATCTACACCGAAGGGTAGGGTTGTGTGGTCGGGTCTGGTGAGTGTTATTACCAAGCTTCCTGAACTGTTGGAGAGCGCTGCGTGCATTCCGAACACGTTTGCGAGGGCGTTTGATGCTGATGCGCACAGGTTTGCGAGGGTTGAGCCGGCGCTGTAGAAGATTTGGTCTGGGGGTGGTGTGAGGAAGATGAGGAACGCTATGGGGACAATTAGTTGTTTTAAGGTTTGTAGATTGAACAGTATGAGGGTTAATCCGGCGGCTAGAAAAGGCAACGTTAGCATGTGGTATTCTATGGGCGTGAATGTGTAGCTTCCATACCAATATGTGAGTACGGCGACTGCAGAGAGGACTATTCCGGCTAGTGCGCTTAAGTATTTTTGGAATCCGCGTGTGCTTGTTTGGGGAGACGGAAGGGCGGCATTGATCATTTTTCTTTTTCTGTACAGCAAGTATGCGAAGAGGAAGGGTATGGCGAGTATTTGGAAGGTGGTTGATTCGTCGGTTAACACGCCTTTGAAAACCATGCTGAGGTCTTGAAAGTATAGTGCAACTACGGCTATGGCTATAGCTGCGGATTTTATCGCAATTGACAGTCGTTGCTGGTTTAGTGTTGAAGCCATTTCTGCTGTGGAAATTTTGGGTTTCTGCATGGAGAAGTCACGTGTGCTTTCTGTCTATTTGGGTCAAGTTTGATTTATGTTTATTGAATTATTCCTCTATTTTCTAGTTTGAACTTGTTTTGCTGTTTGTTTGTTTTTAGTTTTGCGTGTTTTTGTGGCACTGCTTGTTGTTTTGTTTTGTGTTTTAGTTTGTGAATGGTTAGTGATTGTTTTTTGGTTTTTTGGAGAGGGGAAGTGGTACGTGTCCACAACGTGTTGCGGTTTTTTGTTTTGGTTTGGTTTTGGTTGAGTTTTTGGGTGTTTCATTTTGTTTCAGACTGTGAATGCAGTTGCAAATGCTATGATAATGCCCAACGCCCTTAGAGTGTCTTCTGGAAAGGGTGTGCATGTTGATAGCTACTCAAAGTTGTCTTGCTTAGAAAATCTGAATTTATTGTTGCTTTGCAGTAGGTGAAAAGAGATAAAAATTGGTTTGTTCTGCTTCTTGCGGTTTTGGTTGCCCTTGGTTCTTAGATGCGGATGTTTAGGTGTAGACTGGGGAGGCTTTTGCGTTTGTAGACCAGTAGAGCTGCGAAGCATGCGCCTAGCGCTGCGAGAGCGCCAATTGGGTATTCTGGGAGTACAAAGAGTTGTGTGACACAGAACCATGCCCGAGCTGATTCACATTTATTTGTTGCTGTGACAGGATGATAGCCTATTGTTGAGGTGGTTGGAACTGTGAAGGTTACAGAAAATTTTCCGTCGAAAAGTAATTATCTAAAATTGGCCATATCTCTATTGAGTTGTTGTATTATTTAAGCTTGCAAGTAATTTGGGCTCACGTTTTCTATAGGGGCCATTCTATCCTAAAGCAGGTTTGGCCGCTGCTTTTCTTTCGATACTGCCTGGATTACGGATGGGTCGAAGCTGGAGGATGGCTGTTTTTAGGGTCCTCCTTGCGATCAGTGTAACTTTTCTAATTAGATATTATTGAAAATTTTTTGGGCATTGAAAAAATAAGTGTTTAGCATAGTCACGACTAACCAGAAGCGCGCTTGATTTTCCAAGGTTTTTCAGCGCTTATTTGCGCGTCTTGCTTTAGCGAAAATAGAAATTTGATTTTTATGGGATATTTAGAAGAAATAAGAGGTTGTTTGTTACGACTGCTGCCATTACGAAACAGAGGCGATTGATGCTGAGGTCATGAAGTATTTTCCAATGATATTGCTGCTTGGCGCTTGGCGATTCTTGTCGCTCCCAGAAAAACAAAGTTATTACTGGCTTAGTCACGACTAAATA
Organism: Bathyarchaeia archaeon; assembly: GCA_050013315.1. GTDB lineage: Archaea > Thermoproteota > Bathyarchaeia > Bathyarchaeales > Bathycorpusculaceae > Bathycorpusculum. Next base: position 14,327 of record JBEKFM010000017.1, read on the forward strand.
GAACAAAAGTTACAAAAAAAATTGTCGGCCATGCAAGGCGTGTTTTGGGCTGTGCGTTCGAAATTAAAGTTTTTGAAAAATTAGCAGTTGGTTTTGTTAACCGCCTTTTAGTTTGAAAGATAGACGATGGTAGCAGCTTGCGCTTTTGCTTGATATTCGGGTAGGACGGCAGCTGTTGCAAAAACCACTGTTAATGCGAGTATGCTGTGGGTTATGGGTGTTAACTGTATTCCCGTATTCTGGTTTTTGTCTGCTATGCTGTTTGTTAAACGCCTATGATAATGCCTATTATTTTAATGCCTACTGTTATTAAAAACAGTGCACCCGTGATGATCACGACGTTACGTAGCTTTTTCTTGTTTATTGTGAGATTCGTTAGCCCGTAGGAAGATGAGGAAAGTTCGGCTGTAATTAGGAGTGCGATTGCTCCGACGGTGAGCAGTAAGCTAAGGTCTGAGAAGGTTAAAGGCGGGAGTTGCGTGGTTTATTCCTCGAGTATTTCGTATTCTATCTGGGTGTTTTTGGTTTCTTGGTTGCGGGTTTCGTTTTGGATGGTTATGGGTTTGCCTGTGGCTTTGGCTAAGGCGCAGGCGATGGCGCTGCTCAAAAGGCAGCCGACTTGTTTGTGGGTTTTTGGTTGGGAGTCGGTTTGTTGGCAGATTTCGTCGAGTATACTGCCGGTTATTTCCAGGGTGACGATGGTGTCTTGGATTTGGATTTCAACGTTTTCCGCGAGCTCCAGACCTTCGACGAGCAGTCTTGGGAGTTTGTTTTGGATTTGGTTGAGATCGGTTTTTGTGAATGAAAAGCCCAGTTCCTCTTCGAAGAGGCGTGAGAGAGCCGATCCAGGCGGCGTGATGAGTACGCCCGTTTTTTCGTTTGTGAGCAGCTTTTCGTTTGTCTCTTCAGGCATTGGTAGCGGTGTTTTAGGGGTTTCAGGGATGAACACGATGCTGGACTCGGTGTCCTTGAGGTTTTCGGGAGACACGGACTCTTCAGGCGTGGATAACGGTGTCCTAGGGGTTTCAGGGATGAACACGAGGCTGAATTCGGTGTCCTTGAGGTTCTTTGGAGGCAGGTAGACTCCTTTCTCGACTAGGTTTAGTTCAGATATTAGCCGTTCGATGTTGGCTGCGGCTGGTTCGGCGGAAGCGTTCAGCAATGTTAAGGGCACGTGCTTGGAAGGGGTAATGTAGAGGAGTATTGCTCCCCAGAAGATAATGGCCACGCCAAGTATGGCTAAAAATGATGAAGCATAAAGCGCTGAAACCGCTACTATTCCTATGCCTATTAATAGCATGGTGAAAACGATTATCTGGCTAAAGGCTGTTCGTTTTGGTCTGGGCATTCTCAGCGCACCTCTGATCAAGGTTCTTCTGTTGCTTGCTCGAGATAATAAGATTTACCCAAAAATCGAGAACCGCCCTCATTCAGTTAATACAATTTGTGGAAATTCCATGATTAGGTTTTTGTTCTTGAGATGTTCATGGAAGAAACGCAAAACATAGAAATGACAACAAGAACTAAGCCTAAAATAATCGCGGAAATGGTTGCGACTTGATTGAGAGTTGATCGTTTTTGCTTAAGCAATTTTCGTTTTATTCTCAGTGATTAAATGTGTAGCAAGCTCTAGAAAATAAGATTTGTTCAAAAATTAGGAGGATGCATTTTAACTTCTCGTTGATGTGATGAATTTGGCGGTTATGCGTAGAGAATCCGCTGAAAGCTCAAATAGAAAATGTATGTTCAGTCTCAAATGCCAGAGAAACGCAGTTTCTTTTTTCCGTTACAAGTGCTTTTTCCATTGAGAATCTTTTATGGTCTCAAGAAGATATGGGTGCAAACCTGAAGGCAGTTTTTTGAAGAGTTTGTATTCTGAGTGCTCGCCGTTAAGCTTTATTTGGCCTTCTCTGCACTTGCACAGATAGGTTACGGTTATGTCATGCCGCTCCTGGAAAACCCTTGAATAAGCTTTGATAAGTCGATAAGACTCAATTTCAAGCTCAGTTTCTTCTTTAACTTCCCGCCGCAAAGTTTTCTCAAGCGACTCCCTTTTGTGTATTCTTCCACCCGCAAACCACCATTGCCCCATAGCAGGGTTATTTTTTCTCCTCAAGAAAAGCAAGGAGCTATTTATGAGTATTACAGCTTCTACCGTGGGAATAGGCATTTGCCGTAATATTTGATCATAAATAGCCTGAGGGATAAAATCAAACTTATTCTTAGAACTCATCTATAAATTCAGCTCCCATATATCTATCCACCCTTCAACATTTGTGATACGTAAAAAGCAGGTTGCATAAGGGAACTCTGTTTGACCCGTGATTTAGCGTTTTACTTAGGTTTGAGTTGGTCTTGTTTGGTGTTCTCGGAGTATTGCTGCTGTGGCAAAAATGACTGTTAACGCCAGCAGACTCAATGTAATGGGCGTCAATCTTATACCCCATGGAGTATAGTTCAATATCAAAACAACTATAGGAGAAAAAGCCAGGTTCATCCCTATGCTCAGTACCAAACGCACTATCGTATCCATATCCTCTGAGGAAGTCTTAACGGGCACTTTAGCTGGAAACAGAGCTTTTATAAATGCGAAACCGGGCAAAAACAAAACAAATACGACTCCGAGTGCCGAGCGGAGGTAAACGAGTGGTACGTCGCTTTCGGGGATGGCAAAAACAGCGATCATGGTTACTCCGACAAGTGCTATGGTTGTCCAGTACCATGCGGCTTGTTTTGAGAAAATATATTCTTTTGTGGATGCTGGTATTGGCGGTTTCTGCTTTGTGAAGTGTAAGCGGTTTTCGTTTTCCAGTTCAATAAGAAGGGTAGTTGTTTGCTCGGGTGGTATGGCGTGATGTTCTTGCATTAGGGCGATTAGTTGTTTTGCGGTTGTGGTTTTTTCTTGTTTGATTGTTTGGATTATGAGGTCTTTGATTTGTTCTTTTGTGGCTTGATTTAGGTTTTTTGTCACTTTGATTAGCCGTCCGCGTTTCTTGTTTTGGGGGGTAATGATTATGCTGATTATTCTGATGACAACCGTTACTAAGAATAGTATTGGGTATTCTATGCGGGTGGTTTTGGTTTCTTGGTTTGCCGTTTTCTTTTGGATATTTAAGGCGCACATGTAGCGAATAGCAATTCACAAGATATAATAATCACTACTGCTAAGTAAATACAAGCAATCTTTCCTCACAAGAGATCGAGTGAGAACGGTGTTAGGGATCATGATCAGAAAAACCGACCGTACACATGAGTAACGAGGCACTATTAAAAAGAGAAGAGTAATCTTATGGCTACTAAAATTTCGGGAATAATTCTCGTTCTTGCAGTGTCCATTTTTGTTTTTGGCTGTTCGGTTGCTACAGGTCAGATACAAACGGTTGTGGTCTTGTCTGCTCATGGCCAAATCATCCAAGAGCCCAGTTATACAGTTTGGACTAAAGGAGGCGTTTATTACGCGAATAATACTTACGGCGCAATTGCATACTCAAGTTCTGTTGCGTCTAACGTCTTAAATTACGCGTCGGCTGGCTTGACAACTGGAGGAAAAATCCATGTTGAAGATGGAGTTTATACGCTAACTTCCGCACTCTGTCTATCAAATCCACGCATTACGCTTGAAGGCAACAGTTGGAATACAATTTTCAAACTAGCTAACGATGTTAATGATAAAGTTATAGTTGTTGAAGGAAATAATTGTACGATCTCTGACCTTCAAATAGATGGGAACTATCAGGGGCAAACCAGCTCTTACTCGAATGGTATACTGGTTTATTATGTTAACAACACGATGATAAACGACGTTTGCATACATGACACTTACGATGAGGGTGTAGAATTCCAAGGTGCCTTTGGCGGTTGGTTTGTTAACTCGTACATATATCACACTCAAAGCAGTGGCTTCGTGGCTTATGGGTCTAACAACATGATCTGCGATAACGACACTGTAACTAATTCAGGGTTAGGTATCTACGCCGACAACCTTTGGTTTTCGAGTTGTACGAATTGCGTAGCATCAAATCTTATTCTTGAGACAGCATCAGACTGCAATTTTGAAATTCAAGGGGGAGGAGTGAGTAATACCGCAAACGCTGTCGGCGACAAGGCAACAAACGTGTATTGCTCTAACGCGATAAACGATGGAATTTATATCGACGGAAAAAGCACATACCCAGTTATTAATGCGACAATATCTAACTTTGAAATTTATAACTGCACAGGTGAATATGGGATAGGCGTAAACTTGGAAGGGTACGTTCAAGATAGCATTATAGAAAATGGCACAATCCAGAACACGGTTCTGCAAGGAATATATATCTACAATAACTGTGCCGGAAACATCATCCGTAACATAAAGACAAACGCGACAGGAACTTCGGGCGTAACGATCGACACAGCATGCACAAATAACACCATAGACGATGTAACGGCTACCAATGCTGGAGTCTACGGACTGCAAATAGACGCTGGTTGCACAAATAATGTTATCGAAAACTCAACAGTGATATCGTCAACAAACGCGGGCGTCATTATTTGGGCTAATAATAACATGGTTGAAAACACTCTAGTTGAAAGCCCAAATGCAATCGGGATATACCTAATTACTTGTAACTACTGCACTATTTCAGGAAACACAATTGTCAATCCTAGTGACGACGGCATTAACATCGACGCAGGCACCACTAATGTAATTTCAAATAACTACATTTTCAACATTCCAAGTGGGAAAAACGGAATAACGGGCACTGGTGCATACTGCATAAATGACTTGATAATTGACAACTATATCAACTGCACAACCGCGAGCGGAAGAACTGGAATAGCGTTTTGGGCTGGTTCAAACGGAACAACTGGCAATATAATAAGCCAAAATACAATATACCATGCAGCGACGGGCATAAACTTAATGACTACTGGAGTAAACGACACAATTTTGGATAACAACCAGCTTATCTCTTGTTCCACTCCAATCACCGATTCAGGAGCAAACACAGTTATTTACAATAACACCGGATACAATCCGGTCGGCTACATAACCTATCCTTTCTTCGGAAACAACCATATTCTCCTTGACTTATGCGGTGACAATGCAACTTGGTCTAGTGCCGTAACTTACACAAATTGGGAATCACCAAAAACTCTCTACATCAGCGGTGGTACTGTCACAGCAGTAGTCCAGGATGGGCAAACAATCTTTTCAACTACAGGATGCACTGTTGTTCTACAACCTGGCGACACTTTCAGCCTAACCTTCAGTTCAGCGCCCACTATCAAAGTGGTTGGACAATAACGCGCGCGGTGCGCCGCGCACCTGAGTCTGGTAGGCTTTTATAAATCTTCAATTTGATTTGCCCTATCGCTCCTGAATGGCCAATTTATAAAGATTTATGTATGCCTGGGCGGCTTCTTTCCAAGAAAAATTCGAGACTCTTCTGTAGGCTCTTTCACTTAATGATGCACACAAATTTTCATCTTCTAAGAGTTTTATGACTTTTTCCGCCAAATCTATCGAATTTCCCTGCTTAAAAAATAGCGCATAATCGCCCAATATTTCTCTGGACCATGGGGTATCAGTAGCAACTATTGGAACCTTGCAGGCCATAGATTCAGCCAATACCAGACCAAAAGCCTCCAAGCGCGAAGTATGAACAAACACATCAGCAGAATGATAGTAGGACATTAACTCTTCATGCGTTAAAAATTTGAATATAAATCGTACGTTTGATTCAACGTCAGCTCGCTCGAACTTTGTTTTAGCGTATTGCAACATTTGCCTGCCATATTGGCTTCCTTTAGCATCCTTGCAATGAATGAGAAACACCACGGGCGGCAACTTTTTCACTATTGTAGGAATTGCATCTATTAAAATTTCAGGTTGTTTCTCCGGACTCAATCTAGAATTCCAGAATACAACCTTTGCCGATGGCGATATTCCAAGATTACAGCGTGCAACCTCTTTTGGCATCGAGGCACTAAATTGATTCACATTAATTGCATGAGGAATAACAATTGCGTTGCAATCGAGCTTTTCCTTCAGAATTCTAGCCATGAACTTGTTGGGTGTGGTCACATAACTCATCTTGTCGAAAATCTGGGAAAGCTCGTTTATTTTGGTTAAATTCTGCTCGTCAGCCAACATATGGTCATGGAAAGTAAGGATCCTCGGTACATCAACCTTCAATGCAGGAACAACATACGGCGCCGGAAGGAAATTCAAATGCAGCAAATCAAAAGAAGCGAAATATCTCTGGTACAATGGATCTAAGCTTTTAGTAATGAGGGAGGCACGGGACTCACTTTTCGGTGGGTTCATGAGTTTTATTCGCAGTCGCTCATTTTGTGGCACATGTTGGTTCTTAAGACAAGATTTGAGACCCATTCCTTTTACAAAGTTTCTTATCTGAGAAGCTCCAAATGTAACTGAAATGTCGGAATTGACTAAACTATTCACTAAGCCAAAGTTATATACGTCCAAAGCATCTATGTCTTGAAACCAAATTCTAACCATATAATTCCTCCGTCAAAGTTGCAAACGAACTATGATAGATCGCGCGCGCTCAGCTAAATAACTTTTTCTTCAATTAATAGCTGATTCATTTTATCTACCACATGAATCACTTTGGATGTTGAGTGATCCTTTAGACCACCAATATTTGAATAAGTAGAAAAAACGATTTGCCATGGGTTCGACTTAACCCTAATGGGCAATATGTTCGAGTAGTCTTCGGGATAGATCCCATTAATTATGACATCTGCAGCTTTTAAGACCATTTTCTTCTGCAGTCCGTTTGGATGGGCAGGTAACTGCATTGAACAATAATATGTTACCTTTCAATGTGATTAGATACAGCAAAGCACCTATGGTTTTCCTAATGCCTAGTCCACCAAGTCGGACAGCATGCAGCTGTTCTTTCTGCACCCATCCATGCGCTGTTAGAATCTTTTTAGGGTGATTCAGAAAGAGTAATCTCCAAGAATGCCTTACTCCAAAGTAAGGCTCAGAGAAATGAATTATATCAAAACTATTCAAAACAGACAAGGGAGTTTCAGAAAAATTAATGATTCACGCATCATGGCCAGCCTTGCTTAATGCCAAAGAGAAATTGTCAATAAATGTTTTGACACCACCTTGAGTAGTTTTCACAGCAACAATACCAATTTTTAGCATCACCAATCCCCCTTTAGGCTATGACGATAACGCCTTTTTATCGAGCACGTTATCTTCGTAATAAACAATCAGTTGTGAGTCTCTACGGATTAATTCTGTATATATTAATGTTACCATTTGAATAGATTTTGTTGAGTAACGTGGTGTTGTCAAACTTATCAATTGATTCTACCGGCAACGGTTCAGTGACTCCGTAATTTGGTAGGTTCTTCACATTTAGTTCACTCGAATCAAAATAGTATCCATATTTTGCAAGATATTCAGTGATGCGTATGTCCACTATTATGTATTTGGTGTTGAGAGTTGCAAGAGTTTGAGTTACTGTGGCGTTCATCGTTGTCGGGTAGAAGACATTCCATGCGTCATAAGTCGCGACATTTTGCACTCCGTAGCCTCCGAAAACGATATAAACTGTTATGTCTCCTACAATATTGTTGTATCTGCCGAATTCTTGCGCAAACCAATTCGAGGCACTAATAACATCAGATGTTACAGCAGCAGGTCCTGATGCGAGATTGGAAGATCCTGCGAATCTGCCAGAACTATCACTGTAAATACTAATTCCGCCAATGGCTATCAAGATAACGAGAGTCAATGCAATTACCTTCACCAAAAGATTTCTTTGGCGAATCATCCCGTTCACAGCATAGGCAATCACTAAGGACAGGCCAATAAATAAAAATGGCATAGAGCGGTATGCAATCTCTGGGTTACCTATGAGGATAAACGGGAGCACTAGAATTATCAGTGAACCATATAGGATAAGTATATAAATCATCGTGTTGCGAATTTTGCTTTTGTGCACAAAATAAACGCCTATTCCAGAAAGCAACAAGATTAGAGGGAAATACAAATAATCGATAAAAATCTCATAGTTTGGCAGCGAAGAGTGCACGAATAGCGCTCTTTGGCCACTGCCCCCGGGAGCAAAAAATTTTAGAAAACTATTTATATAGTTAGCCAATATCCCGTGTAAATACTCGAAAGTAATCGGTGCACCGTAAATTTGCCAAGCAAAAACAATTGTTGCAGCCAGTAAAAGAAAATAGATAAATGATTTTTCTGCAACTCTCTTCTTACTAATAAAATTTTCAGAGAATTGCACGATGACCAAAACTGCTAGAAATATAAGGAACATGTAAGCCGAAAAGTGATGGGTGATAACTAGCCCAGAGAGCACTACCAGTGACAACAATAAAAAAGTGCGACTGGGTGCACGCCATCTTTTTTCTGCTTTGAAAATCTCTGAAACAAGGAATACAAGAATAATTACAAAAAGAATCCCAAGCGATTCATAACTAAACAACGAATCAAAGAAGATATAGCTTAGGTTGCAGGTGAAGATAAAACCACCGATCGCCGCGACCCTGTCAGACGAAGTGATTCTCTTAATGATCAAGAAAATTAAGACTGGTTCAAGTGAATGAACGAGACCAATAAGTAGAATGGCAGTAGAAAATAGAGGCAAACCCGTAACCGATTTTAAAGCAACGCCCAACAGCTCTAAGCCTGGATATGAAATACTTATTTGGGGCACTGTTGAATTAATGGCAAGAGTGTGTGTCTGGTAAATCAGCTGCAGGGTTTGAAAATGGTATATTGCATCTTGGAAATTGAAAAAATAGGGGCTTCTCAGAACGTTTGGCAAATATAATGTTGAGCCCCAGATGAATAGAACAAACGCCTTTACCCTCCATGAAAAAGTGTTGTCCAAAAGCAGAAAAAGAGCGGGAATCATACAAAAAAGAATACCAACCCAAAACTGAGCATTTGAAATACTTGCTTGGAATGGGCTAAGATAATCTAGAACCAATAAAGTCGTTCCAATTGCCCATAATGTCCCATACACAACCAACTTTGATTTTATTTGAGATAAAATCATGAATACACCGTTCTTACACGAAAGTTTCTCTCTTTTGGCGCTTGGATGGTCCGAATTAACCTTCAGCGCGGGCTGCAAACGTTGATTTCAGGTTCGCAAAATTCCAGAGTGCGGCTTTGATTGATGCCTTTAGTCCCTCAAGAGGATTAGTTGTGTATAAATAAGAAAAACGTGTTTTGGTTATGGCTACTCCAAATAATGGAACCACAGCCAAAGCATCTGTGAATATTACAAAAACCAGCCACATTAAAGAGGCAAATATTTTTGCAGGAGAAAAATGTTTCAACATCAACCTCATTTGGGCGCGTCGAAGGAAATATTGTTGTTTTGCTGTTTGACTACCTATGGACAAATTCACCATGTGGTATGTAAAAGCTGCGGGAACGCATAGTAATGCGAATCCAGCCTTTTGTACTCTTAGACTATAATCTGAATCTTCCCCATAAATAAAGTAAGTTTCATCAACGAAACCTATTTTTTTCACTAGTTTCTTTTCTATAAGCATACAACTCAAATAATCAACCCGATAAGGTTCTTTAGGATAGTTTTCATATTTCATGCCTTGACCTATCTTGGAAATAGCGCCAAAAAAGTGGATTTTGTGACCAGCATCGTCTATATTATTACTTCCATACTGTATTCTTACACCGCCTACAGCCCCGACTTTAGATGAACTTTCAAGTGCATCGTATAGTATACTTAACCATTCTCGAGAAGCAATTTCATCACTGTTAAAATCAATAACAAGCAAGTCCCCTCGAGATTTTCGTATTCCTATGTTTATTGCTTCACCTATTCCGATTTTTCTTTCCTTAACCAAATTGACTGTTTGAAATTCCTGTTCAATCAATTCAGGCGAACCATCAGTCGAACCAGCATCAACCACGATCACTTCGCAATTTGGGTAGGTCAGATTCATAAGAGAAGATAGACATTCTCTTAATGACCTTCTACCGTTGAAGTTAGAAATTACAATAGAAATCAATGGGCGTTTTTTGAGTTCTTCAGTCATATCTTTTCTCCTTTTTTTATCCGTCTATTAAAGTACACACGCTTTAGCCCAAAGAAACACTATTAGCACACGCTAAATACGAGACCAGAACGAAGGCTCCAAAATGAGAATATTGAGTGCCTTACAAAACCTACTTGAACTCTTTGCCAGAACATAAATCTGCATATATTTTTTCGATCTTGGGCATGACGGCATCCGGCGTGTAGTATCTAATAAAATATTCATATCCTCTCCTTCCCATCTCTTTTGCTTTCAATGGATTTTCTAGCAAAAAGTGAATAGCTTTGGCACACCTATCTGAATCATTCGGTGGAACAAGAATCCCCGTTTTTCCATTAACAACAATATCTCTTAGTCCACCAACATTGGATGCTACTAGTGCTTTTCTGTAGCTCATAGCTTCAATTGCTACTAACCCGAAAGGTTCAGGCCAAATAGAAGGTATAACAACAAATCTGCATTTCGAATAGGCTTCTAGTATTTTATTGAATGGCGCATTTTCAATTATCATAACGTTCTTGGTTGGTTTCAACGAATAACCTGGAGAGTGTCTTCCAATCAAAACCAAATTGGTTTCTGTTTTTAGTTTTTCAAAAGCCTCGATCAATACATCGATCCCTTTATGGGGAGATAAAGCTCCAACAAATAGAATGAAGTCGTCGGGAAAAGCTCTATTCGCTTCCAATTTAGGATCATACTTTTCCTTCTCCCAGAAATTTGGAACAACCACGATATTTTCTTCGTTTAGGTCTAATTGTCTCAGATAGAAGTCTTTCACAAATGTACTTACCGCTATGTACTTGTTAACAGACTTCAATTTTTTTTTGTTGAGTTTTAGAAAAAGGTAAGCAGATGTAGATTTCGCCAGACCATACTGTTTTCTCGCACAGTTTATGCATTCGATTGTGAGGGGACTTTCACAGAGTGCATTTTCCTTCAGTATATTTTTTTTGGGGCAGACGCATGCATAGTCATGAAGAGTCATAACTAGTGGAATTCGGAATTTTTTGCGATCTAGAACAGAATAAAGAAGCCAACCGTGAACATGTATGATATCTGGTTTCTCCGCTGCCACAATTCGCTCTAGCTTCCTCGAGATAAAAAAGTCCTGAATGGGAGGAGGGTACTTCTCCCTAACATTCTGAAAAAGGAATGGAATTCTCTGAAAAAGACCTTCCAATCTAATGACTTTAACTCCTTGATCATTCTCTGAAGCATTCAAATATTTGTTGCCAATAGTTGTCACGATAACCTGGTGATTCCTTTTCACCAGCTCTCTGCTCAGTGTTTGCACGTGCTTAAAGGCTCCACCAATAATCGGCGGATAAAGGTCTGATACCATCAGAATCTTCAGTCTCTTCGCTCTCCCTTGATTTAATTCGACTTAGAATTCTATCCTTTTTTTGACGTGACGTGCGTATATCTTGACCAAATCACTTGAGTTAGTAGCATTGTTTCAGTAGGATATCATGTCTACGCATCGAATCGATGGAACCACAAAACCCAACTTGCTGTTAAGTCCAATCTTAGATTCAGTTAAGATATTTTTAAGTAATTAAGCAGAGTCTTTGTTTACCATCATTTCTATCCATTTGTATGTGCGAGACAGCCCTTCGTCCAGGCTTATCTTAGGTTCCCATCCAAGTACTCTTTTAACCAAAGTTATGTCTGCATTTCTCCCACGTACACCTTGCGGTGCGGAAAGATCATACTTCTTCTTAATAGTCTTTCCCGAAATCCCGATAATTAAGTCTGCAAGTTGGTCAATTGACACAAGTCTGTCTGAGCCAATATTCAATGGTTTGTCATAATTCGATTCCATGAGCATCACTGTGCCTCTGACACAGTCATCAATGTAGCAATAGGAACGTGTCTGTTTTCCATCGCCCCAAATAGTCAGTTCACCAGGATTTTTTGCCTCAGCGACTTTACGGCAAAGTGCAGCAGGAGATTTCTCTCGTCCGCCCTTGTAAGTTCCTTCTGGTCCATAGATGTTATGGTATCGTAAAACGCGAATGTCCATCTTGAAGTCGCGTTGATAAGCTTCGCATAATTTTTCTGTATAAAGTTTCTCCCACCCGTAAAAGTTGTCAGGATCGGCTGGATATGCATCTTCTTCTTTTAGTCCAGGCAATTCGGGGTTTGTCTGCCGATATGTAGGATAAACGCACGCTGATGACGTGTAGAGGTATCTTTTTACGCCAGATATTCTTGCTGCTTCAAGCATTTGCGTGTTGATCAGGACGTTGTCATGCATAACCTCGGCTCCTACTTCTGTAATAAATCCAATTCCGCCCATATTTGCCGCGAGATTGTAAACAAAGTCCATGCCTTCTGTGGCTTGGAGGCAATTTTCCCAAATCCTAAGATCCAACGTTAGTTTTTCAGAATAATACTTCTCTTTTAAGTAGTCATCGAATTTTATATCGGCTATCCGCACAAAGTTTCCTTGTTGTTTAAGGGTTCTAGCCAAATGGCTTCCGATGAAGCCACCGCCACCTGTTACTAATATTCGGCTTATTTTTATTGACCCTCCAAAGTCTCGATCCATTAACCGCACAGACTAATAATCTATAACTTAAATTATAAAACATGATTTAAAACCATTATGGAGCAAACTTCTATACCAAAAACTCAATAGTATTCTTGAAGTTGTTAAAAAACACCTAAAAATTTGACTTTTAATATATCATCTTATGCGTAAGTACGCTCTTTGCAAGGCTTAGCATAAGTAGACAACACGTTGTCTTACTCGATTGAGTTGGGTTTCTTTACAAATCCATAGTTCCATGAAAAGCTAATAGAATTAAAGCATTTGAATTGAAACTCCAGACTCAGCCCGTCAAACATTGACAAATAGCCATAGGCGCGGTTTTCGTCTTGACCTGTCAATAAGTATCATAGTGTTGGAACTAAAAAAAATCAATATAATATTTTATTTCTTCATTGTCAAGTACTTAGAGTAATCATAAATAGAATTAGTCGGTATTTGCGTGAACCAACCATATTCTTCGCTTTCTGAATTGAGAGTAATTTCTTCATGAGCAGATTCTACTCTAAAAGACACAATTATTTTTGTACTATCTGAGGTTTTCTCAATTCTTTCGTCAATTACGTCGTCAACTTCTACGTTTAAATTAGTTTCTTCTTTGAATTCTCTTTTCAAATCTTCTCTCAACGTTTTGTTTTCTTCAGCGTGACCGCCAACGAGATACTAGTCGCCTTTGAGTGGCTCCACATTACGCTTTAACAGCAATATTTTGCCGTCTTTTATGAATATTCTGTCAACGCATACGAAGAAGACATTACGCAAGCAAATACAGAACTCCTCTGTCTATGTTTGTCAATTCGCGAATTTTGAAGTCTCTTCTGTGCAATAGCCATTAACTTTGCAGGCTATTGCACGCACTAATAAAACCCCATTCGGTATTCAGAACTAATCTCTTTAAAGGTAGTCTGTGAAATGTTCGGAAACGCGTTGGAACGCCAAGATTTATAGCTATTCTCGCATTTCATCCACTTTTTTCCAAGGACGACTTCGTTTTTTTAAGAGAACCGGATAAAGGCCCATAATGAGAGCGAGGTTACTTGTCAAATAGGAGACTGCAATAACTCTCGGTTTCTTTAAAAGGAGTAGAATCAAAAGAAAACCAAGGAACCAGAGTGTTCGGAAATCAATTATGTAAACAATTCCTGTAATGAGTAGTGTTGCAATCAAAAGGAGGGGTGAGATAACATGAAGGTAGAAATTGAAAAGAACTACTCTCCAAGAGAGTGGAAGTTTTCTTTTAATTTTCAGTTTAAGAGTGAGAAAAACCCCTGATATTAAGTGCTCAGATCTTCTCGATTTCAGCATCAGTCGTCCACCAAGCGAAAACGGGGCGGTATCATGGAAAACCGCTTCGGGAACGAAAATACAGCGATAACCGTTGGACAGAAGGTTTATGACCGTTCCGATGTCGTCGGAGTAGCCTGGCCTGTTTTCAAATTCTTTGAAGGCATTTTTTCTGTATAGCGCCAATTCGCCTTGAAAGAGTATTGTTGAATGAATGCAGCTTTCTCCGAGCCTTAGTGTGTAGAAAAAAGTCCTGTAAAATCCTTCTCCCATGGTGTGAACATTCTTTTCGACGTTCACTATTTTCTCTTTGCCTGTTACCGCGCCAACTGATGGATCCGCGAAATAGGCGACTGCTTTGAGCAATGCATCCGTATCCCAGAAAGAATCAGCGTCGGAAGTTGCAATTATTTCTCCATTGGCTTGTTTCAGGGCAACATTAAGTGCGTGAGATTTTCCCAACCTTTCTTTCTCCGAAATCAATGTTATCGGAAAACGAAAGTCAGTTTTTGCCAAGAAACCCTTTACTTTTTCCAAGGTGCCGTCATTTGAAGCGCTATCGACTAAGATGATTTGGAGGTTGTTCTCCGGATAGTCCAATTCTTGGATGTTTTCAAGTCTTCTCTCAATGACTTTTGCCTCGTTATAAGTACAAACAATCATAGAAACGTTAGGTTGATAATTAGTGTCAGCCTGGACGCAAAGTCTTCCCTTTTCCTTCTTCAGCATCCACGCATAATAGATGACCGGCGGGAGCAAGAGCGCCCCCCACAACGACAACGCGATCAGAAGGAGAAGCATCATTTATTATTTACACTATCCTAAGTTCAATCGGAATGAAAGAGGTTTAACAGGGAATAGATTCCAACGCTATCTTCGCAACTTAAAGGTGTTCCCTGAAAAGCTTGAACGTCTCAAGTGCCTGCTGCTCACTTGATACTCCTGCAATTACACCCTTCAGATTATTTAGACCAGCAAGATAGTTCACCACCATGGATGGTTTATAGTAGCCAGCTGCCAAAACGCTTATAGCAAGTACATTAGGACTTGAAAGGTTCATCAAAGTTTTCTCACATTCTTCTTTTGAAGGGTTCATCTGAAAACCAGCTTTGTTAAATGGCGTAACAATCAGCGTTTCGTCTAAGTTAATGTCCCATTCGTTAAATTTTCTCACAAAGTAAGGAAAATTCCTTGTGTTGAACCCAGGCGTTATTCCTCTTTTAGAGAGATAACTTATGAACGATCTAAAAAGCCAATCTAAGTCAAGAGCTAGACCCATATCACCTATTACTTCATTGAGCAAAACAGAAACCAAGTTTGGGTGTTTACCAGCTGAGGATTTTATTCTTGACAGCTCGTAAGCGAGATAAGTGTTCATGAAACCTTCTGGATCAACTCTGACTACAGACCAAAACCCTTCCGAAACTGCTCTAATGTCACCCGATAACGCCACTTGCTTCGCAAACCTCTTCACTAAACCAGGAGTTCCAGTCTGAGCGGCAATTCTCACATATTCAAAAGCGTACGGCACCATCGCATAAAGGTTTATTTGGTCGATACTTTTTCTTTCACGCAATCTCCGAAGAATCGACAAAGTAACTTCACTCACAGAAAATGAGAAACCGTCTGCGCCATCCTTGAGAGAGGCCAAGACAACGTCAGCTGCATGATCCACCGGAGAAACAACAGCCTCGCCTCTAGTTCTAGCGCGTTCTTGCGAGAGATGACTGATTCCCTGAAAAGGATTGTCACCAACAATTAGCAACTTGCGCATTTCATCATTCATACAAAGTAACCCCTTTTCTTACTTCGTCAATAATGTAGTCAACTTTTGAAGCAGTATCGAAGTTCGGTTCGCACTTTCGGTTTTCCTTTAACGAATTTACAAATTCTTGGTTTTCTCTGAAGTATTCCGTTTCTCCCAGTGCGAAACGCACATTATCTTTGAGATTTTGTCGGTACCAGATTTCCTTAGTCCCGTCGCTTAAGGTTAAACTTAGTCGGTCATCATTTACATCAATTCTTCCTTTGGGGCATTCAATCGAACAACCGAATTCGGGCAGTCGATAATTAGGAACACTCTGGGATACATCAAACTGACCGCCCATTCCAGTAGAATTCATTACTTTGAAGGACACTGAAGTTTCACAGTCTATTCCAGTTTTTGTACAAGACGCGATATCGCGAACCTGAAAGTCTCCAAGCAGCCATAGCGCCAAATCTATTATATGGCAACCGATATCTCTGATTGCGCCACCGCGAGGCGCTGAGGATTTTGACTCTTTCGTAAGATCCAGAAAATCGGATGAAAATGCAAATGCTTTGAAAGATTGCGGTTCGCCTAGGTTTCCTTGCAGCAACAGTTCCTTGGCTTTTCCAAAAACAACAGAATACCGTTTCATGTATCCAACCATGGTCAAGCCGCCAACTTTCTTGGCGAGTTCACATAATTTTTTAGATTGATTGTAGTTTGAAGAAAGTGTTTTTTCAACGAATATGTTTCGGGCAATTCCTTTTGCGAACAACTCCTTAATAATAGGATAATGCGACGAAATGGGCGTTGTCACATAAACGGCATCAAGATCCATCCCAGAAAGCTTCTCAAGATCATTTACCATACTAATATCTTTTTTAGAAAACACTTTCTTGAAAAGCATATTCATCAAAGTGCTCCTGTCACACAAGGCAACTACTCGAATTTCAGGGAGTACGTTTAAGAGACTCGTATGCAGCAAACCCATCTTTCCTAAACCAACAACAGCAATCTTCAATTTTCGTTCCGACAAGTTTTCACATCCTTAAAAGTGTTAAGATCAGATTATCCACTATTTCTTTCATACTTGAAGCAGGAAACTTCCATCACTTTCAACCCTTTTAAATATTAATTCAATTATTGCACCAAATTATATTTGAAATAACATGGAAAAGTCCTAAATGTTATAGCTAAGTATTCATTGTCCTAAACATCCCTTGTTGCTTTTTATCTGTTTGTAACCGATAACAAAAAACGCTCAGACTAGATTATGAGGCTTGTGTAAGGTTCAAGTTGAGTTCAACAAACCGGTCGTTAAATTGATCCGAATTTGACGTCGCATTATACAACCAAAGCTCAAAGACCATCCGATAAGTGAAGGTAGCGCTGTTTGAATCCCAAATAGCCAACTTGTCAACGTTAAAGTTGAAGCCATTTATCATTAATGTTTCAACCACTGCTTGATTAGCGGAAATTGTAGCATTAGAAACTGAGAACGCTAAGGGACTTTCCCAAGTGTTGCCATCAGCTGTAGAAAACCTGTATTCATAAAGAGGAGGCACTGGACTAGGTGTCATAGCTGTAGAATTGGGCAACATGTCGTTCTCATTTTGAAACTTCACATACAACACGTAAGACGCTGAAGATCCCAAATGATTACCAACACTAACGTCAACCGAATAGTTCTGGCCGACAGCAATATTGAAAGGGTAATTCTCAGCCTGGGGTCCTGAACCTAAGAGGTATAACTCAGAAAACTGGCCCCCAGCAGGAAGACGAATAAAATCGATAAGAGCAGGAGTTGCAATAAGTAAAACGCCAATCAAACCCACAGCAACAAAAATAAGTTTGTAACCTCCAAACTTCATTGATTGTTCACCTCAAGCTTTGGTCAGATAAACTCTTAATGTAAAACTTCCCTTGAACCAGCGCCAAACCAAAAACAAAACCAAAACGAACACAAAAACGCCAATCACTGTAAATACCATGGTGGACCAGAAGGCGCTTTGACTGAAAACTACAGTTGCTTATTCCGTGTTTTAATTGACTGTTGAGACCCGTGGGCTATTGGGAGAATCTGTCTATGGAAAGATGAAGCTATCCTCTAAAGAGCCTACCCCTCCATTATGTACAGGAAGAGCTTGGATAGAATTTCAAATTCAGCTGCGGGTTTAGAATCAGGTTTATTTTAGTTTTTCTAGTTGGGTTCGGATGTTGATGATTTGTTCGGGGGTTAAGTTTTCTATGATTTTTTCAGTTTCTAGCACGAATTTTCTTGCGGCATCCACGTTATGTTGGATTTCTGTGTGACTTTGTTCATTTTCTACGTAGTATTGGACGTCGATACGTGTCTGTTTAGCTTGGGCTATGTCGTCAACCATCACGTGGCTGAGGTTTCCGTTTCTGGCAAGTAGCCTTGCAACTGCTATAGTACAATCGTGGATTTCCGATTTGACTCCTATCTTCATTAGCAACGCGTAAAGTGCAAAGTACCGTGCGTAGTATGCGGTGGTCGTTACCCAATCGGTTTCATTGATTTTAAGTGCCACTGTCATAGTGTTCAGAGCGCTTACGGCTTTTTTGAGGTACGCTTTGGAGAGGTTAGTGTTTGGTTCGATTATGCGTAGGCCTCGTTTCTGTTTGAAGCACCAGACTAAGTTGTTATCGCTCAATGTATTGTCTCCATAGCCTAGTCACAAATGGATCGGGGTTGCATAAGACGATATGGCTTGCAATGACTTCCTTTATTAGAATGTCGCCGGTTTGCAGCGCACCATCAAAGTTTTCGGGGGTCACAGTTTTTATGTTGACTTTTTTTCCAAAGGTTGCCTCGAACTTTTTTATGTGATTTAGATGGTTTTCTGAAAGTTTGCCTATGCTGAGCAGATCTATGTCGCTTTCCTCAGTAGCGTAGCCTTTTGCGTAGCTTCCGAAGAGGATAAGCGGGTTTGAAAGATCTATGTTGTTTAAGTGTTCACAAAGTTTCTTTATGAGAAAGTTGCTCTCTAAGTAATTTATCGTAGCAAGCTCTTCTGTTATTGTAAGGTAATGTTTAATCAGAATGTTGTCTTTGCCTAGCCGGTACTGCTTATTTCTACCCACTTTTTCAGAGTTAAGTATTTTTAGGCTTTCTAACTGTTTCAAGTAGGGTAACAGCGCGACGTGACTTGTTCCAATAAGTTTAGCCATGGCTCGTATGTGCATGCTTACTGTGTAATCAGTTCGGTACAGGTGAAGTATTGCAAAAAAAAAACTCGGTAACTTTGGTAACTTTTACTACCATACGGTAACAATTATTACCAGTAGCTATTAAATCTTACTCAACAAGTAAAACACCAATTAAGCCTACAGCAACGAAAATAAGTTTGTAATCTCCGAGCTTTATGGGCTGTTCACCTCAGGTTTTGCTCCAGATAAACTCTCAATGTAGCTACGCTTGAACCGGTGCCAAACCAGGAACAAAACCAGAACGAATACGAAAGCGCCAATTACCGTAAATGCCATGGTGGACCAGAAGGCATTTTGACTGGAAACTAAGGCGGCTTGTTTGGCGTTTTGAGCGGCCGTTGTTACTTCCTGTGCAACTGTGAACGCGCTATCTGCTTGGGCTGAGGCTATGTTGGAATATCCAGTCCGGAAAGAGTTTTCAGATAGAGCCAAGTCGCCTTCTGCAAAATTTAACTGAACCAAGAGACCGGTAACGTTAGCACCTGCTTTTTCAGCGTCCCAAACAGCACTAAAAGCCACATCTACAGCGATATTGGCTGCCTGCAGCTTCGACGCAGTTTGGTCAGTTTGAGCAAAAACATAATGCCCACTGAAAAGGCAAGAGCCAAACGCCAAAAAGACAAACAGAGTAACCACAAGAGGTTTCATGCGTTTAACTATTTGTGTTGCCTCCAAACTAAACGTTACTTTATGTTTGGCTAGTTTTGGGACCAGGTTTTAGGGCGAGTTGTTTAAGAGTTTTGGGTTCGTTGTTTATTTCTTGTAAGATTTAAATCAAAGGCTCAGTTTAGATTTTTGAAGGATTCAGAGTGAACCCTATGAAATCCCTCTCTGACAAGAGCAGATAAGCAACAGGAAAAGCCTACGCTGTAAAGTTTACTCTAGCTCATCTCCCAATGCAAATCAATACCTAAAATTACCTAATAAACACATAAGTAACAAAAATTAGTGCAATCTTCTAACAGAAAACAAAAACGTTCTAAAAATCGCGACGCCTATTAAGAACGGAAAAACTCTTTGAAAACTGTTTTGAGTATCTTGCAACCATCTTTAAACGCGTGGAGATTAGAATTTCCGTGTTTTCGTGCATATTCTACGCTTGGAACTTCTTTCACCACCAACCCTAACTCCAAAGCCTTAATGAAAATCTCAGTTTCAATCTCAAAGCCATCCGACTCCAAAACCGGAGCAAGCTTTTCAATGGCACGCTTACTAAAAACTGCGTAACCATAGCATAGGTCGGTGTATTTGGCTCTCCAGAGGAAATTCACGAAAAACATTAGCATCGAATTGCCGCATCGTCTTATTGCGTCCATGTCGTAAGTGCGACCACCTTTTAAGAAGCGAGAACCCTTAACTATATCAGCGCCAGAATTCAAAGCTTCAACGAACGCAGGTATCTCCGTAGGATCCATTGAACCATCAGCATCCATTAGAACCATGGCGTCAACATCGAAATAACGGTTGCTTAGAACTTGCCGAATGGCACTGCCTTTTCCTTGACCCACCTGCAAGACAACTTTGGCACCGCCTTTTGTCGCAACCTTAATAGTATTGTCTTTTGACTTGCCATCAATAACTAAAATATTGTAGTAGCCAGCATCATTCGACCTGAAGAGAACTTCTTTGAGGTTTTTCTCCTCATTAAGAGTAGGTATGACAATTCCGACATTAAAAGGCGGAAATTCTGGAACTTCATTAAGTTCTTCCAAGTTTAACAACGGGGAAGACGTTTCACAATTAACTACCGTTGGGCATCAACCCCACAAGAACAACCCTTTGAGCCACTTTGTATTCCCAATACACTGGCTATTCGATTAGTAGAATTAATTTGAACGACAGCAAACAGATTTTCAAAATATGAAATCCGCTGTATTTCGATAAATCCAATGGTCTTTTCCTCGTTCACCGCAGCTTCGATAACCTGCGTCGAAGAGATCCCCTGCTCTCCTCCCTTCTCCACCCGTAACAACTCTTCAGCAGTACCTCTGTCAATACAACGGTATTTAAAGGAATAAGGAAAACAATGAAATTCATCCATACTCTTAGCCTTAAACTTTTTCAAACGCATTCAGTAACCGTCCTAATATAACCCGCGCGATATTACTCAAATAAGCAACACATTTTCTGTCACCACTAAAAGAACCAATTTGTCGAAGCATTTTGTAACAATCCCTTTTTCTATTGTTTATTCACTCAAAATTCTCTAAGCCTACAATTCCCCACAGACACAAAAAATTTCTCAAGACTGATTCGTTTCGAAAGTTATTGAATAACCATTGATTGCTGCAAGCTATCCATTTCAAGGGGGCGTAGTTGCCTCTTCTTTCTTGAGTCCTTTCTTCATTCCCTTTCCAAGGTCATATACGGCTTGAGCACCTTTCCTGATGCCGTTGCCGACTGCTTCTCCAGTTCTTTCAGCAGAACTTTCAACCTTCTTCTTCCCTTCAGGCATTCCTATCATCTCTATCTAAAGGTAGTTTACTGCAGAATTAAGTGTGTGTGACTGGGAGGATACAGCGACAAGAAACAGTGAAGCGCACGCTCAATTCGTCTCGCATTTAGCGGAAGGAGGAAAATAAGGTAAACATAACCATATTTTCAGCCCCAAATTCTCTCAGTTGCAATCAGCAACCGACCTAACATAACCAATCAGCGAACCCGAGTCTTCACAAGTCAAAGCCAGCTTCTTCCGTTCATAACCCAAAGCCTCAAGCAACTTCTGCGCCTCAACATAACGCTCGTTTAAACGTCTATACTGCTTAAGAAACTCGCGACCACGCTCAGTCAACTCGTACATGCAGCCCTCAACACGAAGAAAACCAGCACCCACAACAACACCCAAATACTTCTCCAAAAGACTAAAACTCAAATTCGCCCTAATCTTAATACGAGTTTTGCTCGCGCCCGAATTTGTGGCCTCCAAAATAGCCGCAACTATGCTAAGGCGATCACGGTTCTTGCCCAACAAAACCACCCGCAAACAGCTTCAAAATTAAATCAGACAAGCTTAAGCCCCCAAAACTAAAACGAAACTTGGCCAACGCTAACAAATCCTTTCCTGGAGGAAGCGCACATGAAGCAAAGGAAGCCCTAGATAGACTTAAGCCTCTTCTCTCTTTCTCCTTGAAAGCAGCATTGAAGCCTGCCCTTCTCATGTACGCATTTTCCCCTTAAGCAAGGCAAACCGCAAAAAAGCATATAAGCCATATTTCCCAAATTGTAACATATCAAAAACTAAGAAAGATTTCGCAACTTCAATCTATGAATTTCAGACATTTTCTTCCTAAGAACCTTGACTGATACTCTGCAGTTGAGAGATCGCCGAATTAAGGTCCCGTACAGCTTGTATTTACGAGGGAAACTTTTTGAAGCAGATTAAGTTTAGTTATAAAGGTCATTCTAAGAATCCGCGTCTAATACGTTGTTTCTAATATTATGCGCCTAAAGATTTCTGCGCCATGCCTAACGCCAAGTTTCTTCTCGCCTAATCTTTCGCGGTATTTGATGGGAATTTCCGCGATGCCAAAACCTTCCCGCTTCACATGATGATTAAGCTCCACCTCGACATCAAAACCTTTAGATTTCACTTTCCAGTGTCTAAGAATTGCCGTACGCAGTACACGCAACCCTGACAGCGGATCGGCTAACCAGACGCCGTTTAGAAAGTTTTGAGTAAAACCTATGAACCTATTACCAAGGTAAAAAAAGCCATTCAAACCCTTCAGGTTTGAGTAACCACTGAACCGGTTACCACACACCATGCCCACGTCAGGATTCTTCTCAAGTATCCGAATCATCTCAGGAACGTGTTCAGCAGGGTACGTATAATCTGCATCTGTGATAACCACGTAATCAACTGTTAAATCTGAGTGCTTAATTGCTTTCGCTATAGCATCACCCTTGCCTAATCCATCTTGGAAAATGACTTCGGCGCCCATGCTCTTAGCAACCTCGACGGTTCGATCAGTACTTTTGCCGTCAACAACCAGAACACGTGGACTATCAAGGATAGCCTTAAGCTCAACGATAGTTGGCCCTATGCCTTCTTCCTCGTTCAAAGCAGCTATGATAACTTGCGTCGAGGGGATACCCTCAACTTCTACCTTCCCCACTTTTATCAACACTCTTGTTAAAAGTAACCTGTTAGTTTAAACTCTTATTTAAGACAATATGGAAAAAATGGAAATTTATCACTACTTTCAACCTTAATTTTTTATTTCGCATCAATAACCGACCTAATATGACTAACCGGCTAATCCAAGTCTTCACACATCAAAGCCAATTTTTCCCGTTCAAAATCTAAACCTCAAGCAACTTCTGCGCCTCGATATAGAGCTCGTGAAAATGTCTATACTGCTAAGAAATTCTTAGCCATGGTCAGTCAGCTCGTACTTAGAATCCTCAATACGAACAAAACCAGCACGCAAAGCAACATCCAAATATTTCTCCAAAAGACCAAAACTCAAATTCGCCATAAACATGATACGAGTCATACTCACACCTGAATTTGTAGCTCCAAAATAGCCGCAACAATGCTCAGGCGATCACGATTCTTACCCAACAAAACCACCCACAGACTGTCCAAAATCAAATAAGATAAACTAAAGCTGTAACATCAAAACGGAACTTAGAGTTAATGCTAACAAATCCCTTCCTGATGGAAGCGGATAAGAAGCAAAGGAACCTCTAACTAGACTTAAGCCTCTTCTCTCCTCCCAGAAGTAAAGCCACAAATTAACGCAACATCTTCCAAACATCGTGCAAAAACACACTGTAGAATATATAGAACTAAGACAAAACCGCCCATAATGAAGCCTCAACACACCCTTCACTCTTGCCCCTCAAAAACAGCATCGAAGCCACCCCTTCCCCTCGCTCCTTTTCTCCCTAAACAGGCACAACCACAAAAAAAGTATATAAGCCATATTTCTAAAAACGAAACATACCAGAAACCAAAAAAATTTCAGTTTCTATCAATTGAAACGCTGCCATCTTCTTCACAAGAACCCTGACTGGATAATCTGCTCCAAGCTTTTCGTATAAACATCGCTACTCAGCATTATCAGTTCTTACCAAAAGACCTGACAGCACCATCCATTAGCGATGAAAAACCGCTTTACACTACTAAGAAGCGGGCTCGTTTAATACTTTGTTTCTAATATTATGCGCCTAAAAATTTCGGCGCCATGCCTAACTCCCAGCTTCTTCTCACCCAATCTCACTCGATATTCAATAGGAATTTCCACGATGAAAAAACCTTCCCGCTCTACATGATGATTAAGCTCAACCTCAACATCAAAGCCTTTAGATTTCACCTTCCAGTTTCTAAGAATTCCCGCACGCACCACACGCAGCCCCGTCAACGGATCATCTAATGAAACTCCGTTTAGTAAGTTGTGAAAAAAAGCAATCACACGGTTTCCAAAGTAAAGTATATCATGCATTTCGTTAAGGGGGAAATTACTGTTAAACCTGTTTCCGCAAACCATGCCCACATTAGGCATCTTCTCTAAAATCCGAATCATCAAAGGAACGTATTCAGCAGGGTACGTATAGTCTGCATCTGTAATGACGACATAATCAGCTGCTAAAGCTGAGTGCTTAATTGCCTTCGCCAACGCATCACCCTTGCCTAATCCATCTTGAAAAACAACGTCGGCGCCCATGCTCTTAGCTATCTCGACGGTTCGATCAGTACTTCTGCCGTCAACCACCAAAATCCGAGGCTTCTTTAGAGTTTTGTTTAGCTCGGATATGGTGAGGCCGATGCCTTCTTCCTCGTTTAACGCAGCTATAATAACTTGCGTTGAAGGAATACTCCGCACTTCTCCTTCCTCCACTTATAATCCACGCTTTTAGGCAATAATATCTGTTAACTCAACTCTTATTTAAGACGATATTGCAAAAATGGAAATATATCAATACTTTCAGCCTTAACTTTTTATTCCGCATCAGCAGCCTGGTTTTGAGGGCACATGCGCTTGCAACTTCTAAAACAGCCGCGTTTATGTCTAAGCTGTCAGGGTACTTAACCATAAAACGGCACCAAGCAAACAGATCAAATTTAACTTTAAACCAAAGGCTCAGTCGAAATCTCTGAAGGATTCAAAGCAAACCCTATCAAATCTCTCTGTGATGAGAACAGATAAGAAACATAGGCACTCCTAATCCGTAAAGCTTACCCTTGCTCATCCCCAAATGCCACACCAGTTTCTATGGGTGCCTAATAAAACCTTAGGTAAAAAAAGGTCTAACCTTATAGAACAAAACACAATCAGAAAAGGGTGCGCTTTATTTATAAACTTTTTTCCTGAGTTCAACGTCATGAAAAATGACCCTTTTCTCTTGCTCATCTATTTCATAGATAATTCGATATTTTCCAACTCGCACTTTCCATAAACCCTTAAGCGGACCAACAAGCATGGTGCCGTTATCGGGTTTCATGAGCGTTTCTTTAAGCGTTTCCACAATTCTTGACTTTACTTCGGTTGGCAATCGTTTCTCTTTTTTAAGAAACGGTTTAGAGAATCTCGCAATGTAGGGCATGCTATTTCAAGACTTTTTCCAAGTCATTAATCGAGCACTCAATGTACTCGCCCTTAGCCACCTTCTTTTTGCTTTCCTCAATAGCCTTCAATGTTTCTTCATCTGCAAGCGTCTCTAACGTTGCAAGTATCTGCTCCATCTTAAGGTAAGTGCCGACCATTTCCTTGAAAAGCTCCTCTGGAATAACAATTCCTTCCTTTTTGACTTTAACCTTTGCCTCCAACTGCACGCACCTAAATAATAGACTGCTTAAGCGGCTTTTAATTCTTTTCAAATAAGATCTTTAATTTCGAACAAAAACATATTTTCAGATTTTTTCAACAGAAAAACGCGTTTAATAGGTTGCATCTAACATTATGCGCCTAAAGATTTCGGCGCCATTCCTAACGCCAAGTTTCTTCTCACCCAACCGCTCTCGATATTTAATGGGAACCTCCACGATGCCAAAACCCTCCCGCTCCACACGATTATTAAGCTCCACCTCAACATCAAAGCCTCTAGATTCCACTTTCCAGTTCCTGAGAATTCCCGCACGCACCACACGCAACCCCGTCAACGGATCAACTAAAGAAACTCCGTTCAGAAAGCTGTGAATAAACGCGATAAGCCGGTTACCAAAGTAAAAAAAACTATTCGCCCCCTTCAGGTCCGAGTAACCACTAAACCGGTTACCGCAAACCATACCCACATCAGGATTCTCCTCTAAAATCCTAATCATCCCAGGAATGTATTCAGCGGAATACGTATAATCCGCGTCTGTGATGACAACGTGGTCAACTGCTATATCCAAGTGCTTAATCGCCTTCGCCAACGCATCACCCTTGCCAATTCCATCTTGAAAAATAACGTTCGCACCCATGCTCTTAGCTATCTCAACGGTTCGATCAGTACTCCTGCCATCAACAACCAAAATCCGAGGATTTAGCAGAGTCTTGTTCAGCTCGAATATGGTGAGACCGATACCTTCTTCCTCGTTCAAAGCAGCCATAATAACCTGCGTCGGAAGAGTAATTCGCACTTTGCCTTTCTCCACTTACAATCCACGTTCTAGGCGATAATACATGTTAACTCAACTCTTATTTAAAAAGATCTTGAAAAAATCGATATATATGAATATTGTCAACCTCACTTCTTATCACGAACCAGTAGCCGACCCGACACAACTAACCAGCTAACCCAAAGTCTTCACACATCAAAGCCAACTTCTCCCATTCACAACCCAAACCCCAAGCAACTTCCGCGCCCCAACATAACCCTCGTGAAAATGTCCATACTGCTTAAGAAACTCGACCACGATCACTAACTCATACATAGAAGCCTCAACTCGAACAAAACCAGCACCCACGACAACACCCAAATACTTCTCCAAAAGACTAAAACTCAAATTCGCCCCAAACACAATACGAGATCGATTTAGTCGCACCCGAATTTGCAGCCTCCAAAATAGCCGCAACAATTGCTGAGGCGATCACGATTCTTACCCCACAAAACCACCCACAAACACTCCCGAAATCACACCAGAGAAGCTAAAGTTCCCAGCTCCAAAATGAAACTGATGGTGGACACTAACAAATCCCTTCATAACAGAAGCGGACAGGAAACATAGGAAACTCTAACTAAACGTTAAGCCTCTTCTCCTTCCTCCAAAGTAGCCCAATATTTTTATCGCAATGTCTATTAAAGAGTTCGCAAAAATCCACCAAACAGCATCCTCTCTTCCCCGAAACTAACACTGAAGCCTTCCCATTCTCCCCCCGTGCCCTTGTCCACTTTAAACGAGCATAACCGCAAAAAAAAGCACATAAACTATATTTCCAAAACCGTAACATACCAAAAACCAAAAAGATTTCGCGCAACAAACAAGCAATATGAAGCCTCTGCAGGTCAAAAAGAAAAATAGCGCTTTACATAGGAAACACTTTTTTCTATTCTATGTTGCTGAGGCTCTGGAATATATAGGAGAAGCATTCCTTAGGAGCAGAATGCAAATGTCTGAATATTTTGTGAATTTGACCAGAGCCTTCTCAGCCCCTCTCTTTTCGCCATTGCTTTTCCAGACTAAAAAAGGGGAAAATGATGATTTTGTTTTTGTTTGGCATTTTTATGGTCGTTTCCTAAGCATCAATAGAACTATTACGATAGCTACTATGATGATTAAGACGAATAGGCCTGCGATTGCGGGAACAAAGTACATGTCAGCGACAGATGTCGGAGTGGCCGTTGGCGCGTGAGTAGCTGCAGGTGCTGCGGATACTACAAGATGGGTTTCACTGGATGATGGATAGTAAGAGTGGGATCCTTCGAACATAGCAGTTATTGTGTACTGGCCTGGGATGTTTGGAGTCGCCCATGCGTAGCCGTAGTTGCCGTCAATGTCGCTTGTGGTGTTGCCGATGTGAATAATGTTGCCGTTCGGATCAATCGCGTCTATCGATACTGGAACCCCAGTTGCATTAGTTGGCATCGGCTGCTGCATATAAACGGCTTCCATAAACTGGGTCTCGCTTGCGTCAGACACACATGGGAGTCCGTCTAGAAAGTTCGCTTTAACCGCATTTTCCTGTGAGCCAGCTGAGATGTCGGTGACTGTACCCTGTATCTCTACCCCAGTCCCTCCCGTAATAGCAGTTAATGGTGCTTCTACTGTGGTTGCGCTTGGTCCCTTACCGTAACAGTAAATTCTATCGTCATAGTTGTTGAGGTCAACGAGGTAACCGTCGGCGATAACTGGGTTGGTTCCATAATGACTTATTCTCCATAGTTCCACTCCGTTCGAGGCGTTGATGCATCGGATGTATGAATCGCGCCATAATGGTTCGGTTGGCGAATGTTCAGTAGAAATAGTATAGATTTTTCCGTCAGCAATGCAGGCTATGTCTATTGGAACGTTATCGTATGCGGCGTCACCGTAGGGGTTTCCACTTGCATAGTCCCACAAGATTTTTCCTGTCGTTATGTTGTAAGCTATTATGTGCCCAGAGTAGCCAAGTGCATTTCCAAATCCAGCAGCCATGCCGCCTGCGAGAAGCATGCCGTCGTAGATGTCTTCAGTCATGCCATAGTAAGCTCCTTCCGGCTCAGGTTTGCTCTGCCATAGTTGACTGCCGTCTTTCAAACTATAGACCCATCTTGTTCTTGTCACTGTTTCGGCAAAGGTAAATACGCCGTCTTCTGGATCTACAGTGTTCATGGTTATGCCTGTGCCTGCAGTTGAAGGTACTACTGTATGTGGGGGCGTGAAAGTTATATTCCATAGCAGGTGCCCTTCTTCACCTGGCGCTAAACTTAGCGCCCACAGGTTTCCCTGGACAACTCCGCGTTCGTCGTTGCTGCCCGTTGTTCCGCCGATTACATATTGATCCTCACGAACCGCGAGTATGGTGCCTTGCACCGCCGGTACTGTTACGTTCAATGAATAGCCGTGATTTCCGTCAAATGTGTAGTTTAAGAACGGTCTCCATTCCCAGTAGTAAAAACTGGAGAAGAAATCAGAAGGATTGTAGTTTGGCGAGTTAAAGGCTGGGTTCCACGAAAGAACTTGGCTCGTATTCCAGCACTGCAGGTAGTAATGCGGGTTTGTATAGCTTCCGAGGCTTACAATATTGTATTTTAATAGGCTTCCGTCTTTGCCGTAGACAGTCGTGCCCCACGGCATGCTAAAGCCGAACATTGACGGTCCAGCAGGCACATTAGCGATGCTGCAGATGTAGTTGCCTGTATATGCGTCGAACATCTTCCATGTGTTAGGAGTTGCGGCATTGGTGCTCCAAAGGTATGGGAAGGCTCCTTCCTGGTTGGGCGACTCATAATTGTAGACTTGACCAA
The DNA here is from genome assembly GCA_050013315.1 of Bathyarchaeia archaeon. Lineage (GTDB taxonomy): Archaea > Thermoproteota > Bathyarchaeia > Bathyarchaeales > Bathycorpusculaceae > Bathycorpusculum. Next base: position 43,579 of record JBEKFM010000017.1, read on the forward strand.
ATGAGAGAACCCCCTGGTCGATGGATCCTGAAGTGTTAGGGGCTGGATAGCCAGTACTGTAATCGATTGGACCGGTGGTGTTTTGGAAATAGTCTGTTTGGCCTGTGTAGAGGTCAACGGCGTACCAGCCGTACCTTGGAGGTGTTTCAACGTTGTAGTAGAGTTTCCCGTCTATGATGATTGGTGTATTCCAGTAGAGCTCGTATGACTCCCCATTGTAGTATGTATTGCTGCCGGTCTGTCCGCTCGCGATACCTCCAGCCCAATAGTCACGGGCCCACATTATGTGAGCACTTTCCGGTCCTGTCGAGTAGGGATTATACAAGGTAGTAGGACCTGTCCCAGGGGCTCCTGGACCTGTATCACCAGCATTCAGCCAGTTTCCATCAATCTGATACCAATTTCTGTTCAATCCGTTTATGGGGAGAGTCCAGTAGTTGGTTGGTAGAGGAGTCTCCGGATAAAGCTGTATTGGTTCTTGTTGAACGGTGAGGGTGTACGGGTCGCTCATACTGGCTGTATAAGTGTCGTTGACAGCTGGGACGTCCATGGGTACGCCTGATGCAGTAGGAAGACCGGTTATTTTGTTTCCAGGAAATATGACCTGGAGAGTGTAGTTGCCTGCTTCTTTAGGTGTGTATGTGGAGTAGCCTCCGCCGATTGGATCAGACGTTAATGGTCCGATTGTATCGTTGGTTCCGTCGGGTTTTATGATATTAATCATAATGCCAGTCCACCTATCGCCATAAACGCCAGTGGCCGTTGGCGGAACGGCATTAAGCCAGTAGACAAGCGCTGTTGACTGATTGACACCAATGGGGTTCGGGGCGGCATAAATATATGCCCATGTAGGAACAGTCCACGGTGGCGTATGTGCACTAGCAGTTGGCAATAGCAGCATTGAAGCTACCATTGAAAGCATTAAGAATATCGAAATCGCAATAACATTATTTTTGTTTTTAGCAAATTTCATGTATTTTTATTCTCCTTTTATTCTATGAAGCATGATATGCTCGGCAAAATCTTTTAAGTGGTTACCGTAAGTGACTTCGCTGACAAAAAACTAAAGATATAAATCAAAAATGGCCTATATCAAAATAAACACAAATTTCACGGAGCAAGAAAATGACCTTCGATGAACAGGACGTTGAAACCCTAGTAGCTATAGGACTCACCAGAACACAGGCAAAAGTCTACCTAACTCTCGCAAGCCTAGGAAAGGCTAAAGCGAATACAATCTGGAAAAACTCCGGAGTCGCCCGACAAGACATCTACCGAATACTGACCGAGCTAGAAGGAAAGAGCTTAGTAGAAAAAATATTAGGCGATCCAACTGAGTTCAGGACCGTTCCACTGCCAAATGCGCTCTCAGCTTTACTGAAGCGAAAGACAGATGAATATAAGAAAATTGAGAAAATAACGGAGAAATTTCTCGACAGATTCAGAGCAAACCCTCAAGAAAATACGAAGACTGAAGAATTCGAATTCGCGATGATTTCTACAAGAGATGCAAACGTCCGCAAAATGAACAAGGCAGCGATTAATACGAAGAAGAGTGTAGACGTTATTGATTCATGGGATAGTTTCCAGTATTCGATGGCTTACGCTGAACTGCTCATAAAAGGTGCAAAGAGAAAAGTAAAGTTCCGATACATTACCGATAAGCCCAAAGATGGAGAGAGAGTGCCAAAAATCTTCCAGACTTGGGAGAAAAAAGGGTGGGTTGAACTAAGACACATTCCCACCCAACCTACAGCCTCAGTGAGAATTGAAGATGGGGAGCAAGTGACCTTATGTATCACAAAATCACGGCACACGATGGAGGCACCAAGTTTATTTTCAAACAACCCGTGTTTAGTCGCAATTCTTCAGGATTACTTTGAAATGTTGTGGAGCAAAGCAACTGAAGACAACACATAACTGCACTCGCAATAATAAGTTCAACCGCAGTTTGCCTCCTATTTTGAAAATCTAAAAGGGATTACTGGAACTTCGACGCCCTGTAGGTAGAAGAACGATGAAACCAGTTAAAGTGCGTTAATCAATAGTTCCCAAGTTTTCATAAAGATAAATCTCAAGTCTGCTATCTTGAAAGTCTAATGTTATTTTAAGCTTCGCTTAAACTTTTACTAGGTGTCTTTGCTAAAAAGTAGGAGCAGATCTCTAGTTTGGGCTGACGTCTAACTCCATGAACTAATTCCAAAAAGCCTTGAAAACCATGACCTTTCTTGCTATGGTTACCCACCCCATAGTTTGGTTTAAGTTTTTTTGCTCTTTGAAAAATCTTAAATCTAGCAAAGAAACAAAACAGAACCCTTCTTAGACTTACATGGAGACGTGAGCGCGCACTCAAAACGAATAGCGTTATAAAGGAAAGTTTTCTCAAGGGGTTCGTCTATTTTTTAGTTTAAATTAGTTTCAATAAAACCACAGAAACCCTAAATTTTCCTTATTTTACTTCGAAAACAAATCTATAACGGTCTTTCCCAACCCTTTCCACTGTAAGAATTTCACAATAGCCAATCTCGCTGGTGTTTTCAACGTGCGGATCCTTGCATGGTGTCTTGTCAAAACCCTCGATTTCCACGATTCTAACTTCTCTCACAGAAGACGGCAACCTTGTCAAATCAAATTCTTTTTCGGCATCATCCCTCGTCAGGATGTGCTTGCTAACCAAAAGATTCATTTTTATTATTGCATTCACGTCATCCTGCAGTAATGCCCTGTTGACTTTCCGCAAGTCCTCTTTGGTTACAATTTCCATATATCCAGAATTCTCTTCAAACTTAGAAATGATGAATTTTGCGTCCAAAAACCTGCGTTCCAACATCCTTGCAAGAATGTGCTCTGCAGTCTGAAGTCTACCTTCATTTGGTTTCATAACAATTTGTGATACTAACCTTTATTTAATAACTTTTAGCGCTGCAATACTACAAATACCTCTTAATCAAAAGAATAAATACCATTTTCTTTACCAAGTTTAAAACAAAAGACAAAAACCTTGAAAAAATACGGTAAAAACCATTTTTGACCGATTTCGGAGCAGCCATGCACGCTACATCTACAGCATAAATAACGAAACCAACCGCAATCAAATTATGCCGAGATACAAACCTAATTGGTAAGCGAGCAAGCGCGCTATTAACAAGATTATTAATCCAACTACCGCTAAAGCCATTCCGACTAAACGAGTGCCATTCATGCTCTTACGCTATTTTTCTATTCTATGCCATACAGATTTGAGACTTATCATCCATGAAAACTTAGAACATTAGAAAAGAAGAAAAAACATCCAGAAACAAAAATCTGAAGTTTATTTTCAGACTAGAAGTTTAAAGTCAATTCTATTTTTGTAACATACCGTTTTACTTCTTTTCCTTGAAATACCTTTAGCATAAGTTCTGCTGCTTCTAGTTGTTGCTTTATAATCTCCGTTACCTCTGAAAGGCCTTCTGGTTTTTCCACCGCAACAGCAAAATCAAAACCAGAATTGTGGGTAAAGAACCGTCTATCTATCTTTTTTACTCCACCAACCACTAAGCCATACCTTAGATAAGGATAGATTTCCTTATGCTTCGTAGCTTTGGCAGAATAAGTTAATATATCATGGGTAGTAAACCGACCAAACTTCACTTCGACAACTACTAAAGGAATGCCTTCACTCACCACAGAACGTAACTTTTTAATCATAAGGTCTGTCTGAAATGCTAACTGTCCCCTTTTTGCTTCTTGCACATTTTGAGGCTGCACCTGACCTTGAGCATCCACAAATAACTTGTAAATAAGACTCTCACCAGAAGTAACGGAATATCCAGAAGGAAGATTCTTCTCAAGTTCCCCTTTCATCAAATCTGTAAATTGCTTTTCACTCATTTTTTAATCCCTAATGCATCTTCTATTGCTATGCAGATTTAAGACTTATCTTCATGAAAACTTAGCTAAATGCTACGAGTAACAAAGTCTTAGAATAGTCGTAGTATTCTCAATTACATTTTTTTCCCATAATAGGGTAAATCGCCTTTGAACCCTTCGATTAAATTTCCCACTGCAACTTGAGATTGTAAGAAAGAATCTATATACGCCGTATCGCTTAAGAATTCGACCAATGGTTCAATAACCTCTTCAAATGATAATTTCTTCTTATCTTGAACCTTTTCGGGTAAATATTGTTTAAAACTATCTTCCTCAAAAAGTCGGATTCCAACTAACATGTGGCTCATTTCTGTTATTGAATAGAATTTTCCTTCTTCCATCTTAGCGAGAACTCTCTTCCATTTAGGTTCTTCAATCTTTTCTA
>JBEKFM010000018.1:0-47631 GCA_050013315.1 Bathyarchaeia archaeon
ATGGTTGCATTCTTAAAATCGCTTGCAGCTATGTTAAAAGTGATAGCTACAAAGCCAGTCAACGTAACACCTGAAGGAATAGAAGCACCCGTCTGAGGATTCCCAGTGTACGTGCCAGTAGACACAGAACCAGTCGCACTAGGCGTCCCGGCAATAACAATTGAAACACCACCTACCGTGGTATTCTGAGCGATATTAGCTTCACCGGAAGAGGAAATAGTAAAAGGGGAGGTTTTTGATGTTTCATACTGTGCCAAGGCAGCAAATGATGAAAATGCAATCAGAATAATCACGAAAACAGCAACAAAGCCAACTAGACCAAACTTTTTCATCACTTTTTCATTCTCCAATCTTTTTCTGAATTATAGTCAGTTCTTTATCGGCTTTCCTAATTGATATAAGTTTTGCTAACAAAGGGTTTGACTCTTGGCTTTTTTCTTGGCTGGGGCGTAAGTTTGTTCCAAAATTGGTAATAAATCGTATTTATTCCAGTTTTTTCTTTATAGGCAGTTTCTGCTTTCTATTTGAGTCCCGTGCTTTGAAAAGTGAGCCTAATCTAAGAAGCGGACTTAGAACCCATTTTTTAGTCATTTTGGGAACAGCTATGTTCGCGTTTTCACATGTTTTAGCGCGGCGTGATCGCCGAAATAATATTTTTTATCTTGGCTGCGTAAGAAAGTTAGTAGAGTTTCTTGTTTTTTCTGTTTCTTTGTTCTGTTTGTTTTGGGTTGCTTTTTCTATTTTAAGCTTGAATCGGCTGCAGGTTGCGTATTAAAATGTCCTAGAATGTCCTAGAATGTCCTAGAATGTCCTAGAATGTCCCTGTGACGTCCTAGAGTGTCCTAGAATGTCCTAGAATGTCCCGAAAAGTATGGGGAAGTGCGGGGTTTAGGTTGCTGTTAAGCGTGGCGCGGTTATCGGAATAATCTTTTTAATCTTGGTTGTGTAAGAAAGTTGGCGTTAAGGAGAATTGTTCTTGGGAGGGTTAGATAAACGTAGGGTTGGCATTGCATTTGCTCTGGCGGTTCTCTTTTTCGCAGTGAGCTTTTCTGGTGCGCCTTTGAGATCGTGGGAGCAGCTTTCAGACAACCCAATTGGAGACGGTTCGGCCCGCACTTTTTTCCACATCCACGGACACGCTGAGGCGACGCCCGAGGCGTTGTCGGGTCTTACTCCCTCGCAGATTAAGGCAGCGTACAGGCTTCCTGCGTCGGGCGGCGCGGGAACAACAATCGCCATAGTCGACGCCTTCGATGACCCAACCGTGGTGAACGACTTGAACGTTTTCAGCAGACAGTTTGGTTTGACGCCGGTGAATTTCACGGAGCGCAAAACGTCAGCGGTCGACTCAAGTGGTGGTTGGGAGCTTGAGGAATCGCTGGATGTTGAGTGGGCTCACGCAATAGCTCCGAACGCGACGATATTGTTGGTTGAGGCACCATCAGCCTTCACTACTGATCTTATGTCCGCGGTCAGCTACGCTACTAGTCAACCGAACGTTGTTGCGGTTTCGATGAGTTGGGGCACACCCGAGTTTTCCACAGAGACCTCTTATGACCCTTACTTCGCCAAGTCTGGCATTACTTTCTTTGCGTCTTCTGGGGATAGTGGGGCAGGTGTGATTTATCCGTCAAGTTCGCCGAATGTGGTTGGGGTGGGCGGAACAACGCTCAATCTAAACTCAGATGGTTCCTTTGCGTCGGAGACGGCGTGGAGCGGGAGCGGTGGCGGTGTAAGTGCCTATGAGAAAGAGCCGTCTTATCAGCAGACCTACGGCGTTCAGGGCACTAATGGTTACCGGGGTGTGCCGGATGTTTCCTATAATGCAGATCCGAATACGGGCGTTTTGGTTTATGACACCACCCCTTACCAAGGGTCGACGGGATGGTGGATTGTGGGTGGGACAAGCGCGGGTGCTCCGCAGTGGGCGGCGATCCAAGCCCTTGGACGTTCTGCGTCTAACGCTATCTTCTATGCGGATGCCGCTTCGGTGAGTTATGCTTCTTATTTCCGAGACATCACTAGTGGTTCAAACGGCGTTTACTCTGCGGGCGTGGGCTACGATCTTATTACCGGGGTAGGCAGCCCTCTCACGACGAATTTTACTCCTGTAAAGGTCACGCCAACAGTGCACCTTCTCTTAGGGAAGGATCCGAACCTGGTCACTTACAAGAGGGGGCAGTCGTTGAATCTTGATGTGACGGTGCTTAATCAGCTGAATCCTGCTTTAAATTCTACTTTGACGCTGACCGTTACCGGTCTTATGAACTACTATTATTATGATTTTCAGGCGATAAACGTGACGGCTAACACAGTGGGTGCGTACAGCTTCACCTGGAGTATTCCAAACGTTTCTGGAACGTACGTAGTGGAGGTTGGCTTGGTTCCCGCGCAATTGACTGCCTACGACTCAGCATGGTTAATGGTCAACTAACTGGATGCCGCGCACTTGGTTTGTTTGTGTTAATTTCTGCTTATTCTGCGAGTAAAGTGTTGGACCGGGTCTTTTTCGCCATCTTAAGCCTAACAGTGGCAACTGCGTTCAAAAGCATGGCAATCAAGCAGAACAACCCATGATGCTTATTCGCTTAAGGCTGTAAACCTCGTGATTTTTCGAGCATAATTGTTCTTTGCTAGGAATGGGTTCGATCTGTTCAAAAAGTTAACTGATTAGCAGACGACACCAATTTTTTGAGAAATCAATTATTTGGTTGTGGCATTGGAACAACTGCTTGTCTTCCGCCTCGAACGAACGGGCGCCAGATTAGAAAGGTTTCGATCAGCAAGATCAATGAGGAAATTGCGGCGAAATTCACCGCTTAAAGGTGGTCTGTAACCCAGGTTTTCAATTAACTATTATGTGCTAGCCTAGGCCCCATAGTCGTATGGCTTGGTCTTCTGCTCCGGAGGCCAGGGTTGCGCCGTCGGGTGAGAAAGCTGCGGTGTTTACCCAGTCTGTGTGGCCGGTGAGGGAATTTAGTTGTTGCCCGTTTTGGACGTTCCATAAGCGGACGGTAAGGTCCCAGGAAGCTGAGGCTAGCAATTGCCCATTTGGGGAAAACGCCACGCTTGTTACTTCATCTGTATGTCCTGTTATTACCCGTATTTGTTGGCCAGAAGTGGGGTTCCAAAGCATGATAGTTTTGTCCGTTGAGCCTGAAGCTAGGATTTGGCCGTTCGGTGAGAAGGCAAGACCGTCTATCCAGCCAGTCTGGCCAGTAAGCGTTTTGAGTTCTTGACCACTCTGTGGGTCCCAGAGTTTGATGTCTCCCATGACTTCCCCCGAGGCTAAGGTTTTTCCATCAAATGAGAAAGCAACGGACATAACACTGGAGCCTGCAGGCATGGTGCGAAGTACGTTCCCGCTGGTTATGTCAATTAGCGTTACGGCGGATCCTACTCCTGCGGCTACGGTCTTACCGTCGGAGGAGAAAGCTATACACGCTATTTCTCCGACGTTTGGGTTAGAAAGTGCTTGCCCCCACCCGTCGACGTTCCAAGCGAAAAGACCGCTGTCCCCGCCGGCCACCAGTAGTTTGCTGTCGGGCGAGAAAGCAATGCCGGTTGGCCACACGACCGTGCTGATGGTGTAAACTTTTTGTGTGGTTTGAGCATCATAGATATCAATTCCTACTGAGGCTGCTGCAAAGAATTTGCCGTCCGGCGACCAAGCAATCTGGTGCACCCAATCTGAACTAAGCTGCCCTATCTGTTTGACTTGAGCAGCATTTGCAGGAGTGATAGCCTGACTAGAAAGTGTTGTTGTTGGTGTGGCGGTTGGTGAAGCTGAAGAGACAGGGGTTGCGGTTGGGTTGATTCCTGCTTTATTGGCTCCTGGGAATCCTCCTGTCAGGAAAACTGCGGCTATGATAACAACGGCGATAAGAGCTAATGCGGCTATGACATATCTTATCTTGATCTTTTTAGGTTTAGGGTTTGGAGTTATTGTGGGAGTTGGCTCCTTCTCGGTTTTTGGTTCTTCAGACTCTAGAGGCGTCGGTGGCTTTTCCTTTTCGACTCCAAGCAATGTTTGAACCGTGTCGGCGAGTTTTTGTAGATGTGTTTCAAGAGGGGGTGTGATAGCGTCTAGCCAGTGGGGTGTGCTGAGGTAATATTCCATGGCTTTTGAAGGGGTTACATTTTCTATTCGCAAAGGAATAATGGGTATGGCTTTGCTTACTGCCCGTTCCACTTCACGCATTACATGGGTTGATTTGTTTGATTCGTTGGAAAAAACCACAATCATGAGACGGCTATCGTTTATGCCGTTAATGAGTGCCGTAGCGTAGTCAGCTCCGGGCAGCACGTCTCGGGGTGCAATCCAGCACCGGATTTTCCTACTCTCCAAAGTGGCGCATACTGCGTCGGCTACAGGTTTATCCTTTGCTGAATAGCTGACAAAAACATCATGTGCCATAATTATCAAGAACTCCCTAAGCCGACTGAACTCGCAGTGCAACTTTGGGCAGGTACATCACTAGTCTTCTGTGATGTAGCAACGCCAAATCGATTGTTTTGAACCCTATTTCTATTGTTTGAAAATAGAGTCAAGCCCGTTTTGTTATTATTCAAGGTAGAACAGTCTCCTACATTTGTAGCTCTTGACTGAATAGTTCCAGGTAGCGTTTCTCTGGAGATTTAAATGCCCCTATCATATCCATATTATGTGTCTTTGCTTAAAAGCTTAAGCAACTTTTTACGGATGGGAGCGAGTTGAAGTAAGTGGCGCAATCTTCTTGGAATTCTCCATTTCGCATTCTTAACGTGTTTACATAATCGCGTAATTCAACATGCTGTTCATGGCTCTGGCGAAATTCAATTGTATGTAATCAGAAGCAATCCGTATGTTCCAGTTTATGGCAGGTACAGTTTTATTCATTGTCTTTTTGACCAACTTTTATAGAGCTGCAGAAGGAATATGGCCACTGTTTTATATGCTGAGAAATGTTAAATATTGATTAGCAACAAAGTGAGTTTATGAGCCGCAATATCAAGGACGATAACTCGAAAAAATATGAAATAACCGTGGAAATGTTTGAACACGTGTGGAAAGTCAACGAGCATGAGGACTCTAAAGCGGGCAGAATATTGGAAGCAATGGCATTTCTGTCTATTACGGCGGCCACAGCGTTCGGGGCGTTCATAAGCAGGCAGCTATCAGTGCAAATCTCTCTTTGGAATTATGGTTTTAATTTGATTCCAATCTCGTTTGTTGGGTTTGCAATTTTTGTTGCTCTAGGAATATTTGTTTTTTTGGAAGCTTCCTTGGGTGGAATCGAAAGGCAAAACAAGAAGCGCGGGGATGTCACGAAAATTGAGAATAAAGACCGCAAGAAATCATTTGAGCCTCAATCTCTTTTCTATTTTAAGAAGATTTCAGAGGAGTCACTCGATCAATGGTCGAGCTATTTCGGCGGTAATGCTTATGATTTATTGAAGAAAGCGTATCGAGATCATATACAGGAAACTTTTATGATTTCAAGGAAAACCAGAACAAAAGTGAAATACTACAAGCTAGGCAAGATCTGTTTCTATTTAGCAATAATCTTTTTCGTAATACTAGTAGGGTCAGGCTGCTATGCGCTAAGATAGTTTGAGTCACGAAGAGTCTGACATTATGTAACTCTTCGCTCGTTTTTGTGTGGGGTCTGCGTGGATTACTTGAGCTATTCTGTTCATAGTTCTGAGGAGTTTTCCTTGGAGCGCTCGGGACGTTTTGAGTTGAGGAACGAGCGTATGGCATCTTTGTTGGCTGGAAGACTTAGAAGTCCCATTTCGGGGTCAGCCCATTCTGGATCTGAGAGCAATCTTTGTGCTTCTCTGCCTGTTCCTTCGAGCATTGCAACTTTCGCGCCGAGGGCAAGGGCTATTCGATATTCAGCAGCCGCTATTTTTCCCCCGTTTATTCCCAGAAGCCTAACTTTGGAAGGATGGATTCCCGAAGCGACTATGTCTATCCAGTACTGAAGTGGCTCCAAAGGACTGAAGGCGCAACCATTAGTTCGTCGAATCTCAGTATATCTTTTGTCTACGGAGATACCGACTGGAAGTTTTCTGGGAACATACCCGACCGCTCGGATCTCCTTCGGGTATTTCTGAGCTACCTCGCCTATTAGACCGCTAAAGCCAGATGTTGTTCCACCCGATATTATGGTGCCCTTGAATCCTTGGAAAGCATCGATTATCGTTTGATGATAAATCTGAATTTGACTCTCGAATTCTTCGCCGCATCCGCCCGCTACGATAAGGACTGGACCTGAAAGACAGCCGCGGTTCTTTGTCGTTGCTGCTAAGATTGGGACCATGCATTTTTTCTTTTCTTCATCGCTAAGCGCTCTTGTAAGCTGGCCCAACTGCAACAGTTTTATTACCCAATCGTAGCCGACGGGTTTCTCTACGACACTTCCAATTGTCCTCTGCAGACCGTTGAGTGAAGTGGTAATCATCCAGGCAGTTGGGCTAAGTTGGATGGATTTGGAGTAGGCGTAGATGCTCTCATACGGATCCTCTAAGAGGAGGCGGAATTTTCCTAGGTCGAAATACGCCCAGGGAAGATTCACTTTAACTTCAATTTGATCGTGAATTTTTTTCATTGCGGCGAACATGGCGGGTCGAGCCAAACGCAATGCTGAAAGGTCGTGGGTACGGGCTATTTCGTAGTTCAGACAGTTACCAAGGGCATAGGAATTTGAAGGATCTACCTCGTAAGCTCGATAGTATAGCCCTTTAGCTTTTTCATCGTCTATTCCTTTCCAAGAGCCTGCTAGCGAACAAAGCGCATCGGCGTCATCTTTCATTTCGCTTGCGATTCTGAGGTACTCTTGTCCTTGTTTGTACTTTTCACTCTGAGGCTTGCTCCCTTTGTACAGTGCAACCCCCAAGTCTCTGAGGATAGGTTCGTATCCGGAATTCGCGTATTTTGAAAGGGTGTGGCTTGCTTTTTTCCATTCTTCGAGAATTATCGCGAGTTTTCCAATGCTATTGGCTATCTCCAGATTGTCGGGGTCGTATTCTGAGATGAGTTCAAGTTTTTTTATTTCTTCATGTATTTCGTTTTCGTTCATGCATTTTTGATAGCTTGAGACGTAATCTTGCAAGCCTTTGTGTATTCTGGAGAAAGCTTTGTCTGCCTCTTCGAGGCTGGCGGCTACGGCAGCTAATTCCCTTTGCCATTTCTGCGGAATTTGAAAACTGCTCTTGTAGGTTCTGTCGTGAGAGAAGTCTGCCCAGGCATGCTCCAGCAGAGTTCTTACTTGTATCTCGCTTTTTAGACCGAAGACTTCTGATGGGACGTTTATGTCCACGTCTTTTGTCGGAAAGTGGTTTGGCTTGAATTTTACGATATAATGGATTGATCTGTAGCCAAATTCGGAGGGGCTTAGCCTCTCGCATGTGTCGGCGCTGTTGTTCCAATCTACTTGAAAATTGTTTTTTATAAACTCGCAGACTGCGGTTACTTCGTCTTGAGTATGGGTGATTACGCGGCCGCCGCATAGGTCAGTAAATTGGTTTACAGGGTCATCGTACATGTTTTTTCTTCGATAGATTTTTTCGCCAAAGCTTGAAAGGGATTTGGGACGGGCTTGCACAATAGATAATGGGGCAAGTCTAGTCGCGGCTTTGGTTAGAATCTGCTGAAGGGTTTTCGCGTATTTTTCATAAACAGGATACATCGTGGCATATTGCTCAATTTGGCTTCGAGCCCATTTTAATTCGTCTGTTTGTTTGTGTAAGGTCATTTTCTAATGGTCTCTCCATGTATTACTTTCCTGGCTTATAGGTAAAATGAAACCGTTCCCACAAAAGTGTTGGGTGTTTGCAAAAAATGCTGAATTTACTGGGCATCATGTTTTGTAGGCTCTCCTTTTTTGAAGTAGTTTTCTGCGAACGATTTGAACCACTCGACTAGTTCCATTGATGAAAAGTCTGAAGGATTGGCCCAAATATAATCGTCATGTTCGTCGCTCAAACTTACTTCTCCTGACTCAACGCGTCCTACAAAAATCAAATGCACAGCGTTAATCTTGGGCAACTGAGATTCCGAAGCTCCAACGACATGTTGAATGGAAATCCTTAAGCTTGTCTCTTCTAAAACCTCGCGGAGCAAAGCCGTATCCAAGCCTTCGTTTGCATTGACCTTGCCTCCTGGTGGTTCCCATCTTCCTGGTGAATATTTCGACTTTTCTGATCGTTTTAGCAGAAGACAATTACCGGCGTGATTTGAGATTAGTATATATGCAGACAGGCCCCATGGCTTAATCGACATTGTGGTCTCGATTCCTTATCTCTATTGCACAGGAAATAAAACTTTTGATTAGGTGGAAAAAGACCGCTTTATCGAATGACTGCCGGCTTCTTTTTAATAATCTCTTTAGCAAGAGAGAAATCTTTGTAATCTATCAATCACTTCTCTTTTTTCGGCTTTAGGTCAAAGGAAGGCGAATACGCTTCCACATCATTTGAAGTTCGCATAATTTTATAAGCAAGTTGGTTAGAAATAGTGCAAATGTTGGACGAGAGCGTTTGTGCGCTTATCTACGTAAGGTTGATAAGCTTACGTTTTCGTTCAAACAAAATGAAAGGAAAGAAAAAGAAAAATGAAAACTCTCAATATTAATAAAATGCTATCTATCGCTATAATGCTTATCTTAGGTCTTTCAGCAGTTCTCGCAGTTTCCTCTCATCCAACAGCTAAAGCGAATATCACTCCGTATCAAGGCGAAGTTTTCTCAACATGGACGTACATTTCAGTTCAACCTGTAACCGAAGGTGTTGGTCAGGCAATGACCATTGTTTTCTGGCTTGACTTGAATCCGCCAACAGCCATTGGTGAATTCGGTGACCGATGGACCTTCATGGTTAACGTCGTTAAGCCAGACGGAACCAACGACACTTTAGGACCAATCACATCTGACCCCGTGGGCAACGGATACTCGAGTTACACTCCGACAGAACCTGGCCAGTACGAATTCCAAGCATTCTTTGAGCAGCATGTCATTGACGGCGGCGCTAGCAGAGGACTTATTTCTCCGGGCGGCATCGGCTATTGGCCTTCAGGCTCACCATATGCGCTCTCTTATTTTCCAAAGGTTGTCTACCTTAACCCGGTCGGAGACGTAATGCTAGCCAGCGCGAGCCAACCAGTAAACGCGACAGTGACGTCGACATCATATCCAAACTTTGTAGAAACGCCTCTTCCCACTGACTATTGGAGTCGTCCAGTGTATGATGCTAATAGAAACTGGGGTTCAGTCATGGGTGAATGGTACAATGCAGGTGAGCTTGCTCAATTCGGCGCCGGCGGCAAGTACGACCCCTACAGCCTGGGACCATCTAGCGCTCACATTCTCTGGACCAGTCCATTCTGGTTTGGAGGAATCGCGGGCGGCGTTGCAGGTCTATCATCAGCGGGTTATGCAGACAGCGCTTACAGCGGGCAGTCCTACCAAGCTTATGGGTCACAGCCCTACATGGTTCTGAACGGCATTGCTTACTGCAGTATTACGACGGACCCGGTTGAAGGCTTCTACGAATTAAACCTGGCCACTGGACAAAGAGTCTACTATGCAAACACAACCGGCCCAGTCGTAGGCGCAGGCGGAGCATTCGCGTCTGTAGGCAGCATACCAGCTGGTTTACCGGCATTCGGCCAAGTCCTCGACATGGAAACACCTAACCAACACGGACAACTCTCATACTACTGGGTTACAACCACGGGAAAAGCTAGTACATGGGACCTGTATGATAGCTACTCCAACCAATACATCTGCAGCATAGGCAACCTCCCATCATGGATGGCCGCAGCCGCGATTTTCGCTGTCCCTACAAACACGCGTTCGTACGGAAATGATGGCAGCATACTTGAATGGCAAATCGCCAACTATGGAAACGCATCCTCACCTAACTTGTACCTCCAATGCTGGAACACGACGCAAGCTATATTGGCCCCAAGCGACATCGCAGATTTAGGCTATATACCAATTTACGGGCAATCCCCAACGACTATAGGCGTTCCTTCAGGCAGCAACACCTACTGGATGTGGAGACCGGCAATGAATGTTACGTATGATGGAAGCCTCGGTTACTCAGTGAACATGTCGATACCCAATACTATAGCGTATTCATCTCCAGGTATGTTCGGTAATAGTCCGGTTATGCGAGAGATTATTCCAGACAAGGAGATAATCGGAATATATCCTGGTTCAAACAATGGATCATTGTCTGTTCCTGGACAAGTTTGGGCAATTGACATATCTGACAAGGGCATGGGACATGTTTTGTATCAGTACAACTTTACTGCTCCCGCAGGTGCAGGTGACATGGCAGCTCAAAGCCAACTGTTCTCGCAGCATGACGTAGCATACGCAGGAGTAGACGCAAACGCTAGCATCTTCTGGTACCAAAGCACATTATTTAGACAATGGTATGTCTTCAACCTCGCCAACGGTAACTTACTATGGACGAGTCCGCCAGAAGCACAGTTCGAGTTCTACGGCGCTGGTGCAATGGTCTACAACAACATGTTCATTGATTATGGTACATGGGGCGGAGTAGTAACTGCGTATAATGCGCAAACAGGTGCATTCCTATGGAACTGGACAGCTCCAAGCGTAGGCCAAGGCGAAACTCCCTATCAGTACACTCCGACATCATACGGTGTGCTTTCTGGCGACGGACAACTTTACCTGTACTCAAACGAGCACTCAGTCAACAACCCGATCAGACGTGACGCCGCAATCTGGGACGTAAACGCTACTAACGGACATGAAATTTGGCAAAGTATGTGCTGGCCAAGCGGTTCCCCAATTCTAGCTGACGGCGATCTGCTGGTTCTTGACGACCACGACAACCAGATCTACAACTATGGCAAAGGACCAAGCCAGCTAACAGTACAAACACCATTAGCAGGTGTCACCCAAGGACAAACCTTCGAGATACAAGGCTCAGTTCTTGATGTTTCTCCTGGCACTACGCAGTCTTCGATTGCTCTACGCTTTCCAAATGGCGTTCCGGCTGTTTCTGACGCAAGCCAACAGCAATTCATGGCGTACGTCTACCAGCAGCAGGGAACGATTGCAACTAACACGACGGGAGTTCCAGTTGACATCACTCTGATTGATCCCAACGGCAACATCGTTAACGAACCTACTGTGACAAGTGATGCGAGCGGCCACTATCAGTTACATTTCGACACTAAAACTGGTGTACCTGGAGAATACGAAGTCATCGCATCATTCCCAGGCTCCAACGCTTACTACCCATCATACTCAGAAGCCGGCTTCTACGTTAACAATGCACCCACAGCCACTTCCGTGCCTACGGCTACTCCGACATCTGTCGCCGACATGTACTTTATTCCGATGAGCATCGGCATAATTGTTTTAATCATCATAGTACTCGTTGTAGTAGTACTACTGATGCTTAGAAAACGACCATAAAAACACACACAAACAAAACATCGACATCCACAACTTCCCCTTTTTTAGTTTTAAAAAACAATCCATAGAAAATATAAGGGCTGAGAAGGCTCTGGTCAAATTCACAAAATATTCAGACATTTGCATTCTGCTGCTAGAATGCTTCTCCTATATTCTCCAAAGCTGCAGCAAACCCTAATTCGCGTTGCCATGTCCCTAAATCGGAAAGCTTATTTTGAGAATGGGGTTTTCGTGTTTGCGTGTGGGATTAAATTCTAATTTTGTTTTGTCGTAAGGTTTTATGTTTTCCAAGTTGTAACTTTTTCTGATGAAAAAATGGCCACGAAAGAAGCAAATGTTCACCACAAAGGACGCGTTCAAAAATACTTTTAAGAGAAGAAGATGAAAAAATGCACTCTTCTTCTCTTTCTTCTGCTTTTGGAGGTAGGAGTCTGTTTTTTCTGTGTGGTTGAAAAAGTTTAAGAGTATGACATGTGTCATATACGAACGATTGTCGTATGCTGGCATTAAACCCCATGAAGGAATTTAATGAAAAATAAGCTTCTCCAAACGTTCCTTTTCCTAACGTTGTTTGGGTTGCTACTGGTAACGCCGATAGGCAGAATCTCAGCCAGCACAGAATGGAATTTAAAGATCACCAATCTAGCAGGTGCAGCTGTAAACTACAGTTACGATCAACTTTTAGCAATGCCTATTTCTAATGTGAGCGCTGCCATTTACTGCTTTGGCAATCCAGTAACTTTTGGCGTTTGGGGTGGAGTAAGCCTCAGCTATTTGCTTCAGCAGGTAGGAGTAGACCCAGCGGTCGCTTCCATTGATTTTCTGGCTAAAGATGGATATACAGCTAGCATCCCATTACAGGTCGCCATGCAGCCGGATGTTATCGTCGCTTACGAGTTGGATGGCTCGCCTCTTCCTCAGACGCTGCGTTTGGTGCTTCCTGGAGAAAACGGTGCAATGTGGATAGCAGTGATTACTTCGATAACCATGGATGCCGCTGTAATCGATTTAAACCAATATTTGGCTTCAGCCGCCGGAGGACCGAGCCAATTACCGAATATGAACTCAATTGGGCAATCTACGGCTCAGCAACAGGAGCCAGCACAAGCACAACCCACTGCCGCGCCTAAAAACGAGACTAAGACAGAATTAGGTGCAACGCCAACAAATATTACTCAACCAGACCAGAAAACATCTCCCCAACAAGGCTCAAGCCCCAAGAGTTCAGGCTTTCCAGTCGCGGTTGTATATGTAATACTGCTCGCGGCAGCTATTGCATCGGTGACAGCAAGCTACTTGACTCACAGTCGTCGCGTTAATTTGGACCAAAATCGTAAGGAAAAGCTTGAAAATTTGGGTTCGAATGCAGATTAAAGGAAATATTTCGTGTCACGAATTCGTCTGATTTTAGCAAGCATTAGAGAGGTAGTGGCGAGAAGAAAGGTTGGTTGTGATGAATAGGTGGCAATAGAATTATCTTCTATGCTATTTTAAGTGTTGTAACAGCCACTATTATAGCGCAGTTGTTTGAATGGTGCGTTGGGAAAGGGGAGAAATGAAAAGAAGAGGCGTTTCCGGAACTATTCTGGCGTTGTCTGTTGCCGCAGTTTTTTTGGTTTCTTGTGTTGCTCCGGCTTTGCGAGTTTTAGGGGGAGTTATGAATGCGGATGCTGGGGTGAGTTTTGCGGCGACGGAGCTGCTGGGTCGTCCCACTGATACTTCGATGTCAGTGAATATTGTTCCAAGTTCTAATGGCGAGGTTTATTTTGAGTATGGCACTGTCGCGGGAGTTTATACTGGTCAGACGAGTGCTGCGGCGCTTGTGAGTGATACGCCTGCCGATTTGGTTATCCAGGATCTTAGTCCTAATACGCGGTATTATTATCGGATGGTGTCGAGTTCTGATGATGTTAATTGGGTGGCTGGGAATGAGTATTCATTTGAAACTCAGCGATCCGAAGGTAGCACTTTTTCGTTTACGATAACGGCTGATTCGCATGTTAACATCACTTTGGGTAACGCTGCTACGTGGCAGCAAACGATGACTAATGTTGCTAATCAGCATCCGGATTTTGAGGTTGATTTGGGTGACACGTTTGCGATGGATAGTGTTACTACTGCTGCGGGTGCTGATCAGGCGTATCTGGGTCAGCGTCAGTTCTTTGATATTGCTGGCAGTTCGGCTCCGGTGTTTTTGGTGGTGGGGAATCATGAGCAGCAGGAAGCGTGGCATCTTAATGATACGCCTTCTCCGGCGAATAGTCCGCCGGTTATGGGTGTGAATGCTGAGAAGATGTATTATCTTGATCCTGTTCCGGATGGGTTTTACTCTGGCAATACGGATCCCTATTCGTATATTTCTGGTGATCATCTGCGTGAGGATTATTACGCTTGGACTTGGGGTGATGCGTTGTTTGTGGTGATTGATCCTTACTGGTACACTTTGACTAAGCCGTATATTGGTGATATAGGAGGGGGGGAGAGTAGTACTCCGGGTTCGGGAAACAGGTGGAATTGGACGTTGGGGTTGCAGCAGTTTAATTGGCTTAAGCAGACTCTTGAGAACAGCCATGCTAAGTACAAGTTTGTTTTTGCTCACCATATGGTTGGGGGTGCGTCTGATTATGGAGGTCGTGGAGGTGCGGTCCCGGCGAATTTGGTGGAGTGGGGTGGCTACAATGTTGATGGGGTTACGTGGGGGTGGAATGCGAATCGTAACGTGACTTTGTGGGGTACTGAGCCCATAGAGCAGATCTTGATGGACAATAATGTTACGGCTTTCTTCCACGGTCATGATCATGAATATGCCTATGAGAGTCGGGACGGCATTGTCTATCAGTGTGTTCCCGCGGCTGGTTTTTCTGGCTACGGATTCAACAGCTACAGTGTGGGCACTTATACGCATGAAGTGTTACCCAGTCCGGGGGACTTGCGAGTTACGGTTTCGCCCGCGAACGTGACTGTGGATTACGTTTTTAGCGATCCGGGTAAGAGTGACAATGGGCAGGTTATGTATTCCTACAGTATTATGCCCAACGCAGGTGATAACGCGCCAGTGGCTTATAACCAAACAGTGAATACGAGTGAAGATGCAGCGGTTGCTGTCAATCTCACTGCTTCAGATGTGGATGGTGATTCGTTGTCTTACCAGATAGTTACGTCTCCTGCTCATGGAAGTCTAAGTGGAACGGCTCCGTATTTGACTTACACGCCGACTCCCGGTTACACGGGTTTGGACAGCTTTACGTTTGAGGCTAATGACGGGGTGAAAGACAGCAACATCGCGACGGTAACTGTTAGTGTTACGGCGGCAACTGGAAGCGCTCTTCTTTTGACAGTGGCGCCTAGTCAAGCGTCGTACGCGAAGGGTCAGCAAGCAACCTTGGCGGTGAATGTGTTTAACCAGCAAAACCCGCCTTTAAATTCTACTTTGACTTTGACAGTAACTGGTCCCAACAATTATTATTACTTTGATTTTCAACCGGTAAGTGTTTCAGCAGGCGCTGTTGGAGAGTACAGCTTCAGTTGGGTGGCTCCTGCTGTTTCTGGGACGTATGTTGTGGAGGTTGGTTTGGTTCCTGCGCAGTTAACGGCGTATGACACGGCATGGTTAATTGTGAAGTAGAGGTGACGTCCCAGTTTATTGTCACTAGAATTGTCATGATTAATTTGAACTCTCACTAGTTTGGTATTGTTGCTTGCAAAAATCTTCCTCTTTCTGTGAAGAGAGTAACTTTTTCCGTTAAAAGCCGCGGCTTTTCAGTATTCATTCAGGCAAGCGACGTAGTGTCCTGGTGAAACTGGCATTCAGTCGGGTTCTTTCCATTACAGCTTGTAGATGTTTGCCACTTCAGGTTTCAGGAACATTTTCTTTTATGTGTTCTTAGGTCTACTCGAGCTAAAGTATCAGCCCGCGCTAAGCATGTATCCATTGACCGCTCGTCAACTCCAACGGGTCATTAAGAATTCTCTCATCTGAAAAAGTTTGTCTGCAACAATTATGCCTTGAGGATTACTTTCCTCAACCAATTTGGGATCCTTCCAGTTAAGTTTCTTGATTTGAACAATGTTTTTTTACCTAACTTTAATTTCAACGCGTCTGGGATGGGGCACATTTCAACGCATTCCGCGCATAGTATACACATTGAAGTGTTTATTTTTCCAGCTTTTTGTTCGTACACTTCGTTAACTTGCATTGGACAAGCCCCCTCACAGACTCCGCAATCGGTACATTTCTCTTCATTCTTGTCAATGTAGAGCATAGGCGCCCACTTGAAACCCTTAAACCTATTTACAACTGCTAGAGAGGAGCCTGTTGGACAAAATCGGCACCAAACACGCCTTATGAGAGATGAACCTGCCAGTGTTAAACCAACAAAGACAACAGCGATTATTTGACCAACATTTCCACCCGTGTAGTTAACAATATCTTGAGCGTAGGGATAATTGAGTTTAATCGTGTAAAATAAGAATGGACTAGCCCAGGGGACCACGAGCGGTACCATGGGATCAATTAGAAAGGTATATGATCGAAAGGGGCCAGAAAGAAATTGCAACATAGGGACAACAAAATGAAGATTTGGTGGCGGATCTATCAGCCATAGTAATATTGGCAGAAGCAAGAGGAATAGAAGTATTGCGTATCTTAGTTGATGCAGGCTCTTGTTAAGTTTGTCGGGGAGAATTCGGTAAGGTTTTCTAAGAGTTCTTTTTAGCAGGATAATTATGTCCATGATAAAGCCGAATGGGCAGAGCCAACCGCAATACAGCCGACCTAAAACAATGGTCATTGCAAAAATTGTGGTTATCACATAGATTAGGGGAATAGGGTACGTAAACACGTAAAATATTGCTGCGAAGGCAATTGCTTGGATGATCAGCCTGATGTAGGTTACTCTTGTCCTTAAGTTTCCTATCCATATGAGAATGGTCAGTATTCCGGCTATTCCAAGTCCTGCAAGCACTGATAGTCTTAGTATGTTGCCTATGATTTCCCAAATCATTTCTTTTTCCCATTTTTGGTTGGTGTGGTTGAATTATGAGTTTGTCATGTGCTGGTCCAAGCACAGTTAGTACTTTGTGTGTGCTAAGGAGGAGGTATTACTCGTGTATTGTACTCTTTCAGGTATGCTAAGTGTGCTTCATCGTAGGGGTAGGTTTCAGCCGTTGTGTATGGGAATCCGGTCATTCCCATGAAGGGCAACGGGTCCACTGTGAAATTGAATCCATAGCCAAATCCTCCAGGCGGGTCTTTAAACCAGCAAGCTACGAAGAAGAAGTAATCTCTCACCATGCCCTTGGCGGGTGCACTGATATTGTCAATTGGAAAGTCCAAAGAAATTTGGTCGCCTGATCGTCCGATTACGTACATGTTGTCTGCATTTTGAAGTAACGCTGTTACATCACCGTATCTCGTGAAGTTTCCAGAAGAAGTTGAATTGCTATCCCATACGGCGCTTAGAGTCGCGATAGGGCTGATTTTTTGAACTTTTATGTTTTGTTGTGTAGTTACGTCAACTCCAACGTAGTCGTAGGTTACATTATAGAAGTTAATAATTCTGATCTGGTAATCGCTTACGCCTTTGGGAAATAGTCCTGTTAAGTCTACTACGAAAGTTCTAGGGTTAGCATCTGAAGGTATTGGCATCTGCCTATCTTGTGGGACAGGAACCCACGTGCCGTTTGGATATTTAACTTCCATGTACGCGGGTGGAGCAATTTGCGTGCCATTTGGTACTAGTCCTTGGGCGGCTGCTGCTGTGAATCCATTTATCCAATTGTAATAGGGTGCAACATCGCCCCAATCAACCATGCCATTAATTAAAAGCTTGATTTGTTTTGCATTAGACAGATTACCTAGGTCTAGGGTTAACTGATTTGAATTGATGTTGTTCCATGAGGGATTTAGAAACCCGCTGTTTCCGGGCGTGAAAACACCGTCAAGCTTTGAAATTTGAGGTAATACATTCTCCCCTTTCGCGTTGGTGCCACTTGGTCCCCAAACATAAGTTGCGCTGACCGGTGATATTATGCTAGTTTGGTTAACTGTGTAGATTTGATCGTTTAAGCCTTGGCTTAGATAATTGGTTACACTTGAGTAAACGTCTGTGCCTACAGGGTGGTCAACAACTAGCAGGTACGCTGCGTCCAAGTAGAAAAGTTCATCCGCTTGTTGGAAAAGAGCCATGTCATAGTAATTGTCGCCATTTATGTTTTTTGTTGTGAGCAAGTTTTTGTCAAGTTTTACATTGTCCCATGGGTTTCCTCCGATGTACACGATGTTGCCGTTACTAGTCATGTAGCCCAAGTATCCTAGCCAACCGGCGTTTGAAACATCGGTAACATAAGAGTATCCTGTTCCATTCCAAGTAAACAATGATGGGCAAGATGCGTATCCGCTGATTAAGTTGTAGGTTGCGACCAGTATTAGCGGTTTGTCTAACGTGAAAGTAATTGTTGGGTTTGTTGATCCGTCGCTCCAGGAGACAAATGCTAAGACTCCGGTTCCAACGTCAAAGGGGTTTGGACAAGTTGCGGTGTATTCGCCGTCTGGTAGCAACGCGAAATATGGCGTATTGTAGGTAACCCCGTCTAGGGTGAAGGTTAAGGATTTGGAGCCACCGCCGGATCTTGTAATTTCAAGTGTGTGGTAGCCCGTCTTCACAACTGAGAATGAATCTGTTAAAGTGTTTAGTTTGACGGTGTGTTGTCCTTCTGTTGTTGCGTTAACCGTGAATTGTACGGTTTGGGTCGAGGATGCATTCAATGTAATGATTTGGGTTTGAATTACTTCGTCGTCTAGGGTTACTTTAACAGTTATCTTATCTGTTGCTGTCGTGGGGTTTTGCGCGGTGGCTGTTAAGGTAACGGTTTGATTGGTCCAAACCTCATACGGATTGACCTGTATGTTAGATAAGATTATTTTGCTTGATTCTGGCGGAGCAGGGTTAACTGTAAAGTTTCCAGTTAGACTGCCGACTTTAACGGTGTAGTTGCCTACTACGGTTTCGACGTCAGTGTATTGGATGATTTCAGATGAGTTGCCTTCAAGCATCACGTTTTCTACATCTTTCACCGCACCGTTGATTTCGAAGTTTACAGTCTGGTTTCCTTCTAAATTACCGATGTTTGTTAGGTTTGCTGAAATTTGTGCGGCGTCGCCGGTGTTTACCTGCTGTGGGTTAATTGTGAGGCTTGTTATGGTGAACTTTGCTGATTTAGCTGTAGCTGCCACCAAGCCTTCACTGTCGAGGTAAAAGTAGAGTCCGGCAGCAACACTTACAATAATAACGTCAATAACGAGAATTGCTTTTAGTTTAATTATGGCTGAGTGAGATAGCATTCTTATCGCACTCTTACTATTTACATGAGATAGTATATAACGATAAGCATTAAAGTGTTCTTTCGCTAATTTAACTTTGAGTTTGTTATTTCTACTTCGTGGGTTTAAAAAATTTAAGAATCAACTCGTTGCTGTTGTTCAGCTTGGGCGCTTTTTAGGTTTCATACCATGATGAGTTTTGCGTGCAGCTTTGTCTCTAATTTCTGGAGATGTCTATCTGTAAGGTTATCTGGTGGGATTCTATTTTTTGTTGCAGCTGTTTTGGGTTGGTTTTTTGTTTTGGGGTTTGATTTGTTTGCAGGTTGAGTGTTTTCGCGTTTGTTTGCGTGTTTCTGCGTGTTTCTGCGTGTTTCTGCGTGTTTCTGCGTTTATCTGCGTTGGTTTGAGTTTCTTAAGGCTTAAGTTTAGGTGTTAGAAGCGAGAATCCTGCTTTTGACTGAGTGCGTTATTTTTGCAGCAATGCTTTGGCGATAGGCTAAGCAGAGACACCGCTTATCATAATGGAACAATTTGGCCTTGGCTACTGGGACCATTTATAACGGCTTATTTGAAAGTTAACGACTACAGCGGTGACTCACTTGGCACAGGCGGAAACGTATACGCCTATAACGTTACGAATGGACATTTAATATTCGATTACACATCCGGTTCTTTTGGGTATAATGGCTACTGGATCAACATCCTCACAGGCATCGGCGAAGAAGCAGCGGGCAACCTATACACTTATGGATCCGAACACAGCCCAGGACCAAACCTTGAACCAGGCGAACTGCTTGGCGCCATCAATGCAACAACCGGTCAACCAGTCTGGAACATCACTTTCTGGGCTAATGGAGTGAAAGTTGCAGATAACTACGCTGTGGCTTTAAACAATTACGACGGCCAAATCTACGCTTTCTCCAAAGGACCAACCCAGACAACAGTGCAAACACCATTAGCAGGAGTCACAATGGGACAACCCCTTAGTGGTACAAGGCACAATAATGGACATTTCGCCTGGCACTAAGCAAACTGCAATAGCTTTGCGTTTTCCAAACGGTGTCGCAGCTGTTTCTGATGAGAGCATGAGAGCATGGATGGAATATGTATATCAGCAGAATCCTGTTCCAACAAACGCTACAGGTGTACCAGTTGATATCACCCTCATCGACCCCAACGGCAACATCATTAACGAGCCCACCGTTACGAGTGATACTAGCGGTCACTTCAGTTTCACTTACAACACTGCTAAGGGTGTACCAGGAACGTACACAGCCCTTGTTACATTCCAAGGATCCAACTCTTATTGGCCATCATACTCAGAATCCACTTTCGTAGTCGCTCCCGCGCCAACAGGCACTACAGCACCTACAGCCACTCCGACATCTATCGCTGACATGTACTTTATTCCGTTGAGCATCGGTATAATTGTTTTAATCATTATAGTCTTCGCAGTACTAGTACTGCTAATGCTAAGGAAGAGACCATAAAAATGCCAAACAAAAACATCACTTCCCCTTTTTTAGTCTCAAAAAGACAACGGAGAAGAAAGGAAAGGCTGAGAAGGCTCTGGTCGAATTCACAAAAAAGAGTGAAAAACAGACATTTCATTCTTTTTCCGCTAAAAAATGCTTCTCCTTTAGAATATTCCAGAGCCTCAGCAAACCTCACTAAAAAGTCATGAGACATTAAATTTCACCCAAACTCAATATCACAAAAAATCAGTGAGGTGCTTTCTCAACATACTTGAGTGATTGGTGTGTTTTTGTTTTGTTGGGGTAATTTGGTAACTTTTAATTACTTTTGGCTGTTTTTTGTTGTTGGTGAGCGGTAAATGCGTAAATCACACGTCTTAGATGAAGAAAATAAAACTGTGCTAAAAGTCAGAGCCAAAATCCTCAAGGCCGCTAGATGCTGGCTCGACGAGAAAGGCTTCCTAGAAGTTCAAGGGCCGATACTAATTCCTGCAGTTGGGGGTTTGCCCGGTTACTTTGAAGTCAATTATTTCGGCAAAAAGGCTTATTTAGCGCAGGGTTTGCAGCCTTACGCGGATACTTTTGTTGCAAATTTTGGAAAAGTATACACGATTGCACCTGCCTTTAGGGTTGAAAGAGAGAGAACTAAGCGCCATTTGAGTGAGTACTGGCGCGTAGAGTTATCCCAAGAATGCGATTTTGATACAATTGTTAGTGCACTAGAAGAACTATTAGTTCATGTTTGTCATAGCCTTTCGCGAGATGCAAAAGAAGAATTAGAGTTTCTGCATCGTTCTGTTGAGGAGCTTTCAAATGTGAGAGCGCCTTTTCGAAAGTTAACGTACGATGAAGTTGTGGATGTTTTACAGAAAGATGGATTTCGTTTCACTTGGGGAGAAAAAATAGATAGAGCAGCGGAAAAGCACGTTAGCGTCAAGTTTAACCAACCTTTCTTCATTACACAGTTCCCGGTTGGGATTCAAACTTTATTTTATAAACCGCACCCTCAGAACGTTGGATCAACGCTGACCGCAGATTTGCTTGCGCCCGAAGGCTACGGCGAGATAGGCAGCGGTGGACAGATGGAAAACGAAAGAAAAGCACTACTGATGAATATGACCCAAGAAAACTTTGCCTTAGAAGAAGAAAAATGGTACATGAATCTCAGAGGAACTTCTTTTCCCGTATCAGAGTTTGTCCTTGGAGTAGAAAGGCTAATTCAGTGGATTTGCAAACTTGACGACATAAAAAGTGCTTTAGCTTTCCCAAGGCTTCCCGATAACTTCTACCCTTGATTCTCCGATTCCTTAGCGACCTTCTTAACTGTTTTCATATACGACCTCATTCTTAATTTCTCACGCAAATCCGGCCGAAACAACTCTGGAGCCAAAATTATCGGTATATTTGAGAGAAAAATCAACATACAACTCGTAAGAGCACTTATCACTAAAGGGATTTGAGGGGCTTGCGGCAGAAGAGGAGTGAGGGCAAATGATCCAAAATATGTCGCTAAGCCAAGTGAATACATTTTGGCGCAGTTTTCCTTGTTAGCTAAGTCACCCCAAACAACAAAAGTGTAAAGTACAAGAAGAATACCCCAGCCTAAACCGTTTATAGAATAAGCTAAAGAAAAGGCCTGATAATTCTGAATTAACCCGATGAGAGCTACGCTAGCTCCATATAAGGTGAGGCTCAAAGCCAAACATAGCCTCCTTCCAAAGAAATCCGCAACTGCCCCTCCAACAATAGCGCCAAAAATTACACCTAATACCTGAAATCCTGATAACACAACAACTGAAGATTGGGATACCAGCTGTGAGACATCGGATGATGTAACATTTGCCAATGTCGTGTTAATTAAAGAAAACACTACCCAAGGAAGCAAGTAAAGAAGAACCGTTCTTTTTTCCGAATACTTGTAAGCATCATCATTTTTCGCAGACTGCATTAATTTTGCAGATTTTAACGAAATTGTTATAATAGTTCCTAAGCTAAGAACGATTATGATTATAATTGTGTAAAAAAAGTCAAAGTTAACCGCAATTCCGTAAAATACAACAAAATAGAAGAGCAAACCAACAAATCCTATTATTCCTGCTGCGCGACCCCTTTCTTCGGGAGCTGTTACGTTCCAAAACCATGTAATAGAAGCTAGTATTCCTACACCGAAGAATGATCCAATAGCTAAGTTAAGAATAATTCTCAGACTTTCGTTTGAAGCAAAGAAGAGAAGAAGAGATGATATCGAGATGGCAATAGAACTTGCGTAGATTAAATGCACCTTGTTAACTTTACGAAAAATTAAACCTCCCAGCAATAATGAGAGGGCAATAACAACGTTGACTGATGCACGTACTGTTGGCAGGTTATGGGCTGAGGCAACGTAACGCGTTAGAAGCACTGAGACAATTAAGTATAGAGTGAAATAAATAAAGAAAAGAACGGAGCAGATTGAAAGATTGCGCCTTGAAATAAACATGTTAGTTCTTAGTAAACTCAGTTTCCGCTCCCTTCTGCTCGTCTTTCTAAATCTTTTATGAGCTTCATCTATATTTAAAAACTTATAAAGAAAACAAGCGTATTATTCAAAGGATGAAATATGAAGACCCTTAATGAAAGAATATCGGATGTGTCAGTCTACCTTCAATCTCTGACTGCTTCGCAGTTTTCGTCAAAAATTCAAGATGCAGTTGAAAGAAAAGACAAAGCCTCGCTCATTAAGACCTGTAAAAAAGCGAAAATTCCTAGCAGTTACATAGATGTTGTTGTTTCAGTGCTATTGTCTGTCAGTCCGGATCAAAAATGGCCTAACGCAGCATAATTTAGTGTGCCTGCATAGAAGATAGACTTCTCATGAAAAGTTGAGGTTGCGCTTCAATGTAGAAAAGAAGCGTTTCAACTGCCTTATTTTTTTGAATTCCATCGAGCGCTTTTGCCCCTTGCTTGGCAAGCCTCTTCATCGTCTTTCGAACATTATTTAACGCTTCTGTTTCTAGGAAAGCGTCGACAATTTGTTTGATATCAATCTTTTCTGCTTTTTCTTCATTCAGCAAGTTGCAAAGTGTTTTTTGCACCCTTTCTGAGTGTTCACTTGCCCACAGCAAAGAATAGGGTAGTGTTTTGTTTTTTATTTTTTCTTCTAGCTCTGTGGTTAAGTTGGTCGATACCAAGAAATCTTTCCATAGCTCAGAGATAATACCTAGGCATCGTCCGTATTGTGCTAGGCGGCGGGCTTCGTTTTCTGAGCCATTGCCAATTAATGCCCCGATTTTGAACCAAGTTTCAAAGTCTATGGCTTCTGACTTGATTTTCCAGAGTTTTGCCTTACTGGAAAGGGGCTCTTGTTTTCGCAACCTAAGAACGGTGATTTCGGTGTGAGACATTTGGACCAAGAGTTGCCATACCAACTTATTGATGGCCTGACATTTTTCTTTCTCCATTTTCATAGTGTTGAGGATTGAAAATGCTTTGGCTGATAGTACCCCGCCGACGATTAATGCTGTACCTTGCCCGAACTTCTCAAGCAGTGTTGGCTTAAACAATTTGAAGTGAGCGTTGTCTATTATGTCATCCCAGATGTAAAAAGTTAAGTTTATCAAACTCATGGCTAAAGCTGTGTCGTATGTTTTTTTGGGGTGTCCTCCAAGTGCCTCGCATGAAAGACTCATGAATGCTGGTGTTAGGTCTCGCCAATTATTAGAGACAAATTCTATGGGTGGTCGCAAGTTTTTCAAATCGGGGTCTTCGAGCAGCAGTCGCTTGGCTTTGTCAGCGACTATGGCGCCGTTGTCTTCGAGGATTTTGCGGCACTTCTCCTCAATGTCGTATTTTTCGTGCATTACTATCATGAGACTGTATGTATTTCTCTAATTATAATTTTTAGCTTTCGTAATAACAAAAAAAAGTGCTACGAGTGGTGCACAAAACTTATATTTTGTATTAGTGTGTGTACAATAATACACTATAAACAAAAAGATGGCGACCCATGTCTTCTAGCGAAATTGCAGTTTATTTGAAATTAGCAACAATGTTATCAAAGATAGCTGATGAACTCCGCGAAACTAACCAGAAACTTGAGTTGCTAATAGATTCGAGTAGCAAGTTGATGGAAACGCAATTGGAGCTCTTTCATGAATTAAGCACCAAGAATATTTCAACGCAAATGTTCAATCTTGAACCTGATGCCATGGCGTTATTTTCGCTGCCCATGTCCCTGAGAAAAACCGTTATGGCTTTGTATAAATTGGAAAAAGCGACGGCTGAAGATCTCACGAAAGAAACTAAGAGGCTGAGGGCGGTGGAAAGTGCATTGGCAAACCAGTTGGTAAGAATGGGATACGTGAAGAAAACACGCGAAGGTCGAGACGTCTATTTTTACATTGAGACCCCTCTGGAGGCTAAAAAATGACTGCAAAAGCTATATCGATTCATTCTTCGCGGGGTGGAACTGGAAAGACTATAATCGCAACAAATTTGGCGTTGATTCTCGCCGCTAAGGGGTTTAATGTGGCTCTCTTGGACCTTGATTTTAGAGCTCCCAGTCTCGCGACGGTTTTTTCAGGAGCGATTGAGACCCCAATTAATTGCTGGTTAAATGACTTTCTAGATGGTAAGTGTGCCGCGGAGCAGATTTTGACAGATGTATCGGGAAAGTACAATCTGAAAGGAAGGTTACTAATAGGTCTGGCAAACCCCGCCATGGGAGCAATTCGAAGTACGATGGAAAAGAGCAGAGCTTGGGAAGTCACAGCCGTTAAGAAGCTTTTTTCGTTGCTCTCTGTGCTTTCTAACGACCTGAAGATAGATTTTTGTATTTCCGATACTAGTCCAGGCGTTCAATATTCGTCAATTAACGCGATAGTTAGTTCGGATATTTCAGTGATAATTACAACTTTGGATTCATTGGATCTGAAAGGCACCGAAGATATGCTTGTTGAAGTCTATGGTGCACTTGATAAGAAAACTGTAGTTTTGGTGAATAAATACTCGCCTGAAACACAGCTTAGGTCTAGTGGAGCTAAGGAGATTCTAGCCAATAAGATAGAAAGAATTTTGAACGCCCCAGTTATAGGCTTTATCCCGTGTTACTGCGACGTGCTCCAGACCGAAAGAACGAGGTTGTTAGCCTTGGAGAACCCCAATCACCCTTTCGTTAAGAACCTAGAGAAAGTTGCTGAAAAGCTTGAACACGACATTTTAACCTGATAAGGGCGAAAAGTGTTGGAAGGCAAGATTCAGAAAGAAACGCGTGAAAGACCAAGGCAACAAGAAACAAAAAGTTGCCATCCCTGAACGCTTATCTACTGATCTGGTGCGCTCATATGCTTCTAAGTTTTGCCAAATGCCAACGTCTGAATTAATGGCAAGAGAGGCCTCACAAATTATATGCGCCGTAAATGAAAGAAGACGCATTTTCTTTAGCGGAAAGAGTGAAAAAGGACTTCTATCCGGCATATTCTATTTCCTATGCATGAAGTACAAGATAGCTAGGTCTAAGAAAGAAATTGCTTGTTGTTTAAAAACAACCGAAATCACGGTGAGATTCTCTTACCAGAGTTGGATTGCAAATTTTCCTGACCTTTTTTCGGAAGATGTGACCAATTTGAATAATGTTTGTTAGTGCTTAACTGCATTCTCTAAGCTCGTATTCAGAGGACTAGTTTAGCGCCGCAATTCTAGAAGGCAAGTTATGTCTGGCCGATTCGCCAAAATTGGACAACGACAGTACAGTCGCAAAGCAACGCATAGCTTACGCTTTAAAGACGGAAAAAACTCTGAAACATCAAAAAACGAGAGGCATCCTAAAAATCTTGAGACAAAGCCAAATCAGCTAAATGCTTGCAGGCATCTAATCAAAAAAATTCGCTACTCAATATTCTGGATTCATAATTGCTTTATTATGAATTTAATCAGTATTTTACTTAAGCTGGGAACTGGCTATTGCTATCTCCAAATCAGATGCAACACGTTACTGTGAATGCGGCAGATTTAGCTTCTTCAGATAGGGCTGATGCTATTCGCGTTTTGCATGTTGACGATGACCCGTCCATGCTAGAGGTTTCGAAACAGATTTTGATGATGGAGGGTAACTTTGAGATTGATCATGCAGGGTGTGTTGATGAAGCCTTAAAAAAATTGGAGACACAACCTTATGATGTTGTTATTTCTGACTATGAAATGCCAGAAAGAGATGGGCTTCAATTTCTCAAAGAACTGCGAGAGCAGAAGAACGCAATTTCTTTCATTCTATTCACTGGGAAAGGCAGAGAGGAAGTTGCGATAAAGGCGTTGAACCTTGGTGCAGATGGATATTACAATAAACAGGGCTCGCCGGAAACTGTGTACGGTGAACTTTCACATGGCATACAGCAAGTTGTTAAACGTAAGCAAGCAGAAAAGAAGTTGGGTGAAAGCGAGCATATTACCCAGAAAATTCTTCAAATAACTCCGAACCTAATCTACATATATGACCTAATAGAGCACCGCAACGCATATACGAACAAAAATGTGCTTGATTTCTTGGGTTACACTCCCTTGCAGGTTGAGGCGATGAACTCTGAGTTGTTTGCTAACCTAATACACCCTGATGATGCTGAAACCGTTGCTAAGCATCATGCCCGCTTTGCAAACGCGCCTGACAACACGATGTACGAGCTTGAGTATAGAATGAAGCATTCAAACGGGGAATGGCGATGGCTTCGCAGCCGAGACATTCTTTTCGCTCGGACGAAAGAGGGCATTGGCAAACAAATTATGGGCTCTTGCGAAGACATTACCGCGCAAAAGAAAGCGGAAGAAGAATTGAGGCTAAGTGAAGAGCGGATGGTTGAAGCGCAGAGTATTTCGCATTTGGGCAGTTGGGACTGGAACATAGAGACTGGTCAAGATGTGTGGTCATCTGAGCAATTTCGAATATTTGGTTTTGAGCCTTATTCGTTCCAACCTTCCCACGATACTTTCCTCAAAGCACTGCACCGCGACGATTACCAGAGAGTTTCAGATGCAGTTGAAGAGGTTATGAAAGGGAAAAAGGCATTCGACATTGAGTGCAGAGTGATGCGTCCAAACGGGGAAACGCGTTACGTTTATTGTAAAGGTGAAATTTACCGCAATTCTCAGGGAAAACCAATTCGAATGTTGGGCACAGTTCTAGATATTACCGAGCGTAGGAAAGTTTTGGAGGAGATAACTGAAAAACACTTGCTCTTGCAGGAAGTTTTCAACAGTGCGGATGCGTCTATTTTTTCTCTGGATAAGGAATATCACTATACCGGTTTCAATTCTGCTCATGCTTTGGTCATGAAGCAAATCTACGGCGTGGATATTCAAATTGGGAAAGACTTTTTTGATTGCTTGATTGTTGTTGGAGACAGAGAGAAAGCCAAAAAGAACATTGACCGAGCCCTTCTGGGTGAACAGTTCACATTAGAAAGCTATTCGGGTGAAGAAAAGCTTTCACGGAAATACTTCTTAATTTCTCACAGTCCTGTCAAGGGTTTAGGTGGTCAGGTTATTGGAGTTGTTGTGGTTTCTAAGGACATTTCTGATCGCAAAAAAGTTGAGCAGGAATTTGCTAGAGTTAATGAACAGCTGAAGGTTGTTGGCAAATTGACGAGGCATGATGTTCGCAATAAGCTTAGTGCGATAAGTGGATATTCGTATTTGCTCAAGAGTAGGCACGCGGATCAAGCTGATATTGTGGAGGGTCTTGGTCAGATGGGTCATTCTGTTAAAGAAATTGAACGTATTCTCGAATACGCCAAAACATATGAGCAGATAGGTGCCAAGGATCTATCTTACGTTAATGTGGAAAATGCTCTAAACGAAGCAGTGACACTCTTCTCTGGCTCTCTTCCTAGAATAATTAACAAGTGCCAAGGCTTAACAATCTTTGCAGATTCATTCCTAAGGCAACTATTCTATAATTTCGTAGACAACACGAGAAAATACGGTGAAAAAACAACGACCATAAAGATCTACTTCGAAATGGAAGGTGAAGATCATTTGAACTTGATCTATGAAGACGACGGTGTGGGCATTTCCTTTGAGAATAAGCTAAAGCTTTTTAGTCAAGGATTCAGCACCGGCGGCAGTACAGGATTCGGTTTGTTCCTGTCCAAGAAAATGATTGAAGTGTATGGTTGGGAAATTAAGGAAATTGGCGAACCTGGAAAGGGTGCTAAATTCGTAATGACAATTCCGAAAATAAACAAAAATGGTCAAGCCAACTATCAAATTCAATCTTGAGATCATTCCGTAGCCGCGGCTTGTCCTATGTATCTTATACACCTCTTCAGAAACATCGACTTGAGCTTTTCCGAAACCTGAGTGTAAAATTTGGTTGCAGATGACTTGAGAAATACTCAATAAGTAACATTGAGATGGTTGCACGCTGGCTTGTCCCGAAATTCGTTAATGTTTAATTTTGAATAGTGATCTCGTTTTATAGAGCTGGGCCATGCTTAGGAGGTGAATCCAGCGAGATTGCTATGGTAGGCGTTTGGAATAGAATGAGCCCAGGAAACCCCAAAAAAAACTAAATGAGTCCACGAAGAAATTTACAAAATTGATCTTCTTCGTTTGCTCTTTTTGCTGTGGTTGTGAGTGTAATTGTGCCGACTTGACTCTTCATAACTGAATATGTCTGCACTTGGTTTGTTGGGTTTTTCTATTCCGTTGTAGCGGGCGGAACTTACACTTTCAAAGCTTATCTCTCAGAGATTTTATTATTTCCGTGTTTGCTTTTCATTTCTGATACGTCCACAGCTAATCCTCTAAATCCACATACCTTATTCTCAAGAATAACTCTTGCAGTTTTAATAAGAGCAGTGAAAACAGTGCCATCTTTCCTTGCTAATTTGTATTCGTTAGGTCCAAAGTTTTCCCCAGCGAAGAGTTTCTTGAGGTTGTTTCTTGCCCTCTCGCGATCTTCTGGGACAATCAACTGAAAGGCGTTTAAGCCTTTGTCGAAATCCTGTTGAGTGAATCCGGTAATTTCGAACGCTCTCTTGTTGAAGAAGGTGAGTTTGCCTTCGGTGTCTGCGTCGAAAACAATCTCGGGCAAAGAGTTGGCCAGTTCCCGGTATCTTTCTTCGCTTTTTCTTATGGTTTCGTCGGCTTTCTTGCGTTCATCAATATCTAAGAACATTGCTTGCACGGCTGGTTCTCCATTGTATTGAATGCGATTGGAGGATGCCTGCATCCATAAGATTGATCCGTCTTTTCTCACTGCCCGAAAGTCGTAGCTTGATTCTCTTTGCTTACCCATCAGGCGGTCTCTGAAACGATTAAAAAACATCTCCCTATCCTCAGAAGAAACAAGTGCCATCACTTCTTGAGGCGAAAGCGACGTGAATTCTTCACCTGCATATCCTAGCATTCTGCCCATTGCTGAATTGGCAAAAACAATTCGCGGCGGCATTCCCTGAGCAATCATTATTCCTTGAAGCGACTCCTCCACTAGCATTCGGTATTTGGCTTCTGATTCGACAAGCAAGCTTTTTGCTTTCTTGCGTTCCACAGTTTTGTTGATCGCATCTGCCAATTCGCAATAAACTGTTTCGGTAGAACCGTTTTTGTTGATGTAGCTGTCGGCGCCCAAATTCAAAGCTTTAACCGCAACATCTTCCCTACCCTTTCCTGTAAACAAAATAAAAGAAATCTCTCTTTGCTGCTGTCTAAGTTCTTTCAAAAAGTCTAATCCATTTTTTTGAGGCATTTCATAGTCCGAAACGATTGCATCATAAGTTTGCCTCTCCAATTTTTGGAAGGCTTCATCAACTGATGCAGCATCTTCAATCTCAAAATTGTTCTCCATCGAGAGTATTTGTTTCGAAACTTCCAAAAGGTAAAGGTCATCGTCAACGTGTAAAATGTGCAGACAATCCTTTTTGCTGAGAGCTCGCGAATCGATCAATACAGGCGAGTTTGCCTCAATTGTATGAGGGTTTGCCTCTCGGCGAGCATTTCCATTGCTCATACGTTAAAATGACAGGAGCTATGACTATACGATTTGTGAATTTTCAAACATGTTCCGTAAACCTTAGTCAGAATCAATGAAAATTACATTTCATTGCTATGAGATTCATTATGTTGGCAGTTGGTCTTTTCATTGGGTCAGGTCTCTTGCATCAAAAGAGAATAGATAGGTTAGAGCGCTGATTTGTCCCGAAATTGGAATTTTTGATTTAATCAGCAGTATGGTTCAATAAACTGACTTCTACTTAACCGCACACGCCACAACTCCAACTTTAATAAAGATTTTAAGGAAGCAGGGATAGATGCATCGCAAGGCAACCAACATGGATAGGCGTTCGTTAACCTTCATTGCAATAGGCCTAATTATAATCATCCTTGTGTCCGCATTTGTAATATACGAATTTGGTTTTCCGAAGTCAAGTGTTCCTTCAGTTGGATCTTCCGGCGTTTTATGGAAGCGTCCTCTTGAGGACTTTGCAACTGCTTTGGCGGTTGATAATGAAAAAGTGTTTATTTTAGATCGTACTACGGGAGTTGTTAGCTGCTATGATAGTCAAAGCGGCAGGTCCATTTGGAACAGCAGCCTTCCCGGTGGCCCTTTTTATGTTTCAGGTCTGGTAGTATCTGGAGGCAAGATCTATGCTGGTGCATGGGATGATAACGTTGTCTGCTTGGATGAGGCAACCGGAAAGGTTCAGTGGAATTTCCAGGGCATATGGAACACATTCCAAAATCATCCAGTTCCCCCTAATAGCATAATTGTTCAGGATAATCGGGTATTTTGTATTAACGACAACGCCTTCAGTGTCCATGATTCAACAA
The DNA here is from genome assembly GCA_050013315.1 of Bathyarchaeia archaeon. Lineage (GTDB taxonomy): Archaea > Thermoproteota > Bathyarchaeia > Bathyarchaeales > Bathycorpusculaceae > Bathycorpusculum. The sequence goes on from JBEKFM010000018.1 coordinate 31,035, forward strand.
CTGGCAAGTTTTTATGGCAAGCATCATCTAACAATCCCTACACTGTTGGAAACATAACTGACTTGAAGACTTGGCAAGTGGCTGGTTATGTGCTGGGAGGTGACCCATTTGACGGCAACTACGTTTACGCCACAGGAGGTAATTCTTCAAACTGGTATTTTTTTAAACTAAACACCGATAACGGAGCTGTTCTTTGGCGTAGCAATATTACGTGGGATGGCATATATCTTAGTTACGGCGTAGGTAGTCCTCCAAGTGCTGTGGCAATCAGTCAGGGACAGGTCATAATAGAGGGGGCCAACCCGCAGCTCTTCAGTTTAAATTCCACGTCAGGCCAAGTACTTTGGAGCCTCAATTTAGGAGCAACTATTTACAATCCAGTCGTATTCAATAATCTATTGCTTTTTGGAGCATCAGACGGCAACTTCTACGCGTTAAATCTAGCAAATGGCATAATAGCATGGAAGACTAAAGTTGACACACAAAACCTATTCTCTTTCGCTAATTCCACTAACACTCCAGAAACCTCTTCAATCCAAATTGACTCTCAAAACAAACAGCTATTCTGGAATTTCGAAGTTCAACTTAACGGAGCATCAGGCAATTACACAGCAACCCTATGCAGCCTTGACATAGCCACTGGCAATATAAAATGGACAGAAACGAGTGACAACGGAACTTTTTTTGGTTCGACCACTGGTCTTTTTAACAAAGATAGCATATTCTTGATTGGAAACAACGCTCTCTACATTTTCAATGAGTCAACAGGTAACTTGGTTCAAAGTTTACAGTTTAGCCACTACATTTTGCCACCGATCGCAGTAGGCAATGAAACTTTCGTGGCCACAGACCTCTGGCTTATCGCGTATACATAATCAAGGCAATCCAAAAAAGAATTTTGCGAACCTCACCAAAAAAATCCCAGAACACGCAGATTGAAATAAGCGAGCCTTATCTCTCCTGGTTTATCATACATTAAGCACGCTGGTTTGTCCTGAAATTACCAAAGTTTATGTTTTAGTTGGGATCTCGTATTTTTTTAGAAACGTCCAAGCTTAGGAGGTGAATCCAAGCGGGACAAGATGAACACGAGACCCTAGAAACCGTCTTCAGAAACATCGACTTAAGCTTTGCCCAAACCGTTTTACGCTGTTGCTTCCACACTTCTGGACCAGACAGACATGCTAGAAACCCATTAGGCCTTTTCAGAACCTTCATCGTCATGCGCATGAAAGCAGTTCGAAGCCTAAGAGAAATGACCAGACAACTCGACAACGATCCAAGACTAAGAAAACTCTACCTCATCAAACAAAACGAGCCAGGATACCCAAGAAGCGTACTGAGCAGATTCACAAGAAAGGTCGGCGAAGACAAACTCAACAAGATAATAGACAAAAAAGTTGTCACTCTCCTTAAAACCAACCAGATACGAGAGGTTGACGACGTGTTTGATGCTTCTTTCATTAAAGCCTGGAGTACACGAGACCCAACCGACAACCAAACAGGGTACTCGGATGCAGAAGCCAGAGTCGGCAGAGCCGGCAGAACATTCGGTTTAGGCTACAAGCTTCACTTGTCGATTGACTCTGAAACGATGCTTCCCCTATCGACTTTGTTTGCTTCTGCTAACCGGAACGAGAAGAAGCATTCCCTGATGTTGCTTGAGAAGACAAAAAATGTCCTAGGGAAGGCCGAGAAGAAGCTCAGAAGCGTGATAGCTGATACTCGGTATAGCAATGAAAAGCTTAGGTCTGCCGCTATTGAAGGGGTGATTCCTTACCCGGTGAATCAGAAACGCGGCGTTAAGGATCTTCTGCGGGTGGATAAGAAGTTTAGAATCTATGGACCTGAAGACGAGAAGATAGAGTATCATAAGCGTCCTCACATTGAAGCGGTGAACAGTTTTCTAAAAACTCAGTACAACATGGCATCGAACAAGGTCAGAGGCTTAGGAAACGTTGCCTGCAATGCGTTGTACAGCGTCTTCTGTTTAGTTCTCAATCGAGAAGCATCTCAAAACATAGGAAGACCAGACAAAGCAGTTTCACCAACGTTCTTCAACACATAATATCGGGACAAGCCAGCGCGCGTGCAAGTCGTGGGAGATAACAGAATCTTATTTCGCGGGGTCAAATAACTTGACAGTGTCGTTTTTGAACGATGTTTGTTTCCTTGGACCTCATGCATGCCCTAATTGTGGCTAAATATAATGCTGAAACGTTTGTGGCAAGCGTGGAAAGCAATATTTGGGGTTTGTGGTTTAAATTTCGCGTGACATGTCTTTAAGATTAGTTGCACTTTTCTCAGGTTCGGGGTTCATGGAGAGCGGTCATAATCGGGGCTGTCTTCGTTTTCTTTTCTTCGCAGGCACGTTAAAGCATTCACTGAGGCTACTGCAGCAAAGGATTAGATTTAGCTGCTTGGTATCGTTATTGTTTGTGGTTGGCTCCAAGCGCTTATCCCAGTTTCGTTGAAAGCGCTGTATTGTGGCATTCTCCAGCATGGTGGATTCTCCTGAGTCAGTTTTGTGTAAAACCCGTTGACCGCGCGCACTTGAAAATCTACTTGACCGCTAATTATTGAGTTGCCAAGCCAGATGCTCCATCCGCTTGGGTCGGGATTAACGGCGCCGATGCCGAATTTGATGGTTGTGTATGCGGTGGTTGATGGGGCAAGATTAGTGGTTGAAAGGTTTGTGTCTATCCAATCTGCAGAGTCGGCTTTAAAGCGGATGTTGTAGTACAGCTTTACTATGCTTTCGTTTACGACGGCGTAGAATGAGTATGGGGCTGGGTTTTGGATGACGACGTCGATGAACTCTACGTTGCGCGTCGTGTTAGGAACCACGTCATTCTCGATATTCAAAGTGAATTGTGGAGCGGAAGGGCTAGTTTGAGTGTGGGCTGGTTCAATCATGATCAGTCCTGATGTCACTATAAGGAAGATAAGAAACAACGCAGTTTGGGTTCGCATAACAACCATCCATTGATGTTTCCGATAAAAGGCTTTTAGTCCAAGAAACTTGTGTCAAGAAATCTTTACTGCAGCTTCTTTATTGTGAATGTGCTTCGGTTAGGCAGGAAGTTTGTGTCAAGAAATCTTTACTGCAACCTTTTCATCATTAACGGTTTCTCAGGATAAAGCATGCGATCGAAAAAGAGACCCCTGTTTCAGACGATTGTTATCTTAGCCGCGTTTGCCATGTTGATGGTTTATCCTTCACGCTGTCAAGCAGTTAACCCGTCTGTGCCAAATTTCTCAGTACAGTACGTCGACAACTCTTACTATGTTCCTCCGACTTATCGAACGGACCCTTACAATGGACAAACCGTTATGCAAAGCCCAGGTTACAATCAAGTTAACCAGACGATCGTTGTAACGATTCAGAATCAACCGTTTACACCGTATCAAGATGGCAACAACACCATCTACTTGTACTACAATGTACGTTCCAAGGGACACTTTGACGATTGGAACAACACAGATGCCAGCAACAACTACGTGAACAATGTTCAAGCATCAACCGCAAGCACCACCGTGGTGACATTTTTCACACAATACTGGAGTCTTCGGCCGGGCGATCAAATTGATTTTCAGGTAGACGCAATTACTGGTTACAGTTTCTACAGTGAAGAACGCTGTGGCGAACAATACCAAACCATTGTCGGCGATAGCGGCTGGAGCAATACACAAACAATTACAATTGGAAACTCAACCCTTTCAACCTCAACCCCTTCAAACTCAACTGCTGTTACGCTTGAACCGACGCCAACTCCTATTGGGCCAACTCAAAGTGGGTCAACTCAAAATGGCTCGCCTTTCGTAAACTCCACGGCGACCCCGAACCCGCCGGAGGCACAAGAAGGCGTGGCGTCCAGTTTTAGCTTGGAGCAAATTGCGATAATAGTTATGGCTGTGGTAATTGCTGTTTTTGCGGTTGTGGTGGTCGTGCTCTTGCGTAAAGCTTCCGCAATAAGGGTTTATCCGCAAGCGCCATAGACATGGAGTGTATTGTCAAACTCGCGAGTTCGCCGATGAAGCCGTTGAATGAGATCTGTCGGTCAAAGAAGAAAAATATGGGAGCGCATCATAACTCTTTTTTTGCGTTTGAAGGCAAATTTGAGCTGTTAGATTCCTCAGGGACTTGCTCAGATTTAACCATCGAAATTGGGCAACGTTGAAAAAAGTGCTTAAACGCGGTCGCGCTGTGGGACTGCTGACATGGTAATAAAGCTTATATTTTACCCAATTCATTGGGTAATGTGATGTTTGGTATGGCTGAAACTACTTATTATGAGGATAAGGTATACGTCCCCAAGGATGTTAGAGAAAAGCTTGGTCTAGTCGACGGCGACGTGTTGCGCATTGAAGTTGTAGAAAAAGGAGTTGCCAAACTGAGCTTGGTCCGAGGATGCTGTAAGGCAAAGTTAGCTCGCCAAATGCTTAAGAATCCGCCTAATTTGGGGCGGATTAAGGGTCGTCTTTCTAGGGAAGAGATTTATGAGGATATTACTTGACACGAATATTCTTGTGCATGCTTACAACGTGGCGTCTCCTCACCAGAAAGTCGCAAGTAGTATTCTGGAAAGAGCGATGGAGGGTGAAATAGAAGTTTGCATTGCTCAGCAAGTGCTTTTCGAGTTTTTTGCGGTCATAACTAACTCTAAGAGGGTTGAATTGCCGCTGCCACTGGATAAGGCCGCTGATTTATGCTTGGACTTGTGGGAATGCAGTGAAATCGAGAAAATCGCTATCACGGAGTATGTGCCAAGAGAAGTCTTTAGCCTCGTTAAGAGCAAGAAGTTATCAGGCAGCAGCGTCTTTGATTGCATCTTAGCTGTTTCTGCCAAAGTAAACAAGATAGGCGTTATTTACACAGAAAATGTGAGGGATTTCGAAAAATATGAATTCGTTAAGGTAATAAATCCCTTCACGTCCGAGCATTAGAAATTCTTGGCCGTCCTGTATACCTCGTGACAAAATTAAGCTTCTCTACCCGACATCAACCTTTCGGCAAAACATCTAACTACATCGCTCACCACGGGATTTACAAAATTGATGGATTATATCTTTGAGAAAAAGAAGACACCTGGCGTGGAACTTCTAATGCGATGGAGACGCTTTGGAGAGGCTGTGGCGAGAACGAAGAGTTAGTTGCTGTGAATGGAAGAAGTAGAATCATCTTCTAAATTATTTTAAGTATCTTAGCGGCAACTAGTAATGCGCAGTTGTTTGGGTAGTGCGCTGGGAAGGGGAGAAATGAAAAGAAGAAGCGATTACGGTTACACGGGGTTGGACAGCTTTACCTTTAAGGCCAATGACGGGGTGAAAGACAGCAACATCGCCGCGGTGACGGTTAATGTTACGGCGGAACCTGAAAGCGCTCTTCTCTTGACTGTGGCGCCTAATCAAGCATTATACGTGAGGGGGCAGACGGTAACTTTAACGGTGAAACGTGTTTAACCAGCGAAACCCACCTTTAGAGTCAACTTTGACTTTGACGGTTACTGGTCCCGAAAACTACTGTTACCTTGATTTTCAATCGATAAGCCTTTCAGCTAACGCGGTTGGCGAGTACAGTTTTGCTTGGAGTATTCCAAACGCTACCGGAACGTACAGGGTGGAGGTTAGTCTTGTTTCTCCGCAACTGACGCTTACGACACCGCCTAGTTAGAAGTGAAGTGAGTTTGTTGAGGAGCCTCGTATCTACAATCGCGCCTTTTCTGCAACTGAGATCTAATCGGAATTCAAAAGGCTCCTGAATTTTCGCCGTGCCTTTTGGCTAATGTGCGCGACCATTTGTGCTGAAGAAGCAAGTATTCATTTTGTTTGAGATCGCTCTTCTTGGGCTTTTCGTTTTCTTGACCAAATTTTCTTCGGAACGAGCGCTGCATAAACTATAGCACCGGCAACAAAAATGATGGCAGCATCAACGACAAGTCCTAAAGACGATATAACTGAAGTATTAGTAGGCGTCGGATGACCAGTCGGTTGGGACGTTGGAGTAGGTGTAGGATTTGGGGTTTGTCCTATTGCAGTGATGGGCGAGATATTCAAGGAACTGTAGAGGTTCGAGCTGTAATAGCTCGATGCGATCCCCTGTTGGAATGCAGTCAAGGTAGTTGAATCTGTGACTGTGCAGCTTGGAGTATCGGTTGGATCTTGCCATACAACAAGTGCGCTAATGTATGGATATTGATTTGGAAGTACGTTTGCTAGCATGTTAGTCCACCATGATGCTGAGTTACTTCCCAAATAACCCAGTTCAGCTAACATCATTGGTTTATCTGGAGCAGCACTTCGAATATTGTTGATTTCAGGTTGAGCAGCTTGGTTAAATGTTTGTCCAGCATTTGGGTAAACGTCTGTAGCAACCCAGTCCACGTAGGCGTTTCCTGGGTATAATGATGTCAGGGTGCTTTTTGAATCTCCGACGTTAGCTGGACACCAAACCCAATTTATGTTGGTTGCTCCTGCGTCTCTGACTTTGTTTACTATGTATTGCCATGCTTGGACAAATTCAGATGCTCCAGTATTGCCATTACCAAACGGGTAATAACCATTTGTCCAAGAACCAGTGAATTCCCACATAAGACGTACAAAAAAGGGGTGTTTCCAAGCAGCGGCAGCTTGTCCCCATGCAGTTAAATAAGCATCTTGACTTCCATCGAGAATACTTTTAAGATTAGTAAACGGGTTATTTGGGTCACCAGACTCGGGAGCCCAACTTATCATAGGAATGCTTCCGGCATTTCTGCATTCATCCATCAAAGCCTTATCGAATTCGGCCATGTTTTCAGAGTCGTCAGGTCTGTTCCAAAGCTGGAACCAATTCCATATTGAAACATCTTTGCCGACTTCTGACTCGAAGGCTTTAAGGTTAGCAGGGTTGCCCAGATGACTCGGTCCAACAAAGGCGCCGAAGTAGAGTTGAGATGTTCCGCTATAAGCTGAAACAGATTTAATGCTTATCGAAAAGAAAAGGGAGCATGCTAGAGCAACAATTAAAGAGAAAGCAAAGGTTTTTTTCAGCATGTTTCCTCAGGAGACAAATACATCAAAGGTAGCTATTTGAAGCTTGACTTTTTTTCGTTTTTAATTGATATGTTGGTGCCTGAGCAGGTTGTGGGATTTCACTGAGTTTTCTTGCCAGTTGACTTTCACATTCTTCTTTCAAGTGCGTGTATGGCTGTCCTAAATTGGTGGTGAAGTATCGGATGCTTCTAGCTTTGGTTTGTGCGTTGCTTGTCCCGATATTAGGTGTTGAAGTATGTTGGGGAAACTGTTTTGTCTTTTCTTTCAATGTTTTCAGCTGCTTCCATGTTCAGAACTGGATGATGCGCTTGCAATAACTAAATAAGTTACTGAAGAGACATGATTTTAGGACGCTTGTTCCTGCTGGGGATTGTATTGCCTATAGTTAGAACCAAATTGGCTGATAAGTATATTGAGGAGCTTGGCGGCACTGGAAAGTTCGAGTACAAGGGTATATTAATTTGGCATGTGGAACTGGTGAACATTTTCGATAGCGAAATTGGAGAAGGAACAAAGATTGCGAGTTTCGTTGAAATCGGTGGGAGTAAAATCGGGAGCTTTTGCAAAATTGAATGCGGTGCTTTCATTCCTCATGGCTCAGTAATTGAGGATAAAGTTTTCATCGGTCCCAATGTCAGCCTGACGAATGACAGATACCCGAGCCTGCTTGTTGACGAATGGAAAGTTGAGCCAGTCACGATAAAATACGGGGCAAGAATAGGCTCTCATTCGGTTATTATTTCCGGAGTTACTATTGGAGAACAAGCACTCATAGGTTCGGGTAGCGTGGTTACAGATGATATCCCGGATAGAGCCACGGCCTACGGTAATCCTGCGCGGATAAAGGGATACGATCGTGTTCGTGACAAGGTTGAAAAGCTTCTAGATAAGAATAAGGCTATCGCTATGTCAGATTTTGCCACCGAATTAAGAAAGATCTTCGATGAAGTTTAGAATGGTTTTCTGCTGTTTGGTTAATTAGAAAAACTCTCAGGTGACCGTTGTCTTAGGCGGACCAGCTTTGTGGCGCGCCAGATGCACCTCTAAGGTTGGACGATACTCGTAAAATACGATATCCCAATGCGCGTGATCCTAAAATGGTTAAAAGGGTTTTTACCGTATTTTTTCAAGGTTTTCAAAATCCAATCCTAAATATGCTTAGCCATTAAGTAAGAAAGGTTAATCGCTCTATGTTGTTACTTTGAAACAGACTACTATTTCCCGCGCTTTTTGTCACCAAAGCGATAATTCCTGCTAACTAAAAAGAATTCGGTAGCGTCTAAATTTATATATTAATCAAGGTAAATGGATACTTATGCATTTAAAACGGGTGTCTCCTGCTTGGATTGTTGGTCTCGTAACTCTGTTACTATTTGTATCTGTTTTTCCGTTTTTCAATGTAAAAGTAAGTGGACAAACAACGGCCAGTTATTGGGTCACCGTGAACCCAACAACTGATTCTGTAATGTATACTACCGTTGGGCATAATTGGACACTCGCATTCCAAGCAGTTTGGAGCTACGGTAATAATTCAGGTCAGCCCATTAGCAACGCAACAGTCACAATGCAAGTTTCTGGGTCGAAAGGTGAAGCAATAAACACTCTTAATTTAAATACTACGTCGGGGATTTTTTCGTTTAGTTATTCTTCGTCAACTGCTGACATTTTAACTTTCACACCTATCAAATTAACAACTCAGGACGGAGTAAGATGGAACTCAAATCTTTTGAAAATTAGCGGGAATAGTGCTTATGGTTTTCAATCCAACGTTGTCACCGTGTGGTGGGATACATTCCATGTGTCATTGACGAATTCTAATACAAAGTCTTTAGAAGCTGCAACGGTGTCTGTGAATGTTACTTATTTGCTGCTACCTCAAGGAGGTTTAACTCTACCATCTGTGGATACTTATTCAAACCAAACGTTCTTGCCTAAGATAGCTGAGGGGGCAAACGTTACTATCAACGGCGTTAGTGCTCAAGAAACATCAGTAGGGATATACGAGGCGAATGTTTCCACAGTGTTCCCTACAGCTTATGTAATTGTAATGGTCTCGCAAAAAGGGTGGACGACAACGAGCACGGCGTTCAGTTTTTCACATAACGCAAATGAAGCGGTGTGGATGGATGCTTCAATAATTGGTTTGATTCTTATGGCTTCATCGTTGGCGCTTTATTTTGTCTTAGTTAAAAAACCGACGCAACCTACTTCCTTGTTCGGCAGTGCAAGGTTCCCCTTTATCGGCGGCGTTTTGTTGTTGGCTGCTTCGGTTGTGAGTCTTTTTTGGGGTTCCATCGGAGTTGAAGGTACTTTGCACGGGTTCAGTTGGCTGCTTTTGGCAGTATCGGGGTTAGGCTCGTTTGGTTTAGGACTTGCAGGTAGTTGGCTGTCTATAATGAAGAAGAATCAGGCACTGGTTATTGCTATTATAGTCGAGCTTATGGTTGTTAACCTCCTTGCAGTCAAATCTTCACTTGATGCGTATCAATTATCGGTTCCTTGGTTGACTATTTTTGTGTCACTGGCTGCTACTATTCTGTGTGGTTGCTTGATTTCAAATTCTGATGAACAATTCTCAAAAACCACGATAGATATGTGAAAAAAGACAAATGTCGAGTATATAGCGAGTTCAAAGTAACAGTTCGTTTCTCCTTTATCGCGCGTTAATCAGAACATAGGCGAACTATGAAGTTGAATTAAGGGGTAATTTGCCGCAAATAGGCCCCAGTTGTAATAGGGGGCTCTCGGAGGGTTTCTATGTGCTATATTGCTTGATAGCTTTTTTAAAACAAACCAATAGTTAGGGAGTTTTAGTCTCAAATGGCGATCTTGATTCGGAGACAATCACGCATCTGGTTAGTTTCAATGTGCGCTTACGTTTAACCATGTTGCGTCGTACGCGGTTAGCAAAGCAGGTGCCAAACTCGTTTCTACGATGTATGTTCCGGAGGTGTTCGGAACTTTCCAGTCAAAACTGTACTCGCGATTCGCGCCGCTGGGCACGTTTATTGGTTGAAAATCGTAGAAGTAATAGCCATTGGGACCCGTTACTGTGAGCGTTAGAGTGGACTGTAAGGACGGGTTTTTCGCGTTAAACACGTCTACTGTGAATGTTACCGTTTGACTCTGCGTGTATGTTGGTTGGTTTGCTCCGGCTGTCAGTAGTAGGTTTACGGAGTATACGCTGATGTCGGTTATGGTGTTGGATTGTGCTTTGTTGTTGAGGCTGTCGGTGACGTTGAGGTAGACGTTGTAGTTTCCGTTTGCTGTTGGTGTAAACATCCAGGTTGCGGTGTTGGCGCCTGGAACGGCGGTGCCGTTGAGGACCCATTGGTACGTGTAGGGTGCGGTACCGCCTGCAACGGTGGAGCTGAATGTTTGAGACTGCCCGTAGTAGAGTTGAACGTGTGCAGGGCTGATTACGACTGATATCGTTACTTTCACTGTTGCATTATTAGACTGCGCAGTGATGGCGTTGTTGTCGGTTACATTTAGGTAAACTATGAAGGTTCCAACCGAGGTTCCTGTTAAGTTCCATGTTGAGCTTGTGGCTCCTGTAACCTGAGTGCCGTTTAGGTACCATTGATAAGTGTAGGGTGTGGAGCCTCCTGTGACGGTGGAGGTGAATTGTTGTGATTGTCCGACGGCGATGTTTGCTGAGGTGGGACTGATTGTGGCTACGAGTGAGGAGACGAATGCGGTTGCGGTGTTGGATAGTGCTTTGTTGTTAAGGCTGTCGGTGGTGTTTACATAGATGTTATAGTGCCCGACTGAGGCCGGCGTGAACTTCCAGGTGGCACTTGTGGCGCCAGAAACCGCTGAACCATTCAAATACCATTGGTAAGAGGTGGGAGGAACACCGCCCGAAAGAGCGGACGTGAACGTCTGCGATCCCCCAAGAGTGATGTTTGCCGAGGTTGGATTGATGGCCACGGACAGCGGAGAATAAACCAGAATGTTCGTCACAATGTTAGATTGGGCTTTGTTGCTAAGGCTATCGGTCACGTTGACGTAGACGTTAAAATGTCCAGTTTGTGCTGGTGTAAAGACCCAAGTTGAGCTAGTGGCACCAGAAACAGCTGTGCCGTTCAAGACCCACTGGTAAGAGTTCGGTGGCGTGCCGCCCGTGACGGTTGAGTTAAACTGTTGGGATCCACCTAGAACTATATTTGCAGAGGTTGGGCTAATCGAAACCGACGGCTGGTTGTAAACTATGATGTCGGTTACGATGTTTGACTGGGCCTGGTTGTTGAGGTTGTCGGTGACGTTGACGTAGACGTTGTAGTGCCCTGTTTGTGTGGGTGTAAAGGTCCAAGTGCTGCTGGTTGCTCCTGGCACGGCGGTGCCATTTTTATACCATTGGTACGTGTAGGGTGGTCTGCCGCCTGAAGCTGATGCTGTGAATGTTTGTGACTGGTTAACGTTCATTCTAACTTGGTTTGGAGCGATGGTGACGTTTAAGGGTGATACGTAGATTCCGATCGTCCACGCCCCATTTTCTCCTTGTGCGTCTACATCGGCTAGCCAGCTGTTGCCTGTCCACCAAGGGTCGAGAGTGTGCATGGCATAGGCATTCCAGCCGCTGCCGCTCGCCTGTATAATGGGGCTTCCGGTGACCTCATGTTCTGAGAAGCTAGTTTGAGTGAGCGTGTCAATCTCGAAAGCTCGAACGGCTTGACCATATGAACCGTTGCCTTCTTGTGTTAATCTGATGATGCGACCGTTGTCAAAGACGATGGTTCTTCCTCCTCCGCGTACCTCGGATGGGTCATTAGCAATGATAGGACTATTAGGGGTCATATGCCAAGACGCAGGATCAGTGAGGTTGTTAGAGTAGAAGAGATAGAGGTTACTGTCGTCCCCAGTAAACAGCCACCACATGTTATTGTAACGGAAGATTGAAGAATCCACGGGGAAAAAACCATAATCTGAGCCCTGAATCAAGACGGTGTCCATCGTCCAATTGTAGGGGAAATTTGTGGCTTGGAACAGCACCATTTGATCCAGTTCGTAAGTTTCTGGAATCAAGTAGTATGTGCCGTTCCATTTGAACACATACGGATATGCCATGCTGAAGGGTTCGGAGATCACTATTTGTTGGTAAGTCCAAGTAAATCCGTCGCTGCTGGTAGCTAATCCTATTTCAGATAAAGCTCCAGCGTTTTCGTCTACTTCAAAAAACATGTACCACGTATTGTTTTCATGAAACATGAAGGGGTCAGCGACGTAGTCGGCTTTTCTGTCGGTGACATCTGCCGCCGTTAGGACTGGTTCTACTGCGCCGGGGACTAGGGTGAAGAAATCTTGTGTGACATTGTTCCAGTCGGGGACCAGTTGGCTCTCTTGCGTCTGGTTGTAGACTATGATGTCGTTTACTATGTTGGATTGGGCTTGGTTGCTAAGGCTATCGTTCACGTTAAGGTAGACGTTGTAGTTTCCGGCTTGTGTGGGTGTGAAGATCCAAGTGCTGCTGGTTGCTCCTGTTTGGGCGGTGCCGTTTAGGTACCATTGGTAGGAATAGGGCTGGGTGCCGCCTGAAACTGATGATGTGAATGTTTGTGATTGGTTAACGTCCATTCTGACTTGAGTTGGACTGATATTGACAGTTAGCGTTCCCCCAGAGCTGCTGCCGCTTGCGTATATACTCATTGCTCCTGTGGTATCTGTGCCCCATAGTGAGCCGAACGGGTTGCTGAAGCCGCTGCTGTATGTGTTTCCGTTGTGGACTCGGACGCCTGACCCGGTTACTACATAAAGATTCAATGCGTCATCGCTGCAGATGGCGAGCCAGTAAACTGTGCTGGAAGTCACGCTCTGTGGCGTTGGAAGTTGAAAGTCAACCCACGAATAAGATGTGGTTACGGTTTCAGTGTTTGATTGCTCAAGCAAAGCACCGGGTTGACCTGAACTGTCAGCGTATATCGCGGCTTCGCCGGTTCCGGTTGAGTCAGCCCGTGAGACGTAAGCGTAAATGTCCGTTATTTGTCCGTTACTGCTGCATGTGAAGCTGGAAGCGGATTTGGCGTTGGCGTCATTCTGGTCTAAATATGTTCCGACTGTCGTATTTCCGAAAGTGAAGTTTGATGCCGCGCGCCCATTTGTAAGGACAACTGACAAGGTGAGAAATATTAACAGGTACGTTATTGGTTTTTTTATGCCTCGCGCTAATTCTCTGTATAAAAACGGCAAGTTTTCTATGCGCCTTCACATTCAAACCAACCATGTATGACCGAATTTAAGGGGTATTTCAAATTGCAGAATAGATCGAATTCTGATTTATCATGACGATGGAAACTTGCTGTGAAGGCGAGATGCGAAGAATGACTAGCGCGGTGATTTGTCCCTAAATTAGTTAAAGTGATTGGGGCTCGTATCTCAGAGTACGTCCAAGCTTAGGATGTGAATCCTAGCGGGACAAAATGAACATGAGACCCCAGAAATTCTTCAGAAACGTAGACTTAAGTTTTTCTAGCAAGGTAATTACGATTGCTTTCATAGTGTTTCTTATGCTTTCCTCGTTGACAACAAGTATTCTGGTTCTTCTGGCATATTTATCCGAACCTTTTCGCCTTCAGTTGTCTGTTTGGTTTCGATCGGCAAAGTGACCTTGAATGCTGTGCCTTTGCCTTTTTCAGTTTCGATCGTTATTGTTCCTCCATGTGCCTCGATGATGCGTTTGCATATGGCTAAGCCGAATCCCATGCCCTGTGCTTTTGTGGTGAATAGTGGGGAGAAAATTTTCGGCAAGATTTCAGCTGGTATGCCTGTGCCCGTGTCTGCGAAAGTAATGTCAACACTGCTATTTGCTTGTTTGGAGTTTATTGTAATTGTGCCTCCGTTTGGCATGGCATCTATTGCGTTCTTGATTAGGTTGATGAAGACGCGTTCTATCTTGTTTTTGTCGATTCTGAAGGTGGGCTCTTCTGAAATGGTGTTTATGACCTGCACATTTTCTGGGATTCTTACCATTGTCAGAGCGTCTATCAGAACGTTCTGCACTGAGTTTTCTTGTAGTTCTAAATGCATGTTTCTTGCGTAGTCTAAGAGGTCGTTGATGATTTTGTCTGAATGGTCGACTCCTTTTTCAATTGACTGAAGCATAGCTTTAGCTTGGTCTTCTGGGATTAAAGCACCTTTCTTTTTCAAGAAGTAGACAGCGTTTTTGATACCTTGTAGCGGATTACGCAAGTCATGACCAACCATTCCTGCCAACTCCCCGATGGCGGCTAATCTTTCCGCTTGGAACAGCTTGTTCTCTAAACTTTTCTTTTCAGTTAAATCTCGAATTATCGCCACAAAACCTAATGGAAAACCTTGAGCATTCCGCAGAGAACCTATGGTCAACTCAGCCGGATATATTGACATGTCTTTCTTTATGAGGCTGCATTCTAAAGTAGTGGATGAACCGCTTTCGTTGTTTTTCTCAAGGCTCTTTATGATTCTCTTGTAATCACCTTCAGACATAAATGAGGACACTGGCTTTCCTATAAGATCGTCGCGAGTATAACCAGAAGATTCGTATGTTTGCCTGTTGCATTCCGTTACATTATTTTGGAGATCGAATGCTAGAATCGTGTCTGGAGAGGCGTTGAATATGCTCTTGAGCTTCTCTTGATTCTCTTTCAATTCTGAAGTTCTTTCTTCAACTTTCATTTCAAGGCTTTCAGCATATTTCTTAAGCTCGCCGCGAGAATCCTGAATCGAAGAAAGCATGCCGTTAATCTTGAAGCCCAAGTCTGACAACTCATCGTTTCCTTGAACCATGACGTAATTTTGTTGATCTCCTTTTGGGCTTATTTTGACTACATCATCGGCGAGGCGGCTCAGCCTTGAAAGGACAACTTTGTTCAACGAAAGGGCAGTTACCGCAAAAATGACAATGCCTAGAACGACAAATGAGCTAAGAAGGTAATTGAGGCTAGTTTGGGCCTGCGTGTAGGCGGATCTGTAGCTATCGACTTTTGCTATCAAAATGGGAGCTCCGCTTATATCCTGGAGCAAAATGTAGCCTGCTATATTAGTTGTGTTTGTGACATGAACAAAGACTGGTTCTTTGGGTGATAGACTCTTGCTTGCTAGTTGAAAATCCGCAGGGATCTGAGAAGCACCTATTGTAAATATTTCAATGGGTAGCCCTACAGCTTGGGCGATGGCGTCAGACTCTGATTTATCAAGGAAACGCCCAATAATAAGAGCTCCGCGAACGGGTCCATCGTTTGCACTTGTTAGAATTGGCTGTGAAATTACAAGCATCGGAGCTCCTCCGAAAAGAATGAGGCCTCCTTCGGTTTGTTCAGTGTCGTTTGTGTAAAGGAAATTATTGTTCAAAATCTGACTTATCTCGGAATCTTGGAGATTGACATCAGTTTGATTTTCAAGGTCGAATGCCTTGCCGAACACTAATTGTCGAGATTGATTGATAAATAGCATCAAGTTTAGTCCTTGAGTAATGAAGGTCTGGTCTGGCAGATTTGAATTTATATAGGCTGTATTGTTGTTTTCAATGAACTGGTATGTGTCGTCCCACGGAGCCCAGTCAGAGTCAGTTGCATTTAGGTATTTTAGCTCTATGTTAAGGTTCGTGATGAATCTTTGAGCGTTCGATTCAGCCTCTTTGTTCTCGGACATTGCGATGGTGTCGAACATTATTTTTTGAGAAACCTCGTAAAGAACCGACATTAAGATCATTATTGTCAAGAAAAGTATGAGCAGTGTCTTCACACGAATTTTCACGAATCGATACCTGCCTTAGGCGCGTAAGTAGATTCTCATGGAAGACTAGTAAAGAGTTATGAATTAACGATAATTATTCATAATACAATCTGAATTGCATATTATGAAAAGCTTTGATCCAAGCCGTGACAATAGTTTGTCACCTGCCATTATTTGCGGAAAGAGAACTGACCTGAAAGGGCAAGACACACATAATTTCGTCCTGTAAAGCCTGCCCCAAGCATGCTCCTTTCCTCGATAGCTGCGCTTCCAAAACTCCAACTCACTTCCACCAGGACAAACGTAAACATCACGCTGAGTATGCGGTAAGATTGCGACCCAGGTATGTACTCAATGCATTTACGAAGGGCAAAGGTTGGCTGTGCGATAAATGCGCTAGTATTCATAAGTGCGGTGAAGAAATGCTTCTGCCAGTTGTCAACTCGCCAGGGTTGGAATGTGCGGATATACAGGAGAATAAATGAAAATGTTCGTTTAGGTATCAGCTAAACGAAACAAAGGGAAATAAGTATATGTATTCCAAATTTTTTTTGAAGAAAAAAACCCTATTAAGAGAGCGTCCCAACGTAAAAGTCCATGCGCGCGCTCAAATAAGAAAGAAACAGTTTCTTGTCTCAAATAAGAGCGGGGAAAAATAAGCTTACAACTCGACCAACAAAAAAGTCAAGAATTATCTTCCAGAAGCGGGTCCAGTGGGATTTGAACCCAAATGAGAGTGTGTGAAAACTATGTTGGTTTTCGAGCGAATGATAGTTTTATATGTATAATTGGTTAATATCAGCTAGATATGCCTAAGAAAATAGTTTTTGAGCCCGCAACAGAAATCAAA
>JBEKFM010000019.1:0-44515 GCA_050013315.1 Bathyarchaeia archaeon
AGCTGTTATTTTTGGGTCTTCATTCTTATACTATTTCCCAGATAACTCATACGTTAATTTCCCAGGTGTTAACAACGTTTCTCCAGTTACTCAGATGCCAGGTTCAAACGCGACTTACCCAAACTTTTGGTTTTTCGGCAACTATGGCATTTACGCAAATGACATGAACGTTACCTTAACCAACTTGTTTGGCAGCGACGCCTTAACTTTCAGCGCCTATTCAGCAACAGCCACTAACGGAACAGTAGAAATCTATGTTGGAAACTACAACGTTCCGACCTACATTCTAAATCAAACTTATGCCTTATCAACCGCATGGAACAACTCAACTGAAATCCTTAGTCTCACAGTTCAAAATGGCAGTAGCGTTACTGCATATTTTAACCGGTCATGGGGTAATTTCTATATTACTGAAGTGGACTCGAGCATTACTTCTCTAGGATGGAGTGGCCAAACTTTCACAGTAAACACGCAAGGCCAGGGAGGAATCTTTAGCGTTTACACGGGTTCCAGGAATACGCCTCAAACCTACAGCGGTCTAACCTCTGAGACTTACAATCAAACAAGCGGCATTCTTAGCGGTTCTTATGGCCCTAACGGCCAAATAGTTCTCGATTGGACTGTTGCGCCGGGTAACAATCCAACGCCTACACCTTACCCTCAAACAACTCCTAACCCTAACTCTAACGCTTTCTCAATAAGTTCTCAATCTTTTGGCTCTGCCTCTGCAGGACAGACAGTTTTAGAGACTTTAAACATGACTTTCCGAGAAAGCACTCAAATAACAAGCGTCAGTTTCTCAAGTCCCTTCAACACTTGGCTTAATAGTTCAACAGTTCTGCCGCAAACCTTCAATATCGGTAATAGTGAAATATCTTTCATTCTGACCGTTCCTAATGGTACAATCGCCAAAGCCTATTCCGGTACAGTGACAGTGACATGGCTTGACCTCTATGGAAATTCGATTGTATCGACAGCTCCCATATCATTCACGGTTAACGGTGCTTCGCAATCAACGCCTACCATTAATCCTTTACTAATCTGGGTAATTGTCGGAGTCATCATCTTTGTTTTCGCTGCCGTCGCTATCTCTGCCGCCGCTCGCAAATATAGTTGGTTCTAATCAAAACCCTTTTTTCTATTAGGAAGTCGATATGCTTTGACTAAGAAAACGAGAAAAATTGGAGTAAACTTAGTTGTTGCAGCCTTAATTCAGATTCTTCTAGGTTTAGCTATCGTTTACGGCGGGTTGACATTGGCTTCATTTAACTTAGTGTTTTTTACGTTTTGCTTTCCCAGCCAACCCATTAGAACAAGCATTAATTATTGTTCTGGGAGCGGAGCTTTTAGTTTCTAGTCTAATGTTTTTAGGCTTATCAAAACGTTTTTTCTATTAGAGATAAGAGAACATGTCGTACACGGAAAAACACAGAAAAAACTTTAAAAGTTTTGGCAAAGGTAAACCTCGAAATGAAGATAACACAAGTTTTGAGAATCAGCCTAAAGAACCTGAGAGCCAAGACACCGAGAACCAATCTGAAGAGGATACTTGAGCATGTCTTACACAGAGAAAAAACGGAAAGACGTTAGCACCTTTAAGAATTTTGGAAAAGGTAAACCTAACGCTGATTCATTGCGAGCCCTTAGAAGTTTTGCAAACTCGGTTTTGACGTCGTACCAATTTCAGGTTTTGACATAACCGACTTGAAATATTAAACTTTATTTTCTCTCTTTTTTTGTCTCTTATGTTTTAGTTCAATTATACTGGGTCTGGGAGTGCTAAATATGCTCTTCATTTTCCATTTTGTCCCCGTTGTGCAAAATTGCACAATGGCGGGGTTATAGAAAAGGTTGATTCTCTTGGAACAATCGCTAAGAAATCACATGGATACGTTAAAAGTAGGGGATAGCTGAAGGTGAGGTGAGTTCCTTGTCTTATACCGAATCCTAAATCCTAAATTGCCTTCAGCTATCCCTAATAGAAAAATAAAATTGTTTTTTTCTCTTGATGATGCTATGAGCAAAAAATTAAAGGTTGTTGGTTCTCTGTTTTTGGTTTTGACTGCCTTTTGCTTTGGTGTAAATTTTCACATTTTTCATTTAACTTCATGGCCTCTATTATCGCTTTTGCCTTCATATTTTTTGAATCCTCTAAGTCTGCTTATCCCTAAAATTGTCGGCCATATTCCCTTAATCAGCGGTGCTTTGGCTTTTGCGCTAACCTACATTTTCGCTTCGTTGTGGTCCATAGGCCTTGGTGCTCTTGGAGTAGTCTGTCTTAGGCATAAATCTAAACCAAAATTCCCCGTAACGTTATAGAATTTAGCTTTTTCTTTTGAGAGAATCGAGAGAGTTTATTGTTCTCTTTACTCAAGTTGTTACCCTCTTTCGGTTCTCTCTTTTCTTAACTGCTACCCTACCCTAACAGCGGTCGTGTGTACAGCTCAAAACAAAAAACAAAAGGTTAGCCCATTCTTAACTTAATATCTATTAAGTACATGGACTTGTACCGTTTTAGAAACTGGCAGTTCTGGAATCTTTCGTTAACCTGTTTGAGTATGTTGATTTGACATGTTTGCGTTCCATCTAGACAAAATTTCAAACGCAAAAAAAAATTAAGCGCCGTCGCCGTCGGTTAGGTGAGAGTTAAGATAGCGTTTAGCTATTGCTAAACGTCTATGGTTTTCCCATGCCTAAGAGAGAAAAAGGGACTACCCCCCAAAACCGACGTCGTTTCGCGTGCGCGCGTGTTCAAAACACGCGATTATTAAAGTAGATTATGTGAAAAGGGTAAGGGGATGCAAATGGAACAAAGGGCAGTCGTTTATATGCTCTGCCATGCTAAGCGACGTCGCTTTGAAGGCAATAACAGCGTTTTCTCAGTGTGTTTCTAAGGTTTTCATGGAGAAAAGTCCATAGTAAACAGCGGCGGCGTGATTGCTCTTGAAAAAGCAGTCTTTGTTTTACGTGTTTTACAGGTTTACATGTTTTACATTGCTTAAAGCGCAATCTGAGACGGCCAGAACCATGTTATTTAACATAACGCTGTTATACAACACCGTTATACAACGCCGTTATAATTAATGATGTTGCAGCAATGAATCCTTTTTCTATTGAGGTTTAGGTAAGTTGGCAATCCCGGAAGATAGCAAGGAAAACCTGAAAAAGTACACGCTCAGAATCGAAGAAAGCGTTTGGAAACAGTGGACGATTCATAACAAGGAAATAGGAGTAAAAAGCAACTCTGAGCGCTTCAGGTGGCTTGTTGAGAATGACCTTGGCGAGGAATCTGAAACTCCGGCGGTTAAGTTTAATTTTGCAGAGGCTACTAGCCAAATTGGTTTGTTGAGCAACGAATGCAAACGGCTACTGAAACTCATAGACGATCCACAATTCAACCGACTTACAGAATTAAGTAAAAAGTTAGGCCTCCTAGCCGACCTTTCAAACCTGACAGAAACTTTACCGAAATTTTACACTTACCAGGTTCCAGAATACGACAGCCAAATTTACGGAATAGACGAAATAGGCATTTGGGTACACTACCTAACAACAATTCAGAAAAGAAATCTCTTAAAGAGAACAGTTCTGGAAGAATGCAGGAAATCTCAAACCCCCTGACACACCCCACTAAACAACTCTTAAATATAACTTCAGTATAACTTTAGTTAACAGAGGTAAACGGAAAATGGATAATGTAATTTTCAAGCGAACAATCAAGAAGTGGGGAGGCAGCGCTGCTTTCGTTTTCCCTGAAGAACTTATGACAGCTCTAAAAGTTGACGTCGGCTCTGAAATGGAGTTATCAGTCGAAGATGGTAAACTAATAGCTAAAAAAATACCTAGACCAAAAGGACCGATTTATACATAGACGACAAGAACAAGCAATTAAATTTTCTTTTCTTTTTTTCTTTTAGGGCTTAGTATGGTTGAAATGGAGACAGGCCTTAAAACGTTTTTGAATGACAACAAAGACCTCATAGATGCCGTTGTCGAAACTGAAAACGGCTGGATCGTGCGTCTTCCGTTAGGGTTCCTGAATAGTCATGATGAGGTTGCTTTTGCTAAGTTCAGAAGATTTGTTTTTGATATTGCCAGGTGGAAAGCTGATTGGTTAGGCCCACGTGTAAATGGTTTTTTCATTCCAAGTTTGACGAAAAACATAGGTAAATGCGTCGAGACATCGTTGGATTCTCAATCTGAGAAAGACCTGGAAGCGGCTTTTCTTAAGTTAAGAGCCGCTTTTGCGCCTAAATCAGAGATACAAAATGCAATTCTATTCTTGCTCAGAAGGGGATTAACTCCTGCTCAAATTGCTGCAAAGGTAGGTGCTTCACAAGCAAGCATCTATCGGTTATCATCATTAAAGAAGAATTCTAAGCTAAAACAAGAACCATAGGAAAAAGGGTTTTAATCTCTTTCTTGTTCGCCTTTTGGTTTTCTCAGCTCAGGAAACTTAGCTTCCAATATAACAAGCCAACGGCGGCAGTCTTCCTCAGACAAAGATTAGACCTCCTGGCCGCTAACCTTTTTTTCTTGTTTAATGGCATCCAGGATTAAAACTTCTATCGCGTGGCTCCGGTTCGCGTACACTCTGCTTTCGACTTTACGATCTAACCATTCAACGACTTCTTTTGGCAAGGTTACGCTTATGGGAACGCGCATTTCTTTGACCTCTACTTGAGACATATGTTAACGTCACTCCTTTTTATGGCTTATCACATAGCATAAGATGATAAATTATATATATGTGTTTCTACGCTAACATAATACGAAGCAATATGGAAAAGGAGAAATAAAATTGTCAAGTCAAGAAGAAATAGAAATTATAGCAGCAATCGAAACTGTCGAAGCAGTAAAACAAAAAATCAAATCCTGCAAAACCGTAGAAGAAGCAATAAAAATAATTGATGAAGACCTGGAAACTGCGAAAGCAGGGCTAGAGCTTGATAAAACTCCGTATGTCTTAAACATCCCAAAATTAGAGTTTGAGATACTTCAGCAACTCGCAGAGAAAAAAGGCAAAGACGTTGAACAAGTGCTAAAAAGCATAATACTAGAGCAAATCACTGAAAAAACAGAGGCCGAACCCATTTTGTATGAAGAGGTCAGCGTCAAAATACCTAAAGCTGTAATGGATCTGCTTCGCGCTGCTAAGTCGGTTACAGGTGATACACCTGAGCAGGATATAGAATGGAACTTCGTTGAAAATGTCAGGGCTAGAATTGATTCAGGTCAATTCTTGCCAACACCAAAAGGCTTAGTCGACCAATACAACCTCAACCCGGTGTTTGAAGCGATTCTCAACGACCCTGTTAAGGAATAGCTGTCTATTCCCTTTTTCTTTTTTTTTTACCACGTACATCACAAGACCCCCTGAATGTACGTGGTTATTCCCGCGAAATATTGCGACATTTGCGTGATTTTACGCGGGATATCGCCTAGCTTAACTATTCTTTTTTTTACGTCAAGTTGCCGCGCGTCATGTCGTAAAGTGTCAGATAAGATTCCACGTGGCAACTATTTTGAATAGCCTTAAATCAGGGCTTAAACGTTAAAATAAGAGTTTTGCGTCGAGTCGTCTACTTTCAGATATCTATATTTCCTCGAGGTTGTGTGCTCTCTGTCTTACCTAACTTGTTTATGTTTGGTGTACTTGCTTTAGGTAGGTAAGAAATTACGCAATAAATTTTACTTAGAGGCTTTACCAATATATTGCCAAACGGCTTTTCCATTTGCTTTGGTTACTCTGTATAGATATGGTCCGTGAGGGCAGCCGCTACAGTGTTTGCCGCAAGGTACAAGTTTAGATACTAGACTGCCTTTGCTAATTCGTTTGGCCTTGGCTTCTTGGTTATCACGCTGCGCCTTGATATCTTCTAAACTCTCCTCGAGCAGCTCAACCAGGTCCCGGATCTCCTGCAGCACGCCGGCGACTCGTTCCAGGAAGGGTCGATGTACGTAGTAAACGGCGAGTGCCTCCCGGGCGCCCTGCTCTTTATCCTTGTTGCACCGGACCTTCTCGAGCATTGAATCATAAACTTGCTGCAGCTGGCCGGCTGCTTGGTCCTGTTGGGCTTGATACTCTGTCTTACCTACCTCAACCATGAACAAGCACTCCTAAACAGGTTAGGTAAGAAAAGACCATAACAAAAAAAGAAAAAGGGATATTATGCGGGAGATGCAAATTGGAGATTGGACGTAAAGCCTTTCGGAAGACAAACAAGAAATGAAAGAAACTGCAATCGTTAAATGCACGCAATGCGCGGGGTTAATGATGACTGTTAAGGGCCAAAAGACCAAAATCTGTCCATACTGCGGCGCGCAAGTAAATCTTACGCGCGCCCAAAAAGTAGCCTCAGCAAGCAATGCTTTTGAAGCCTCAGAAATGCTTCGCAAGCTAAAAAGTGAACAGGGTTTCAACCGCAAACAAACTTAACGCACATTCCGTAGCATCTCACACGTCTTGCATAAATCCAATGCCGAAGGCTCGCCACATTCAACACATGTTTTGAAGTTTTCTTTTTTAGCCGTTTCATCCAATGCTGGCCTTAAGCGTTCCATCGCTTTGAAAACGGTGAATTTTGTTCCAGCATGCTTGGCTTCCATGCGGTTAAGCATCCCGCGAATGTCATTGCGCAAAGCTTCAGAAGCGTAAGGGCACGGCGTATCTTGGAAAGGGGTTTTCTTAACGTAAGCATATAGGGCGCTTTCTTTTTCTGGGATTTCGCAGAAAGGCTTAATCTTACGCACAAGCAGCGGATGCACATCACTGGTGACTGGTTTCTCCTTAGCCAACCGCACTATGTCACCGCGAAAAATGTTCATAAGAACCGTTTGCACTTCGTCATCTAACGTATGAGCAGTCGCAATTTTGTCCGCTTTGACCTGTCGAGCACCCACGTTAATAGCTCTCCGCCGAAGAACACCGCAATAAGCGCATGCAGTTAACTCAGTTTCACCTTTACTGCGCACTTTAAACATTATTTCATCAAGCGTAAAACCATAAAGCTCTTTGAATGATACGATATGATGAGGAATCTCGAGTTTTTTGCAGCTTGTAGCCGCAATTTCTAAGGCTTCATTCCTATACCCTTTGATACCCTCGTCTACAGTTACTGCAGTAAGTGAGGTCTTTGGTCGAAATCGCTTCAGTTTCACCAAAATGTGTAGTAGACTTAGGCTATCTTTGCCGCCTGAAACCGCTACTGCCAAATGGTCATCAAAACTGAGCATTTGGTAGCGGGTTATAGTTGATCTTACCTTTGCCTCTATGGATTGGGTGAAGCATTTTTTGCACAGCGTTTCACCGGAGTACTTTCTATAGTAGAAGGCTTCTCTGGTTTTGCAGGCACTACAGGCAGATGCATTCATCGGCTTTCACGGTTCAACATCTGAGTGGTTGACTAAACTAAATAAACAATGCTTACTAATTCATTAAAATGGCTGGTAAAAATGGCCGTTAAGCCAACAAGGCACGCAGATTACAAGGAAGTAACATACAATAGTTCACGCTGGATTCTGCTTCAAGAGCTCAGAAACAAAGCAGCAGAAATTATGGCTGCGTTAGAACTGTTCCATTTGCAGTCACTAGTGCACGGAAGCTTAGCTAGAGGCGACGTGAGCAAGGACAGCGACATAGACGTCTTCATCCCCGAAGTGCAAAATAGCTTCCTCGTAGAAACAGCCATAGAAAAAGCAAGCATATCAATTAATTCGCGTTTAATTGTTCAAGCAACGCCAACCTACGCTATGAAAGCCCACATTGAAATTGACGAACGGACCACTGTTTCATTTCCGCTTATGCAAATGCGCAGAGTGGAGAGGGAATTTTACAAGTTCGGGGGAGAAGTCAACCTAAGCCAACTCAAAGCCGACGTCCGAGTTGCAGGCGTCGACAAACGACTTATGCTTATCGAACCATCAGAGAAAGGTCACGTAGAAAGCAGCATCATTGGAAGAGAAGAGTTCGCAGCTAAAATTTTAGGCATATCCACTGAAACTATTATGGATAGAGTTCATGCACTTCTGAAGCGCGACACAGTGGGAAGAACAGGAGTTTTCGTAAAAAGAGAATTAGCTCAAGACGAGACCTTTGAATTAGCGCTCAAAAAGCTTTCTGACCTAAATCCTGCCGTTCGCAGAAGAATGAAAAAATAGGTTAAGAGGGAGTGGGGTAGTAAATGAGTTCTTTTTCTTCAAGTAGCGCCTGGATTTTGTCGACTGCTTCGTAAACCTGCTCTTCTTTTTTCGCACCTACACAAACAAGTTTTCCCGCAGAGAATATAAGGAACACGACTTTCGGTTCATCCATCCTATAAACAGCACCGGGAAACTGTTCAGGCTCATACATTACTTTGCTAAGTTTGTAGACCAAGCTTTCAAGGTCGATTTCTCCGCCAAGTTCCGCTGAAGCCACGATGTTCTGGATGTTTACGATTGGTTTTTCCGTAATTTGGATCCCTTCGCTTCGCAGTTCTTTAACTACCTTTTCAACCGCGCTGCGGGATTCTTTTTCTGATTTTGCGCCTGTACAGACCATTTTGCCAGTGCCAAAAATTAAGGTGGCTGTTTTTGGTTTCTTAAGTCGGAAAACTAAACCTGGAAAAACGCTCGGGTTATACTCGGTTTGCGGGAATTTTTCTACAATTTTTTGCAAGTCGATTTTTTGGTTAAGCGACACAGAAGCTACAATATTTTGGATGTTAATGATTGGTTTTCTTTTACTCATGTCAAATCACGCGCTTGAGTATTTAAATAGTACAGGGGTATATAAAGCATCTATTTATAAAGACCACCCGACGGTTCTATGAAATCTCCGTCTGCTAATTCTTTGTGTGAAAAATTGTCTGTTGTTTAAGTTGGCCGGTAAATTATGAATGTATCTGCTTCTTGAATTTTGATGGTAAGCTTATATTTTATCAGAACATCTTGCATACAGTTTCTTGTTCCTTCGTCAAGGGATGTCTTAATCAAAATTTGATACCCCTTAGATAGTAACCCAGCATAGCCTGCTGGCATCAGTGCTAAATAATGACCGTCAAGAAATGTGCATTTTTCAAAAAGCTCTTTTAAAACTAATATGGCTTCTTCACGCTTCAAGGAAAACACCCCTCTTTAGAAGAGCTAACTAACTTGATTGATTTAATAACCTTTGCCATGTGTTTACTTTTTTCTTTTGAGGTTAACATAGTTGAGTTACCGAGAATACCCTAAACAGCGATATGGAGTTAGGAAGGCACAGCGTTACACGCTAGAAGAAGCCCTAGGGCTAGCCATGTTGATGAGCATTTGAAAGCTCCTATTGCTAAGAGTTTTTAACAATGGAACGCACAACCAAACCGCTTCGATTTACCAGATGTTGACACACCAAACAAGAGCGAAACTAAACAAAGCGTAAAAAAGCGAGAAACCGCTAGCACATTTCAGCCTAAACCGTTAACACCAACCCAAAAAACAAAAAAATAGTTTATAGTTTTGTAGTGTCTTGGTAGATTGGGAACCGTAGTAGCGCTGCAATTCCGCCTAAAGATAGTAGTTTTGCTCCCGCCTCATGCTCAGTGCTGATTATAGTTACGCTCGAACGCCTCCTTTCCACTTCTCGCATGAGTCCCTCCAGTTTTAGTCGTTGTTGCTCATCTGCATCTCGAAGCATAGTATCTGCAAGCACAAGCCTCTCTACTGCTCCTAATTCAGCGGCGTTCTCAACCGCTCCAAGCCCGTAAGTTATCGTGCCTTCGCCTTTTCCAAGCCGTTTCATAACTTCCTCCATGGTTTCCGTTTCATCCACAACTCGAAGTTGATGCGCAGCTTTCAACAAGACACCAGACCGCAAGGCTTCATCGATACCAGCTGTGCCGCCATTGTTAACGCTTTTAACATCAACAACCGATTTGACCATTTCCTTAGCTTCTTCAGATAGAAATTTTACAAAATCACTCTTAACAAAACCAGCACCAATAATGACTATTGGACTATGATTTTGAGCCCATAGATTATTTAGACTGTTGACTGCAAGACGAAAATATGCTTTTGTGGCTTCAACTCGTTTGTCGGCCTCCTGTTTTCCTGGCAGTCTCATGCGTTGCTCAACTCTAGTTTCTACACCGTACTGCTTGGTTTCCGCTATGGCAAAACCTTCGTCATCTATGGATATTATCAGCATGGGTTTCTCAGTTTCACTTGCTCGCATGAGCCTGTCCAGTAAGTGTTTGGGCCATTCTTTTTTCACAATCGTCAACGGCTGATTCAAAGCTATACTAAGCGTATGATGTGCACCCGTAGGAATAATATCAGGTGCATGACAAATCAAACCGTGAACCCGCAGTTTACCCAGAAACTTGTCCCAGTTGACTGATTCTACCTTTACGCCCATGAAGGCTGAAACGCGCTCAGCACTTTTAGGACGCGAAGTTTCAGTGTCACTTTTTATAGCTCTTGAACTGTAAGCGTAAACCTCATCGCCCTTATAGATGACGTTATATAAGTGCCAAAGATCATCTGGCGAGTCAGGAACTACTTTAATGAAATCTTGCTCCAGATTCTTCTCAATAATCTTCAAAGTCTACACTTTCTAGTTAGCTAGTTGCAACACCAAGAAATAAAAACATGCTAATGTAAAGCGACATTTTTACTGCAAAATAACGAAAAAGAGCTTATGGGAAAAAAAGTTTCACAAGTTTGCCGAGCCATTTGAGGCGTAGCTGATTAATGAATAAGGTGTAGCAGGTTAATGAACAGCGGGATGAAGACGATTGATAGTGTGCTGAGGAGTTTTATGAGCACGTGGAGGCTTGGTCCTGCTGTGTCTTTCATTGGGTCGCCGACCGTGTCGCCTACTACCGCCGCTGCATGAGCGGGCGAATTCTTTCCGCCGAGGTGTCCTGCTTCGATGTATTTCTTTGCGTTGTCCCAAGCGCCACCACCGGTGTTCATCAGTAAGGCAAGAGGAACTGCTGACAGAGTTGCACCGATTACGAGTGCGCCTACAGCTTCGGGTCCTAAGAGGACACCCACAACTACCGGAACAATCACAAGAACTAGTCCTGGAAGAACCATGCCTTTTAACGCGGATTTTGTGCTAATGTCCACGGCTTTACCGTACTCAGGCTTGCCGGTTCCGTCCATGATGCCAGGGATTTCTCTGAATTGCCGTCTAACTTCTTCAACCATTTCAGCGGCTGCTTTTCCCACAGCGCTAATTGCCTGCGAAGAGAAGAAGAAAGGCATCATTGCACCGATGAAGCCAGCTATCAATACGGCTGGGTTAGAAATATCCACAACAAAGGTTCCGCCAAAGTGTGAATTAACCTCTGAAGCGTATGTCTGAAAGAGCAGCTGGGCTGCAAGTAATGCTGAGCCGAGTGCAAAGCCTTTTGTTAGTGCTTTTGTGGTGTTCCCTACTGCGTCTAAAGCTTCCATTGTTTCTTCGGCGCCGCCTTCGCCAGACATTTGAGCTATGCCTGCTGCGTTGTCAGCGATTGGCCCAAAGCCATCAAGCGCAAGCACCATACCCATTACTGCAAGCATACCCATTGTGGCTAGAGTAGTTCCATAAATTCCGCCTATGAAAGAGCCAGAAAGACCACCTATATTTGGTATATGTGCTTGTATACCAAATTGTGTTCCAAAGTAATAGGACAGTATAAGCGCGATGACTAGTGAAACTATGGGTAAGGCTGTTGTTTCGAGTCCTACGGCGAAGCCTGTGATGATATTCGTTGCCGCGCCTGTTTCGCTGGCTTTAGCTATCCTCATGACTGGACCTCGGTCTCGTCCCGTGTAATAGTCTGTAATGTAGTCAATAGATACACTGGCTGCTAAGCCTGCGAGCAAACAAAAGTACAAGTAGATGTTCCCTAGGAGGAAGATCGTGGCAAGCAAGAACAAAACACCTGCAACTATTGTAGTTACCATAAGACCTTTTCTGAGAGCTTTCATTGGATGTTTAGCTTCAGCTTCGGTGAGCTTTACGAAAGGCATACCCACCAAAGTGGCAAAGATACCTAGAGCTCGTGCAATAAGCGGGAAAAATAGGAAAATCAGATTTCCAGTGGCTATGCTAATTAAGCCACCAATGACCATTCCACCAATGTTTTCTCCAGTTGCAGACTCGAATAGGTCTGCGCCTCTTCCTGCTGAATCACCCACGTTATCACCGACGTTATCAGCGATAACTGCAGGGTTACGTGGATCATCTTCAGGTATACCAGCTTCAACCTTGCCCACAAGGTCTGCGCCCACATCGGCGGCTTTAGTGTAAATTCCACCTCCAAGCTGAGCAAACAAGGCAATTAATGAGGCCCCAAAACCCATGCCTACGATTCCACTTGCAGCGTCTCTCCCTAAGGTTGCTGCTTGATTGACACTCAATGTGCCAAACAGGGCATTGTAACCTCCATAAACTAAAAACAGAAAACTTACGCCTAAAAGTGATAAACCAACAACAGCCATACCCATTGTGGCTCCTCCATAAAATGCAGTTTTAAGGGCTTTTTCCGCACCGCTGTCTTTCGCTGCCGCCACTGTTCGAACGTTTGCTTTTGTAGCGTTGTCCATAGCGATATAACCAGCAGCTAGGGAAGCAACCGCACCTACTAGAAAGGCTAGAGCCGTACCTAAGCCAAGAAAACCGGTAGGCAAAGCAACCCATAACAAAATGAAGACAACAACTGTAATGATGGCAATTGTTTTGTATTGCCTTTTGAGGAAAGCATATGCGCCTTCGCGGATAGCATTCCCGACTTCGACGGCTTTTGGACCGCCGGGGCTCATTTTACCTATTTTACGCATGAGTAAAAGCGAAGCGATTAGGGCGATAAAACCTGCGATTGGTGCGAGCCAAAATACGCGGGGTGAGTTAATCGTTAATGTGGCTAAGGGCAGTAAGTTTATTAACATGTTGGAAAATCCATGCCTCTATGCTTAATATATTTTTCTCAAATTCTTGTGCAATTTTTAATTAAATGCCTAGTCAGGATGAATCAACAACACAATTCTGTGAATCAAATTTGGTTGCATTTTTAAGGAAGAGGGAGACAAACATATCCCAATAAGTCTGTGTATAAAAAGTGATTAAGTAATGTCTTCGAGATTAATAGTCGTTAAAGTTGGCACCAGCGGCATAACAACCAGCGAAGGAAAGCTTAACGAAAAAGAAATGCAGAAACTAACCAATCAAATAGCAGCGACAACCAAACAAGGCAACAAAGTCATCCTGGTAACATCCGGAGCAGTAGCCGCAGGGATAGCAGAACTAGGTATTCCGCCAAAGCCTAACGACGTAGTGTTTCAACAATCTTCAGCCGCAACCGGCCAGATTGTACTCATGACAAAATACCGCGAACTCTTCAAAGAGCACGGACTAAAAATAGCACAAATCCTACTTACCGCAGAAGACCTTTCCAACCGCGCATCCTACGTACACACATGCAACGTTTTGAGAATGCTAATGAAAACAGGCGTTATCCCAATAATTAACGAAAACGATGTAACATCGGTAGATGAACTTAGACAAACAGAAGGCTACAAAGTAAACTTCAGCGACAACGACATCCTCTCAGTTCTTGTCGCAAGCGCAATAGGCGCAGACATGATCATAATACTTTCAGACGTCGACGGCTTGTACACCTCTGACCCTCGAGAGCCAGGGGCACAATTAATAAAAACTGTAAACGCCATAACGCCCGAATTGAAAAGCTCACTTAACGGAAAGAGCAGATTGGGCAGAGGAGGAATCCAAAGCAAAATCAAAGCAGCGGAAATTGCAACTTCATGCGGAATTCCAGTAGTAATAGCAAACAGCAGAAAAGAAAACGTGTTACTTGACATTCTTTCGGGTAAAGATGTTGGCACCTTCTTTAAACCGCAGAATCCAATGCCTGCGGTAAAACGCTGGATTGCATACGGAGCTACGGTTAAAGGCCAAATCCACATAAATGAGGGCGCCAAGAAAGCTATACTTCAAAGTTCAAGTTTGTTGCCAGTCGGCATAACAAGGGTTGTGGGACACTTTAACAGTGGCGACGTTGTTAGCGTTGTTGATGAAAACGAGGCTGAGTTTGCAAAAGGTAATTCGAATTATACCAGTGGTGAGTTAAACATAATTAAAGGATTACAAGTACCAGACGTGCAAAAGAAACTTGGTTCCGATAAACCTAAAGAAGTTATTGAACATAGAAATATACACTTAATTGAGGAAGAAAAATGATAATAGAGATATGCAAGAAAGCAAAAGCCGCCTCAGTTGAAATGGCAAAGCTTTCAGCAGAAACAAAAAGCACTGCCCTTTGCAGGATGGCAAACGCACTCGAGGCTAATGCTGACAAGATTTTGGCTGCAAACAAGGCAGACGTAGAAGCTGCCAAAGCCAAAGGGCTCAAATGCGCGTTACTTGACCGTTTAGCATTAGACGAACGGAAAATACAAACGATGGCATATGGCCTACGCGAAGTCTCAGCCTTAGCTGACCCAATTGGCACGATCACAAGCAGTTGGACCAGACCGAATGGCTTGATAATAAGCCAAATTCGCGTGCCTCTAGGTGTTATAGGAGTAATTTATGAATCACGCCCAGATGTCACTTCGGATGCAGCGGGAATCTGCATTAAATCTGGAAATGCCGTGATTCTACGAGGCGGCTCAGACGCTTTAAAGTCAAATGTAGCCATCGGCGAAGTGCTAAGAGACGCATTGACAGGAACAAATGTGCCAGTTGACGCAATTCAAGTAGTAAATTCACCGGAACGAAGTGTTGCAGAAGAACTGATGCGTATGCGTGAGTATATTGATGTACTTATTCCACGCGGAGGCGCAGACTTAATCAAGACAGTGGTGGAGAAATCGCGTATTCCAGTTATTGAAACAGGAACCGGCAACTGCCACGTGTATGTCGAAGAAGACGCTGACCTAGACAAAGCCACGCCCATAGTTATAAATTCTAAATGTCAAAGACCAGGAACATGCAACGCAGCAGAAAAACTCTTAGTCCACAACAAAATTGCCCAGCAATACCTACCAATTGTAATTGCAGCGCTTAGAAAGGAAGGCGTGGAAGTAAGAGGCTGTGAAGAAACCCGAAAGATTGTTCCAGACGTGAAACCCGCAACTGAAAAAGACTGGTACACAGAATACTTAGACCTAATCATAGGAGTAAAAGTCGTGAAAGACTTAGATGACGCGATCAGGCACATTAACAAATATGGCACCAAACACTCAGACTCCATCCTCACAACCAACTTCGACAAAGCCATAAAGTTCATTCGAGAAATAGATTCCGCCGCCGTCTACTGGAACGCATCAACACGATTCACAGACGGAAACCAATTTGGCCTAGGCGCTGAAATAGGCATCAGCACACAAAAACTCCACGCCAGAGGACCCATGAGCGCACAGCATCTAACAACAACAAAATACGTCATCTTAGGAAACGGACAAACCAGAAAATAAAAAAAGAAAATCCATCCCCAAACAGTTTTCCTTCATAGCACTCAGAACTCCAGATTATAAACGACATTTTAAGCCATAACTCTTCACCCTGCAGTTTGTCAATGATAAAACCCAGTGGCTTAATCTTTGTCTTTACCAGTTGAACAGGCTCCATTAACCCTTCATCCGTCTAAACTGATACCGAAGCTACAATCAAAGACTCTTCTATCCGTAAGCCTCATCAACGATAGCATATCCGAGGCATCGCTCAAAGTGAAAGGAGAAGAAACAAAATTCTTCATCTTTCTTCTTCTTTTAATGCCTAACCGCTGGCTCTGAGGGTTTGCAGCTGTAAAGATTCTGTCTGCACACGAAACACACCAAATGATAAGCAGCGACGCTAAGCAAGACATAGAGACACCCAGAACCTGATTTTTTAGTACGCGAAGATACGCAAGGATACGTACAGATACGCAGGCGGTACACAGAAATACTTTCCAAGACAATCTAGGACTTTTCAATACTCAACCTGCAACCGATTTGAGCCCAGAAACAAAAAAGCAACCCAAAACAAATAGAACAAAAAACAGAAAAAAATTCCTCTTCAAAATAGACAACCCATATTGCAAAAAATCGAAGCCAAAGCAAAGCAGCCAAAAAGGAAATACTGAATTAGCGGTGAATGCGACAGTGATTGCGTTACTTTTTTCCAGCGGTTTAGGTAATGAAATTGTGCAGTTGGTTCACCACAGGCTGAATGAGATTAAGGATGATTTGTGGATATATTCCTAAGATAATTATAACAGCAACTAGGATGAAAACGGGGATGAGTAACCGTTTAGATTCTTTTATCACCGTCTCATCTTTGGGTTTCCTTGAATACATGACATTTATCAACCTAAACAAGTACGCAGCCTGAAGAACACTTGTCAAAACACCTATAACAGCTAACCAAGCTAAGTTCGCCTGCAACGCCGCCGTAAAAACAAAGTATTTAGCAATAAATCCCCCGAACGGTGGAACACCCGCAAATGACAGCCCAGCCATCACCAACGCTAAGCTCACAAAAGGCATCTTCTTTCCCAGCCCCGCAAAATCATCAAAGGTTCTAAACCCATGACGATTTATGATGCCAACCGACATAAAAGCCAACGCCGTGGTTATGCCGCCGATCAAAAAGAAGTAAAGGTTACCCACTATACCAAGCGAAGTTACACTTGTTATCGCTACAAGGTTATAGCCGACATCAGCGACGCAGATGTTCGCTATCAAACGTTTCACGTTATTCTGCAATAATGCAAACAAGTTGCCGACAATCATGGTTAACGCCGCCAAGATGGCCAACGTAAGAGTCCAGTTTAACGCACCACTCGGAGTTATAATATAAATTAACACTCGAATCAGAATGTAATAGCTGCCTTGATCAACAAGAGCTGAAAGGAAAGCCGACGAAGTTGCCGGAGCAGCCGTATAAGCATCAGGGAGCCAAAAGTGAAAAGGCACAATCGCAGCCTCAGTAGCAAAGCCCGCCGCAATAAATATGAAGCCCACAATAAGCAGCCGACTATAACCTAAAGTCAACAAAGCCTGCCGAACATCCAAAAAGTTCAAGCTTCCCGTTAAACCATAAACGATCGAGAGCCCAAAAATCACAAACGACGAAGCAATTATAACCATAACCAGATACTTCAACGTAGCGTTCAAAGTTAACGCATTTTTCCTATACAACATTAAGAAGGCAGCACCTGCTGTCCCGGCCTCCCAGAATATGAAAAGTGTCAGAAGATCGCCCGCAAGAACTGCACCCAGCAAAGCCGCGGTAATCATTAGCATTATAGCAAAGTATCGTGCGGATGGTTTGTCATTTGAGTCAACAAATAACACTGTGTAAATTACGACTATTGAGCTGATTGCAACTACGATTACTGCCATATAAACTGAAATTGCATCCACCAAAAAAGAAGTCGAAAACACTGACGTTGCGGTGCTGCTTAATGAAAGGTTAAGAACGGGGGGCGACGACGTACTGTAATACTTTATTACCAAGTTAGCGACGGCTGCACCCGCAATTAAAAAAACAGCTATGAACCAGCCTAGCGTTAAGGCTGTTCTGTAATTAGTTTTTCTTATTACTCTGAAAACAGGAATGGTCAGTAATGCTGAAATAACTAGGGTAATTATCGGTAATACAACGTCTATAATTTCAACCATGAATTTCCACCCGCTTTTACTTACACTCCTACGGTTAATATTATCAGTATTACGATCAGTATGAAGCCTAGCACTGCCGCAGCTAAGTAATGTTGAAGCGAGGAAGATGAGCGCTCTTTCGCTTCTGAAGTTTTACGTGATGGATTAAGGACGTTTAATAACTGATCAGCTAAGACATCAAGAGATTTCTGAGTTGACTTGGCGCCTGCGACAACTGATGATGATACTGCTTGTGGGAAGCGGCTGAATAGCGTGTCTTCAACAACTCCAAGGCCTTCAGCAAGTTTAGTTGTTCCTTTGGCTACGGCATAGTAGAAGTCGTCAAAGAAGTAACCGTGCTTTAGCACAGTGGCTACTGGATTTAGACCAGCAACGACGCTTTTCATGGTTTGAGAATCCTTGTAGTAAAACCAATACACAAGTAAGCCGGTCGGAACAAGAAGCGCCAGGAAAATTGGTGTTTCTAAGCTAAGGAATGAACCCAGCAGCGTGACTCCAATGTCGACATGCATAAAGGTCAAAACCAAAGGTTCAGCTAGACCCCAAACGATGCACAAACCTGCAAGTATAGCAGCTGGATATAGCATGACGTTTGGAGCCTCATGCGGATGTTGCTTAATCAAGTGCTCGGACTCTTTACCCATGAAAATTAGGCTTAAGAACCGCAGGCTGTAGGCGAAAGTGATTGCCGTTGTGATATAAAGCAGAACTATTTGTGCGAGGTTTCCAACATCAGTTACGCTTGTGATGACTAAACCCTTGCTGAAAAACGCGGCAAAAGGAGGCAAACCACTTGTAGTTATCACCATTATAACAGCTAGAACAAAGGTAACGGGCATAGCTTTCCTTAAGCCACCCATCAACCGCATATCCCTAGTGCCGAGGGCATGTATGATGCCTCCGGCAAGGAGGAATCCAAGGCCTTCGAAGAAAGCATGACTAACCATGTGGAATAAACTTGCGAACCAGCCCACAGAAGCAGGTCCATTAAGAGCCGCACCAAGCGCAGCCATCATAAAACCAAGTTGACTAACAGTCGAATACGCAAGAACCCCCTTGATGTCCGTTGTGGTAAAAGCCAACGTGGCACCAACAAACGCCGTTAAAACGCCAATCCAAGCAACTGTTGGTAACCACAGCGGCTGAAGCGCCACCATCAGAGGAGCTGCTGCTGCAAATATGAGGATGAATCTTGCGAGAAGATAGATACCTGCTTTAACCATTGTTGCAGCATGAAGAAGGGCGCTGACTGAGGTTGGTGCCTCCATTGCGCTATAAAGCCAAGTGAACAACGGAAGCTGAGCTGACTTCGCTATAGCGCCGCCTAAAACCAAGAAGGCAACAGTAACCATGAGTCCCGTATTTAAAGTTCCCGCAGTTGCGGCTGATTGGATGTCGCCTATTATTAAGTGAAAACTAAAAGTTCCAAAAGTCGCGTAAAGAATACCTATAGCCGCAAGGAGGGATGCATCGCCGATGCGCGTCATAATGAAAACTTTATGACCTGCTTTTATCGATTCTGGCCGTTTGTACCAGAAGGAAACTAACGCGTATGAGCAAAAACCCACCATTTCCCAGAAAATAAACAGCTGAATAAGATTATCTGAGATTACAAGGCCAATCATTGAGCCTACGAAAAGTAGCATCAAAAAGTAATATCGTGTTAATCCTTCTTCCCCCTTCATGTAACCCAAAGAATAAATAAGAATGATTAGGCCGAAGAAAGCAACAAGCGCCGTGAACAACACGCTGAGTGGATCAACATATACACCTGCGTTGATACCTGAAATCCAAGTAATTGATATGTCTATAACTTTTCCACTGCCGAAAAAGACGCCGGGAACAAGGGAAAGCGCCAACCCAGCAGTAACCGCAGAAACTGCAATGACAAAGTAGTCCCGAGCGCGCGCGCTGTACTTTGCGAAAAGCGGAACAAACAAGCTGGAAACGAGCGGTAATACCCAAACAAGCCACGATGAAACATCATCAAGCAACACTACAGTTCAGCCTCACTTTCACCTTTATCTTCCATCTTTACTATTTCAC
Organism: Bathyarchaeia archaeon; assembly: GCA_050013315.1. Taxonomy (GTDB): domain Archaea; phylum Thermoproteota; class Bathyarchaeia; order Bathyarchaeales; family Bathycorpusculaceae; genus Bathycorpusculum. The sequence goes on from JBEKFM010000019.1 coordinate 19,684, forward strand.
TAATGTCACTTGTTCCATACTTTTTTGAAACAATAACAAGCAACGCCAAAATTACCGCACTAATGGCAGTATCTGTAGAAAACGCCAAGATCAGGAATACTTCCCCTAAACCTTTATTCATGGCAGAAGCAAGCGTAACAAAATTCAAAGTAGCGCCAGTGGCGATTAACTCCACAGATATGAAAACTTTCAAGAGCTGACGTTTGGTTAGCAAGCCATAAATGCCAATTGCCAGCATTACTAGTGATAAAATAACGAAATCCATTATTTTCCACCGTTCCGCTTCTCATACAAGACTATAGCGACTCCTAAAGCCACTGTTAGAATAACTAAGCCTTGCAAAATAACATCCGGACCCCTTAAGCTCCACAAAGCATCACCAAAAGAAACGTTAGAAGAAGCTGCCACTGGCGAACCCGAAACTGAAAGGAAAATCGCAGGTAACGATAAAACCACTCCTGCACCAATCAAGGCTGCGACGTTCCGTGGCGAGGTTTTCTTTGTTGGTTTATCACTTAACATTTCGCCTGATAAGAACAGGATAGCTAATGTGCCTACTCCAACGGCAAATTGGAAAATAGCCACAAAAACTGCTCCGCTTAACACGTAAATTAATGCGGTAAAAAGAAAAGTTGCTGCCAAAGCGGTAACCGAATAAACTGCTTCATCGAGAAACAGGGCTAAGCAAGCGGAAACTATTAAGCCTATTGAGATGGCTTCAAGGATCATTACTATTCACCTTTCTGAGCGCTTGCTTGAGGCTTTATTACTAATGAGGATTTATCAGTTGTGGCTAACTCGTAGAAAACCGAGCTCTTAATCGCGTTTCGGGGGCAACTTTCTGCACACTGATAACAGAAGATGCATTGATCAAGCTTGAACAGTGGGCGTCTTTTGCCATCAACTTCAACCATTTCAATTGCTTTTGCTGGGCAATCGCGACTGCATAGACCACAACTAACGCATAGATTAATGTCGAATACCTGTTGGCCTCGGAAGTCGTCGGGAAGCTGCGGTTTCACAAAGGGATATTTGCATGTTGCTGGCTTGGTGAAGATATGCGACACTGCTCTTTTGAACATCGGAGATACACGCGTTTTTTTTGCCTTTGCCATTTTTACACCACCCCTGGATAAATCCACGTAACCAATGCTACAGTAAGCATTAGCGATAATATTGCAGCTGGTAAGATTATCTTCCAGTTAGCTGACAATACCTGGTCAATGCGCAACCTTGCAAAAACGGTCGTTATATACTCAGTAATTATTACAACTGCTAACAGTTTGAGAACAAACCACAACGTATACCAGAACGCCGGGACCCCAAAGAACACTGGTCCGTACGGCCCGCTGAGGAACAATTCAACTACTAATGCTGAGCCGAAAACAATTTGCACATCACGCGTCAAGTGAAGAAAGGCAAGTTTGCCGCCTGTGTACTCAGTTTCTAATCCTCCAACGACCTCGTTTTCTGCATTCGGAGTATCAAAGGGGTCTTTTTCCAGTTCCGCCTGCATAGTTATTACAAACAGCACAAAAGCCCACGGCGCCAAGAGTATAAGGGGAAGAGATTGACTTGAAGCTATAACTGCAATGCTTAAACTTCCAACGATATATGCGGGCGTTAGAGCAAGCAAGAAAAGCGGTATATCATAGCCTAAAAATTGGGTAAGCACTCTGGCTGAACCAATAGTACCATAAGGATTGCAAGATGCCCAACCGGAAAGGAACAATAAAAAGTTAGCAATCGTAACAAATGCCAAAATAACTATTAAATCGCCATTAAATCCGCTGGCGGAAAGCACACTTGAACCATCAATAGGTAAGAAACACATCGCGAAAACCATAATCGTAAACGCTATAAGCGGGGCAAACCTGAAAACTGTTTTCTTAGCGTCTCTTGGTTCAATGTCTTCTTTTGTTAATAGCTTAATGAAGTCGGCTAACGGCTGAAGAATTCCACCTAGTCCTGCGACCATCGGACCAACACGATTTTGTATGCGGGCTTCGATTTTTCGTTCAACCCAATCGCAGAATAAAGTTAACAGTAGTATGAATGCGAAGCCAGGGAAAATTAAGATGCCGAAGAATAGGAAAAAATCAATCATTAATTGTCACCGGTCAGTGCATGAGAAGCATGGATCTAAGCTAACAAAGTTTGGAGGAATATCAGCTATGTTTTCACCTATCGCTGTTTTAAGGAAAGCTGGGATGTTAGCATATGTTGGCGTGCGCACTTTAACGCGGTCTGGGAAAGCCGTACCGTTACTCTTAATGTAGCAGAATAACTCGCCTCTTGGAGCTTCAACACGGTTAACGGCTTCACCTACAGGCACAACTCTCGGCGCCTTAACTCTGAACGGTCCTGTTGGCAAGTGGTCAATGGCGTACTCAATTATATTGATGCTTTGTTCAACTTCATCCATACGAACATTCATTCTTGACCAAGTATCGCCAGCAGTGTAAACTATCTCTTTGAACGGAATCTCGGCATACGCCTCATAAGGCTCATCCTTGCGCACATCAATGTCAACCCCTGAACCTCGGGCTACGGGACCAACAACGCACAGTTTCAATGCATCTTCTCTTTTAAGCACGCCCACGTTTTGCATTCTAGCCCTTATTGAAGGTTCGTCCTGGTAGACTTGCTTGTAGAACGGCAGTTTCTTTCTCAGATCAACTAGGGTGGTTTTGATTTTGGGGATATCAGTTTCTCTTATGTCACGTCTTACGCCGCCTACGGTCATGAGGGATGAGTAAACACGGTTACCACTAGTTAACTCAATTAGATCCATAATTGGCTCTCGGTCTCTCCAGAAATATTGGAATAGCGTTTCATAACCAATTTCTAAACCTGCATGACCCAAAGTTAGTAAGTGACTATGTAGCCTGTTGAGTTCTAAAGCTATTACTCGCAGATACTTGCCTCTTGCCGGAACCTCAGTTTTTAATATTTTTTCAACACATTCAACGAAGTCACAAGCATGTATGGTGTTACATATTCCGCAGATGCGCTCAACCAAGTAAACATCTTGCAGATAAGTACGTGATTCAGCTGCCTTTTCTATTCCCCTGTGAACGTACCCGATTCTAGGTTCAACTTTAGTAACTGTTTCCCCATCAACCGTTACAGCGAATTTTTCCGGCTCCAATAACGCAGGATGCTGTGGGCCAATAATGATTTTTACAACCTTGCCATATTCAGATTGTTTTACTTCTTCGGTTGGAGGCGGGTTAAGTTTTATCTCGCTGGCTTTACAATCTTTCCTTAATGGGTAAACGCCCTCAGGCCAATACTCTGATAAAACAAAGTGCCCTGGAAGCTTGTTTCCTTCAAAGACTACACCTAAGAGGTCAGCCACCTCTAATTCATGAAATACGGCACCGGGAATAATGTCAATTACAGTTTGAATTATTGGGTTGTCCTTTGGCACTTCTGCGCGTATGGTCAGGAACGCATTGGAAGTGCGAACATGGTATAAGACGCCTAGGTTTGCTCCAAGATCTAAGCCTGTGATAGCTACAATAGCGGTTTTTTCATCTGCTTCCACCATGGCTTTGAGCACATCTCTGTGTAAACCATTGGTGGTGACTATTGCGGCTTTGCCAAGTTGCCCTAGTTGGATTTGGACTTTATCCTTAAGTTTGGATTCAATAACGTTAATAATGTCTATTTTACTGGTTTGCATTTTGTTTTGTCTCCTCAATTATCGGTTTAGTTTCTTGTGGGGTTACAGCTTCTGGTGTAGTAACCTCAGTTTTTGCCTCTTCCTTGGGCAATTCGGGTTGCTTAGTTTGTTTAGGTTGCTTCTTTGGTTTAGGTTGCTTCTTTGGTTTAGGTGGACTTAGTGCATTTAGAAGTTTAACCACACCATCCAAAATTGCTTCTGGACGCGGAGGGCACCCGGGTATGTAGGCCGTAACTGGAATCACTTTGTCGACACCGCCAACCACATTGTAGTTTCCTGCGAAAACGCCGCCTGAGCATGCACATGCACCGATAGCTACGACGAATTTAGGTTGCGGCATTTGGTCATAAACTCGTTTCAATCGTTCTGCACATTGTTGGGTGACGCAACCTGTTACTAGTAAGACATCAGCGTGCCTCGGCGACGGCTCAAGTTTTACGCCGAAGCGTTCAACATCATACTTTGGTGTTAGTAAGGCAACTATTTCTATGTCGCATCCGTTGCAGGCACCAGAGTTGAAATGTAAAACCCAGGGAGATTTTACACGCGCCCATGTTACCATTTTCGACGTTAGTCTTTACCCCCTTCTAAAAGTACCAGACCTGCAGCAAGAAGTATGCCAAGATAAAGGATTAAGAAAAGCGGGTTTGTTGCTGCTATAGCAAAAGATGCAAAAGCGAGTATCAGTACGGCTGAATCAAAAATTACGAAGTAAATTAGGTACTTGTATAGCGATACGTTGACTTTCAATCCGAGGAATGACGCTTTTTCTCCACAAGCATATGATGCTTGCTCGTTTTCGCTTATGGTGGTTTTAGGTGCTGACCTTTTACCTAAAGTGTAAATAACAAACGTTGAAATGAAAATTAAGATAAATGCAATGAAGGCTTCAACAAAAGCTTCATAAAGCAAGTAATATTTCTCCATCAATACTTTTGATTTTAAACATTAAAGCTGCCCCAAGATAGAGTTAAATTTACACTTGCCGTATCTCAAAGCGGGATAATAAAAATAAAGGTTGTCTACACAAAAACTATACAAAAAAACAATGTTATCAGCAATTGGCAGATGATCGTCTATCCTTAAATAAATGCCATCAGCCTGATTATTAGCTATACTCTCTCCCACAGCTCTTCGTTCTCCCGTACTACCCGAGCTAGTTTCTATAAAGTACTGCACTCAGATTTAAATATTAACAACTAAAATAATGCAAACCTCATGGTTTTCAGCAAATTACAGTTAAGTATGAAAGAAGCGAATTATTCTGTTTCAGCTGTCCCATGCCATCTTCTTTCCAGGTAAAGAATCAAACTGAAGAGACCTCGGCTGAAAATTACCAAAAAAAGCAATTCGAACTCAGGAACACTTCTAACGGCTACTGTGCGGATGATTTCTGCGCCAATAAAAAAGTTAAGACTTAACGTTAGATAACCTGACAAGTAATGCGTAGAGTTTGATGACTGAAGCGGATCCTTAAGTTTACATTGAATAAACCGAATCGTTACAAATATGGCGCCAAAAGTTATCACACCACCGCCGAAAAGATAAAGCGCATCAGCGGCCATGGTAAGCACAACATAAATCGCATTGTAAATAGCACCGCCCGAAACGTAAGTTGCTCCAGACAACATATTACTAAATTCAGGATAAACTAAATTTAAAACGACGCCAAAAACAGCTGCAACAGCTATTACAATAAATAAAACAACTGCTAAAGAATTGCTTCTTTGCTTCGTTTCAACGGGGCTTTCAGCCATAAAATCTAGGCACCTAAAATCAAATAATAAATTAAGGCAGGTTACCTTAATAAAGGTGATTTTAGCGGCCGCTTATTGCATCGTTAAAGTACACATCAGGTCGGTTTCAGTTACATCGTCAACCATTGGATAGCCAACGTGGTTACATCTTAGAACTAAAACCAAGAATTGGTATACACTATTATTCAGTGCCATGGTCTTAACGTTCTTAGCCATTATATTCGCAATTTTTATGTTGCCTAGAACCTCTGTTTCTCGAAGCGAGCGTTACGAGCTGGAACGCACGAGTGCATGCATAAGGTCCGCTTTGGTGACAATGCCTATCAGTTTTTTCGGATCTGACGGATCCAACACTATGACTCTTCCAGTTTCTTGGTTACTCATTTTCCTAAACGCATCAAGGGCCGTTTCTTCGGGATAAACAACATCGAGGTTTGGCCTGGCTATATTACCTACTAGCGTTTGGTCTCTGTTCTTCTTGTCCACCATTGATGCTTCTTCAATGGTCACTGTACCGACAAGTTCGCCGCCCTCATTTGTGACAGGGTATCCAGTGTATTGTTGCTTTGCCATCAACTCAAGAAGTTGGCTGACTGTCATAGTACTTGGAACTGTTTTGAGATGCGGCTCCATTATATCTTTAACTTTCACGTGGGCTAGCGCTTCTGTCTCTCTTAACAGCCGGACAGGCAGGAACCCGTGTGCTTTCTCCCATTTGCTTACTGCTTTGAGAGCATTCGTTCTCTTAGTCAATGCTGCTCTGACCACGCGTTCAAACACTTTAGGCTCTCCCTCTATAGCCCACGTGCTGATTATGCCTTTTTCCACAGCGCCATAAAAGAAGTCTTCTCCCTCTTTAGTCCGGATAATAACCGTTGACCAATCTGTTAATGGATAAGCGCTTCCGATCGAGAGGTCAGCCACCTCAGAAGTGAAATCCACGCAAGTCCGGCAACTTTGAAGAATATGCTGCTCCACTTCTTCCATGGGAAGTCTTATCTCTCCCTTCACAGTCTCCACAACTAACTCTTTCGAAAGATGCATCGATTTAATTTGAGAGGGCTTGATCTTGTAAGTCTCCGTGATATGTTCCAGCAGAGGAGTCAACGAAAAAGAGCCGAAACAGAAAAGTCCAATCGTCAATTTCAGGTTCGCACTAGTCTTATGTTGCCACGCTTCCATCTTACGAAGTGCCAAAATATGGCAGGGCACGCCTACAAAGGCTATCTTTGTTTTCCCATATCCGGTCACTGCACTTCCAAATGCCTTTGCAACGGCCGAAGGAAAGAACTTCGAGCCAGTAGCAGACAGAATGTCATCGGGGACAATTGCCACAGAAGGCTTCGGTTTAGACGGATTCTCGGCCTCACCTTCAGAAACTATCGCACTATCAAAAATCTTCTCCTCAATCCCATATTTCAAGAGCGCCGTGACCACAGCAGCCCCGTGGCTTTGTTCTCTTAACCTCGGATCTGCCGCTTGGGCAAGGAGCAATTTCCTATAATATCCCAATGCTTCACTTCTGACCGGCGCCTCTGAAACTGGGCGCAAGCTTCTGAGAAGAAGCCTATCAGAATGAGGACAGATCTCGTAGCAGATGGGGCAAAGATCGAGATCCTTTGAACAGTCATGCAACCGCTTAACCTTTTCGCCTTCAATCTGCAATGCAGCTACAGGACAGGCAACTTCGCAGGCTCCGCAGGCCGTGCAAAGACCAGACTTAATAATCTTTTTTTCTAAAACATTGTAAGCAATAAGAGGATTGTCTATTGGATCCGTCACGATCGCAACTCCATACCTACTTTACTAGAGTTTGGAGCTTAAATATCTAATCGTGAAAATAAGGGAAATATCTAAAAGCCATAGTCGTGCTGATTGTTAATTTCGCGGCCTTGAGCCTAACTAAACCAAGCTGCTCCCAGAAACTAGCGGTTTGCTCTAGTGGGCTATCCGGAAACATGGCTTCTATCGGACCGCATTTTTTTTATGCTGGTTAATGCCAATTTTCCTTCCTTTTCAAGGAAAGCGCGCAATCATTGCAATAGAATTTAAATCGAAATTTCCTCAGTTAAACCAGCTTCAGGATAGGCAAAGAGATGAGCCTTCTCAAGCGGATAAGTTATTGTGACTTCTTCGCCAATGTCAATCCATTCCTCTGTTAACGAGGGTCTGTTTATTATCAAGCGGTCTCCATTTTCAAGTCTAATCTCATAACGAACAAGAGTCCCTTCGAAAGTGATTTTTTCAATTTTTCCAAACAATCCATTTTCAGTTGGACCGTGTCCTTTTTTCATTTCGCATGTTTCTGGTCTTATGGCTAAAACTATTCTATCGCCTTGTTTTATGCTCGGGTTTATGGCTTGAACTTTTAGTCCTTCCCGCAACTCTATTTCGGAGTATTTACCACTTTTCTTAGTAATGTAGCCTTCTAAAAAGTTGGATTCTCCGATAAAGTGAGCCACAAACAAGCTCTTTGGATGCATATAAAGTTCTTGGGGAGTTCCAATCTGCACGATTTTGCCCTTTTTCATAACCGCAATGCGATCTGAAATTGACATAGCTTCGGCTTGGTCATGAGTAACATGGATCGCTGTTAATTTGAGATCTTTAGCCATTTTTCTGATCTCATAGCGTATTTCATTTCTTACTTTAGCGTCCAACTGGCCAAGGGGTTCATCTAAAAGCAGAGTCTTGGCACCTGCCGCTAACGCTCTGGCAACTGCTACTCTTTGCATCATGCCACCGCTTAGTTCACTGGGGTAAGCGTTTAAGCGTTCATCAAGTTTTACTAATTCAAGAACTTCATGTCCAATGGTCTCAGCCTGCTTCGCATCGTAATTTTTAACTTTGGGACCATAAACAACGTTGCCCCAAGCAGTCATATGTGGAAACAATGCGAAAGTTTGGAAAACAAAGCCGATATCTCTATCTTCAGGAGGAACTTTGTCGATGCGCCTATCGCCAATGTATATTTCGCCGCTGTCAGGTTCAATAAGTCCTGCTACGAGCCGCAATAACGTGGTTTTTCCACAACCGCTTGGTCCCAGCAAAGAGAAGTATTCTTCGTCATTTATGGTTAAGCTAATGTTATCTAATGCAAAGATTTTTCCATACTTTTTTGTTACATTTACGATTCTTACAGCAGGCATAAATTAACTCTCACTTCGGAAACTGTTTTATTCTTTCTAATAGTTGTCATTCTAATACTTTCCTTTTCTAGTCAAAAGCCTCAAGGCTAACAATATTATGAAGCTGAACAGGATCAAGATGCCACATGCTAAACCTACAGTCAGCGAGTTAACGCCAGGGATTGGCGATACAGTTCCTCTAAGTGAATTAACCCAGTTGACGAGAAGCACGGGAGCCGTCTGCAAGGTTGAAGCTACAGCTAATGTTGCACCAGTTTCGCTCACGCTTCTTGTAAAAACAATTATTGCGCCAGAAAGAATTGAGTACTTTGTAAGCGGTAATACGATTGTCCGGAAAACAGTGAAGGGTTTAGCGCCTAATGTTTTTGCAGCTTCCTCCACGTCCACGTTAATTCGCTCAATTGCAGCAGACATGGACCTGACAAAATACGGGTACGTAATTGCCAAATGCGCAAAGACTAATAGGAGAAATTCCGGTATTCCTGAAATTCCTTGCCAGAAAAACTTCAATGAAACACCTAAAGCAATGGACGGCACTATTATGGGAACGTTAATCAGTGTGTCAAGGATTGCCGAGGGCAATTTGCCGAATTTTTTCCGTGCAATCAGTATTGCCATGGGTATGCCAATTATGATTCCAATAACGGTGACTATAGTTGCTAAACTGTATGAGAGAAGTAGGCTTCGCCAAAAGCTTGCCCATATGCCTGAACCGCTGAAAGCTTGAATTAAAGAGGTTCCAGTAGCAATTGCTTGAAATGCGGGTAGCGCTACAAACAATGAAGGAACCAGTATTATTACTATAAAAACTAGTAGCGCGACGCTATTTCGTGACATTGCTGCTTTTTTGTAGCTGAGTTTCTTTTCTAAAACTGGCAAGCCCATGCCAAAAGGCAACTTTATTTTTTGTCCAAAAATGCGTATTGAAGCAAAAATGGCTAATGAAACAGAAATCAGAATTATGCTTGTAAAGACTGTTGCGCCTTCATAGGTGGCTTGAGGTATTAAACCGTTTTTAAATTCGTTGCTTAAGGTTTGGATGAAGACTGGCCCATTCAGGAAGGTTCCTGCAACAATAAACGTTGCGCCCGTTTCGGAAAGAGACCGGGCAAATGCAAGTGAGAACGCGGCAATCAATGAGGGCTTTATAATTGGAAAAGTTACGGTTCTTGAAGCTGTTAATGGTGGGGCTCCAAGGGTTCTTGATGCACGTTCATACTCCATCTTATAATCGAGCAAAGCGCCTACGATAACACGGACAACAACTGGAAATGAAAAAGTAAAATGCAAAAGCATGACAAGAAGCCAGCCTGGAGAAACAAGTGACGGCCCAAATAGTGCTGATATTCCTCCGCTTGAGCTCCAAAACAGTAAAAGCGAATAACCCAAAGCGGCAGTTGGTACAACAAAGGGAAGGTCAGCCAAAGTGTCAAGAACACTAAGCCACCTCGACTTTCCTCGTGTAATAAGCCACGCTAGCGGAACACCAGCGATTAGGTCCAGCGCGGAAACGATTAACGCGATTACAAATGAGTTTGAAATAGCGCTGAGGGCTGTATTCATTAATTCAGGTCGATCTATGACGTTTTGAACTGTCCCGATTTTTATCAATATGCCAATTATTGGTGGCACAAGAATTATTGCGAAAAAAATGATGATTGCGGAAAGGTAGAGAGAGTATTTTAAGGGTTTTTTAGAGGACAACGCATTCAGTGTATTCCAAAGTTTGCTAAGCACGGTTCTGCTCCTGTTTTTCAGCGTAAATTTGCTCAAAGTGGAAGTTATTTATTGTTCAGGTATATTAGATGTTACTTTGTGGAGGCCTTTTTTTCATATAATTTAAATAAAATATATAGCTCATGTTTAAACTATAAATTTCAGTGACTTCGGCTTTTTCGGCATCAAGTAGCAATTGAATGTCTTATCAGTTTCAAAAAAAATTAAATTTTAGTTGGTAGAGCTTTTTTGGAACAAAAACATAGGACAATAAAAAAGAGGTTTGAAACAGAAATGTGTGTCAATAGAAAAAGGTTGCTTTGAACAATTTTGTATGGGCACGACTGACAGCATTATGGCTAGGTTTCGAAAGTGCCATTTAGACAGATTTACATAAAAATATATTTGCAAGAGGCACATATATGCTTTTTAAAGCTGGTCTACTTGAGCAAGCTTTTAGTACCCCTAATTAATTGATAGTGGGAATATGCCAAATATAATTACAGTTGATAATCTTGTTCTTGTTTATTCAGACGGAACAAGAGCAGTTGACGACATTTCTTTTGACGTTCAAGAGGGCGAATTCTTCGGTTTTCTGGGACCTAACGGCGCAGGAAAAAGCACAACAATCAAAATTCTAACAACACTCCTCAGAAAAACATCGGGCACCGTTAATGTCGCAGGATATGACATTGAAAAGCAAGCAGCCGATATCCGCAAAATAATCGGTGTTCAAAGCCAAGAAACAACCGTCGACGGCGACCTGACCGGCAGGGAAAATATAACACTCCAAGGACATTTCCACCAGATGAACACAGACGAAATCAAAAAACGAGTCAACGAACTCTTGAGTCTTGTGGGGCTCGAAGATGCCGCAGACAGACGCGGCAGAAACTACTCCGGCGGCATGAAAAAACGCCTCGACCTAGCTACCGCCCTGGTCCACAAACCCAAAATGCTATTTTTAGACGAACCAACAACCGGCTTAGACCCCCAATCACGCGCAGCCATTTGGACCTATCTGGAAAAAATAAACAAAGAAGAAGGCATAACCATCTTCCTAACAACCCAGTATCTAGAAGAAGCCGACAAACTATGCAAACGACTCTCAATAATCGACGCTGGAAAAATTGTTGCAAGCGGCTCACCTACCGAGCTAAAACATCAAATCGGAGCAGACTCCATCAGAATCTCACTTGAAAACTGCCAAAAAGACAACCCTAAAGCAAAAGAACTCATCAGAACCATGACAGACGTCACCGAAATAATAGATTCAGAAGAATGTCTCACAGTTTACGCCAAAAACGCCGGACTCCTAATAGCAGATATCGTACGGGCATTAGACAGCAGCGACATTCGGATTGCGTCAGTTACGTTTTCTTCGCCATCTCTGGATGACGTTTTCATGAAGCACACCGGCAGAAGAATAAGAACCGAAGAACTCGTCAAGGCTCCAAGCCCCATGTGGGGCGGTGCAAGGAGGTAAACTAAAATGACCATACTTTCTGATACACGATACATATTCGTAAGATACCTCACCAAACTCGTTCGAACGCCTATTCTGCTTTTCTTTTCCCTCTTCCAACCCATTTTATTCCTCGTACTATTCACACAACTACTAACGAACCTCGCCAAAATCCCAGGAATACTACCACTCCATGTAAGTTATCTAGAGTTTGCAGCTGCGGGAATTGTGATGCAAAACGCGTTTGGAAGCGCACTGCAGTCAGGAAACTCGATAGTGGCTGACATCGACTCGGGTTTCTTGCAGAAAATGCTCGTGACACCATTGAGTCGTCCTGCGATTCTGCTTGGCAGGTTAAGCAGTGACGCCTTTAGAGTGGTTATTCAGACAGCTATAATTATTGGGTTAGCATACGCTTTAGGTGCTGCAGAAAACTCTCCATTTAAAGTCACCACTGGAGTAGTCGGAATTTTGCTTATCTTCTTCACGCTTGCATTCTTTGGACTTGCGTGGTCAGGAATTTCTTTGGCATTAGGTATGAAGACGAGAAGTTCCGAGACGGTTTTCGCGATAGGCGGCGTCATCACTTTTCCGTTGCTGTTCTTGAGTCCAGCGTTGTTCCCAATTAGTTTCCTGCCCAAATGGGTAGGAGATGTGTCAATGTTTAACCCCGTAAGCTACTGCGTTACTGCCACCCGAGCGCTGATGATCAACGGCTATCAATGGGGCACGATACTTCCCGCCTGGGGAGTAATCGGACTAGTTGCCCTCATCACCATGAGCGCTACACTATACCAATTCAGAAAAGTAGTTAGTTAGAATGAAAATGAAAAGAAGAATCCGCTACGGAGATTTTTCCCACCGAAACAATCTATGGCTTTGGACGGGAGCGATCATGAGCGACCTAAGGGTTGCTATATGATGCCTCGCCACAGTTTGCATTTTAGAGCCACTCGACTTGCAAAGTGCATTTCGAGAATGTTTCGAGTTTGTCATGGAAAAGGAAGACTACAGCCTTTTCAGAAAACTTAAATAATCGCCAATGTTGGTACACGGTACTGAAAGATTGTAAGAGCGGTCGTAGTCTAGTTTGGTCTAGGACATCAAGCCGTTGAACTAGTTTCACGGCGTGTAAGCCTGCCACGCTGACGACCCGGGTTCAAATCTCGGCGACCGCACCAAACCCCTTTCTTCTGCGGAAGAACCGGGGCTAAGAACTGTTTTTCTTCCTTCTATGGCTTCTATTAGCTCTTTAAGAGTGTTTTCTGTCACTTTGGAGACATTCAAGCCCAATTTGTGTGCGCGTTCATATATGTCTCGGGAAATTCCGAGTGATATTTTGACTTTTTCTTCCTTATGCGTACGTATACTGTTTTCTACTTTTTTCTCACTCATGGGTTAGCTTCCTTTTGTCTCTTGTTACAACTAAAGCAAATTTGCCCGGAATAGCATTAACAGGCAAGAGTTTGCTTATCAGATTGACAGCTTTTCCCATACTTTTTTCAAGCGGACTTCCTTTCTCAACATTTTCCCATTCAATAAACAAAGAAACCGTCTTGCCTTTCCGAGAATCAGTAAATACAAAAGGATTATTCAAGCCCTCAATGAACTGGATAGATTGATATTGGCTAATCTGTGCGTTTACAACTTGTCTCTGGTCTTCTTTGATTTTATACCATGTTTCGCGTCTATCTTCTTTAAGAAAATGCTCGATTTTTTCTGGTTGTTCTTCCAGAGTTTTGATGTATCTTGACAATGTTGGGTCAGAGATAGGTTGCATTTTCTCTTTTAGAATTGAAAAGTTAGCTTCTTTGAGTTCGGTGATGATGTTAAGTAACTTAACGATTTTTCTTGCTTTTTCTTGTTTTTTCCAGTATTGACCCATTTTCCAGACATCTTCGTTAGTTACTTAACTTAATGTTAGTTGTTATATAAAAGCAATACCACTATTCGTAGTGATAACTATGGAAATGTATAAGCTAAAATGTGAAAAATGCGGTTATCAGTGGTTCCCAAGAGTAGAAAATCCATGGAAATGTCCAAGATGCCAACATGTACCAGGAACCCAGATCAGAGCTAAAAAAATCGATTAATCAAAAAAAATGAGCTGTATAGGAGCTCAACTATATGACCGTAAGCGAACAAGATAATAAAAGCGTTTCGAGAATGCAACAAAGATACTTTGTCATAGTGGAAAGTTCCGAGAGCATACCAGGTTGTCTGGGAGAGTACCCATCAAGTTTTGACGGTAACAACTGCCAAAAATGCAGCACCGACTTAAAACTTCAATGTCGTTTCCTATCTGCGAACAAGCCTAAAACGGAGCGCAAACAATGAATGAACAGCAAGCAAGACTAATTTTTAGGCTAAAAGAGAAAGAATTAAGCCTAAAACGATTCTTAAAAGTTGGTGAAGATAAAGCAGCTTTTGAGTTTGAATTTCCAAAGCATCTATACGGCCCTGAAGCCTTCGAGACTTATCCACGCTGGGGAATCTGTGGTTGTGACTTCCTTGTTTTGATAGACAGCGACAAACAAGAAATGTATGATCTCTTAAGCCAAGTTTTACCTGAAACCTTTGAGGTAACAAGCCCACGCAGAGGTTTAGGCCATAAATATTTTGTGGTTTGTGGCGAGCAAGTACCAAACAGACATTTACATATACCTGGAGACAAGGAAGGCGCTGGAGAGATCAGAGCAGATAATCAATATTTGGTAGCTCCAGGAACAACAATAAAGTATAAAGACCTTAAAACTGGAGAACAAAAAACTGGAGAATACACGATAACTAAAGATGTTCCTATAGCAAGAATGGAATATGCCGATTTTATGGCCGCTATAATACCATTTCTAGGTGAGCATGGTGACGACCAAAAAATAACAAATGAGGAAATTCAAGTTGGTGTACCCTCTGGAACAAGGCACGCTAAAGCCATAAGTTACGCTTACCACATGATCGCCAACGAGGGCCTAGGCGAAGCATTAACCTTAGATGCCTTAATCCGATGGGATAAGAAAAACCAACCACCAATAAACGACATTGAATATTTCAAGCGAGCAATCAGAGCAGCTATAAAAATTGAAGCACAACACACAAAAAAACCCAATGAAACATTAGACCAAACAAAAGAGAGACTGCGACAAGGCAGAGAACTAAGAAAAGTTGCAGAAACACCAACAGAAGAACCTCGAGAATCGCAAGCTGACAGACTCATAAGAATGTGTGAAGAATCCAACGTCGAGTTATTCATAGACCAACATAACACACCTTACGTAAGGATAAAGATCCCTTGCGCTACTTGCGCAACTTACGCTCCCCCTACTTCTCAAACTGCTTTGAAAATTCAAAATATAGAGAGAGAGAAGGGAGATAGAGAAGTAGGCAGACCGCAAATAGCGCAAGTAGCGCAATTCAAACTTGTTAACTATGCGATTGATAGTTCTTTTTTTAGGCAATGGCTAGCTAAGTTGATGTGGGACCAGGAAGGTAAGGCCCCAGCAAGCGAAGCTATAGTGAGCGCTAAAACCGTGCTGAAGGGAAAGGCGCAGAGTGAAGGTAAACGATACACACTTTTTAACCGCGTGGCGCCTACTGAGGATGGTATTTGGCTTGATATGGCAGACGACAATTGGCGCGCCATCCATGTGACCGTTGACGGTTGGAAAATTGTTAATGATCCGCCAATTCTTTTCAAGCGGTACAGTCACCAATTGCCTTATCCGGAGCCAGCTGCAGAAGGCGATGTCTGGCAGCTTCTAAGCCTTTTGAATATTTCAGAAACGGATGAAGCCACAAAATTAATCGTTGTAACCTCGTTTATAAGTTATTTTATTCCGTTGATAGCGCATCCGGTAATTGTGGTTAGCGGTCCCCAGGGTTCAGCTAAGACATGGTTCTTGAAATTAGCAAAGATGATTGTGGATCCCTCGAGCGTGGAGCTTCTGATTATAGGCAGGGATGAACGCGAATTAGCGCAGCAGCTAGATCATCATTGGCTAACACCGTTCGATAACATCAGTTACTTACCTGATTGGGCCAGTGACATGGTTTGTCGAGCTATAACCGGGTTAGGCATTTCAGTTAGGAAACTTTACACTGATGATGAGGATGTAATTTTAAGTTTCAAGCATTGTGCCATGCTCAATGGAATTAATGTTGCAGCTCACAAAGGCGATTTATTGAACAGAGCTATTTTAGTGGTTTTGGAGCCTATTCTTACAGAGAAAAGACGAACGGAAAAAGAGTTAGCTACAGCGTTTGACGTATTGAAATCTTACATTTTTGCAGGATGCCTTAACGTGCTTTCTAAGGCATTGGCGCTTTATCCAACAATAGAACTTAAGGGATATGAAAGATTAGCTGATTTTGACCAATATGGGTGTGCTATTGCCATGGCCCTAGGTAAAACTCAGAAAGAGTTTGTCGACGCTTACGCTCAAAAAGTGGAGCAGCAGAATGAAGAAACGCTTAACGCTGATAATGTAGCATTGGCTTTTCTCAAATATTGCCAAACTGAAGTCAAAGGCCAAAATTTAGCCACTATGACAGACATAGAAAAAGACTGTGTTCAACTGTCACCTACAGAATTATACGTTAAAGTTTCACTCTACGCTCAAACAAGCGGAATAGATGTTAAAACTAAGGGATGGCCCCGAAGCCCTGGAGCGTTAACAAGAAGATTAAACCTTGTTTCAGTAGCCTTGAAATCTATTGGTTGCGAAATCACAAGCTATGAAGGAACACCGCGACAAATAAAAATTAATGTAGAAAACCTCAAAACAAAGCCTAAACCTCCAGAATCTACACCAAAAAAACCTGAAGAAACCCTTGATACTATTCGATTGAAAGCAACTTATGATTTTATCAAGCAGAAACATAGAGAAACAGGGATGCCTTTAGAACTTAAGGCAATAGAAGATCAAGAATCTGTTCAGCAACTTATCCGAGAAAGCAAGGTGTTTTTCACTCAAGAAGGCTATATAGCGCCAGTGGAGGGTTCTTAATTAATATTTTAGGGGGCTTGTACGGTTTCGCCTGGGCGTCTTTTTTTAATATTCCACTTGCCTTTTTTCTGTTCATAGTTTCTATGATTCTGCTCGTAATCGGGATATTACCCTCAAAAGGATTCAATAAGTGATTTTTAATGGCGAAAAGCCGAAATACGCCTTTAAAGAGTAGGAAAGGCAGAGGAAAGAATCAAAGCCACTTTTCAATCAAGAAAATGCAACAACTATATGCACCGCATCCCGAGCAGCATCCGCACGAATGGTACAAAGGAGAGCTCTCCTAATGGAGTACACACTTAGCCGACCCAATCATGGACGCACAAAGCAAATAATTGGAAGACCCTGTAACCGATGTGGAAAACCCTTTGTAGAAGGCGACGACATTGAAAGCCGTCCAAGTCGACACGGAATCAACAAAAAAATCTATCACCTGGCTTGTTGGGATGGAATGCGAATTGACTGAGCCTAAACCGAGAAAAGTCAAGAAAATAAGCGAGCTGCCGGATATCTGCAAGACTTGTCCACAACGGAAAAAAGACAAGCGGGTAATGTGTATTAATTACAATTGGCCGCCTTATCGCAATACGGGGTTACCCTATCGTCCTTGCTATCTGACAACGAGCAATGGCGGAAGGGTACTGCAGCAAGTCGAAAAAACGTAAGAAAAAAAAGACGATGACTTGTGACGTCACAATGCGTCGTGTAGAGGTATAGCCTACTACTAATAGTGACTGTGACGCCATATTCATCATGTTTTTCCATGCCCTAACCTTCTCAGCTTGGGGTACGTTTTGTAACAAAGGAAGATTCCTTGGGGAAGAAACTCTGTTCATTCGGAAGTCACTAAGTTGTAGTGGTTTACCCTGGTATAGTTGCTATAGAAATGTAGGTTGTGTTTCATTCAAGAGCTACGCGGAGATACAGGATAAGTTTAAACGAGTCTAGACATGGAAGGCAATCTCTAGATATATACTTGAATGTTAAGAGTATATACCCTTTCGCCTTCGCAACTCAAAGTATAACGAGAATGCTTTAGCCTTCAGTTCCCAGGGTTGCACTTCGACAAAAGCCCAGCTCATCCACCGGCTATAAATATCCCCTTGGCCCAAGTGAGCCAAAGGTTGAAAATGAGCGCGCTAATTCCCAAAGGACTATGCTTGTTGAGTAAATGAATCTCTTGATTGTTTTTAGAGTTCTTAGGATGTTCATTCTTGCTTCCTTCTATTGGTGTTGATAAAATAAAGAAAAGGGAAAGAAGGGTAGTTAGTAGCTACCCAATTTTTAATTTATTTGAGTCGGCGTCTCTGCCTTTTTGATTTCATAGTACAGCTTCTTAGCCTCTGGACTAGCCCATTTAAGCCCTGGATAGAAAACTTGTTTGCCTCTTATTTTGTCAAGCTGTGCCTCGAGCAAATGTTCAACCATTTCCCTCGGTGTCTCATCATACTCCTTCGCATATTTTTCTATCTCTTCAAATTGTTCTTTAGGTATGGATATTCGATTTTTCATTGTTTTTCACCCCCTAGATCTTTCTTTAAAAGTAGTTCACTGTTAATCTTGAGAAGAATCGCTTGAGCAGCTTGAGATGCCCTAGCTCGCAGATCCGCAACGAGGTTGGGGTTGTAATAGTGGATCATAAAGACGTTGCCGGTTACTCTGCCATGCAATAGGTCGATCTCTTCAGGTCGAAGCCACTTAGTAACAAAGCTAGCGTGATTCTCCCGGACGTCACTAAACCGCTGTGGAATATGACGTTTCTCCAGGGCCTTATTCTTTAGGTGATTCTCGTTAATGCTGTTCTGTTTTCCAATTAATTCTAAGAGCTCGAGGGGAACATAGGAGAGAAAGGCCTTCTTGCAACTGCGAATGAAGGTTTCTCTAAATCGGAAATGCTCAAGAAAACCTGTCTTGACGTTAAAGTATTTTTCAGGTAAGGCGCCTTCAGTTGACAGCTTGACTATTAGATTGTAAGAGTTGATTGCTTCAGAAAGCCTTAGGCCAGTGACCGCGATAAAATCCATGAAAACCGAGTATTCCGGTACAGCTTCTTTGACGTCTCTTATCCACTGAAAAACGTTTTCTGGATCGCTGTTTTTGTTTAGCCTATCAATTATCAAATCGTCTGCGCTGCGGCCAGTCCAGGTTAACCCATAATTCTTAATGAGCTGCTTGTACTCTTCATGGCAACCTTGAAACTTTGCTAATGCAGAAAGAGCCTTGACAACTTGCGATCGCATACTTAGGTTTGACAGCTGCTTAATCTTTGATAGATCCCTTGAAAGCCAGCATTCAGAATACTTTAGAACTAAATTGAAAAGCTGACTACCATAATAACCGTGATATTTCTTTGCATCAAGCGATTCTTTAAAAGCAACCCAATCTATGCTTCTTTTATCTAAATCGCCTTGATTTACCCGCTGCCACGCTGACGACCCGGGTTCAAATCTCGGCGACCGCACCAACATTACCGAGTATTAATTTTCTTTCTAAAATGCTCAGACTAAGACTCCTTTTTTGTAAAATAACTCTCTTATGAAAATGCAGATTTTGCAACTTTATATTAATTACATAAAGTAAGTACATTCTTTGTTTCAGAATTTAGTCTAATGTAAATGCCCTGTTAAAAAAGATGGATGCTCTAAAATTTCAATCCGCTATTTTTTATTTGCGCTTGAGAGTAATTGTCTTAAGCTCAAGTAGCATTAAATTTTAGTTTGCGTGGTAGCATCATGCGGAGGCGCGTGGCAACCCGACTTTTCAGAGAGACATGTGAGTGTATACCAGAGGCGTTACTAAGCAGCATATCGCTAACGCCAAGCAGCTCTCATAAAGAAGAATTCAATCTACGAATAAACGTGTCTCTTGATCTCAAAAGGTTCATGAACATGCAATCCATTGTGGATAAACATGGATTAGTTTTGAAAAGACCAAGACGTCATATTGATTTATGGATCAGAAACAAGACCAAGTGAGATGGAAACCTCAGCATAAGATAAAAATTTTGAACAAATGCTAAAGGAATGACTGGGATACGCCCAAAAAAGCAGTGAAACACCTGGTTAAACCATTCGATCATTCAGGGTTCACGGAATTAGAGCACAAAGAATTAAAATGATTTGGGACTACGAGTACGCTTTGCCAAGTGTTCGATAATTTAGAATGATACCCCATTACTGCCACTAATCTTCTCGGTTTATTTTAGTCGATGCTTTTTTTGTCAAAACTAGAACTGCTCAGATTTGGAGGCACCTTATCGTTAAAATCCAAGCGTAAGAACCTATGTTTACATTTGCTGTCTTTGCAACCATACAAAAATAGGTTAGGATTGTTAAAGTTGGTTGTTAAAACTTCACTTTTTGATTTACAATTTTCACAGTGTTCGGCTTTGACTTGATCATTTAAAACGAACCCTTTGATTAGCAATACACTCCAAGATTTCTCCTTAACCGAGTTTAACATTAAAAAACTACTTCCTAGTAAAACATCAATTGCGCGACGCGTCCGGATGATTTTGCCGCATTTAAGATGGTCGTAAGGCATTTAAATTGATTTGTGATTGTGGAACCACAACATCTATTCTTAAATAAACCTTATACGCGCAGCAACTAATTGTATACAACAATTTTTTTGCGTTTATTTGACGGCTTTGGCAAAAAAACTAAGTCTAAAATTGGCATGCTTGTTGCCCACAGTTCAGTTAACCTTAGGTATTTATTTCAGATTCATAGGTTGATTTCATAAGTTAGTTAAATAGCGTTAGCTATTCTGTGTTGCATTAGTATCCGGAGGAACATGTATGAAACAAATTGCAGAAAAAGATAGAAAGGAACTAGAAGCTAAGTTAGCGGACGTTTTCCAAAAGAAAATCGACGGATTGACGACCGAATTGCGTGAAATATTGCTAGATGACATGGTTACTGCCTTCGAAAATAGGCTAAATGTGTTAAACCATGCATGCAAAAAAACCGATAATTAGTTGCAGTGATGGACAAAAATACTGAGTACTAATACATAAATGATTTATAATAAAAAGAGGAATTGAATAAAAAAAGAGGAGTATAAAGTGCGTCGTTCGAAACTGGAAATGTATGTTGATATCCTTTCGGTCTTGGCTCATCGAGGACCATTAAAGTTGACTCATGTTATGTATAAAGCAAACGTTAATTGTAGCGTCCTCAAAGAATATCTTGAGTTTCTCATAAAACAAGGTTTGGTAGAAGAACGCACAATTGGAAAGCGACGTGTAGTTTACGCAGTTACACAACGCGGTATAACGGTTCTAAAATACTTCAAAGAATTAAAACAAGTATTGCCTATAGTAGAGGAAGCACGAAACCAAGCACTAGTCCCCTATTAAACCCCAACTTTCTTTCCATCAATTCAAAAATAAAAACTGAATTTCTAGAAGTCAATCATTTTTTGTTCAAAAGCTACTAGTAAATGAGTTGTCACGTTACAAATTGGTTGTTTGAAATTTAGTTGTTTGAAATAAATACTTATGTTTAGCAAGACTTAATAAACAGTATTTCGATTAGACTAACTAACTGTACACATACAAAACAACTCGGGGGAACTTGCGATTAAAGAAGAAATATTATCCAAAAAGCCGTTAAGTATATTTGAAAAAATTGAAGAAAGCCTCGAGAAACTAAACGAGAAAATGGAAGTAATGATTGAAATTCAGAAGAACGGTAATGACAACCCAAGGTCTACTTCAATGCTGCCTGATGCACCCTTGGATGTTATGACGCTTCTTTCCATGCCGGATCATCTGCGAAAAACAGCTATGACGATTTGCAGATGCGGGAGGGCAACAGCTGAAGAAATTTCCGAGCAAACAACTCGAGCCAGAGCAGTAGAAAGCGCATATCTTAATCAGCTTGTAATCATGGGTTACCTCAAGAAAGAGCGAAAGGGAAGAAAAGCCTATTTTTTCATTGAAAGGGAAACGCAAGGTTGAAAAACTATGAGCAAAATAATCGCTGTACATTCCTACAAAGGCGGCACTGGAAAAACGCTTATTTCATTGAATTTAGCCGCTACATTTGCTAAAAACGGCAAAAAAGTCTGCCTCTTCGACCTTGATTTTCGAGCGCCAAGCTTATTCGCCATTCTGAAAGCTGAAAATGTTGAATTCTGGTTTAACGATTACTTGAACAGCACCTGTGACATCAACAAAGTCTTAATAGATTTAAGCAACAAATTTTCTGGAAATGGCAAATTTTTCGCTGGTTTAGCTAACCCTGCAACTGAAGCAATCCGAGACATATCATCGAAAGATAGAAAATGGGAAATGCATGCTCTAGGAAAACTTCTGGCACTCAAGGAAACAATGATTAAGAATCAAAACTTTGATTACATTTTCTTTGACACGAGCCCAGGATTACAGTATTCCTCAATAAACGCCATCGTAGCCGCTGACTTCGTAGTTGTCGCAACAACCGCTGATAGGTCAGACGTAGACGGAACAAAACGCATGCTACAGGAGTTGTATAACTTGTTTGAAAAGAAAACAGGTTTGGTGCTAAACAAGGTGCTTGATTCTTCCGCCACGGCAAAGAAGCCAGAAATGAGCAACAAAATTAGAACAACCTACCAAGTGCCTATGTTGGGAATTGTGCCTTGTTTTTGTGAAATCTTGAGGGCTGAAGGCAACTTAATTTTTGTTCAAGATAAACCTGACCATCCCTTCACAAAGATACTTGCTGAAATGGCAACAAAGATAGAAAATAATGAAGTAAACTAGCTATCCTCCATTTTATTTTCTTTACTTGTTTTGTAGCTTTTTAGATGCAAACCTTAAAGAATACTTTATGTGATTAAAATTCGCAAAGCGGAGTTGCCGACTATTTGGATAGATCAGCCATTGTTTTAGCTGGTGGTTCCTCAACCAGGTTCGGGGAAGACAAAGGCCTTTTGAATCTGAACAATAAACCATTGCTGAACCGCGTAATAGATTCAGTTAAAGGTATCGTTGACGAAGTGATTGTTGTAACAAGTTCTGAGAAACGAGCAAAATCATACGCCAAAATGGTTTCATATGATGTTCGATTTGCGATCGATTTTTGCGAGTCAAAAGGGCCATTGGTTGGTGCTTTAACAGGTTTTGAAGCTGCGCAAGGTAAATATTCGTTGCTTTTGCCGTTTGATGTCCCATTTGTTTCCAGAAATGTTGTGTCTTTACTTTTTGAGTTGTGTATTGGCAAATCTGCGGTTATTCCAAGATGGCCCAGCAACCAAATTGAACCTTTACACGCAGTTTACAACACAAAGCAAACGTTGGAAGTTGCTAAAAAGACCTTAGCAAGTAATGAACTTGGACTAGAAGCAATGGTGAGTAAAATGCAAGGTGTACGCTATATTTCCACCTTGGTAATAGAACAGCTAGACCCTGATTTGCGAACTTTCTTCAATATAAACACACCGCTAGACCTAAAGAAAGCCACGGCGATGATAAAGCCCAGAAAACGCTGAAGAATTTTAGGATCTACGCTTGAAACGTTAGCCTTTTTAATTAAAGAGAAGAAGTTATTTCATGTTGTGCAACCATTATTTGGGATTGCATTTTTAGCTCAAAATAACATGAACTCCATTTGTTGTAGCATTATAGCAATCACATCATTATATAAGATTAAACCTGCACTAATAATGAGTAAACGTAGGGATTTGGAAAATCCAAAAGCGTTTGGCAAATCAACGGTTAACTGAAACGCAAGCGAGAAAGTCATGTTCCCCCCTCTCTCTTCCGAAAAATCTTTTTAGTTTGCGCCAAGTTAATCTGTTATTTGTCAATAAAATTTTTCGGAAAAAGGCTGAGGAATAAGGAATTGTAGGTGCCAAACCCTAAAAGTAAGCTATTCTTCATAAATTAGTCAAGCTCTAACTTACCTGAATCCTAACCAGAACAGCAATTTTTAACCGATGAGCAACTTTGAAATCGAGGCTATTTTGAGACAGCCGCATATGTTAATGCCAAAGTGAAGAATTCAGTCTAAAATGGTGATGAATCAACTTTCTCCGAAGAAAAAAAGAAGATGCACCTTAGTATGGAGAAAAAAATATGTTCGCCGCGCGAGAGCTGCGCAAACTTTCCTCAGGAGAATTAGGATGCCTGAAAACGCGCGGTGGAATGATGCAAAAGCAAGTTTAAACAACGGGGAACTGGAGACAACATTGCCTAAGAAGAAACCGAAGAAAACCAAAAAGCTAACAATTTGTTTAGACGAAAAAAACTTTCCAACATTTTCTCTCACTGAATTTTTTGATGCTGATAGCCTTGCTTGTTCTCGATGATTTATTTCTACGAAGGTTTGCTGAGGCTCTGGGCACTCTTTAGGAGAAGAATGTGTTTTCTGAATTCCCACTACGAATGTGAATTCAACCAGAGCCTTCTCAGCCCTTCTTTTTTTCTCCAATGCATTTTTAGACTAAAAAAGGGGAAAGTGAGTTTTATTTGTGTGTTTTTATGGTCGTTTTCTGAGCATCAATAGAGCTAGTACGATAGCTACTATGATGATTAAGACGAATAAGCCAGCGATCGCGGGAACAAAGTACATGTCAGCAACAGACGTCGGGGTAGCGGTAGGCGCAGTTGTAGCTTTTGGTGCGGGGTCAACAACGAAAGTAGATTCAGAGTATGAGGGCCAGTAAGAGTTCGTGCCATGGAACGTAGCGAGAACCGTATAGGTTCCTGCAACACCGGAGCTCGTCTTGTAATCTAAAGCATAGTGGCCGCTGATATCGCTTGTAACAGTAGGCTCGTTAATGATGTTGCCGTTAGGGTCAATGAGGGTTAGATCAACTGGAACACCCGTAGCATTACCCGGAATAGGATTCTGCATGTACACGTACTCCATCCACGGAGTCATGCTTGCATCAGAAATAGCTGCAACACCAAGTGGAAAGCGCGCCGCAATCGAAGACTGAGTTGTTCCAGCAGAAATATCGAGCACTTTGCCCTCTATGATCAAGCTCTGTCCTAAGGTGACACCTGCTAGTGGCGTCTCAACAGTAGTCTGGGTTGGTCCCTTGCCGAAACTGTAGATCTGGTT
>JBEKFM010000020.1:0-41229 GCA_050013315.1 Bathyarchaeia archaeon
CAGCACTTAAATCCAAGTTCTCGAATAGAAGCGTGGGAGAACCTGACCTCTGCATCTGCATCAATAAGACGAGGTCGGGCTCTCCCAATATAAACGGTAATTATTTAATCCGCCTGCGCGCGTCACAATAATCATGCGAAGGATTGTCTTAACTTAGAAAGGAGGTGGATCTATGGCAAATGCATCAGCAGCAAGGATAGCCTATATATTGGCTCTACTAGGTGGAATATTGCTAGTAATCTTTGGATTATTGTCACTCATCGGCTTTTCTGTTGTATACTTCGGGCCGTTCTTTTATGTGGCATTCGCTTATTACAGCATCGTGACTATCATTTGTGGCATCATAGCAATCATTGGCGCAAAAAGCGTAACGCATATCGTTTGGGCAATCGTGCTCATAATCGTCGGAATCATTGGTGGTGGACTTGGCGGACTACTGGTGATAATTGGCGGAATAATAGGACTTATCCTAGAGATAGTTTAAACAATAAAGGAAAACGAGAAAGGTGGGTAAGGTATTGCCTGGTTATCGGGGTTCAGTAAGGTTGCTTTAAGACCTTACCTTCTCAATTTCATATGTGCTAAACGCGCTGGCTTGTCGAGACTGGGTGAAAACTAGTTTCAATTCCAGAAAATTGCTAAGTTTATGGTGAAGTTGTAGGGTTAGGGAACGGTTTTCACATATAAGAGGAAATTTCTTGAAACAAATTTGACTTTTCACAACTATGTGAAGCCCTTTATTTAACAATGAGAAAAATACCCGTGATTTTGCATTGAATTAGCCATAATAATGCCTCCGCCGAAAAAAAACCAGTTACATCCCAACATGCTAGAGCTCTTATTCTGTTGGAAGTGCTGTATTTAGACTTAGACCGGTTGTATTTGATTCTTCTAGCCCAACATCTATCTGATTAGGGAAATTCACGCGCCAATCCGCTGCTTTTTTAGCACAACGAGTAACCTCCGAAGACATTTTAACCTTGTAGGTGGGGGGCTACACAGACATGACCATAAAAAGGGAAAACCCGAATATAATTATCCACCAAGAAAAGTGAATGGAGATTTTCGAGTTCAGATGAATCGGACTAGAATTGAGAAACTTCAGAAACCGGTGACAACTGAGACAACAGGAATTGCAAACATTATAGAAGACAACAACGCTGATGCGGATAAGCATCTGAAGGAACGTTTGCCCATCATTAATTGCGAATGCGGAGCTGAAATACTGCTGTTGCCAGATTTACAGGCTATGAATCGCGCCATCAAAGCTCATGTTGCTGAACACAAAAAGAAAAGAAGAAACGCTCCGAGGAAAATAACTTCCAGGAACATCAGTCAACTGCTAAGCCAACTTTCACTCTTAAAAATTAGTTCACAAAACGACATTTAGTTTCTTGATTCTGATAGAGAAAGATGCGCATTCATGCGTTTCAATTTCGAAGCAACATATTAATTGGTCGACTCGTGCCTTTATAATGACAGAATAGTGACAAGATGCTATCAAGCATTAAAACAGTAATTCAACATCGAAAAAAGGTGATCTAAATATCTTCTCATACCGTCGCGCTAACCACTGTTGCATCAGACTGCGTATGGATCATTGCCATTTCTAATTCTCGTAGCTGATTTTGAAGAATAGATTTTAAGCACAATGAAAGCAGTTAAAAATAGTACCAAAATTCCTGCCGTCAAGAAGGGAAGATTGTTTATGAATGTTGTATATGAACTCGGGTTGAGATAGGCTCCAAGCCCAACCCCAAACGCGATCAAGGATAACGAGACAAAGAAGGATAGTTTATACAGCATCGGCGGTGACCGAGAAGCTCTTTTTGCCTCAATGTGCCTTTTTATTTCACCTACGCCCAAAACCAGAGAAACCCCAAAAGCACTGATAAACAAAGGAACAACAAAGCTGAAGCTAAAGTGGGGTTGGGTAAAAGTCGATGAAAGTCTTAATCCCAAAAAAAGACACGAGAGCCAAAAACAGGATGAGCACAGTGGAACCAACAAAAATTCCCATATCCAAGATACCGCCAGAATAGAAGGGACCATAAATCCTTCGCCAAGGCCTTAGAGTATAATCTTTCATATCCTCAGCGGTTTTTCTAGTAAGCTCGACTGGGTCGTTTTGATACATCTACACCTTAGTTTTGCTATCAACTTCGGTTTTCTTACCATCGTGATTATACATAGCTTTCTTCACTAGCCTTGAGAAAGGATAAAGCCACTCAATCCCGCGATCTTTTGCTGTGTTGAGACCATCAAGAAGAGTATGACAGAAAGCACCAATTGCAAGGAAAGGAGAAATCAGAAAAACGATCCCAATGAAAACAAAGTTGTGGCATAGCGCCCGATGGAGCTGACGTTCGCGGAAGTAATCTTTGCTGAAAAAGCCATACTCCCTATCCATATCAGAGAGAACTGACCCGATTGCAACAAGCAAAATGATGTCCAACCTCCCAAAGAAAAGAGCTCCGATTAACGCACCAAACATTATGTGCGTAGGAAGATTCATGTGAATTTGCCTCCCTCGCGATTCGTCAAGGAATTTGATTTGAGAAATTCCAATGCTTGCTGACCTTAACCATTCAACCAAGCAATTATATGCTGAAAACTCGTTAATATTATTTTTGTGCGCACCGCGCGAGGGCGCGGGGAAACACGCGGCTCGAATTACGCCATACCTAAATTGTGCGCAGCTGAAGAATGTTGTCATACATTTTGACTATCCCCAGTTGAAGGTGCTCTTGCTTAGTCATGGAATCGATTATTTAGGCGCATTAGATGCGTCAGGGGCATTGGACGGATTAGGATTATTATATCCGGTTGAAAACGGTGCTTGGAATTTACCGATGTTCTCTCTGATGATTCCGTAGGCCTTTTCTGCTTCGGAGTTAGGCAAGTCTCCCAAGGCTAGCGGCTCTCCACCGAGCCTAAGAGTACATTTGATAGTTGACCGCAGTACTCCTTTATCCAACACTGCGTTTGCTATGTCTCGGTAATTGTAATCGGTGTAATCCTTTTTCAAACCGAGCGCGTGAGGATGACGCAGAATCATACGCTCGTTCGTAAAAACTACAGAGTCAATGTTAATCTTGGGATGGTAGATTTTCTGTTTAATATATAACTCAACTTTCTCGTTTGGACCAAGAATTTTCGCTATATCATCAGGAGCTTCCATAATTGTCAACCTTCTTAAGATTCTTAACTGTATAATCATAAGCAGTTGAGAGGATTAATAGATATGTGACTGTAAGGCTACAGCGACAAGCGGACTGCAAATTATTTCGTCACGTTCTTCAACATATTCCTCGCAGCCTGCGAGATTTAATTGCTCTGTAAGATTTAGGCGATCAGGCACTATATTTTTCGAGGAACCTTCTAACAAGGTAATTTTCAGAATTTTACTCGCTTTAATAAACTCTTTTCACCAATCGCCAAAGATTATGTAAAGAACCACAATTATAGACATCAAAATAAGAACCGAAAGAGATGGCTGGGCAAAACCAGATGGGCTGCAAATTGGAGTAAAGGGAAGATAAGATGGCACCAACAATCACTATGGTAATTAACAGCAAATACTTCTCCGGATAACTTTTTAATGATGGCTTTCGCCTCCGCGTAACTAGCACAACTAAACTTGCAGAAATAACCGAATATACGAACCATCTAGTCGAATAATTAAGAGATACGTAATGCAGTCATATGCACTTAAACTGCCTTTGCTATCGTCTAATTTTTCCTGCTCCATCACATTTTGTGCATCGAATTCTGGAATCCCCTGTACCTATTGTACCTTTACCATGGCATTCAGGACATGTGACCAGCCAATCTTCATCACGTTCATAGTACCTTCTAGACATGAAATTCACCTTGCTTGATAGTTCTCTGGACCAACCCTGTTCCAGTTTCTCTTTAACTATTTCCTAATATTTAGATATTCCCCGCATACCAAATTTTTCTAGACTGTTTGCAATGTTTACAGCCTTCCTTCGCAAATTACGAAATAGAACTCTATTCTCCAAACGGTTTTTCTTGCATATGCTTCAGGATTAAGAATGTCATTTTAGTCATAAGCTCTCGCTAAGTAGTTTATGAATGTTGAAAGCGGTTAACCAAATTTTAGTTTTCAACCGATGAACACGCGTCATCAACCTTTTTCACCCGTTAACATCCGTAACGCAGCAAACCCTCTTTTATTCGTAAACCTTAAAGACGATAGTTTCCATCTGACACGTGGCCCAAAGTGAAGAAGGAACGCGAATTTTCCTCCTTCTTCGTCTAATTGGCTTAAAGGTTGACCTTTAGAGTTAACAGCTATAAAGAATTGTTCTAAGCAACTTTACGCCTAACAAACCGACGATGAATACAGTGGCTTAAAGACCTCAACGCCTCCAGCTCAAAATGCCACCGCACAAGCAGAAGGAACCTGTAGGCGATTCCTCTCCTACACATCGTCTTAAAATTAACCCTTTGAGTTAACAGCAACCCAAACCTCAACCTTACCAATGCTTTCAGGGACTTTCTAGGACTTCCTATGACTTTCAGGGACTTTACAGGGACTTTCTGGGACTTTCTGGGACTTTTTAATACTCAACCTGCAAACTATCCAAGCCCAGAAACTAAAAAGCAACCCAAAACAACCATTTCCAAAAAGAGAACGCCAAGCTAAACAGTTCAACTGGATAACCGCACCATACGTAAAATCAAAGACAGGGCACCAAATTAGGAAACTTGTTAAAACGAAATATGAGCGGGCAAGATATTTCGATTTGCTGTCAGCTTCTCGAAAAAGAATTAAATTACTTGTACGTTAAAGCACAATAGATATTTGATGAGTGATCTTGAAAGCCGATTAATCCACCTGCTGAGAAGCGATTCATACCTTGAGCCGTATTCTGAACAGATTCGAGATAGGTTGGTGCGTATCGAAGAGACAGAGCAGCGTCTCACACAGGGAAAAATGAGCCTTGCAGAGTTTGCGTCCGGCCACGAATATTTCGGCCTACATTTCCAACGAGGCGAATGGGTTTTCCGTGAATGGGCGCCAAATGCAACGGCGATTTACCTCATAGGAGACATGAGTAAATGGCAAGAACGCAGAGAATTTGAGCTACAAAAGATCAACGACTCTGATGTTTGGGAAATTCACCTGACCGCCGACAAATTGACGCATAGGGATCTGTTTCGACTCCGTATTCACTGGGAAGGGGGCGAAGGTGACCGCATTCCAGCCTATGCTCGACGGGTTGTGCAAGATCCCAAAACATTGATTTTCAACGCCCAAGTATGGCTACCACCGGAGCCGTATCAATGGAAAATCGATTTCAAACGACCTAAAGAGGCTCCATTAATCTATGAAGCACATGTTGGTATGGCACAGGAAGAAGAAAAAATCGGGTCCTTCCGCGAATTTACTCTCAGGGTGCTTCCCCGAATCATCAATGCCGGATACGACATTTTACAATTGATGGCCATTCAAGAACATCCCTACTACGGATCATTTGGATACCAAGTATCAAGCTTTTTCGCCCCCTCATCGCGGTACGGAACACCCGAAGATTTGAAAGCCCTGATTGACACGGCTCACGCCCAAGGGCTCGCCGTTTTCATGGACCTTATCCATTCCCACTCCGTGACCAACGAGGTAGAGGGATTGAGCCGCTTCGACGGGACACCATTTCAGTATTTCCATGAAGGCCCGCGCGGAACACACAAAGCATGGGATTCACGCGTCTTTGATTACGGCAAGCCTCAGGTTTTGCATTTTTTACTTTCCAATTGCCGATACTGGATAGACGAATTCCGCTTTGACGGTTTTCGGTTCGACGGCGTCACTAGCGTGCTTTACCTGGAACACGGTCTTAAGAGAGTATTTACTTCATACAACGATTACTTCGACGGCAGCGTAGATGAAGATGGCTTGACTTATTTGGCTCTGGCCAACCGAGTCATTCATGATATCCGACCCCGCGCCGTCACTATAGCCGAAGACGTCAGCGGTATGCCAGGTTTAGCCGTTCCCCAGTCAGAAGGCGGGTTCGGCTTTGACTATCGCTTTGCAATGGGGGTGCCCGATTACTGGATTAGACTAATAAAAGATTTCAAAGACGAGGACTGGCCCATCGGTCATCTTTGGTTTGAACTTACCAACCGCAGGACAGATGAGAAAACCATCAGTTACGCCGAATCCCACGACCAGGCACTAGTGGGAGACCAGACACTTATTTTCCGACTGATTGGTGAAGACATGCACAATCACATGTCTATCGATGATGACAACTCAAACGTTGCCCGTGGAATAGCATTACACAAAATGATCCGTCTGATAACCTTGGGCACGGCTAGCCACGGTTATCTGAACTTTATGGGCAATGAATTCGGCCACCCTGACTGGATAGATTTTCCCCGCGAGGGAAACAACTGGTCATTCAACCATGCTCGTCGACAATGGCATCTCGCAGACGACACCCACCTGAAGTATCATTTGCTAGCCCAATTCGACGACGATATGATTGCACTTGCCAAAACACAGCACCTTTTCAAAGCAGCCAGCCCGCAACTCCTGCATGAAGATTTAACGAAAAAAATAATCATATTCAAAAGGTCAGATCTGATTTTTGCATTCAATTTTAATCCCTATCAATCCTTTACCGATTATCGCTTTGAAGCTCCCCCTGGAAAATACAGAATGATCCTAGACTGTGATGCACCAAAGTACGGTGGATACGGCCGGCTGTTACCGCAAGAGACTCACTTCACCATTGTGAGCAATTCTGAAGAAAAAAGCCAACATATGCTCAGCCTCTATCTGCCAGCTCGCTCCGCTTTTGTCCTTTGCCCAACTACAGAAAACCCATAACCAAGAGCATCCTCTAGACAGAGAAAAAGAGAAGTGCAAAAATCCCGGATTACCTGCAAAACAGCCAACCCCCAGGGCATGTTCCTAGTAAAACCGCGAATGTTTAGAGAGGCTTTATCAGTAAGCAACTTTATTGTTAGCTGAAATACAAACCTTATAGGAACCCTGAAAAGTGGTTGAGCTAGAAGCTTACTTAACAAGACAGAAAATTGCTTACTTCTCAATGGAAATTGGGCTATCGAATAACATTCACACCTACAACGGAGGTTTAGGGATTCTAGCGGGGGACACGATCAAATCAAGTGCAGATCTGAAAGTTCCTCTGGTAGGGATAACGTTGGTTAGCAAGAAAGGACATTTCAAACAAGAGATAACCAGCAACGGAAAACAAATAGAACATCCCGACCCATGGGAACCTTCAGAACATATGCAGCTACTATCGACAGAGGTAAAAGTGCAAATTCAGAAAAGAGATATAACAATCAAACCCTGGCTCTACACGGTCAAGAGCCAAACGGGTGGAGTCGTTCCTGTCTACTTTCTCGACACCGATCTAGAAGCAAACAATCCTGAGGACAGAGAGATTACTTCCTTTTTGTACGGCGGGGATGAACGATACCGCCTTAAGCAAGAGATTGTGCTTGGAATCGGCGGCGTGAAAATACTGGACGCCTTGGGTTTAGGAGTTCGCAAATACCATATGAACGAGGGTCATTCCAGTCTCCTCGCCCTCGAGTTGCTGCAAAAGAATGGTATGAACATCGAGAAAGTTAGAAACTTGTGCGTTTTCACAACGCATACTCCTATCGATGCAGGGCATGACAAATTCTCCTACGATCTGGTTCAAGAAGTGCTAGGAGAACCCGTACCCCTCGATATTCTGAAAAAACTCGGCGGGCAAGAAAGGTTAAACATGACGTTGTTAGCTCTTAACCTAAGCAATTATTATAATGGGGTAGCCAAGAGACACCGAGATTCTTCAAAAGCAATGTTCCCAGGATATGAAATTCGAGCCATCACAAATGGCGTCCATTCGTATACTTGGACATGCGAGAGCTTTAGAAACCTTTACGATAAGTATTTTCCAGGATGGGCAAATGAACCTGATGTGCTTGTAAGAGTAGACGGGATCCTCGATGAAGATGTTTGGCGAGCTCACGAACAAGGAAAGAAGGTACTGATTGACTATGTCAACAATGTGACAAATGCAGGTATGAATTACGACGCCTTGACACTGGGATTTGCGCGAAGAGCAACCGGCTATAAAAGGACTGACTTACTGTTTTCAGACATAGAAAGACTGAAAAATGCAAATAAAAAAGGCAGAATCCAGTTGATCTTTTCTGGAAAAGCCCATCCCAGAGATGACTCTGGTAGGAAACTGATCGAACAGATATTCGGCTACGCCCAAGAGCTGAAAAGCGAGATGAATATTGTTTATCTCGCAAACTACGACATGGACCTAGCGGCCAAATTAGTCTCAGGGGTTGATGTTTGGCTAAATACACCCCTGCGACCCCTAGAGGCCTCGGGTACAAGTGGAATGAAGGCAGCCCACAATGGGGTCATAAACTTCGGCGTCTTGGACGGCTGGTGGATCGAAGGTTGGATCGAAGGAATTACAGGTTGGGCAATAGGACCACAATCAAACGAAAATGTTTCAGCGGAAGAAGGCCGCAAAAAAGAACTATATGATCTCTACAACAAGCTAGAAAATATAATTATCCCTATGTTTTACAACAGCAGAGGCGACTGGATAAAAATGATGAAGAATTCAATCGGGAAAATTGCTTACTACTTCAACAGCCACAGAGTAGTGCAAAGATACGCGACAGAAGCCTACCTATGATCTAAACTGAGGCTAAATCAAAAGTCCTCAGCAAACGACTTAAAAAATTGGTTAATGAACACAAGGATTACCAATGTATTTAATGAAATTACTGGTTTGCTGAAAGAAAAAAGAACTAACGGCATCATAATAATTTATTATTGGGCTTCTTAATGAACTGTCTGAGACTGTTTAAGGTTTAGAAGCTATCAAGTTGGGCTAATTCCTATAGTATGCGCAAGTAGGAACCGGTTATTTGTAGGTTTTATGTCTGTCCATCGTTTCTTTGCTATACCTGATTTTTCCTAAACCACCGTTGTGTGCGCTTAACACAAATTGCAGCGTATTCTCCTTGAAAAATTCTCTAAATTGATTTCCACATTTAGTGCACTTATACATCTTAACTCGGAATCGCCCAAAATTCCATTCCTTATCAGGTTCTTTCACATGGGCTGTGCAATTCGGACATTTCGGCATAACTTTAACCTATTAGGCTAAAAGGCAAAATAGCTATATATTCATTTCAGACGCCAAGTCTAAAAACCTAATTTGTATCTCCAAGGAGCAGGTAATTTGAGCTTGAGTGGCGGTTTTAGAGTAAAATCCGTTTTATCCTCTGTTGGGGGCAAGTTTGAATTGGCGTCTTTGTTTTTTTCCGCGCGTTCTTCGTGGCCCTGTTTCCGTTTCATTGAGCTTCGCAGTCACTTTCTTGTTCTCACCCGTGTATCGTTTCACCTGTTTTATTGCGCGAGATGTTTGTGGCCTTAGCTCTTGCTTGTCAACCTTAGGATTTTCTTTTTCACTCATGTTCTTTTCACCTCAATTAGGTTTTCTGTATTTCCTGCAAAATGATTCGCTTAATGATTCGCTGTTTTAGACTGATACGTTAAGGCTTTAGTTCTCTGTCTTCACTGTAGTCTCTGTCCTCGTGGGCTTCCTCTTCAGCCTCGTCTTCGTTTTCTTCTTCAGCCTCGCTTGCTTCTTCCCCTTCAGCATTTGCTTTATCTTCTGCTTCACCTTTTGGCGGATAAGCCTTATCCAACCAAGCTTCAAACTGAATCTTGCTTTCAGAGCTCGAAAAAGCCCATTCACACAATTCACTAATAACCATGCTAACGTCAATTTCGTGGTCATCAGCTAAACGTTTCAAAAATTCTTCCCAATTTGCAGGTAAAGACACTGAAAAACTACTCATCTAAAAACTATCTCCACTATCTTGTTAGTACCAAGTTATATTTAAACTTCAAACGCACTTGAGAATTTACGCTTTGAAATTTTTCGCTTCAGCCTTCTTAGTGACTTGATGCCTAAAACCTCTAAAAAGATTAAATAAAACTGCTCGAAGTCAGCGATGACCTTATTCAATTTACCTTTATTGCTAATGACGAAGAAACACCGGAAATGTTTCTACCTTTGCTCTTTTAGTAATTGTAGTCGTTTGGCGACTTCTTTGGAAATTTTTTCTAAACCGTCGGCTAATTCTTTACGATCGACTTCGTCTAAGGGGAACCATTTTCCTTCCTTATCGATGAACACAAGTTCTAATTTTCTATTAACCATTATTTTCACCTTATTAATCAAATGCTTATTTGTTATGAATGGCTTAAACTTTTCTTGCCCATTGCCTTCACATAGGGTAAACGTAACTTCCTTGGGATGACCATTCTTAAAAGGGGACTTTCCAGCTAGATTGCCCATATTACACTCTTCCGGTAGGGTGTTCGAGGCTAACTGGCTTTCCCGACGCCTTTTGTTTAGGCATCCTTATAATAGAGTTATTGGGTTTGAAGAGGCGACTTCATTCTTTATTCTTTTTTGTCGATCCATCTTTTTACTGCTTCTTGGGCCGCTCGGGATAAGTCGCCTTTTTTGCCGCCGAATTTTTCTACGGTTTTCAATCTAAGCTGTTTTTCTAGTTCGTCTGAGAGATCAATATTGATGCGGCCCAATTTTAGTCACTTACTTTTTTTGTTCGCTTTTGCGTGTCATATATTTAGAATAAGCGAGTCGCCAATTTTCATATTTCGCGTCTATTTTCGTTATTTCTTCCACGTTGATTCACTTATTCACATAGTATACTGTATGCATTAGCACTTATAAACATATGTGTTTAAGTAGTTAAAAATTAGGTGCGGATAACAACTCCCATGGATGAGTTGATTATTATTTCGTTATATTGAGTAACTGTCGCCTGTTTTGTTTTCTTCCCTCACATAAAAAGATGAGCAAAGCTTACAAAAATTTAAGACCACATCGCTCCAAGTTGTCTCCTGGTTTGCAAGGCGTTTAGCAGTTTCCTTGGCTTCTGCTTGGATTCTGGGCAAGACGTCATTGAATTGTTCGGTGCCTTTTGTTGCCCGCTTTGAATTAATGTATTGGCTTATGGCAGCTTGAGTTGTTTTAAGTTTCTTTGCCACTTCAACCTGTGTTAAATGGTAAGTGTCAATGAGCTCTTTAGCAACAAGAGACCTGAAAACTGGAAGTACGTATTTTCCTATGGTTTCACACTGAGCACTCAATTTATTTCGTCCCATTATAACACTATTATACTTAATAAATTGGACCCCGTGCAAGCAATGACTTGAGTAGCTGACTCAGCAAAGCAGCCTTTGAGGCTTAAAGCATTCGTAACAAATCCGCCTTAGTAATTATGCCAATGACTTCTCCTTTTTTGGAAACCAGAACAGCTGAGTAAGTCTGCAAAAGGCTCGATATTAAAGATAACGGAGCATCTTCGTCTATTTGAGGAAAAGCTTCTTCCATGATTTCCTCGGTTGGAAGAGAAGAAATTTGTTCCAGGTCTTTTCCCTCCATGATTTGGCGCAGAATAGTTTTTTCTGATACGCTGCCAACTGAATGTTTGCCTTCGAAAACAGGTATCTGCGAATACCCGTGGTCTTTCATTAGCTTAACCACCTTTGATATTGGTTCGCTCTTTTGGACAGTGATGACTTCATTGTGAAGAACTTTTTCGGCTTGAACCTTAGATTTAAATTCTAAACGCTCTAGAACATCGAAAATTGTTCTTACTTTCGTGTATGACGAGTCGATGGTTCCTGCTTCCAGCTTGGCGATTAAGGATTGACTTACACCCGCCATTTTGGCTAATTCTGAC
The DNA here is from genome assembly GCA_050013315.1 of Bathyarchaeia archaeon. GTDB lineage: Archaea > Thermoproteota > Bathyarchaeia > Bathyarchaeales > Bathycorpusculaceae > Bathycorpusculum. The sequence continues at coordinate 11,806 of JBEKFM010000020.1, forward strand.
TGCTTAAGGCCTAGTCGACGTCTGCGTTTTGCAATTTCCTCAAGTGTGGGAAACATGGTTTAGTAATGAATTGTGTTGGGTAATATTCTTTTTGGAATATTTTTTACAAAAAACCATATAACGCCGTTATGCGATTAAGCCCTCAAAAGGTGAGAACAAACTTGACACCGAAAAAACTCGACACTCTTGCACTCCACGCTGGACAGGAAACAGCTGACCCAGCAACAAACGCAAGAGCAGTCCCCATATACCAAACATCCTCATATGTCTTCAAAAGCACAGAGCAAGCAGCAAATCTGTTTGCCCTAAAAGAACTAGGAAATATTTACACGCGAATAATGAATCCCACAACCGACGTTTTTGAAAAAAGAATCGCAGCCATCGAAGGCGGAACAGGCGCTCTCGCTGTAGCCTCAGGCCAAGCAGCCGAAACACTAGCGTTACTTGCGATAACACAAGTGGGAGACGAAATCGTCGCGGCAAACAACCTGTACGGTGGAACTTACCAGCTTTTCCACTATACTTTTCCCAAACTCGGCAGAAAAGTAGTCTTCGTTGACTCCCAAAAACCAGAAGAATTCAAAAAAGCCGTAACCCCAAAAACAAGAGCTATCTATGCAGAGACAATCGGCAACCCAAAACTTGATGTTCCAGACTTCGAAGCCCTATCCAAAATTGCACATGACGCGGGAATACCGCTCGTAGTAGATAATACAGTTGGCGTAGGCTTAGTCAGACCCATAGATTACGGCGCGGACATTGTTGTAGCGTCAGCAACCAAGTATATCGGCGGACATGGAACAAGCATAGGCGGAATAATCGTTGACAGCGGCAAATTCAAGTGGAACAACGGCAAATTCCCAGAGTTCACTGAGCCCGACCCAAGCTACCATGGAATCAAGTATTGGGATGCTTTCGGTAATTTTCCAGAATTAGGAAACGTCGCATTCATCTTCAAAGTCCGCGTCCAATTACTCCGCGACTTAGGACCCACTTTAAGCCCATTCAACTCCTTCCTGTTCCTCCAAGGACTGGAAGACTTGCCGCTTAGACAACGTAAACATTCAGAAAACGCCCTAAAAATAGCCAAATTCCTAAAGCACCATCCCCAAGTAAGCTGGGTAAACTATCCAGGATTAACTGACAACCCAAACCACAAAACAGCCGCAAAATACCTCAAAAACCATTTCGGCGGACTAGTAGGCTTCGGCATAAAAGGCGGACTAAGCTCAGGCAAAAAATTCATCGAATCAGTAAAGCTGTTCTCACATCTAGCAAACATTGGCGACGCAAAAAGCCTAGTCATTCACCCAGCATCCACCACACATCAACAATTGACTCCACAGGAGCAAGCGACAACAGGAGTAACACCAGACTACATACGGCTCTCAATAGGCATCGAAGACGCCGAAGACATCATCGAAGACTTAGACCAAGCATTAAAGGAATCAGCCAAACCTTAAATCCATAGCGTTATAGCTGCACATCCTCATTTTTTGGAGGCACAAAAGTTCACAGTTAATAATAAATCGGAAAATTCAGATACCCAAACGTTCACCTTCGGGTATCCAACAGCGGAGCTAATTCTAGAGTCAGGCGAGAAACTCGGTCCGATAACGCTCGCCTACGAAACTTACGGCGAACTCAACCCGCAAAAATCAAACGCGATTCTTGTGCTTCATGCGCTCAGCGGGGACGCCCACGCTGCTGGAAACGATGGCTGGTGGGAAAGCTTAATTGGTCCCGACAAAGGCTTAGACACCAACAAATATTTTGTAATCTGCTCCAACGTAATCGGAGGTTGCCGAGGTTCAACAGGTCCCTCTTCCACTAATCCGAAAACTTTCAAACCTTACGGCACGGACTTTCCTCTAATTTCGGTTGGCGACATGGTGAACGCTCAAAAACGTCTAATTGACCATTTAGGCATCGAGAGACTCCTCTCAGTCATTGGCGGATCAATGGGGGGAATGCAAGCTCTCCAATGGATGGTTTCCTACCCAGAAAAAATAAGGTCTGCCATACCAATCGCCACGACAATGAAGCATACCCCTCAGCAGATAGCCTTCAATGAAGTTGGCCGCCAAGCAATCATGGCCGACCCTGACTGGAAAAATGGGCACTATTATGGCTTAAAGGTTCCATCGAAAGGCTTAGCCGTAGCAAGAATGATAGGGCACATAACTTACATGAGTGATACCTCAATGGCTGAAAAATTCGGAAGACGCATCCGAGAAGACAAAGAACCATTCAAGTTTGGCGCCGAGTTTGAGGTTGAAAGCTACTTGCGGTATCGAGGCGACAACTTTGTCAAACGATTCGATGCTAATTCATACCTCTATATTACAAAAGCCATTGACTACTTCAACATTCAAAACGGAAAAAACGTCGGCAGCATCTTTGCAGGATTAAAGGCAAAAGTGCTAGTAATAGCCTTCAAATCCGATTGGCTTTATCCAGCGTATCAGTCTCAAGATATCGTTAAAGCCTGCAAACTCGCAGGAGTCGACACCACCTACTGCGAAATAAACTCAACTTATGGTCACGACGCGTTCCTGCTAGAAACAGAACAAGAAACCCAACTAATCAAAAACTTCCTCAACACAGTATCACACGAACACAACGGCTGTCTACAATGAAGCAGACATTAGTTAAAACTGAGCGCAAAATCATCGTAAACTGGATTAGCAAAGACGCTTCCGTGCTTGACCTTGGATGCGGCGACGGAGAACTCATAGCTCTCCTAATAAAAGAGAAGCAGGTACATGCGCAAGGAATAGAACTAGACGAAACAGCCATTCATCGATGCGTTGCCCAAGGCCTAAGCGTCTTTCAACAAGACATAGACACCGGGCTATCTGAATACGCCGACAACTCATTTGACTACGTTATACTAAACCAGACACTGCAGCAAGTTAAAAAACCAGACTTTGCCCTGAAAGAGGCTTTGAGAGTTGGAAAGAAAGTTATTGTTGGTTTCCCCAATTTCGTGCAAGCCTCAGCCAGATTCCAAATATTCTTCAAAGGAAGAGTCCCAGTTACCAAAGCACTGCCTTATGAGTGGTATGACACACCAAACCTACATTTCTTAGGCATCGCCGACTTCAAGGACTACTGCAAAAAAAGAAAAATCAACATCGAAGCTTCAGCCTTCATAAGAAAAAACGGCAACATAAAGTTGCTTCCAAACTTTTTCGCAGAAATAGGACTATTTCTTTTGTCCACATAAGAATTCTGCCAATTACCGTATCTAATCCTAATTCTACAAACCTTTCCCAACTCAGTTGAACATCGCATACCCAACAGCGAGCCAGTACTTCTTGCATACACAAACCACTTTTTGTAACTTTACCAAACTTTTTGCACGAAATTTGCACTTTATTGAAGCCTTGAAAGTTGTTCTAAGGCAACTTTCTTATTTAAGGGCATACAGAGTCTTGCTTCTAACAATTACATTTAGGCATTTATGAAAGCAAAGAAACGCGAATAAACGCAGAAGAACGCAAAAACTCGCAGAAAAACGCAAGCCAACGCGAAGAGACGCAACCTGCAAACAATTCAAACCCCAAAACAAAAAAGCAACCCAGAACTACCTGAACAAAAAAACCGAAAAACTAATTCTGGCAAATTACTCTCACATAAGACAGCGCCATGTGAAGAATACAAGTCTCAACCGTAACTAGTTAGTGGCTAAAAGACACCAACTACATATACGCTTCTTGTGGTAATTTATGCTACTGGCAACTAGTTTTAAGCGTTTAAAAGCCAGGCAAATATGCGCAAACTTACGTGCTATATATACTACCCCATTAAAAGTCAGGCAATCCCCAGTAATAAAGCCGTAAATTACTTAAGGCTATATTTAGTTTGGCATGGTGAAATAAACGATTGCCCCTAAGGCAATGCTAGTTACCCATAGAATAGCTGTAGCAACCATCCATTTCTTAGTGTTTTTCGGTAAATCATTAAATGCAAAAATCAGAGCCATGGTGACTGCGGGAAATCCAACTACGCTATGAATGACCTGCAATATCGAAAAAGATGAAGACGTATTTACACTTGGATTGATATAGAAGATGACCAGTGAAGGAAACATTACCACAAATATCGAGATCAAGTTTAACGCAACTGCTCCCGTCATGATCCAGCGGTGCAGCTGAAGAGAATCTTTGTTCTTGATTTTTCCGAAGGCCATGCCTATGATTCCTAATCCCAATGCTACAAAAACCAACGTTAGAGATTCTTGTTGGAGAAGAGCGGGAATACTGATGGTCATGCTCATGCTCATTTTTTATTCTCCTTAAAAACTGAGCCAGTCTTCTGATATACTGCTTTGTGACTGTACCAATGCAATCACAAGATCACCTCAATGAAAACAAAGGAGATTCGGATGAAATCTCATTAACTTGCGGTTGCCATATCAGAGCAACATCATTACCTCAATAATGTGCTTACAAATACAAAAACTAGAGTTTGTTTGCAAGCAGACATGAATACCAAAACTTCTACTCACCGCTTGTATGCTAAAGGAGCAAACGTGTTTGTGACTGTGCCACCTCAATCACATATATTTAAAACAGAATTTCAACTAGATTTCAAACCAGAAATGAATTGCCATTTTCCATAGTTTAGTTTAAATTAAAAAAATGTTAAGCCGTTTAAGTTTTCAATGGATAAAAAAAGGATTTTTCAAATGTCACAACCTATACCTCCTTCAGCTGTGGACTGGACTAATCTCTTCAATCTAGCCGCCTTCATAGCGGTAACGGCGGTGGTGATTGTCATAGGTGTAATGGTGTTTTTTGCGATAAAGTACCGCGAGAAGAAAGGTCAACCAAAATTCATTCCAGAAATAGGCTTATCTAAAAGTCGAGCCAGAGAAACTGTTATCTTCATTTCAATCTCCATTATTCTTCTGCTTAGTTTAACTATAGCTTCATACAGGCTTACTCCCAATGCGCGGTTTCCGCCGCCAATCTCAAAGAGTCTAATTATAAAAGTCACAGCTTTCCAGTGGGATTTTACCTTTGTTTATCCCAACGGAGCAAGCATCACGGGAACATGCTATGTTCCAGCTAATAAAAGCATAATTTTTAACGTTACAAGCAGTGACGTCATGCATGGTTTTGGGCTTATGGACTTTAAAGTAAAAATCGAAGCCATACCGGGCAGATACAATGTTATTGGAGTAACTACTCCATCGTTAGACGGAAACAGTCAGTTAAACTACACTATACGTTGCTATGAACTCTGTGGTGCCGGGCACACATACATGGATGCGTCACTTATAGTTTTGAGCCCAACCGCCTTTGACAACTGGCTTGGCAACGAGACAGTGACAAACTCAACAACACTAGGGGGCTAAACGGACGTACGGCGAATTCTCCATAAAAGAATGGTTAACTACAACTAATCACAAACGGGTGGGCGTACTTTACATTGTAACAGCAGTTTTTTTCCTAATCGTGGCAGGCTCATTGGGCATGCTTATGAGAACACAACTTGCCACTCCAAACGAAACTCTCCTAACACCCCCCATTTATGAGCAAATCGTAACTCTGCACGGGCTTTTAATGATCCTCTGGGTTCTTTCGGCTCTTGGTTTTGGAGTAGCCAACTTCATTGTGCCACTCCAGATAGGCGCTAAGGACTTGGCGTTTCCGCGCTTAAACGCTACAAGTTTCTGGATGTATCTTTTTAGCGGTGTACTTCTTGTTGGCACAGTGTTTCTTCCAGGTGGCGCAGCAAATACAGGCTGGACGCTTTATGCACCTCTAAATACTTTACAGTTCTCTCCTCAGTCAGGCGAAACGCTTGCCGTGTTGGCAATGGCGCTATTTGCTGTTGCAGGAACAATGTCCGCAATTAACTTTATAACGACCATTGTAAAAAATCGAGTTAAAGGTGTAACGTGGACACGCCTGCCTGTCTTCACTTGGTCCATACTGATGACTATGGCGCTTGCGTTCTTCGCCTTTCCACCGCTAGCAGCAGGATTGCTATTGCTAACAACTGACAGAGTCCTTGGAACCGTCTTCTTCAGTTCTACGCAGGGAGGCGGCATTTTGTGGGAGGAGCTTTTCTGGTTTTTCGGACACCCAGAGGTTTACATAGTTGTGTTTCCCGCCATAGGCATAATCGCCGAAGTTTTTATGACATTTGCTAAGAGACCCCTATTCGCGAAAAAAATCTTCATAATAGAGTTTGCCGCGGTAACCTTTCTAAGCTTGGGCGTGTGGATGCACCACATGTTTACAACGGGCGTAAATTACGAGACGTTACAAGTTTTCTCCGTTACAACATTGGCTATCTCCGTACCCTTCGAAGGGCTAGTTCTTGGCCTAGTGCTAACACTTTACAAAGGCAACATAAAGCTGACAGCCCCGGTGCTATACTGTTTAGCTGCAATATTTACTGTCACCCTTGGCGGCGTTACCGGTGTCTTGCAAGCCTTTCCAGTTTTAGACTACGCCTTCAACGGGACATACTGGATAGTGGGCCATTTTCACTACGTCATGGCGGGAACCACATTATTCGCGCTTATCGCAGGTCTGTATTATTGGTGGCCCAAAATGACTCAAAGAAAGTACAACGAAAAATTCGCAGTAGTCACTTTTGCGATTTCTTTTATCGGTTTTAACGTTCTCTATTTTCCATACTTCTTCCTATTAGATATGCCCAGACGAATATCTACCTACGCTGCAAGCACCGGATGGGCATCGTTGAATTTTGATGCAACCGTCGGCGCCTTTGTTTTCGGACCAGCCATCTTACTAACTCTCCTAAATCTTATTCTAAGCTACAGAAAAAATGAACCTTGTGAAGCAAACCCGTGGGGATCAAAAGAGATGGAATGGACAGGCAATTATTGCGGATCAGCATCAGACCCTCAACCGATAAACCCCTTCGACACCACGAGTACAACGGCTGACTCGCATGTCATGCTTGATAACTCAAAGATACTTGAAAAGAGTGATGTTACGTGAAAGACGAAGAAGCACATGCTGAAGAAAGCAAATCTACTTTCGTGCCGCTGATACTTGCGGTGGGAGTGGCAGTGTTACTGCTGGGACTCGCAATTTATATTCCGCTTGTCATTGTTGGGCTAATTATCATAGCGGCCGGGCTGTTCAAGGTGTTCAACGATGGCGCTGCTGAAAAGTACGCTGACCGTAAAGAAATCGCTGAAGAGAAATTTCCGCTTGAATCAGTAAGTAAGGAAAAACTGGGCGTATGGGTTTTTCTTTCATCAGAGATCTTGATTTTCGGGTCGCTCATCATCGCTTATGTTTATGTCCGAGTAAGCAGCGGTTCATGGCCCGTTGCTTCGCAAACGCATAATGTGTTACTTGGAATGACGAACACGATTATCCTACTCACAAGCAGCTTGACAATGATTCTAGCGCTTTATTCAATTAGAAAAAGCGACGTGGGAGGATTAAAAATCTGTTTAGGAAGTACCTTTGCACTAGGCTGCGCTTTCCTTGGCATCAAACTCGGAATTGAATGGCCCGCCCTAATCCGTAGTGGCTTCACTATAAATAGCGGCTTGCCAGCCTCCACCTACTATGTGTTAACTGGTCTTCACGCTACGCACGTGGCAGCGGGCTTGGTGATGGTTGGATACCTCATGTTTAGAACATATAGCGGTGGATTCACCAGCACAAAGCACGGGGCAGTCGAAAATATCGGCTTGTACTGGCACTTCGTCGACATCGTTTGGATGTTTCTTTTCCCACTTTTCTACTTAATTTAGGTGAAAAAAATGCCTGGAATTAAACTCTATATTGGAATATGGCTTGGACTTGTATTTGCAACGGTTATGGAAGTTGTAGTCCGATCACTGTCAGGAGAAACATCGTTGATTGTGTCGATCATAATGATGATTGCTTCAGCAAAAGCCATCGCCATATCGCTGTACTATCAGCACCTGCGTTACGAAGGAATCAGACTCGCTGCCCTACCTTTAGCTGCCATTGTAGGCACCGTTTTTCTGGCAGTTGCGGCTGGAATGACGATATCTATGGGGATGTGAACTCGACGCACAAATCATATTTGCCCCTTATTGCGGTGATAGCGCTCGCGGCAATTTTCTACTTTTCAGTAATAGTGGTTCTAGTCTTCAATATCCAAGCTCCGTTAACTCCGAGTTCAAGCGCTTCAGGCAAGACACCAACAGTAAATATCCTGCTTTATGAGGGGGAAATACCTAACAGCAGCCTATATGGCTTTGGCACTTCTCCGAACAATTTGACCTCGCCGGGACCTACTCTTAGATTCACAACCTCTGATGTTGTAAACATAACAGTCGTGAACGTTGGAAATATGCCGCACGCTTTTGAAATAACCGACGCACCAGCAACAGACGCTAAGGTGCTCTTCAACGCTAAAATCGGCTCAGCCGCTAATCCGCTTCAGCACGAGCAGCAAGGAACCGTGATTTTTATACCTAACGAGGCTGGCGCGTCGTATTATTACATATGTCCTGTTCCGGGACACGTTTCATTAGGAATGTATGGTTCGGTTGTCATAACTGCGGGATAAAAAATCAAACGAATTGATGGCAATATGAAGTTAAAAATCGACAAGTACTTAGAGTTAACGAAACCCAAGGTTACACTACTAAACTTACTTGTGGGCATTGCCTGTTTTGTTCTGGCGACGTTTCCGTTGATCAACTGGTTTAAAATCGCTTTATTCTGTGTTGCAGGTTACTTGGCGGCAGGTGGCTGTGGAGCTCTAAATTGTGTCTACGACGGAAAAATTGATAGGTTGATGCAGCGCACGTCGAAAAGAGCCATTCCATCAGGTGCCGTGTCCGCGAAAAACGCTTTAATTTTCGGAATGGCGTTAACAGTAGCCGGGCTTGCGATAGTATATTTTTTCTTTAGCGTATTAACCGTCATCTTAATTTTCACGGGCTTGGTCTTCTACCTTCCAATATACACAGTACTCCTGAAACGCGCTAGCCCATGGAACGTGGTAATTGGTGGAGCTGCAGGCTGCTTCGCCGCTCTCGCAGGCTGGACTGCCACTGGAGCAACGATAACGTGGATACCAGTGTTAATTGCATCCATCGATTTCTTTTGGACGCCTGGACACCTTTGGGGGCTTGCAATAAAAAAAGTAAAAGAGTACCAAAAAGCAGGAATTCCCATGCTACCGGTTACCGCCGGTATAAGGAGAGCTTCAAAAATTGTTTTTTGGATAAATGTTTTAACAGTTGCTTTTTCTTTTCTTCTCCCGATGCTTAACTTGGCGGGCATACTTTATTTAGCAGTTGCCGCGATGGCGGGAATGGGATTTCTATCTCAAAGCCGAAAACTTCTGGTTTCACCTTCCGAGGCACAAGGATTCAAGGTGTTTCTATTCTCGATGCCATATTTAACGTGCCTGATGCTGGGATTAATTATTGACAAAATCGTGTTCATCTAAACCTTGGTCAAGAAAGCGCGCTGATTTGCAAATATCGATCATATTCTTATTGCCTGATCATTTCAACTTTAGAATTGATAAAGTTGAGATTTAACTGAAGTCTGGAGACCAAAAATGTGGGAAGCATTCGCCTGACAGCATCGAAGTATCCACCGTTAAAGAGACGACAATAAGCATTATCTTCTGGCTATTAGACAAAAATATTAACCGGAACTATCGAAGGTCCTTTGCATTATTAGGTGCATCACGCCAAACAATTCGGTGAGGTGTCTCTGTTTGCGCTAAACAGCAAAGTTTTATAACACAGTTAAAGATAAATGATCTAAAGAGGAAAATTATGAAGACTCGAATTTTTTTAGTGTTTACCCTGATACTTGTTATCGGTTTGCTGTCAACTTTGACAGCAACAACAACTAAAGCGCAGACTTCAGGGACTTCAATAACCCTGTACGCAGGCTCAGTGACATCAGGCTCAGGCACATACGGGTACGGTGACAGCGCAAGTAAAATTACCTCACCGGGTCCAACATTAAATCTACAAGAAGGTACAACGTACACAATAACAGTAAACAACCCCTCCAACATGCCCCATTCCTTTGAAATAGTCTCATCCCAAGCAATAAGCAACTCACCCCTGTTCGGAGCAGGCATTGACATAACCAACTTCATACCCGCTGGAGGTTCGGGATCAGTCACTTTCACTCCTAACCAAACTGGCAACTTCTACTATGTCTGTACAGTTCCGGCACACATATCACTAGGCATGTGGGGAAACGTAGTAGTATCATCAACCACTCCTTCACCCAGTCCGACCGTTCCAGAGTTTCCCTCGGCATTGACGTTGATGTTTATGGTGCTTGCAATGACAGCTCTGGCAGCTTTCGCGGCACGGCAGAAAATCAGACCCAAGTACTTTTAAATTATAATTCTTTCTTTTTTACTATACAAATGCTTGTCTTGCATTAGACTTGGCAGATTTGACTAATTTAGCGGTACCTATTGCTTTTTGCAAAAAAATAGCAGAATAGCTGCGCGTACGCGCTCAACAAACAAAATTTTCTGTAATGATAACCAACGAGAAAGAACGATGAGTAGTCATTCTTTGGGCATCTTATTTTCTAGATAAGTGTTTATAAAGCTTACGACTGCTTAGAGGCAACCTATTTTTTGCGCATCTTTTTCTAAATGTAAAACTTTGCTACTGCTGGATTCGGTTGCCTAAATTTTTCTTGTACAATTCGTCTTTAATGATTGTTTTCTATAATTTCAGCCAAAGTAAGATGCCCATAATTAAGCCGTAAATCGCCAACGCCTCAGCCAAAGCCACAATTAAGAAGCTCCTAAAGAAAGTGTCGGGCTTCTCAGCCAATGCGCTGATTGCAGCGCTACCAGCGGCGGAAATTGCCAGACCAGCGCCTAACGCTGGTAAACCGATAGCTAATCCAGCCCCAATTGCTATTCCAATTCTATCGTACGGTCCAGTCGTTGTTGTAGTTGTAGTTGCTTGAACTGTGGAAATTGTGAATGCTGCAGCTACTCCAACAAGAGGCAGAATAGCCAGTGGAAGCAAGAAAAACAAAATTAATACGCGAGTTCTCAAATCAATCAACCTATCTCCAGTAAGACAAATTGCGCTCTTAGGTATTAACTTTTTTCTTAACTGCCTTCGCTTCTTTTTCATTAATGGAGAGCTCAACGGCTTCACTTATTTTTCTGGCTTCTTCTCTTACCGCATTGATTTCTTCTCGGATTTCTTTTATTTCTCTTTCAGCTGCGCGCTCGATATTCATGTTAAAATTCTTGTAGTCTTGTTCTAACTTGTCTTTTTTCGACATTGATTTCCGTTCCTATAGTTTTTATTTAACGACCAAAACTGGGCAAGGGGAGTATTCAATTACTCGTTCAGCAACGCTGCCGATGAGAATTCTCTCAGCGCCCCTTCGCCCGTATGTGCCCATTACAATTAAGTCCACGGTTAGTTCCTTAGCTAAATGCACAATTTGTTCGAATGGCCTTCCTTTGGTAATTAAAGAAGAAGACTTAACGCCTTCTTTCTCCGCTACGCTGAGAACATAATTGATGTATCGTTGACCATCCTGCTTTATCTCTCGTTCAACATTTTCGCGTTCGGCTACTTTGGAAATTTGGTCAAGAACAACAGCATCCATCACATATACAATCATAATTTGGGCATCAAGCATTTTGGCAATACTTATGCCGTATTCTGCAGCACGCATGCCGTAATCTGAGCCGTCGGTAGGAATCAAAATCTTTTTGATATTTTTAAAATTCAAACTCAAATTATTCATGCTCCTTAATCATATGCTTAATTAGTTTGGTTCTAACAAATTCTTCACGTTCCTTTTCTTCCAAAACAAGCTCGATCCGCTTGGTAATATTACGGTACATGGGAATAAGAACATAATTCAACGCGTTTACTCGACGCTGAGTCCTTCGAACGTCGTTAGCAATCTGAAACGTTGTACCCTCAGCCTTAGCTAAATCAGCGACTAAATCCAGCACACCATAGAATTGCTTAAACGCTTGGTCTAGTTCCGAGCTAGTATTAGCAAAACCGTAATCTGGTTTCACGTCAGGTTCGCTTTGAAACTCTACAGTAGGAACTGTTACGCCCATGATACTTCTGAAATCCAAGAGGAAATCAGCTTCAAAACGTGAGCCCAAAGCCACGTTGGCAACAGTCTCCGAACCTTTAGCCATATTCGCCTCTTTTAGACTCTGATAGGCCTTCGCAAGAGCTTCCAACAACTCTTCACGAGTTTTTTCGGCATCATAAATGTTGTTTCTTAGCTCACGGAGCAAAATGTCACGTTTACGTTCAAGTACATCGCGACCAGACTCGGCTAGACGCAGGGTTTTTTTTGTTTGTATGAGATTAATCTTTGTTGGACTGACGTTTTCAAAAGACATTCTGTCACTTTACCTCTCTGACAATTTTTGGAAAATACTTCTCAATGAATTCAGGATGTATTCTTGTTAATTCTTCATCTGGCAAAATTGACAGCGTATCCCAAGCAATCGAAAGAGTCTGCTCAATCGATCGGTTCTCATTTCTACCTTGATTAATAACTGTCCGCTCGAAACGTTCACCAAAGCGCAAGTAATCCTTATCCCGGCTTCCCAACCCTTCCTCGCCAATAATTGTAGCCAAAGACTTTACAGTATTATACTGCGCATAAGCTGAATATAATTGACTTGCAACATCAGCGTGATCTTCTCGTGTGCGGTCTTTACCTATGCCATCCTTCATCAACCTGGAAAGACTTGTGGAAATAATTATTGGAGGATAAATGCTCTGCTTCTCCAAACCGCGAGACAAAACAATTTGCCCTTCGGTAATATAACCAGTAAGGTCAGGAATAGGATGAGTGATATCATCATTTGGCATAGTCAAAATAGGCATCTGCGTGATTGAACCCTTCTTCCCAATTATTCTACCCGCCCGCTCATACAAACTTGCAAGGTCGCTATACATATAACCTGGATAACCCTTTCTGCTGGGTACTTCCTCCATCGAAGCGCTAACCTCACGTAGGGCTTCGCAGTAATTCGTCATATCAGTCAAGATCACAAGCACGTGTGAATCCTGGTCAAACGCCAAGTACTCCGCTAGAGTCAAACCAGCCCTAGGTGTGATGAGTCGCTCCACAGGAGGATCCTCAGCTAAGTTAAGAAACATTGCTACGTTCTTTATTGCGCCACTTTCCTCGAAGCTTTTTTGGAAGAAAGCGGCGTCATCGTGCTCAAGTCCCATTGCAATGAAAACGATGTAGAATTCTTCGCCTCCACCGCGAATCTGCGCTTGTCTTACAATCTGGGCGGCAAGATCATTGTGAGGTAAGCCTGGACCGCTGAAGACTGGAAGCTTTTGCCCCCTCACAAGACTAGTTAAACCATCAATTGCGGATATGCCTGTCTGGATGAAGTCTCTTGGATATTCCCGGGCAATCGGATTTAGCGGGTAACCATTTACGTCGCGTTTTTCTTCCGTGAAAAACCTTGGATGATTGTCAATGGGTTCGCCGAAACTGTTCATTACGCGCCCAAGCATCTCTGTTGATACAGGCACTTCTAGGGGTCTTCCGAGAAATCGAGTACGCGTTTCTGAGGGCGACAAGCCTGTCGTGCCTTCGAAGACTTGGACGGTTACGGCTTTCTGAGTTACCTCAATAACTTTGCCCAAGCGTGTTTCTCCCGTTGGCGTTTTCACCGCTACAAGTTCATCGTAACCCACGTCTCGAACGTTCTCTACTATTAGTATTGGACCCGAAATCGAGGCTACGCCTTTATATTCTAAACCTATACCTGCCATATGCTTTACCTCAAACTTGCCTCCAATTCTTCGAAGCGCTGAAGCATCCGCCGCTCTAAATCATCTAAATCGTTGACTTTATCGTTTGGCACTGAAGTCTTCATGCGCATAATTTCTGCTGTGACGGACAACTGGGTAACCTTGAAGATTGGTGCCCCCTTGCTTACCACACGCTCAGCCAACCTGTGGAAATCCACAATTATCTTTAGCATTTTAAACTGTTTTTGTGGGGAGCAGTAAGTATCGACTGGATCCAAAGCGTTCTGCTGCAAGAAAGCAGTACGGATTATTCGGGCAGTCTCTAAGATTAAGCGCTGTTTATCAGGTAAAGCTTCTGGACCAACTAGTTTAACGATGTTTTTCAATTCATCCTCCGTCTGCAATATACGCATCGCCTCCTCCCTGTAATCATTCCACTCTCTGTCAACTTGTTTATGCCACCAACCTGCAAGTTCGGCAATGTACCCGCTGTAACTTTGAATCCAATTAATCGAGGGATAATGCCTAGCATCTGCTAATTCAGGATCTAAAGCCCAGAAAACCCGTGTGAAACGCTTGGTATGCTGCGTAACTGGCTCAGAAAAGTCCCCGCCAGGAGGAGAAACTGCTCCAATCGCACAAATCGAACCGACCCGTTTTTCTGTCCCTAAAGTTTCCACGACGCCTGTGCGTTCATAGAATTCTGCTAGTCTTGATGGTAAGTAGCTTGGGAAGCCTTCTTCAGCAGGCATCTCCTCTAGCCTTCCTGAAACTTCTCTTAGCGCTTCCGCCCACCTGCTCGTTGAATCTGCCATCAAAGCCACATCGTAGCCCATGTCTCGATAGTATTCAGCGATAGTTATTCCTGTGTATATGCTGGCTTCGCGCGCGGAAACTGGCATGTTGCTTGTGTTAGCGATGAGAATTGTTCGTTCCATCAGTGGGTGTCCAGTCGCAGGGTCAGTTAACTTGGGAAAACTAGTCAGAACATCCACCATTTCATTGCCGCGTTCTCCGCAACCCACGTAAATTATCAAGTTCGCATCTGACCATTTGGCAAGTTGCTGCTGAGTAACAGTTTTTCCAGTGCCGAAACCACCGGGAATACAAGCGCTTCCACCCTTCGCGATCGGAAAAAACGTGTCAAGTACGCGTTGACCAGTAATTAAAGGCTCAGATGGAGCAAGTCGACGACTGTGCGGTCTTGGTTCTCTCACAGGCCATTTCTGTAGCATTGATAGGTCGGTTTTTGTGCCGTTTGCTTCTATGGTGGCGATTACCTCTATAATAGTGTAGTCACCTTGCGGTGCAATACTGACAAGCTTTCCTTGCAAGGTCGGTGGGACAAGTATACGATGCTCAATCAAATCGGTTTCTGCTACTGTTCCAATAATGCTGCCGCTTTCAAGCCTGGCTCCAACTGTAACCGTGGGTTTAAAAGTCCACTTTTTGTCCCTTGAAAGGGGCGACACCCCGCGTGCATGTTTGATGAAGGGACCAGTGAGTTTTCTTAACAGTTCCACAGGTCTTTGAATGCCGTCGAAAACGTTTCCTACTAACCCTGGAGCCAGTTCTACTGAAAGCGGGTTTCCAGTACCTAAGACAGGCTCATTAAGCTTAAGTCCGGTAGTGTTTTGGTAGACCTGGATTGTAGCGCGCTCGCCCTCTAAACGGATAATTTCGCCTATTAAGCCTTCTTTACCTACTTCGACCAATTCATGCATAACCGCTTGGGCCATTCCTTTAGCTTCAACAACGGGTCCTGCAACACGGATTACACTGCCTCTAACCGGCATCTTTTTTAGACCTCCTGCCCAAACAGTATTTTTGCCACTTCAACACGTAATGCAGGCTTAAGTTCTTGCAACCGATTATCTATGGTGCTATCGTAAGTTATTTTGCCGTCCACAGTTTGGATTTTGCAGCCGCCAATGTATTCTTCTGGTTGATCTGATAGCCTTAATTCACAATGAGACTTTTTAGATAAACGGTTAAGTATGTCTTGCGTTAGCCAAGCATTATCTTTGGAGTTGACTTGTACGAGTAGGTTTTTATGGCCGATTCTTTCAGCCACTTCGTCTATAAGCCCGATGAGATAGCCACGGTATTTTTCAGTAGTTACAAAATCTTTTAGTTTTATAAGGGCTTTCTCAAAAGCAGCGTCAACCAAGTCTTCTTTTGTTTGAAGCAGACGATTCCTCATTTCCAATTCAGTTACAGAAGCGACTTTTCGCCTATCGCCTTCTGCTTTCAATGTTGCCTGATTCATTAAAGTTAAGTAGTTTTCGTTTGCTTGTTCCTTGGTTGCCTTTAAGGCTTCTTTAGCTTCGTTTTCAGCATCTAAGATTATGGCTTCTGCTTCTTTTTGCACATCCCCAAGAACTTCATTTGCAATCGCCAAAAGACCATCTTTAATATTCACGTTTAAGCCGCCTCTACAATCTAACTCCTAAGGTTTTACTCATGAGGTCAGACATTCGGACTTCGCTTGGTTTTCCAGTGCTTCCAGGCACCTTCAAGATTAAGGGGTTTCTAGGTTCCAGGCGAGCTTTATCGATTGTCTCATTAAGTTGAGGTTGAGTGGAAAATTCTTCGCTTATGATTATGATTGCCAAGTCCTTGCGCACAAGCGCTTTCTTTAGGGCTCGTTCTGCCTCGTCAACTGAAGTTACTTCTATGCCTTCTACGCCGACAAGTCTAAAACCAGTAATCATGTCACTGTCGCCGATAACATAACCAAGCAATCTTCTCGCCTAATGAAACTTTATAATACTAGGTTAATCAACATTTTGTAGAAAACTATGCTCAGACCGGAAAGAATGACTTTTACCTCCATAATCTGTGCCAGAAAAGAGGTTGAATCAGTATTAGAAGCGCTAAGTAGTTTTGGAGAATTTCATATAGAAGAAGCAGCTGAAGACGCAACCCTTTCCGAGTACGACCAGAGCATTCAGAAGGTTGAAGAGTCTCTCGTAAACGTGGACGAGTTGATTAAACAGTTAAGCCAAGAGAAACCAAGCTTCACGGACATTTTTAGAATCGCACAACCAATAAAAACACAGATAACCGCAGAAAATTGGCAGGCGCTCTCAGAATCCACAACCGAACAAGTCACGACACTGAAAAAGGAGGTTGGAGACCTCAATGCTTCTCTATCTAGCCTGCAAGAGAAAGCTGAACAGCTTGACCATATCAAAGAAATGCTGACAACAATGGATAAGATGAAAGCAGACCTTGCTGCCATGGAAGAACTAAAGTTAATTCGAATTGTCATTGCAAGCGTACCGCCTAAAAACTTCGATGGATTAAAAACGGCGTTTGCTGGGTTTCCGCTTATTCTGCACAGCTGCTACTTAACTAAAGAAGCTAACTTTGTATGCCTAGCGATGCCAAGCAAATACAGCGCTGAAATCGAGAAAATCCTGAAAACGCATCACGCTGAAATCTTTACGATTCCCGAGGATTTGCCGCACAATGTTGGTGAGGCACTCAAAGATGTTAATAATCGATTAAAAGAGAACGCAAGCAAGGAAAGAGGGTTTTCTGCCTCACTAGACAAATTGAGTAAAGAAAACTGGAATAAACTTGTTTCATGGAAAGAAACCACAGAAAACATTCTTGCTTTACTGGGTGCGAAAAGAAAGGTACTCCAGTCTGACCGGATTGCAACTATCAAAGGGTTTGTACCTAATAAGAAGTTTCATGCGCTCACTGAAAAAATTCATTCTATGCTAGGAGAAAAAGCTTTAGTGCTTGAAAACGAGACTGTCACGGTTGAAGACCCTCCGACGAAGATTGCCCATAGCAGGTTTATCAAGCCTTTTGAAGAGATCACTAAGCTTTATGGTTTGCCGCATTATGATGAAGTGGATCCGACGCCAGTTATCGCATTTACTTTTCCAATTATTTTTGGTTTAATGTTTGGTGACGTTGGACACGGATTAATTCTGTTGGTCGGTGGGTTAACGCTTGGAAAACTGATTAAAAAAAATCAAGCGATAAAAAATGTATGTTGGATTATGGCTGCCTGCGGCGTCGGCGCCATTGTTGCAGGGCTATTGTACGGCGAGTTTTTTGGTAAGCAGGTGATTGCTCCTTTATGGTTTAGTCCATTTAATAACGTATTCATGTTTCTTATTTTCAGCCTGTTCGTCGGCGTAATGCAAATCATCAGCGGTTTGGTTTTGGAAATGGTGAACTTTCTGCTTAAGCGAAACATCGCTGATGCAATTTTTACATCAGTTCCTAAAATATTGTTTTATGTAGGCGGAGTTTATCTTATTTTGGTTTACCAGTTAAATCTTAGCGTGTGGTTTAAAGGTCCAATACTTCTATTGCTTGTACCGTTCGCTGCTTTGATTTTTGCGAAGCCTACCTTTTTTGCGTTGGCCAAACTTTCGTGGCGTTCTAATGAAGCTTCAAATGAACAGAACTCGTTAGGACAGAGGCTCTTTGAAGGCGGAGACTTGGTCACTCGCTTGCTTAGCAACACTATTTCTTACACGCGAATTCTCGCTTTGCTTATGGCTCACTGGGCATTGATCCTTGTGACCTACACGGTCGCTGGGTTGGTAGGTACCGCTTCGCTTTTAAGTTTGGTTCTTAGCGGCATAATCATCATAGGCGGAAACCTGTTCGTGATTGCGCTTGAAGGATTAATCGTTTTCATTCACACATTAAGACTGCACTTTTACGAGTGGTTTAGCAAGTTCTATCAGGACTCTGGGACTGAGTTCAATCCATTTAAACAGAACTTTGTCTATACCGAAGTTCATCTTCAGGGAAAAAAGGCTTAAGACAACAGTTTGCTCTGTATATCCTCAGGGTTCATTGCTACTTCCACACCTAAGCTTAACACAGTAAGATTATGCGCTTCAACTTCCTTTTGAGTTAAGAAGGCAAGTGCTGCACCTATGTTGAAAGTTTCGACAATTCTGCTTGCTTTAGCATGGTGAAATACTGCTCTTTTGAAGGCTTTTTCAGCGTTTGCTACTGTTTCTTCTGGATTTTGAGCTTTAACAAGAAAGCCAGCGTAATAGCTCCCGAGAGCAATTTTTAAGGCTGATTCGAAATCACCTGCTGACACTAGAGCCTCAACCGTTCCCGCGGGAAGGTTAAAGTTGTCATGAGGCACTGCTAGTCTAAGCCAATTTGAATCGTAGTTTAGGGTTTTTCCTCTTAGAAGTGTCAGCAATGTGAAGCTATCGTTTTCCATGCTTGCATAAAAATGTGCATGGGACTTCTCTTTCTTGGGAAGGTTCTCGTAACTATTATAAAGTTTTTCGTAAAATACCTTATCAAGGAATACATCAAGGCGCATGGTTGAGCCGCTTTCCTCATAACTTTGTAGTCCCATATTCAATGCGGATGCGTACTCAGTGCTCTTCAGAGCGTTCGCCACTTGCTTTAAAGATTGGGCTTTAGCGGCTTCTTCTATGACTGCGCTGTTTTTAAGATAATCTTCTACAGAAAGGTAAACTTTTGCTAGTTTTTGCTCGGGGCTTAGTTTGGCGTTGGTTGCTTTTAAGAGCGCTTTTACGTTTTCTACTTCGAACCTGAAAAAGAATAAGGTAAGATATTTTGCTGCGTTTTTGGGTGAGTTTTTGATTATCTTTACATGGGTTTCAATTAGATTTTCGTAGAATGCTCTTTCGAGTTTACGACTTGTAAGTGGAAACTGTACTTTTGCTATTTGTGCTTGGTAACTGGTTTCTCGGAGGTGAGTTGTGAGTTCTGTGAGGTTTTTGCTTTCTGTTAGTGTTTTGAGTTTGGCTTCGCTGAGAAGTTTACTTCTTTCTGCTCCGATTTTGGCTAGAACACCAGCGTAAAACGTTGTCTGGGTCAAGGTTTGGTTTCCTCAAGCACGGCGTTTACAGTGGCTGTAGCTGCTTGTTCCATGCGTTTTTCCGCGTGCATTCTTAGTTTCTCTGTGGCTTCTTGGTTTGCTTTTAGCTGTTCGTCGTTGATGCGGTTGGCTTCCTGAATTGTACTCTTGTAAAGTTGCTGTGCCTCTTCTTCGGCATATTTTTTGCTATTGGCAATCAACTCTTCGGCTTGTTGCTGTGCCAGGGCAATCATTTTTTTGGCTCTATTCTGAGCTTCGCTTCGGATTTGCTCTGCTTGGGCTTCAATTTTTTTGAGTTCTTCCCAGACTTTCTCCATTGTTTCACAAGTATGCTAAGGTTTGTGTGGTTTCTAAAGTTTTTTGTGGTCTAGATAAAAATTACAGTTTTGTTTGAAAAGTGGTTTGAAAAGCTGAATTAGCGGGTCTGTTGGTTTTCAAGGGGTCCGCATAATAGCCTTTTTATTTTAAGCAAGCAAGGTTTGAAGTTATCTCAGTACCATGCGCATGCCTAATTGTCTGCTGTTTTGTGGGTAAATAGGGAAAAAACATTTAAAAAAGCAACGCATACGCTTTAAAAAGTAACAAATAAGGGAAGCGGCGGAGGGGAGACTATATTTGGTAAAGAGAAAGGAAGACAAGAAATACAAGCTCGAATTAAATTTTGACTATCACTCTTCCCGTTTCTTTGGGGTTCTTTTCCCAGCATTATACTTAGTGGCCATGACCATCTTTTGCGTAGAATACAAAATTATTCCTGGACCCGAATTTCTAATTTTAGGCATCCTGATCTACGCAGGGTATAATCAGAGAACATGGCGTGTCTTAAAAGATTGGCTTCCATTTCTCACCGTGTTTATCTCTTATGAAATTATGTATAGCGTAATAGGGACAATTGCGGCGAACAGCCTCAATATAGGACCGTATAATTGGGACATGCAATTGTTCGGTCAAATTCCCAGTCTTACTCTTCAACAAACTTTGACAACGCCTACTTTAAATTATGTAGGAGCCTTTTTCTATGGAATATATTTTTTTGTGCCAACCATATTCGCTTATGTTCTTTGGAAGAAAAGTCCCAAGAACTACTGGAAATACATCGTTGCCTTTGGCATATGCACGTTCTCTGCATTGATAACTTTTCTCTTTTACCCTGTGGCGCCTCCGTGGATCGCAGTTCCAAATGTTACACGAATCTTAACTGGGTCAGTTGATCCTAGCTTAGGTCTTCCTGTTTACAGAACGCTGTTTGATTTCTTAAGCCCAAACATATATGCTGCCTTTCCCAGCATGCACTCAGCTTTGCCTTGGCTGGTCTTTCTTTTCGCGTTCAAAACTTGGAAATGGAAATCGCTTCCTGTGATATCGATCCCTGTCGGAACATGGTTTAGTGCAGTCTACCTCGGCGAACACTACTTTACGGATGTCTTAGGAGGAATCGCTTACGCTACAATCGCGTTTATTGTAGCGGTAAAAATCTTGCCCTTACTCTCTGCGAGAAGTGACTTTTTGAAGAGACATGTGCCCGTCTGAACAAAGCGAATGTCAAGCTTTGAACTCTTATGCCCTGAAAACCAGATGAGAAAGCTTCTAGGGTCTAATCCTTCGATAAATGAACCTAACAAACAAGTAAAAGATGAATACGATGCTTGTTATGAAGAAGCTCACAGGGTACGGCTCATAAAAAGCGATAAACAGCCCCAACCAAGTTGCTATCAGAGCAATGGCTACAGAAATAATTATGACCTGCCGCGGTCGTTTTGCCAATTGCTGAGCAGTCGCAGCTGGCGTGACCATCAATGAGAAAATCAGAAGGACGCCAACTACCTGGACCGCAAACGACGTTGCGACCGCAACCAGAAGCATGAAAATTATGCCGAGCAAAAGTACGGGCATTCCTTTTGCTTCTGCAACATCTTCATCGAGCGATGCAAATAGGAGCGGTCTATACACAGCGGCGATAAGAACTAGAATTATCACACCGGCAACGAAGGTCAAAAGGACATCACTGAAACTGATGCCGAGTATTTCTCCAAACAAAATCGAGTACGCCTCCTGTGCATAACCAGTGTATAGACTGATGAACAAGACACCAAGACCGAGCATGAATGCGAGAACTGTTCCGATCTGGACGTCACGCTGGGCGGCGCGTCGGCCAAGAGCGGCTATCCCAAGTCCGCCCATACTTGTGAACAGGAGAAGACCGTAAACTGGGTTTATTCCGAATAATACGGCTGCCGCTGCTCCAGAGAAACCGATGTGGGAGAGTGCGTGCGCTGCAAATGACGAACGGCGTAGCACAACGAAATAGCCGACAATGCCCGCGATGATTGCAACTACTGTTCCCGCTTCGAAGGCATGCTGCATGAACTGGAATTGAAAAATCTGTTGCAGGTCGATAAATGGATTAATGCTGAAAGTCATTCTGGTTGGCACCCATGGCAATCTTCGATGCCTACTATTCCAATGTTGCCTCTGGAGTCTCGAAGAACTTCAACGTGAATTCCAAACAAAGCTGAGAGACACTCAGACGTGAGGACCTCTTGAGGTGTCCCGGTCGCCACCTTTCCGTTGGCAATGTAGACCACCTTATCGAGAAACGGCAAAAGAGGATTAATATTATGGGCTATCAGCAGTGCAGTCACGTGACGCGATCGAACCACACCATTTATAAGCTGAAGCAATTCCCTCTCGCGTCTCATATCAAGATTCGACAACGGCTCATCAAGCAACAGAACGGCAGGGTTACTAACCAACGCTTCGGCCAAAAATATTCTCTGCAGTTCTCCGCCTGACAACACACCGAGAGAACGATGAGCCAAATCTGTTGCTCCAACGTCTTTCAATGCGTCTAGAGCAGCTTCGCGATCGTTTTGGGAAAACAGACCCAGACCCCACTGTTTACCTGAGAACCCCAATCGCACAAGTTCAAGAGATTCAACATTCGTTTCACCGTCGAAAATGTGACGCTGAGGCACGTAACCGATCTGCTGATTTCCACGCTTTGGCGCTGCATCGAATATCTTTATTGTCCCGCTGACTGGCTGCTGCAACCCAAGGAGCAAACGAAACAGAGTTGTCTTGCCCGCTCCGTTAGGGCCGATAACAGCCACAAACTCGCCGCGATTGATGGCGAAACTGGCGTCTCGCCAAACTATGTTGCCCGGGTAACCGGCTACAAGGTTCTTTGAAGTGATGATTTCATATTGTGCGCTCATTGTTATTTCCCAAGGGTTGAGTTAAGTGCGTTCTGAAGAGTATTTAACTGTGCATTCATCCAGTCTTGAAATGTACTTGTCGGTGGCTGGATGGTCTCAGTTACTCCGACGAGCGGAATGTCTTGTTGAGCGGCCTGCGCCTTGACGCTCTGAGTGAGCGGCGTTACCGTTTGTTCGTTATAGACTAGAACGGCAACGGTTTTATTTTGGATAAGCTGTTGGAACTGTACGATGCTCTGTGCAGGAGGATCGTTCCCTTCGGAGACGGCTTGCATGAATGCTGGAGGAGAGACGAGGTCGAGACCTGTGGCGTTCGCCAGATACTCGAAGATGCTTTCTGTTGATGCTACTTTCGTTCCTCCGAACTGCTGTTTTATCTCATCGATATGTGTGTTGTATACGCCAAGTGCTTCGTTCAATACAGCATAATGCTGCGTATAGTATGCAGCGTTGGTAGGATCGATGGAAACAAGGTCATTGTACATTGCATTCACTGTATCGTTCACGTAATAAGGACTATACCAAAAGTGGGGATTGGCACCAATTGGCTGGTTGGTGAGTTCTTGCACGTTCAAGACTACTTGATTTGGAGTATTACTCGCTGCAATAAGCTGTAGAGCCCAGTTATCGTACCCGGCTCCGTTGATAATTACTAAGCGGGCATTTGCAATTGCTTGGGCGTCAACGCTATTGCTTTCGTATTCGTGAGGATCAGCATTTGGGTCTGAAACGATGCTCAAGACACTGACATGTGTTCCGCCTAGCTGGGATATCAGACTGCCCCAGAAATTTTCGGCAGCAACGACCTGTATCTTTGAATTAGAATTTGGACCGGAAGGTGTATAGTTTGAGAAGTAAAAGCCCGCGAATGCTCCAACAGCTATTATTGCAATGACGATTACAGCCAAAATTATTTTTCGCTGCATAAATGGTTTAGACCCGCCGAAATTAATAAATTTTCCTACTAATTTAATAAAACAAGTTTCTTTTTCAACCTTTAAGGTCCAATCTGTTGATTAAAGCGTCGAAACCAAAGAGGTGAACTCGAGAACTATTGCTTTGGAAAACATTCGTTGAGAGCGTATGATTCTTTACGAGCGATATCAGACAATTTATTAGAGAAGCAGGTTGTTACAATAAGATGTTGAGGCGAATTGTGTGGAAATAATTAGCGTGTCACTTTCTGAGGAATTACTCAAAGAGTTGGATGGCGTTTTAGGTAAAGAACACTCTGCGACAAGATCTGAAGTGATTAGGCAAGCTGTTAGAAACTACATCACAGTGTACAACGAGCTAGACAACATCCAAGGATCCGTAATTGCCACCATAACGGTTCTCTATGATAAGACAGAAAAAAATGAAGAATTGTTCCAAGTGCAGCATGAATTTGGCGACATGATTGCGGCGTACCTCCATTCGCATCTAAATGAAACTAGTTGCCTTGAGGTCATGGTGATAAAAGGACCCTCCAAACGGCTCAAAAACTTGATTGATGGGCTAAAGGCGAACAAGCCGGTTAAACAAATAAAATTCTCAATAATGATAACTGACGAGAATGAATGATTAGTTGACCTCGCGTCGGGACTTTTCTGTTTCAACTCAAGTCTTCACCAAAATTTGTTAGCATTCAATACCCGACTCGACTCACATAAAGTTTCCAGAGTACATTAGAGCATAGACCGATAAAATAGCAATATTCTAAATATTTCTACTTGCGAACATACGCATAAGTTAGAAAGGAGCCAAAATCCATATTCTTCTATCGGATAAACCCGGTACCAGCGATCTTATTTGTAATTTCCTGATCCCAACGTACAGCATTATCAGCGATGGAAAGTTAAGGATTAAAGTAAAGCAACTAAGTTTCTGTTTTCATTTGGTGATTTTGCAATTTTTGTTTTTGTATGCTGGGTTTATTAGTTGTGCTCTTTGATGAATTTGGCGAGGTTGATGATTTCGAGGTCGCCCTTGCATCGGGGGCAGTTTTTTTGGATTTCTGGTGCTTTTGCGCCGATTTTCAGCGGTGCTCCACAGTGGCAACAGTAGTATGTTAGGGTTTGTCCTTTCTGAGAAAGGGTTTTGACGAGGGCTGCTGCTTCTTTGTGTGCTGCGCTTAATTCTTTATCTTTCTTTTTGGCGGGATTTTCTTTCTTCTCGGTGGAGTAGTCTTTGCAGGTTTCTGCTTGAGCAAAATATGTGTTATAGCCAACTTTCACAGGCACCAACGCTACGCGAGTCTTTTTGCAGGACTCCGTATCGAAGGAGCCGCAGTCTTCACATGTTTTTTTCTTGTCATACTCCTTCCGAAGCTTCCATAAACAATCTGCACAATATGTCCGCTCTTCACCGTTTAGATTCACGATTAAGCCTGTACCAGAGAAGGATTTCTTGCAACCACAACATTCAAACCGCATAGCGTTCACGTGAAAATTAGTATTTGGTAAGCTTTTATTTATTGTTTTATTTGTCTTTACGGGAAATAGCTTGTTCCTGAGCGCAACCTGAAGATTACAGCTGAGAATTCAGCCCAAAAATGTTTGTTGCATTAGAAGTGGTGGTTGGATTATGGAAGTCATGGTTACTCGCAAATGTTAAGTTACTTTCATGGCTATGTTAGGGTCTACGTGACGCTTACTATCTCTTCATTTTGATTCCGAGCAAAGACGAGATTTTAGAGGAGAGCTGACAAACCGAGGATTCCGCCTGCTACAATCATGATTGATGCTATCGTAAAAGCTGCTATTTCGTATTTGCTATATTGGTACCCGTTCATCACTTTTTTATCTGAGACAAGTTTCCCGAGAAAGTACAGAGACGGTATGATCACTATTGGATAGATAACCATCAGATTTAGCATGAGTTGAATGTAACCTGTTATTGTGGCTACGAGAATTATAGCTGGAAGACTTTCAAGCAAGTACACTGTTGTGAACGAGGTTTGTGATGTTTTGCCTGTTGCTTCGAGGACTCCCCACGCTGAGCCAAGGGATATAACGATAAGTGCAAGAAATCCTGCGAAGAGAAATAACGCTCCCATGATGAGTCTCGCATATGGTCCAAAGAATGAGAGTACGTTTGACAGAGCTAACGTGCTGATAATGCTTCCTCCATTGGAAAGACGTATTCCAGGGAAAATTAGTACGACCATAAGAACTTCTGATACAATAGCACCGAGTAGCGTTTCGATGCGTTCGTTCTTAAGGTCCTTTGGCTGTTTCTTTCTGCGAGAATCGGCGCCAGAATGATAGTATAACATCCATGGCATAACTACCGCGCCTACGCTGGCTGCGAAAAGGTAGTCAAAGGACGGTTGAAAGTAGGGCTGGAATGGGGAGAGCCCGAGCGAAATAAATTCTTTCAGATTGACGGGAAATATGAACGCCGATGCTACTATGGCTGCGACTAACATGAAGCTTAAGGGTATTAGCACCATCTCTGCTTTACGATATTGCTTTCCAACAACCACGGCTGTGTGGATCACGAAAATCAGTATAAGCCCAGGAAGGATAGGAAAGCCAAGCAAGTACAAGCCAATAGCCATCCCCGCGTACTCGGCTACATACTCGAGGAAATCGCTTATGCCCATGGGGATAGCGGCGAGTAACGCCTTGCGACTTCCGAAGTGTTTTCTGGTTGCCTCTCCTAGTCCGAGGCCTGCGCATGTTCCTAGTCTGCCTGCTGCATCCTGGACAAAGAAAAGGGGAAAGGTCAATAAGAGAAGAATAAATGCCATTCTGTAGCCGAAGCTTGCGCCGGATTGCAGTGCAGTTATGATTGAGGCGATGTCTAGGTCTGCTATCATTACGATCCAAGCTGGACCGAAGTTTCTAAGCCAGTCGCCTACCTTGAAATTCATGTTGGTGCCTCTTGTTGCAAGCCGCGGATTAAACCGTGTACTTAGGCTTACCTAAGTAACACAATTATATTAACATTTAGGCTAACCTAACTTAGTTGCTCCATAAAAACAAAAGCCTAAACTTCAAAACTTATATTCCAAAATCAACAATCTACTAGGTGAGATCACATCTTATGTCAACTTCCGAAAGCGTTGAGGAATACCTAGAAGCGCTTTGGATATCAGAAGAAAGGGGCGAAAAATTAGCGCACCTCACGTGGGTGGCAAATCACTTAGGAATAGCAGCGCCAAGTGCCCTAGAAATGCTTAAGAAATTAGAGAAAGAGGGCTACGTAATTTACAAGGCGAGACAGGGCATCGAACTTACTGAAAAGGGAAGAAGATTAGCCAAAAGAATTATCCGCGCCCACAGACTAACGGAAGTATTGATGAAAGAAGCGCTTAAAACAGAAATTCGAGAAGAAACCGTTTGCGGCATGGAACACCACATGGACGAAGAATTCATGGATGCCCTATGCACCCTACTTAACCATCCAAGAAAATGCCCTCATGGGCACATTATCCCGAAAGGCAAGTGCTGCCCATAGTTTCCGCCATTTTTGGCAAACAATTTTTGTAGTAGGATTTCTTGTGTTTATATGGCTGTACGTAACTGCTTTTATTTTTCGTCGCGAAAGGTTTTTATTGAATGACCGTAGTTAGGTTAGCCTAATTAGGCTAACCTAATATGCAGAACATCATAACGGTAAAAGACCTCGTCCTCGTGTACGCCGACGGAACAAAAGCGGTAGATAACATTTCGTTCGACGTGAAGGAAGGCGAGTTCTTCGGATTTCTAGGACCGAACGGCGCTGGAAAGAGCACCACAATCAAAGTCCTAACCACACTCCTAAGAAAAACTTCAGGGCAAGCCTCAGTTGCGGGTTTCGATTTGGACCAATCACCAAAGGAAATCCGAAAAGTCATCGGGGTATTGAGCCAAGAAACAATTATCGATGTTGACCTAACAGGCAAAGAAAACCTTCGCCTCCAAGGTCGTCTGGAACAGATGCGCGGAAGCACCCTTGAGACCCGCGTGAATGAGCTGCTAAAGATGGTGCAACTTGAGGAGTTTGCAAATAAGCCAGCAGGAAGATACTCCGGGGGAATGAAGAAAAGACTGGATCTCGCATCCGCCCTCATCCACAAGCCAAAGATACTTTTCCTTGATGAGCCGACAACTGGACTTGATCCTCAATCTCGAGCGTCAATATGGGACTATTTGGAAGAACTAAACAAAGAAGAAGGCATTGCAATATTTTTAACCACACAATATTTGGAGGAGGCAGACAAACTCTGTCGGCAGCTCTCAATAATCGATCACGGAAAAATCATTGCTAAAGGTTCACCCGCAGAACTAAAGCAGGCAATCGGACACGACACCATAGCTCTTTCGCTAAAAAACCCAAAAGACCTATCGTTGAGGACCGAAACAAAAAAGATTTTACAAGGAGTCCAGGGGGTAGAGGATGTCACAGATTCAGATGGCGGCATCATAGCCCACGCTAAGAATGCTAACGAAATAATAGCAGACATAGTTACAGCGTTGGACCACAACAACATACGACCACTGTCTTTGAGCATGTCGTCTCCAACGCTGGACGACGTTTTCCTTCATCATACGGGAAGAAGAATAAGACCCGAAGAACTCGGCAGGAAGACCACTGAAGCATTTTTAATGTGAGGTGAATTAAAGATGACACTATTTTATGACACGCAATCAATGTTCATAAGAGCCTTCACAAAAATAATAAGAAACCCCACGTTACTTTTCATCAACCTCTTCACACCCTTGCTGTTTCTACTTCTCTTTTCGCAGTTGCTGCAAAAACTCTCCGTTTTTCTGGGACCTACCGGAAGTTATCTAACATACCTTACGCCGGGAATCCTGGTTTTGAATGCTGTTACGGGTGCATTTCAGTCGGGTATGTCGATTGTGAACGATCTCAATTCGGGTTTTCTTTCGAAGGTACTTTTAACTCCTGCCAGTAGAGCGGCAATCTTGGTTGGTCGTTTGATGGCCGACCTACTTGTGTTGCTAATGCAGTCTGCGATTATAATTGGGCTGGCACTGTTACTGGGTCTAAGTATCGCAACTGGACTTGCCGGACTCTTACTCATCTTCGTGACTCTTACCTTCTTCGGACTCGCTTGGTCAGGACTCTTGCTTGCCGTGGGCTTGAAGACAAAGAAGGCAGAAACCGTGTCCGCAGTTGGCAATCTTTTGGTCTTTCCGCTTCTCTTTGTAAGCAGCGCCCTATTTCCCATATCTATCATGCCTCTTTGGGCGCGGACCGTTTCTGACTACAACCCGTTGAGCTACGTTTCTAACGTGACAAGAGGCCTGGTCGAGGGAGGGTTAACTTGGAGTACGTTTGTCTCTGCTTACGCCGTAATCGGACTGATGGCAATTCTGACTTTCGCGGCAACTTTGTACCAATTCAGGAAGGTGGTTAGTTAGATGAAAATAAAGAAGCGAATCGCAAATGCTCAAGAGTTACGTCACATGTCACATCATGGAACATGCAAAGTTTATCGATTTAACGGTCTCGGATAGACTATACCGAATGCACCAGATGTTGCGTATTTGATTATAATTAATTTAGAAGTGTGCACAATTCGTTTTTTATAGTTTTAGCTACTAATATATAGTGAGCAAGTCTGGGCTGGAACCCTGAAATGCCATTGGTTAGGTGTCTCGCAGGCTCCATAACCGTCAAAT
>JBEKFM010000021.1:0-54789 GCA_050013315.1 Bathyarchaeia archaeon
CCGTTTTATGGTGATTATTGGATTATAAAATTGGGGAATGACTATGATTATGCTGTTGTAGGCACACCCAACCGCAAGTATCTTTGGATATTGAGCAGAACCCCACAAATGGATGACAAACTATTTTCCCAATTAATAGAATTTGTAAAGTCAAAAGGTTTCGATGTCGGAAGCCTTATCAAAACAAGCCATAGCTAAACTTGCTTGATATAAAATTTTGTTGTAAAACGATGGAAAGAGTTAAAGTTTACAAAAATTTGTTAGCTGTTTCGTTTGAGCTTCTTGCGATAGAACAGGTTATTCACTGTTCTTTTAGCAGAACACTCTAGAGAACAAATATTATTGCCGCAAGCACTATTATCAAATCGTCATTTTTCATGATTTAATCAACATCTTTGTTTTGATTTTTTCTAGATTTTTGGGAAAAACGGCGCAGGATATACTATTCCGAACAGAGCACCAATTATTATGCTTAAAACGATAAAGATGACCCATGCCAGAAATGCTATGAGAATTGCTCTAAGCCAGCCCGTTTGGAAACTTGCCTTGAAAACCCAAATCCAAGCAATAAGCGCCAAAATGTAACCGAAAACCAAAGCCGAAGCTCCGAGGAAATAGCCCACCACAAAAACCACGATGAAGTAGACAATTGGTCCAGCAAGCGT
Organism: Bathyarchaeia archaeon; assembly: GCA_050013315.1. Classification (GTDB taxonomy): domain Archaea; phylum Thermoproteota; class Bathyarchaeia; order Bathyarchaeales; family Bathycorpusculaceae; genus Bathycorpusculum. The sequence continues at coordinate 666 of JBEKFM010000021.1, forward strand.
TGCCAGCAAGGCATCTCCAAAAGTCGCTTTTCCCCCAGTTACAGCCTTTCCAGCAAGCCAAACAGGAATAGAAACAATAATCCAAAGTATAATCAGCCCTACTATAGTATAAAGTATGCCTGGAAAAGACACGTCATAACCAGCAATAATCAATTTAGAAACCTCAAATTATCGTAAGTAGAAGCTTTAATTAAAGCTTGCTGTTTTAGATTGCAGCCGTCATTAAATTATTATGCCCATTCTTGGAACCCAGACCTTCTTTTCGTCTCTAGGGTAACTGGCGAGGATACGTTCTAAAGAAGAAAACCTCTAAAAGTTTATAACTAGAAAGCAACATAAGAACACAGGGATTAAAATGAATAAAGAAATTAGTAAAAAATTACTAAGCCCTAAGGCGGGTTACAGCCAACGCACCAGCCTCACATTAGACAGTAAGTAATTGAGAAATACTCAGTTTTACCTTCTAAGAGCTCACTTATTCTTATTTAATTGGTCAGTTGATAGTAAAAAAATAAACACATATTTATTTAATAATGATGATAATAAAAGATAGTCAAAAAAAAAAGGCTAATTCTAAAAAAAGAAGAAAAAGGTTCAGTGAGTGTTTGGATTCCGTTTTATTAAGTGGGCTATCCCTAAAGGAACTTGTGTAGCATCCAATGTTGATTTGTAACATTTCTGCCGCTATCTCATCTATGGTTTTTTTAGGGCATGCACACTAGAAATAAAAAAAGTAAAATCCGAAGCGCGCTATAACTTAATTTTTGTCATCCCGTCTTTCTTGTGTTTATCCGGTTCTACCCTTACACTATTAGGACCGATTCCGGCAAGAGGTGGTAAGATGTGTGATAATAATTGCTCTGCAGTAAGTAGGCGAACTTTACCGTTTGGACTGGTTTGAGTCCAGCAATTCTTCTCTTTATGATATCTTTGTATATAGCTATGTTTAGTTGTGATGTAGATTGTGCACTCGTTATTCTTCAACTGAATCCACCAATTCACATTATATCTTTCGGCTCAGCTATAACTTTAGTGCGCTAAAAATTAGTTTTCGGAACTAAAAAAAGAAAAATGGGGAATGTAGGAACAAGGCAGCACGTGTTGCGGCGTTACTTAATAAAAATGAATAATAATAGTAAAATAATTAACGTTAATTCAAAGAACTATGAAGGGGTTAATGCATGACAACTGAAGGCAAACTTGAACAATCAATTAAGCAAAAAAGGGCTTTCTTAAGAGCAGCTGTGAAAGATTATTCTGCAGGCGGTAATGATATGCTTGATGATTTTGAAGCGTTGCTTGAAGAGGCAAAAGCAGAAATCACTCATCATTTAGAAGTTGCTAGTTGCCTAAAGGAAGACGAAGGGGAAGAGGCTTGGAGCAAAGAGTGCCTTTCATTATTCGCGGATTGGCTTGAAAAGTGGTTCGGTAAATCCTAGTTTTTCTTAAGTAATTTTTTTTATATATGATATGCTAATCGCTTTTCATAGCTCTGGTAAATCGGCTAAAATTCTGTTTATAAAAGTGCTGCATTTTCCGAGTTCCGCTTTTTGCATTGCTCATAGGTGACATCCCCGCATAAGGCTCGCTGTCAACTTTGTGCGCACTGCTTTGTCCCGATATTATGCGACGAAAGCGGTCCTTGACCCCCTATTACATTGAATACCCGTGAAATGTTCGCCTCAATTATAGACGCCTTCACACAATGAATAGAAAACCAAAAGATACTTCGGATTTTTTGCGTACACTCGATTCCCACAATCCGCCTGTACCTTACACACTGAGGTGAATCTACTCCATGGCCTGATCGACTACACCAATAGTGACCCTTCTCTTACCAACATTATCTCAAAACAGCTTCAGCAACATCAAAACAAAAGAAGAAGAAGATGAGTGTTTTTTTCGGGCTTCTTCTTCTCTTAACCATATTTTGAATACGCCCTTTGCGGTCAACAGTTACTTCTTACGACGCGGTCATTTTTTCGCCAAAAGTTACAACATTGAAAACATAAAACTCACAACAAAACAAAACTAGAATTTAATCCCCACGCAAAACTCGAGAACCCCCATTCTCAAAATAAGCTTTCCGATTTAGGGGCAAGGCAGCGCGCAAGTGTATTCTTTCTGTTAAGCAAGAATCTCCAAACCTTAAATACAAAATAGGATACTGATTATCCGAGAAGATTTGTAATGTCACAAAAAATGTATTGTCAAAATTGCGGAGCAGAAGTATCTCCAACGGACAAATACTGCCCTTCATGTGGTGCGGCACAACAGGTTCCTGCCCAACCACAACAGCAACCTTATGTAGCACCCCCACCCCCGCCTCCGGCTCAAAGCGCGAGCATGTTTGATCAAAATAAGTACATCATAGAGCAAAAGTTGGTTGCTCTCAGGGACACCTATGGAGTTAAAGACTTGAATGGGAACCTTTTAGGTTACGTAAAAGCAAAAATTGTCAGCGTAGGACCCAAATTCTGGTTCGAAGATACCAACGGCGTACAACTGGGAGAGATAGACGGCAAGATTGTCTCCATCCACAACGAGTACGATGTCAAAGATCAGAGCGGACAGCTCAAGGCAAGAATTAAGAAGAAAATCCTCAACTTCATAGGAAGCGAATGGTGGATGGAAGACGCACAAGGACAACAAATAGCCAAGGTCAAAGGCAACTACTCGGAACACGAATACCAAATTCTAGCCCCCGACGGAAGTATGATAGCCCAAATACACAAAAAATGGGTCACCATAAGAGACTCATACAACATAGAAATCACCCGCCCAGACTTCGGCCCTTTCCTCATATTAAGCTACGTCATCGCAATGGACCACATTGAACAAAAAAACAACCAATCCCAAAGCCACATCGGACCTTTCTCCTTCTAACTGCACGGCTAAATCAGAATTCAAATCCCAGCGACAACAATTGCATTGCGCTAAACAATGTAGCAATCTAAGACTTTCTTTATGCTTTTCGGCGTACATTGCGTCGCAGCAAGTTTTTGCAAGAACTTTATCATCGGCTGTGGGCGGGCCAAGTCTGTTAGACTAACCAAGCCCACCAAACGGCTCTGTTCGGTTACAGGCAACTTCTTTATCTTCATCTGGAACATCAAACGTGCCGCTTCTTCTAAGTCCATGTCGGGCGAAATAACTACCAATGGACTCGACATAATTTCCTTAACTACAGTCTTTTTTGCGTCTCTACCCTCGGAAACTATCCGTTTCAAAAGATCTCGCTCTGTAATTATGCCTATAGGCTTCCCTTTTCTGGTGGTAATAACGGAGCCTATCTCAAACTGATTCATTATGTCAGCCGCTTCCTTCACTGACGCTTTTTCATCAACCGTAATTACGTTCTTGACCATCACATTCGCAGTCTTTAACGTAGCTTTGCTTTCCTCTGTCTTTTCTTTATCAACTGAATTTACCTGTTTCTTCTCAGCGGAGCTGCTCTCTAATCCCGCTCGCTGACTGCTTCCTTGCTGTTTATAATTCTGCTTAACAATGCGCACGTATCCCTTAAACGTCAACTCGGACCCAATCGATTCGGGCAACTCCCACTTGTAATCAATCCTAGCCTTGGCTTGAATGTTTCTAATACAGAGAATCTCCAAATTTTTCGCGCTTGGCCCAAAAATTTTCTCAAGCGCATCTGAAAAAGCATTGATCCTATACGGAATTTCGCGCTTCGCAATCCCAAACGAGTTTTCCAGTTGAACGTATATCGCTTTTCTTGCAGGTTCACCGAGAGAAGAAAATGCTTCATCAATAGCTTCCCCAAACATCCTGCAAAAAGGCTCTCTAGTATCAACCGTTGTTTTGACAGCGGGCGTTTTATCCAATCCTAGCATTGTTTTGCGCTCCTGCCCGAGACCACTGCGCATTTTTGTCGCCCATTATTGATCATACCTAAGAACCTGTGGAAATAAATTAGATTTGTGAATGCCAACTATGAATTATGAAGTCTCTAGGAAAAGCGAATTAACCAGCAAAGTTTTAGCCAAGTTTTCTTTTTTCTTTTCCATACCAGTAGATGGCCCCAGCGGCAACCCAGAGTAAAATTGTCATTAAAGGCGCAACTGGATCATACGAATAGTAACCAAGTAGGTTTGGTTCAGTTGCATGTGCAGGCATTAATGTGGAAATCCCTAAAACTACGAAGATGGCTACTCCTACCCAAAAATACCACTTCAAATAGTTTCCCTATCGTTCACATTAACGAGTAGCCATAAAAATTTTTCGGCAATATTAGACATCAACCAAATTTTTTATGTACACATTTTAATCGACAATTCAACAGGCCTTTTAAAACAGTATCTAGAGGAGTTTATGTGGTTTTTTTAAGTGTGTTGAGATTAAGATTTAATCCTCCAACCAAAATTTGTTTTATAAACGATTACGACTAACTAATACAACTAAAACGACTAACAAAAAACTTAATACAAAAAAAAGAAAAAACACAACGTTGCCAGCAATAATCTAAATGATGTCTGAAAAGCAACTCTTATTCTATTGCTAACTCTAACCTAGTTTTTCATGTCATGTCAGCATTATTTTTTCTTTTTTTAGGAGGATTATCTCCTAAGTAAGCTATTCCCATAGGAGTTATTATGGTTTCAAGTCTTTTTATTGCTCGGAGTGCTTTCTTTCCGTTCTCATTTATCTTGTATTTTAGTCGGTTTTGTTTGATTGCTTCTGCGTCTATTAACCCCGCTTTTGTGAGTAATTCAACAATTTCATATGCTATTGTACTGCTGATATTAGTTTCAGTTATAATTTCTGTGATTGATGCTTGCTTTTTTGTTTTGATTAGGGTTAATACGTCTTTGAGTAGAATCACCTTGCCTCTTCTTATCATGTGCTTTGCTCCCTATTTCGTGTTATTCGGATAAATGTGATGTTTGGGCTTAAGTATTTTTCTTTCATCACCAAAAGCAGGTTAAGCGGTTCTCGAGCCCCTATGTATCTTATTAGCAATGCTAAGTGTACACTGAGTCAGTAGAACAAAAAGCCATTGAACGATTATCTTCCAAAAATAGTTCACAGATGCCCGTTTACAGGTCGCGGGCACTATTGCTTGGTCATTTTTCTACTTTCTGCTATGCTTACGCCTTTACCTGGTTTTGTTGCGAAAGCTGTTGCCTCGCAACCAGCAAACTGAAATCCTTCCTTCATGGCTGCCGCAACCTTAGCTGCAACAGCCTGTTTCCTGTTAACTACCGCTATCACGGCAGGTCCCGCGCCACTTATAGCTACTCCGCATGCACCAGCGCTTAACGCGTTTTCCTTGACCTTGAGGTATCCTGGAATTAGGAAAGCTCGGGCTGGCTCAATAATGGAGTCATGCATGGACTTTCCGATGAGTTCTATATCACCTGTAGCGAAGCCACTTGCCATGGCAGCTGCCTGTCCGACGTTATAAATGAGCTTTTCCAAGGGAACCGTTTTAGGCACAACTAAACGAGCTTTCTTAGTCTTGCCGACTGGTGTGCTAATACGCGGAAAAGCCACGCAACACTCCATATCTGAGGGCGCTTTTAAACAAACGATTTCCACTGGATTGTACGATTTTACAATCACGAAACCTCCGCAGACAGCGGCCGCAACATTGTCCGCGTGCTCATATCCAGCGGAGGCAACTTCACCCTTAGCAGCAAACTGAACTAACTGTTCATCGCTCAAGTTGAGGTCAAACATATGGTTCAAACCATACGCAACCGCTGCGGCTGAAGCTGCACTACTGCCCAAGCCTTTACCCGGCCAAATACCTTTCTCAATCGCTATGCAAAGACCTGTTTTCAGCGAAAACTCCCGCAGCATCAAGTTTGCAACAACACCTGCCGTATTCTTCTCAGGCACCAAGGAGATAGTTTCTGCCGAGAAGCCGGAAACCTGGATTTTCACACCCGCTGTTGTCCGAACCATGGTAACTTTATCACTTGGCTCCTCCAAGGCTAACCCGAAGACATCGAAACCTGAACCAATATTAGCACTTGTGGCAGGCACTTTCACAACGATCTCGTTAAGCGGCATGATTTCACCTCAGGTTAAAAGCATTCCTTGAAAAAACGTTTATGAACACTGTTGATTTACCCTCCACTGGTTTGCTCGAACGTCAATTCGATATTCGCATGAGGAATTAACAAAAGCGAGTATTTAGTCATGATTAGAAATAGTCGATGTAGCTTAAAAAAACTACTAGCAAAACTAAGAAATCAAGGGCTGTTTTTCCAAATTAGCTAGAAAGAAGATAGATTCTGCTTGAAAGTTAAAAACAACAAACAAGGACTTTTCATTCATATTTTTGTTAACAGTTGACGATGAACAGGCGTTAGGCAGCTGAAAATAGTGCCGTCATTTAGTCGACATTGCCTATAAGCTAGTTTTGCACGTTGTGTTACTTCCCGAGATTGAGAAAGTTTGTATGCTCAAATTTTGATAGATCGTCAAACCCAAACAGAACACGTGCGCCGAGAATACTTTATTGGAAAAAAAAGCTGCCAACCTCGTTTAGAGATAGGAAAGAAAACAGAGAATGAAAATGAGCCGCTAAAATTAACGGTTCCCTTTCCACGCCACAGAAGCTGGAGTGCTATTGTGTAACGAATGCATCTGGAAAACATGTGACGCCTGCGGCAAAGTCGGAGCCACGTTCTGCTGCCCTAACTGCAGAATACGCCTCTGCTACAAGTGCAATATACAAATGACTGTAAAAGGGATCAAGAAAGTGGAAGCTTGTCCATTATGCGAATTAGAAATCAGTTAAATAGTTATCTATAGTCATTTGGGGTGGCCAACTACGCTGAGACAGATTGCGCTTTCTTCCGTTCCGTCTATACCAACAATTGAGTTAATTTCATCATCGAAGAAAGCTCCGACTTGGCAGGATCCGCAAGAGATGCTCGACGACGCCAAAGCCAAGTTCTCCGCTACGTGTCCTGCATCCAAATAGACGTATCGATAGGCTCTCTGTCCGTATTTCCACTTAGACCTCTCAAAGATAGCCGTCCAGATAAAGACAACCGAAGCAGTTGCACACATCTTTTGGTCTAAGGCCGCGTGAGCCAAGTCGTCGCCAAAATCGCCAGTCTTTATTCCTTCTAACAAATGATTCTTTATGTTGTAGTGATAAATGCCTTTCTCCACGTTTTCCACGTTGTTGGAAGCTATGTATGTCTCGATGGGGTATAATGCTCCAGCTGACGGAGCCGTGCGGAACTCGTAACCGTGTTCCGTTCTTTGTATGCCCGTGGAGGCCCAAAGAAGAAAAGCCAAATCAGCCTTGCTCAAAGGCTGGGCTGAGAAGGCGCGGATGCTCTTGCGTCTCCGAAGAACTTCAGTAAACCGAATAGTTGCCTCTTGAAGCTGGCTTGGCAGCTGAACGGTTTTGCTGGATGCGTAGCTCTTGTAAATTTCCGGCTTGTTCGCCCAGTTAAGGTTGCCACCGAGACTTTTGTTTCGGATGTACTTTGTCTTTGTTTGAAAATCATCTCCTACGGCTTTTCTCATTATCTACACCTTCTAGAAGTGGCGTTCTGAGCTTCAATCTGAGGCTAAATATTATTTATTGGTTTGCTCTCTTAGCAGCAAGCGTATGGGATTGCACCATCAATGCTGAGTTAATAGTTTCGCCAGACTGGCACTTGAAATGTACACTGATGAAATGACGTCAGGAACTTTTTTAGGTGGTGTTGATCATTTTTAGAGCAGTGGTGTTGGTGTTCTTGAGGTTAAAGTGTTTGCGTGTTTGTTTTGGTAGTTGTTGTAGTGCCGTTACTACAACATTGTTTTATATCCTTAATCTTCACTCTTAAGATATATGTCAGTTTTATTTTCAGAAAAACCTTCCATGGAGGAAAAACTTGTGAACAAAAAAATCTCCCGCGGCTCCCTCCTCGAAAGCATCCTACTCAACCTCATAAATGACACCTCCGACCGCGGCCTAAACGGCTACGCTATTTTCAAGGAAGTGGATAAGAAGTTCGGCATACGTTTAGGTCCCTCAACCCTATACCCTGAACTCAAACATTTGGAAAAACAAGGACTCGTAGCATCAAGCTGGGAGTTCGCCCTAGGAAAAGCTCGAAAACAATACCGAACTACCAAGAAAGGGCAGAGCCTGCTCAGACGCAGACAACAACAAATTATGCAAAAGGCGCAGAGCCTGATGAGGGAATACCTTGAGGAGTTAAAAAGCGTCATTCCAGCTTTCGTTACCTACAAATCTTAAGACGGTTTGCTAGTGGGCTCGACGACGCCAAAAAAGCGGCTTGATTTTTTGCCATATAGAGTATAACCTTGAAAATGATTATTTAAGAAAAACCATAAACTTTCCTCACAGCCTTACATGCTTCCTGAACTTTTGAACCACACTTATCTCTTACCGCCACTACTCGGCAACGTGTAAATCATGTCAGCTTATATACAAATTTCTTCAGTTTACCGTTAGCCTCAATAAAATTCAATGCAATAAAGGCTTTCAACAAATTAATAGTTTAGAAAGAAAATTAAAAACGAGGCCTTTCCGAGATCGAGTTTTAATTTAAAATTTCAAACACTCTTTTATATTTTCATTCCTATCGGTAAAATGAGTGAGTAAACTTAGGAGAAAGCTATCTTGGGTAACCGGTTCCTTGATAAATGGAAAAATAAAGAAAAACAGCCATCTCTTACGTCCAAGATTAAAAACATCGCTAAACCCCCCCAAAATACAAAAGAGCAAATCAGTATGGTAACTAAGCGCCTTGACATCCAAACCCAAACGTTAGACAACGCAGTAAAACGTTTTGAAAACCGTGATGCTGCCATCTTCAAATGTGTTGTGACAGCCCTCTCAGAAAGGGACAAGGCACGGGCAAACGTCCTTGCCAACGAACTCTGGGAAATACGCAAAGTAGAGAAAATGCTGATGCATGCTTCGCTTGCTTTGGAAAGCGTATCTATGCGTCTCAATACAGTTTCAGAAGTTGGCGACTTAGTTGCACTGTTAGCTCCAGCAGCAAGTGTGCTAAACAACATTCGTTCTGGGATGTCCAGTGTTTTGCCAGAGGCAGATCAGGAGCTCGAAAACATCGGAAGTCTACTAACGGACATAGTAATCTCAACTAACCAATCCACAGAAATACCGGTGAACATTGGAGCAGCTAACGAAGACGCTCAAAAAATCTTAGAGGAAGCAGAGTTAGCCGCAGAGAAGAGGCTTAGGGAACAATTTCCAGAGGTCGCTACTGAAGTTGCCACGAGTAAACAGACAAGCCTAGAAGCTTAACATAAAGCAAACACAGAAAAACTACAAGACAACACATTTCACCACCTTTTTCTTTTAGACGCTTACCTTAGTTTTGCTGTTAAAGAAAAAGTATGGAAGCTTTTCCATTGGAGAACGAACATTCTAATCACTGTCACAAAGCATACCCACTTGAAGTTCTGATGACTTGTTGATCCTATTGTAGCCACATAACTTTTAATCGCTATTTCACAATTCCTTGCAGAAGGAAATGTTTGCTTGGCTAAATGTCCAAATTGCGGCAAAGAAGTTTCTAAACCTGACAAATTAATAGAAAACCCCTTGTTCCACATAGAAGCTTATTCATGCAAGAACTGCAATTGCTGTTTCAAAGTGACAAGATAGGGTGATTACCCTTTTTTCTCAAGGCTTGAAGAGAATTAAATAGCCCTTACTCTCTTCTAAAGAAAACCGATCCTTAACAAACATTTCAATTTGTTGGAAGTCATAATCACCTTTAATCTGCAATTGATATCCATCAGGGCTTTTCTGCTCGATAAGAACCAAAGACGGCTGAATTAATTGCTCAGCAACTAATTCTTTCAGTAAACAAATCGCCTCCGTTCTTTTCATTCGCTTCCCCCAGTTCCCTTTAAACGTTCAAAACTAATAACACTTTTCTACGAAATCTCTATTTTTTTATTAGGCGTATATAGATGGCTAATCAAAGTCACACCAAACGTTCTTGTAACATTAAGTATGCACGCCCATCCATGCAAAAAGAAACCCTGTGGTGAACCTGCTGATAAGGAAGATTCAAATGTTACTTAGAGGAGAAACGATGTGATGTTCCATGACCTCGAGCAGGGAAACATACAGCGCATGCAGGCAGAGCAACATCAACGCAACAAGAGCAATAGCGTCAACACTAGGAGTGCTAACGGGAATATCAGGTATTAGCCATGGAATTTCTGAAGCCCTCCAAGGAAACCATGAAACAAACGGCTTCGTAATAAATGCCATTGGCAAAGGCAGCAGCTGGACCAAATGGACCAACGGCGGCGAAGGAGCATTTACATTAATCCCAAACTTCTTCATAACCGGCACTCTCACGATAATCACTGGCATAGTACTGGCCGTTTGGTCTGCCCGTTTCATCCAGACAAAAAAGGGCAGTCCAATTTTTCTTCTCATTGGTACAATCCTGTTTCTGGTTGGCGGAGGCGTCGCCCAAGTTCCCTTTATTATATTAACTTGGGTCGTTGCAACCCGCATCAACAAACCGCTAAGCTGGTGGAACACAAAAATCTCAATGAACACTCGTGGAGCACTTGCAAAAGCTTGGTTGTCGTCACTAATTGCCTCTTCTGTGATGCTTTTAATTGCTCTTGAAATCGCAATTTTCGGGTTTTTGCCCGGTGTAAACAACCTGAACCAGCTTCTCATAATCGACTGGGCTATTCTAGGCCTCGCAACAATTATTCTTCTTGTATCCATCGTCGCAGGGCTTGTCCACGACATTGAGAAACAAGCCAACCAGCGCCAAATGAATTTTGCTAAGTAATTCTTCGGAAACAAAACATGATTATCCACTAAGAACTTGAAATCAACCGTGACCATGAGGCGCGTGTATGGTTGTTCCTAAAATGGTTAAGAATGGCTTAGTGCCCGCTTTTCAGGTTCGGACCACTTAGCGAGGCGTGTGAACCGAATGGAAGCCATAAATCGTTTGAGAAGACAAAATGAGAAAAAGATTGGGGTTTGTTGTTATTGGCTGGTTTGCTGCATTGGGGGAGGCGGAAGCATTTGCTGCTGGCTCGTGGTCGATATTGAGAAGAACGCGACAGTCAGCAATATCCACGCGATGAATATCAGAACAAAGCCGATAAGAATTATAGTCAAGACCGCTCCGATGAGCAACAGCATTCCTGCTGTGTTGAACATTCCGACTCCGGTTCTGCTTGCAAGCTGGTTGAAGGCCCTCTTGAAATAAACAGCCATCAGTATGAGGAAAACGAGTACTATGACTAGAAACGCGATAGCTCCAACGATTATGCCTAGGATGCCTGCTCCCGGTCCAAAAGGCGTGTAAACTGCAAATCCGAAGATCGCTAGGACAACGAACGCTGTGGCGATTAGGCCGATAAAGCCGAAGACTATGCCGTAAAGCGCGTCATGCCATATTCCTGCATCTTTATAGTACTCTGACAAACTCTTCATGCCTACCAGCAAGAGGATCAAGCCGACGAGACCCAGAAACGGAACAAAGGTACCTACAACCAGCAATAGAGAACCGATGCCAGCCATGGTTCTGCCCGATTCCAAAGATGACACTGATTAAACCCTCATATGTATTTTAAAGCGAACCGAATAAAAGCTTTGTTCTCGCAGCAAACCTTAATCCACGACTTTGAATAAACGCCGTGGCAAGGCCTCTCAATGAACTTTTTTCAGGAAGAAGTACCTTGCATTTGTCAGTCTTTTCCCACAATTCAAACTGGGGCGAAAAATTTTAAATTGCCAGCAAACAGAGAACATAACTTGAAAGGAGAATTTCTGGGTATGTTGAACGGAAAATATCGACCCATCAGAATCGAGAGCGGGCTTTCTACTGGAATGCGGGAATCAGGTCCTTTCGGACTTATTATTGCTTCGATGGTTGGCTTTCTTGTTTGGCTCGTCTTCATCTTGCTCTTCGCGCTTTTCTGGTCGAAGGGGTTCAATCTTTTTCAGAACATCATTGTCTTCATAGTGTCGCTGTGCATCACTGGTTTGTTAATCGGGTTAATGTGGCTTATCTGGTCACGCGAAAAAATTCGAATGTGAAGCCGATAAATGCGGAGATTATGAGATTTCTTTGTAGGCTGTTTGTATATGTTCTAAATAGAATATTGGTACGACTCTTAATTTCTGGCTATTCTTCTATAGACTTGTCGATAAGACAGCTCCGCACCACTGGTTCAGTAGCCTTGGCGGATCAACGCTGGCAGGGCGCGGGCCACCACTAACTTTCCATGAAATCTGTTTCCGCTGCTCGCATCTTGTTAACGTAGTGGTCCACCAAGGCACATTCGATCAAAATACAATCGGATTATTGTTCCGCATATCAGAATTATGACAACGGTATTCGTTCTATGCTTCGAAAACTTAACTGACTGATTTTACTTGTGATATTTAGGACGTTTGGATTCTCTCGCCCAAAATTGAGGGTCATCGACCAATATGACCTGAACTTCAACAACGTTTCTAGGATTCGTTATGGCTGCGCGAAATTTCGGTGATAAATCGGGATTTCTCAGAAACAACATTCGGGACTCTTCCAACTCATCCGCAACACGTTCACTTCTTTTGTTTGCGTAGCCACGGTACTTTACGCTTTTTCCTTCAACGATAGCTCTATCGAAACCTTCTTTACTGCACTGTAAAAGCTTAGCGCCATCTCGGACGAACCAGCATGGAAAAATTGGAGAAGTCTTAGGCATAACAATCTGTCAGCAATATGGTTCAGTGAATCTTAATTAACATTTTCATCTAAAATACTTAAAAAAAGTAAACTTGCGGAAAAAGCAATCGTATTCACGCAAACGAAGACTCCGAAAACTAATAATGAAGGAACCTTGTGCGGCTGGTTCAATCTATGCTTCACTATAAGTTCACTTTGAACCAGGATGATTTTTTACAATAAGGGCACATCATATAGTGCTTGTTCCACACTTTGATGCTGTCTGCTCTTTGCTTCTCTCCATCAGAGGTAATAACCGCTACATTTCCAGGCGAGTGAATAAAATAAGATTCGACTCCTAAAACGTAGTCAAACTCGCCTTTGCATTTGGGGCAGCTTAAATGTGTAGTGGGCAAATTGATCTATTCTCAATTCCTTCCTCTAATCTCTCGAAAGAATAATGTGTTCAAATATAAATTTTGCCACCAACCACTATACACGACTTCTAATGAGAAAGTCAATTTATCTCAACAACTTGTGCCACGGTTAAAAACATTGTGAGCGCCTTCAACAAACATGGTTTTGAACGATCCACATATTTTCCGTTCAGTGACGTTTGACGACGTTTAGTGACGTTTAGTGACGTTTAGTGACGTTTAGTGACGTTTAGTGACGTTTAGTGACGTTTAGTGACGTTTAGTGACGTTTAGTGACGTTTATGACGTGTAGTGACGTTTCTGGTCGTCACCTGCAAACGAATCAAGCTTAAAATCAGCAAAGCAACCAAAAACAGTTTGTTGGCAAATGGCAATACTAATTTCAAAAATAAATTGGCTAGATTCGCTGTCTACAATATGTAGAGCCCAATTAATCGTGCTATGATCATTTCTCGCTTAAGCTAAATAAACGCAGAAATATTAACGCCTCAGAATACAAATTTTATTTTCCAGTCATCTTTAGGGAAACATCAGTTAACCGAAACCCTTATCCAAACGTGCAATTCTCCTCATCGGCGCCATTAAAACTTTCATACTCTCTTTAAAATTGGTTGCTAACAGTTAACGTTATGTTCAAGTTTCCTTATGGGCATTCGCATTCTAAGTTTTCCCGCGTTCTTTTGTTGCAATCAACTGCGTTACAAAACCAACAACATACTGCAACCCGAAAAAAACAAAATAATTGAAAAAAAACAACATGTGGAAAGCATAGGCGGATAGGCTAAAATTTCTATTTCTGTGTTTTGCTCGGCTTTTCCTTGCGTTGTTTTCTCTTCGCGTCTCTTTCTTTCTTAGTTAACGGTTTTTCTTTTTTCATTCGGAATTACTCCGGATGTTGCGCATGAATTGCGTTGATGCTTCGTCGCCACCGCGAGTCTGCACTTGCCAAACATAAACCATATTGTTTCCACATTTCTCACACTTCATACGAATCGTTGGCATTGTCTTAATTTTTTGTTCTTCTTCGGTTATGACAGTCATAAACGGCTGAGATGTAGGCTGAATAACCTTAACTATCTTCGCCTGTGCCCTATTGCTTGCAGGCTGCTTAGTGTAACCACATTTTGAGCACATGAGCAATACAGAACCCTCAGCCTTTTTCGGTTCAAGCCGGCAACCGCACTCTGGACAAAACTCCATAAATTAGAAACCCTCACAATTATTGTCTTTCAAACAAAGCAAATAATACAATATAAGCATTGTTTTTATTGAACAAAAAAACTTTTGTAAAGTTCCCTGATCTAATTTCCCATTAAATTAACTTGAAATAAAGCGCAAATCAAAAATACCCACCCCATATATCAGCAAGAGGGATAAAAATTGGAGAGAGAAGGCAGCACACCGATAAGCGAGTGGCAAACTGTTGACCATGTACTCGCATACTTGGCACGAGCAGACAAACTTCCGCACAGAACAGAAGGCGAAAGAGTACTACTAGACCAAATCCCAGCACATGTCAAGCGCATTCTCGATTTGGGAACAGGAAACGGAAGGCTACTATCACTAGTCAAAATAAACAGACCAGAAGCAGAAGGAATAGCACTGGATTTTTCCGAACCCATGCTTAAAGAAGCTAGAAAGCGCTTCGAACAAGATAAGCATGTAACCGTCCTGAAACATGATTTCAGTTTCCCTCTTCCATCAAAGCAACTTGGCTCTTTCGACGCAATAGTCTCCAGCTTAGCTATTCACCACTTAACTCACCAAAGAAAAAAACAGTTGTATAATGAAATATTCGACCTGTTAAATCCGAAAGGCATTTTCTGCAATTTAGAGCGCGTCGCTTCGCCGACACAGAATCTCCATCTCAAGTTTCTAGCCGCAGCTGGCTTAACTCTTGAGGCAGAGGATCCTTCAAACAAGCTCTTGGACGTTGAAACACAACTTCAGTGGTTAAGACAAATAGGTTTTATGGATGTGGATTGCTACTGGAAATGGCTGGAAATAGCGCTTCTAATCGGCTTCAAACCCTAAACACTCCTTGCGGTTAACGATTGAATGCTTGACAGAAAACGATAATAACAACTTACATTAACAAATAAATTAGAGGTTTTCAAAGAATGGGAGATAATAGTAGCACTGGGCAGATTGATTTCATGCATTGGCTTATACGATTAATCGCCTACGTAATAGACAGCATAATAATCTTCATTCCAACAGCAATAATCTACTTCGTAATACTCGCAGCGGTCATACTTAGTTCAAGCTTTGTTTTCGTCACATTTGGAGTTTGGTTGCTGCTTCCGTTAATCCTTGGTATACTCGAGCTTCTCTACTTCGTTATCCTTGATGTAGCTTGGGGTGCAACAATAGGCAAAAGAATCTTAGGATTGCAAGTGCAAATGGTAAACGGTGGAAAAGTTACTTATGACAAAGCATTTATTCGCAACATAAGCAAAATCTTCTGGCTTTTCCTAGTACTAGACTGGCTAATTGGAATAGTAACCACTGGAGACAAACGACAAAAATTCACAGATCGCTATGCAGGAACAGTTGTCGTTCAAGTAAAACAAGCGTTCCAAACTACTTCGGCTTCTCCGCCTCCACCGCCACCACCGTCAACACCGCCCACTTAAACTCAAAAATAAAAATCCCTTTTTCTTTAACACGCCCGCGAAATCGGCTTTAAAGCCTAAATATTCTCGAAACGGCTGTTAACGATTGATTGCTTGACAGAAAACGATAATAACACCTACAACAACAAATTAATTAGAGGTTTTTAACCGAATGACAGATAATAGCAGTACTGGACAGATTGACTTTATGCATTGGCTTATACGATTAATCGCCTACGTTATCGACAGCATAATAATTGGCATTGTGGCCGCAATCATATATTACATTGCATTACTTCCTCTCCTTATACCCAGCACCACGTATTTTGGCGTCACCGTAACCGGAGTAGCTCCTTGGTGGGCTTTCATACTCCTTCTTCCCATTGTCTTTGGAATTCTGGAGTTACTCTACTTTATGATTCTGGATAGCGCTTGGGGAGGAACAATAGGAAAGAGAATCTTAGGATTGCAAGTGCAAATGGTAAAAGGCGGCAAAGTACCCTTCGACAAATCAATTATCCGCAATATATCAAAAATCTTTTGGCTTTTTCTCATTCTAGATTGGCTGATAGGAATCGTAACCCCTGGAGCTGACCGACGCCAAAAATTGACTGACCGCTGGGCAGGAACCACCGTTGTTCAAATAAGACAAGCATTCCAATCAGCTGCGCCTTCTCCAGCACCTCCACCGCCACCACCTCCAAGTTAAACAACCCCCCTTTTTCTTTTTTTTCTTTAAAAGTAATTTTCAAGTTAGCGATGGTTCACTAGGCCGCTAATTTATGCAACCTTAAACTTTTCCAACCAAACCCCAAGTTGTTTTCCGCTCAAGCCCACGCCAAATTTTCCGTCGAGTCGCCTGCAAACCGTACCTTTTTCGAAAAATATAACGGTTGGAACGGCATTTATAGAATAGTCATCCCATAATGGATTGTCATAGTCATCTAAAAGGACATGAAGGACACTTTCAAATCCAAAATTAACTACCTTTTTATCAAAAACAGGAACAAAACTCTTACAGTAAGGACACCAGGAAGCGTAAAACAATACAAGAACCTTCTCATGCCTCTTCAATTCTGCATCTAATTCCTCTCCTTTATCCACTTCAATCATAGCGATCATGCTAAATCGGTTTCATGTCGTTCATAAACATGCCGCTTTTGACTTGACATACTTGTAAACTGGAAACTTAACCGACAGTCTAAATACCACAAACCGCTAGATGCATCAAAGAAGGAAAATGAAACCGAAAGCTTACAAACGTGGGTATCCAGTTGCAATTCTAGCCGGGATAGAAAATGACCATACTGCTTTGTGGCAGGTTTTTAGCCAAGTTGCTAAACTCCAACAAACCATAACTTTAACAGCGAACAGAAAAGACTCTAAAGCAGTATACAACTTCCATGAATCTATAGTAAACGCGTTAAGGCCAACGTTAAAAGAAGGAGTAAAAAGCATAATAATAGTCTCTCCTGCAAAAACCAATTATGCACAAGAATTTCTCAGTCACATAAAAGCACATCATTCGTGGCTTTTTCAAGGATCAAACAAAGCGACATTCTCACAAATAACAGGCTCAGCAAGCACGTCATCACAAGTTGCAACCTTAACAAAAACAGCCGTGTTCAAACAGTTAATTCAAGAAACAGCTTCTGAGGAAACAGAAAATTTACTTGAAATCTTGGAGAAACGCCTCAACAAAGCAGATAACCTTGTGTTTTTTTCACTGGAAGAAGCAGAAACCATCATCCTTAGCAAACAAGCAACAGGAAAACCAAAGCCCGAATACCTGCTACTTACAGATAAATATCTTTCAGGCAGCCGCCAAAAGAACAGAATTCACAGACTCATGCAGATTGCCAAAAACAAAACAATTAAAACGAGAATAATAAACGCTGAATCAACCGCGGGCACACGCCTCACACAGCTAGGCGGTCTTGTATGCTTGGCGAAACTGGATCAAAATACGAGGTAACGACTAAAGCAATTCCGCATGCCTTAACTCTTCAATAGAAATTTTACCCGAATGCAAGGCAGTCGCTACCAACGCGCCAGCCACACCCAAATTCTTCAACTCGACCAAATCCTTAATGCTTCTCACACCTCCCCCAACATAAACATCCAAAGATCCATTTTCAAGTACCTTCTTCAAAAAGCCAACATTAACTCCTTCACCGCTGCCAACGCGCGCCAAATCCAAAACAATAACTCCCAAAACACCCATTTTCTTAAACTCACGCAAAAGACACATAGGATTTTGGCAGCCATCAAACCCCAATTTCACAAGAACTTTATCATCATTCAAGTCCAAGCTTACAATCACTCGATCGCTCCCGAAAAGCGTGACCGCTTCCCCCACGAAACTTTTAGTATTCAACGTTTCTGTTCCAATTATAACCTTTGAAACTCCACTATGCAGCAATTTCCGCGCTGTCTCAAGGTCAGCAACTCCAGCATCAACCATCAACTCAAGCCCAGTTTCCTCAGCAATATGCTTTAAAACTCGAAAATTCACGGAGCCACCAGTTATTGCATCTAAATCTGCAATATAAAGCTCACTGAATCCAAGTGCTTCGAATGCCTTCGCAACTTCGAACGGTTCAACCGAATCGCATAAGTTGCTTCGGAGCAGTTGATATTCTCGCCGTTTACCTCTGACAGCATGAACCACTTTGCCATTCAAAATGTCAATCACGGGTACAACCTTCAAGATATCAACCTATCTGTAAATTGACTCGTACCGAATAGAAAAACCTAACCATCACTACAGCAAAACTTTAAAGGCACAATCAATTCGCATCAATAACAATGATGCTAATTGAAACTACTCATAAGCCCCATGAACGAAAAAGAAGCCTCTGAAGCAATCGCTGGAGGCGCAGACATAATAGACGTGAAAAACCCACACGAAGGAGCGTTAGGCGCCAATTTTCCATGGGTTATCAAACGAATAAAAGAAATCACACCAAAAAACATCCTATTAAGTTGCACATTGGGAGAAGTTCCAAACCTTCCAGGCTCCATATCCTTAGCCGCATTAGGCGCAGCATCATTAGGGGTTGACTACATCAAAGTTGGACTTTACGGGTTCAAAACACGGCAGGAAGCCACCTATCTGCTAAAGAACGTTAACAAAGCAGCCAAAGAATACAATCCTAAAATCAAGGTGGCGGCTACAGGCTACGCTGACGCAGAAAGAATAGGCGCAATAAACCCGCTACTCATACCAGAAATAGCATCCAAAGCTCAAGTAGATGTAGCAATGATTGACACAGCCGTCAAAGATGGCAAAAACATCTTCGCTTTCCTATCGGTCGAGCAACTTCAAAAATTCATAGATTCCTCTCACAATCTTGGTTTGGAAGTTGCGTTGGCAGGTTCATTAAGAAAACAAGATTTATCCGAAGTATATAGATTAGGAGCTGATATTGCAGGGTTACGCGGGGCAGCTTGCATAAATAACGACAGAGTCACAGGTCAAATCAACAGAAAATTAGTACATGAACTAATTGAAACCATCAGGCAAGCGGAAAAGCAAGCCACCATGAAGAGGAGTTAACCATTGCAAACTAAGGAGTTAACCAGAAAAACAGTGCTGGCTGAACTCAAAAAAATCCGTGAACAAGACGAACGATATAAGGAAGGCAAAATTTTGTGCTCAATGTGCACAAATCCCCATCCTATCGCAGAAAAAGCGTACCAAATGTTTCTCAGCTCCAATCTCGGCGACCCGGGACTTTTCAGAGGAAGCATTCGGCTTGAAAAAGAAGTCATAAATGAACTGTCAGCGCTTCTTCACGGAGTAGACTGCGTTGGCTACCTTGTTTCAGGGGGAACAGAAGCTAATTTGATGGCGCTTTTAGATGCAAGAAACATGGCACGCGCCAATCAACCTGAAGTTGTTCTGCCGCAATCAGCGCATTTCTCCTTCACTAAAATTTGTAACCTATTAAACCTGAAACCTGTTTACGCAAACTTAGATAATTCTTTCAGAGTTGACTCTTCATCAGTTGAAAAATGCATCAGCAAGAACACAGTCGCCATAGTTGGCACCGCAGGAACAGCTGAATTGGGAATTGTAGACCCCATCGACGAGCTAGATCATATTGCTTCGAAACACAATATTTGCTTGCATGTTGATGCAGCCTTCGGCGGCTTAGTAATCCCATTTCTAGCAAATGCTAAATACAATTTTGATTTCAATTTAGAAGCTGTTAAGTCTATTACCGTGGACCCGCACAAGATGGGCATGACAGCAATCCCTGCCGGAGGAATCATTTTTAGAGATAGTAAAGCTTTAGATTTCATCAAAACTGAAACACCCTACTTAACCGACAGGTTTCAGTATACGTTTGGTGGAACAAGAACAGGCGCTTCTGCAGCCTCTACGTGGGCAGTTTTCAAGTTTCTTGGAATCGATGGATTCAAAAAAATAGTTGGCAACTGCATGAAAAATACGCAATTTTTGACTAATGGGCTCAAAAATGCCGGTTTAGAACTCGTGGTGGATCCAACGCTTAACATAATAGCTTTTCGCAATGACCAAAACACCAAGCATCTGGCTGAGAAACTCTGGCAGCGAGGCTGGTTCGTCTCTTATGTTCCCCGCTACGATTGCGTAAGAATTGTTATAATGCCTCACGTAAAGAAGCAACATGCTAACGCTTTTTTGAAAGATCTAGTCGAAATCAAAAAAGCTTTAAACCTACTTTGATGCTTCCATCGCATCGTGAAGGAGCTCTACTTTGAGGCTTGTAGTTTACGAGCATATTTCAGGTGGCGGATACGCAGGGCAGCCTATTCCACTTAGTGTTCTATCTGAAGGGTTTGGAATGCTGCGCACCATTGTTTCTGATTTTAAAACAGCAGGACACGAGGTAACCGTTTTACTTGATGCGAGAATTTCAAAATTTAATCCGCCTATAGCTGCCGACCGCACAGTACCCGTTCTTTATCCCAAAGAACCAGAAAAATTTCTTTCAACAATTGCGGCAATTAATGACGCAAATTACATTATTGCACCCGAAACAGCGCAAACTTTGCAGTCACTTGTGAAACTTATGGAGCAGACTGGTAAAGTTTCGCTTAACTGTGAATCTAGTGGTATTCAAAATGTTGTAAATAAGGCGACACTCAATGAGATTCTGAGGAAAAATGGTTTGTCCACACCTGAATCAATAGTGGATAATGTTAGCGATGATTTAGCGGAAATCAAGAGGAACATCAAAAACAAGTTAAGTTATCCCGTGGTTTTCAAATCTATGCATGGTGTCAGTTGCAATGGCTTAAGTGTTGTCAAAGAAGCTAGTCAAGTGGAGAAAGCTGTTGCAAAAATAAAAGCTGAATCTGCGGATAAGAGTTTTATCATTCAAGAGTTTATTCGTGGCGAAGCTGCTAGCGTGAGCTTACTTTCCACAAGAGGTAAGGCGTTGGCAATCAGTTTGAACAAACAAAACGTCGAGGTTGGTTCGCCAGAGGATGTTTCAAGCTATGAAGGCGGCACGGTCCCATTTGACCATCCACTTAAACAAGAAGCGTTAACTATGGCAGAGAAGGTTGTTGAGTTGTTTCCTGGTTTAAGGGGATACGTGGGTGTTGACTTGGTCTTGTCAGATAAAAAGCCTTTTGTGGTAGATGTTAATCCACGATTAACGACGTCGTATATCGGCTTACGCAGAATTGCTAGTTTTAACGTTGCTCACGCGCTAGTTAATGCTATTTTGAAAAGTGAGCTCCCGGCTAAACACGAAAACAGCGGTTTCGTCTTCTTCGCAAAAGTAGAAACCCCGAAACCAACAATTATCGCTTTCCAAAAGGCAGCCCAAATAAGTGAAGTTGTTTCACCTCCATTCGCCTTAACCGATAACACAAAAGCCTGCTCACTACTTGCCGGTCACGGTGACTCCTCAGAAGATGCAAAATTACGGTTCGAAGAAACCAAAAAGCGCTTACTCAACATTATAAGCAGAGGAAAATAAGGTGACAAATGTATTAGGCTACGATATTGGAGGCGCAAACACTAAAGCCGTCTTTATGAGCCTGCAAAAAGAAAAACCGCAAGATGCCAGGGTGGCGGTGGAGTACTTTCCAATATGGAAACAACCCGAAAAACTCACCATTGTCCTCCTAGCGCTTAAGAAACGGTTGGGTGCCGACAAACTTGATGCGTTAGGCATAACCATGACCGCTGAATTATCTGATATCTACGCGACCAAGCGAGAAGGCGTCCGCAATATCCTAGCATGCGTTACAAAAGCTTTTCCTAATGTCCCTATTTACGTCTTGAATACGGAAGTAGAATTAGAGCCAATCGACGCCGCCGAATTGGAGCCGCTTAATGTTGCAGCGGCTAATTGGGCTGCAACAGGCTGGTTGGTAGCCCAGCGGATTAACGATTGTGTGGCGATTGATGTTGGGAGTACGAGCACAAGCATTATTCCCATAGTGGGCGGACATGTTGTAGCAAAAGGTAAAACAGATTTGGAGAAGCTCATATTTGGCGAGCTTGTTTACACTGGAAGTTTAAGGACGAACGTTGCGACCATAGTTCATTCTGTTCCAGTTAAGTATGGGGTTGCAGGTGTTGCTTCTGAGCAATTCGCTTTATCGGGCGACGTACACTTAGTCTTAGGTAATATCAACGAGAAGGAATATACTTGTGAAACCTCGGATGGTCGAGGAAAAACTTTGCCGGAGGCTTTGGCTCGATTAGCTCGAGTTGTATGTGCCGACATGGAAATGTTGACCCAGCAAGAAATTATTGACATGGCGAAGTACATTTATGATAAACAAGTCATGCAGGTCGCCGAAGGCTTAACCAAAGTTTGCAATTACACAAAAACGTTGACTTCCAACAAAGTTCCCGTGGTGGTTACGGGTCTTGGCAAAGATTTTATCGCAAAGAAAGCTGCTAAGAAAATTGGTGTCGATGCAGTCGATTTGGGAACCTTAATTCAAAGTGCTGCTGTCGTGGCTACCCCCGCGTTTAGCGTCGCCTTGATGACTGCCAACAAACTTAAAGGAGAAATAATCAAATGGATGCCATAGTAGTAAAAATCGGCGGCAGCTTAGCCTCATACCCTGAGAAGTTAAGAACACTATGTGCAAAGTTAAACGAGGTCTCCAAGAAGCATAAACTAATAGTGGTACCAGGAGGCGGAGAATTCGCCGATACAGTGAGAAACATAGACAAGCGGTTCACTTTATCTAATAGGGCTTCACATAGAATGGCAATTTTAGGCATGGATCAATATGGTTTCCTGCTATCTGACATTTTGCCGCGCTCATGTGTTGTAAAACAGCTTGAGCATGTACAGAAAGTTTTGGATTCAGGCAAATTGCCCGTTTTTCTGCCTTCTAATCTTCTGCTTAGTGAGGATCCCTTGGAGAACTCGTGGGACGTAACTTCAGACTCCATAGCAACCTACATTGCTGGCCAATTGCATGCAAGCAAAGTCGTTTTGATAACTGATGTTGACGGGATTTATACGTGTAACCCTAAAAAATATTCAGACGCTAAATTGATTAACAAATTATCCGCTAAGGAGCTTAAAACGATGAACAAGCGCACTAGTATTGACAAATTCCTGCCAAAATTACTATTGCAGTTAAAAATAGAATGTTTTGTCGTTAATGGCCTGTATCCTGAGAGGGTTGAGGCTGTTTTGAACGGAAGAGATGCCGTTTCTACATTAATCAATTAATTGACAAATTATAGGCGCTTTTTAGGCTGATTACTTCATAAAATTTTGGAAAAACGTTTGTTGTAGCAGTTTAACAATCGCGACAAGCTAGCAAAAAGAAAAATAAAAAAAGAAAAATGGAAAGTTTGCGTCTAGATTTTTTTCTTGTCTAGGACTTCTCGGAAAGTCTTACCGCAGCAGTCGTAAAGTCCTATGGTTAGTTGTGTTCTTTTTCCTTGTTTGTCTGGTTTGCCGGCCATTTTCCAAGTTTTCTTTGCAGTTTTGACATCTTTTCCACATTTTGGGCATTTTGCCATGATTATCCCTGTGGTTCAATGATATCATATGGATCAGCATAAAACACTTGCGGTTAACATACCTAAAATGATTAAAAAAGCCTTTTTTTATGGCAAAAAATATGGGAAAACCATTCCTTTTATTGAAAAAACATACACCAAGATGCTAAATCGGCGCGCAGCTTCGTTGATTCGTTTTACTATTTTTATTCGTCTTTTGGAGATTAACATCCTTTTTAGTTTGCGGCTTCTAATCGGGTTTCTAAAACATTGCGATGGGTCAAAGATCTTAGATGTCGTTCCAGATAATCTCCTTTGGACTCTTCAGCTCTTGATTCGCCTCTCTTTTTTTGTGCTCATATGCCTAATTTATTGTTTCAGCTTATGTTGTTTTCTGGTTTTTTGCTTCTTGAAAGCTTGTAGGGCCACCAATTGAATTTTTGTGCTAGACCCATTAATGAAGGCACAAAGAGAAGGATGACGATGGTAACATCTATCAGAATGGCTGCGGCGACGGCAAGGCTAATCTCTTGAAGCATAGCGATGTTAGTTATGAGCAGCGATGCGAACACTGTTGCGAGTACGAGCCCTAAGCCGAGAATTGTTACCCAGACCTTCTCGATGGCAGTTACTATTGCTTCGTTGTCGGTTTTACCATTGAGAACTTCTTCACGGATACGAGTTAAGAAGAATATATCGTAGTCAATTCCGACGCCCAGCATGGTTACAACTACGAATAAGGGCGCAAAGTCTAAGATAGGCAGGTTAAGGGCAAAGTAGAATATGAAAGAAATGATGGCCAAAGAGAATACGACGCTGCAGAGTATTGTAATTATTAATCGGATTGGCGTAAAGGCTGAACGGAGCTGCAAAAACAAAATAACATAAACCGCTGCTGCAAGAATCAAAACAACTTCTGGAATCAGGTTCCCCATAAATGCTTGACTGTCGGTGGTTGACTGAGTTTGCCCTCCAAAATAAACGGTGAGACCGCTTATGAGAGGCAGTTGATTGATGTTCTTCTCCATTCCACGCAAGGAGTTAATGGCAGTCGAACTAGAAGCTGAATCAGAAAAACCGACCATAATTACCGCAGTCTTGTTATCTTTTCCAATTGTCGAAAACATCTGGCTCTCATACTGCATACTTAACGGCTCAGACAAGTTTTCCACAGATGAGTAGTTGAATACGTTTCCAAACGGTCTAGTCGGACCTGCAACGGTAGTGACTCCTTTAGAACCTGCCGCAGTAGCTGTGATTTGCTCAATCTGATTCAGCAACGTCTGATTAAACTGGTTGTTTCCATAGGTTATCTGCGTGGGAGTTATGACGACAATTGAGGTCGGCTCGATTATTCCGCTTCCAAAACTGTTAGATATGGCGGTGAGTCCCCGATTGCTTTGGAAGTTCGGAATAAGCTTTAGAACGTCCTCATTGGTAGGAGTACTATACACAACGAAAAAGGCACCTAAAGCAATTATACTGATAATGATTACGATAACCACTTTCCGTCTAAGTGTACCGTGCGCCATACGTCTCAGTAGGTTCTTACTTGGTTCAGACTTTGCCTTGCCATGGCTATTCAGTCCTGGCCAGAAAATCCTGTCACCTAAGGCAATTTCAAGGGCAGGCAACAACGTAAGCGACGCCGCAAGTAAAATTGAAACTCCCAGTGCTATGGCGGTTCCTACATCGCTAAAGATGGGCACGTTTGCAACTGCCATAACTATGTAAGCGACAATTACGGTTATGCCTGCGGTAAGAACTGCTTGCCCTGCCCACTTAATTGAAGTGCCCACGCTTTCCTTAATTGATTTGCCTTGTAGCCTTTCTTCTCTTGTACGTCTAAGCTGCAACACCGCATAGTCAACGGCTAGACCCAGCATCAGTAATATAGTCAACGTAGGCGTGAGGAAAGTTACGCTTCCATGACCAATATCTACAACTGCAAGGTAAATAGATGCAAGAGCAACCGAAACTGAAACACCTCCAAGCAGAACTGGAATCAGAGCAGCTACGGGCGCAAAAAACAATAGTCCAACAATTAATAGGGAAATCGCTATGCCAGGTCCAACGGTGATTTCGAGGGCGGGCAAGAACGCCTTGGCGACATCCTTAGTCAAAACTGAGCCACCAGTCACATAAACCGCTCCAAAGTTTTGCAGCCCAGAGTTTTGTACATCAGACTCTACATGAGCAATTGTGTTGTCGTCTGGACTAGACGAGAAACTGAAAATAATCAGCATAGAATCATTCTGTGAATTAACAAAATTCCCCGTCAACGCGCTTGAAGGCATATACGGATAATCCGTGTAGGGTCGAGTTGCAACTACATTGTCGATAGCGGAGCCCACATCGGCAATCGTTGCGTTCGGCGAAAGCCCTGAAAGGAGACTGCTCAGAGACCCGCCGTTTATAGAGAAAAGCGGGGAGTCTAAAAAGGTGCTTTGCGTAGCGTTTGAAATAAGATCGCAAGACAAATTCCATGTCTGATTATCATTTGGTGATGAGCCAAGCTGATAACAGGAATTCATCAGGTCAGAAACTGAAAAACCCTCGACTGCGGTTGTCATGTTAGAATAGCTGCTTTCTAAGAGTGTAATCGCATAGTTCCCGAGCGTTACATTTGAAGGTGATGGCCCAAAACTATAAAGTTGATTGACAAGGCTGGTTGGTGAAGCTCCCAAAGAAGTTGAAAGTTCCGCAGGGATACTTGACACCATAGTTGAAATTGTCAAGTTCGCTACTGCGTCAGGTTGATTCCAAGTTGTAACGCTTAAACCTGAAGCAACAGCGCCCATCATTTGACTTGTTTGTGCATCAAGCTGTGAATTACTTAGAAGCGCCGAGACCGACTGGTTTATGGCAAAGGCTTCGCGGTCAATCACGGCTGTATCGTTTGAGAGAGTTTGGAAGCTGGCGTTCCAAGCGTTGAAAAAAGCTGAGTAGTACGCGATGGATTGGGCGTCGCCTCCGAAATTGGATGTCACATTGAAAATGGTGACGTTCGCGTCAACATTCGCAGATGAATCGCCCTGAGCAATGTATCCTTGCCAAATACCAACAAATGTTGCTGGAACACCGTATATCAATTGGGCTGTTTGGTTTATGCCGGTTTGTAACTGAAACAGGTTTGTGCTCAGCTTTGATAGGTTTTCCTGCAAAGAATATAGGCCTGAGTTAATCGTGATTATGTTGGATTGTAGGCTTGCTGTCTGGTTAAGTATGTCAGGCAGGGATGAGTTAAGCAGGTTTTCTTCCAACGAGTAAAGACTTGTTTCTCCAGTATAATTGGCAATATTCTGATCGGTGTATAGCGTATCGTTGAGTGCAAGAACGCTTTGCTTAAGCGAATCAGAAAATACCGGAGCACCTTGGACTACAACGAGAATGCTACTGTCGCTGCTATTGCCCGAAGATGGAAATTGAGCCTGCACAATGTTGGCTGCCTTTTCTGATTCAGTGTTTGAAGGCCCCGCAAACCCGCCGGTCAGGTCGTAAGAAACCGCCGAAAAGAAGCTTGGAATAAGCACAAGTGAAAGCAGTACCGCAACCACCCATGCTGTGATAACCCATCGGTATCTCTTCTGGATGAAATGGTTCAGTGAATCGAAAAGCGACTTTGGCAATTACATCAGGCTCCTAGTAAACATCTCTTTACGTGGCTGTCATGAAACTTCTAATCATAGCAGTT
Organism: Bathyarchaeia archaeon; assembly: GCA_050013315.1. Taxonomy (GTDB): domain Archaea; phylum Thermoproteota; class Bathyarchaeia; order Bathyarchaeales; family Bathycorpusculaceae; genus Bathycorpusculum. The sequence goes on from JBEKFM010000021.1 coordinate 28,061, forward strand.
GCCAGTTAACATCGTCTTTCTTAAGGATTTTCCATAATCCATCCATAAATCCACATGAAATCAATTCACTAGAACTGAAAAGGTTTAGCACACTGCGCAGCAATAATATGGAAAGTGTTGAATATAATAGGATTTTCCAAGTCTCTTTTAGAGAGACGTTTTGTCTGAAAAAAGCAAAGAGGTAACAATTTCTAGAGCCTACAAATAAAGAAAAAGATCCTCAAAAATCGTTTTTCAGAACAATAGAATGGTGCCGAGGGCAGGGTTTGAACCTGCGACGACTCGGTCTTCAGCCGAGCGCTCTCCCAGGCTGAGCTACCTTGGCACCTTGTATTGAGCGTGACACATTCAAGAATGAAGCGAAATGTTTTAAATGTTTCTGAATTTGATTTTGTAGGCGTGTTTTGGATTTGAGAAACCTGCCTCTCCGTTCCATAGTATTTCAATACCAACAAAACAACGTAGAAACCCTCTTTCGAGGAGCCGAGCATTCGCGCTCTGGAACCATTAAATGCCAGAAACGTTTGCATTCTTTCTGCCAATAGCGCTACATATTCTGAGCCCAATTATTGTGTAAATGAGAACAGTTTGCGATTATTATCTAAGGTATCGGCAACTAACACAGATTAGCCATTGCGCATCTACTTGAAATTTTATCTCTTCGATAGATCGATACTGTACACTCTTAGTTATCAATTAGTGCAGAAAACCCATGAAGTGAGTTAAGAAGTAGCCTATTAAACCGCATCCTAAAAAACACAGCAACAGTAAAAACCCTTCTTGATCAGGCGTCAATTCGAAATTGAACTTTTTTCTTAGTCCCATTTTTCATACCGCAATCCAGTTTGTTTTAGGAGGGGAAAGGTTTTATGAAGGGAAAATACGTAGTCTAAATCCACAACACCCGCGGGCCGTTAGTCTAGCTGGCTAGGACGTCGCCCTCACGCGGCGAAGATCACCGGTTCGAATCCGGTACGGCCCACCAGAAAGGCTTTCTTTATATATTAACGGTTTTATTTTAGTAAGGACAGCAGTTTCTTTGGTTCCCAACGCGTAGAAATAAACCACTGCGCATTCAAGAAAACCCAAGTCTATGCAGACTACCGCAATTTTTGCTGGTGTGGTTGTACAGTCACAAATTTATTAAAAGTAGTTATCCTTCAGTGTTTTTGCTTAGTACTGCTTTAGGAGGTGTAATTGTGTCTGAAACATCCATTAATTTAACGGAGAAATTACAGAAAATCGGCCAAACCGCGCAAGACTACAAGGATGCAGTTGTTAATCAATTCAAAGACATGGAAGTAGACGTCAAGGACTGGAACTTTTCAGTTGGGAAAGCTGACAAGGAATACACCGTTGAAGTTAACCTCAAGCTTGGAATACGGTCAAAAAAACCTTAAGCAAACCTTTCCTGTTTTCCCGATAGAAAACATTAATCCCCTTTCTTTAAAAGCCAAAGACTATTACATATTTAGCCCCAATGCAGTTTCCGCATTACGATTTTCTTTGAACCTTTGCCGACTCAAATAGTTAAATTTACTTTTTTGACGAATTTTGAAGCAACCTAACCCAATTCAAGCCCAAAACCAAAACCTAGAAAAACTTTTAAAAAAACAAGTGCAACTGACATCCGCACTTGCACATTGCCAAAACACTCAAATGCAAAGCCACAAGAACAGTCACAGAAGTCTAACCGCGATAAGTTCTTCGTCAAAAAGGCCTAAGCTAAATACTCACAAAATTTGAATTTCTAAATCAAACTGCTTAGTCTCAATAGAAAAATTGGGAGTAATTTCCGGCGATAAAAAAGGAACCATCATAATTAATATCCAAATGCAACCGTATTGAGAAAGAAGTTGCATGAGTTTTCTCCAAATTAAAAGTGATTTTCCATGTGGACCTTGGAGATTACAGATTTTATTTATTCGAAAGTTTCTGACCAAAACAAATAAAAACACGGCTTTGTATCCATGAAGGCTACCAATAAGAGGAAAACCATATGCCGTCTGAAATAACTGATATTGAAAAGTTCGTGGCTATGAGCGCCAAAGCAAAATATTGCTCTGTGAAAAGACTCAAAGACGCAGTTAAACTAAAACTTCGTACACCCAGCCAACTTTACACGCTAAAGATTGAACCATTAAGAGCAGATGAAATCATAAAGAAACTGCAATGCGAAATCCAAGAGAAATAATCTTCTTCTTAACTTCTCTTTTCTGTTTTTAACACGATTAAAGGCTAAACTGTAAGAACCCAAATTACAATTCTATTTCGTATACGAAAGCATCACCAAAACATCCAAAATGTGATTTCTCCTTTTCAAAACCCCAAATCTCGTCAAACAATCGAAATTTCACGAAACTTATAAATACATAACAGGCATATGCCAAAATAAAACTAAAACATAAATCAACAAACTGTTCAGCCGTTTCCAGCATCCAGCAAAAACAGAAAATAATGAAAAAACCAAGAAAATTGTTTTAGATTTGCAGTTAACACCACTCAATTTTGGCTAATTCATAATTATTTTATCAGGCTGAGAATAGGACATTGAATAAATTGTCAATTCTTAGGCAAACTACGCTTTATTTGTCCGAAAGACAATCGAACGATCAATTTTTACATTAAAAAGTTAAAAAGGCTCTTGAATCTTTTGCAAAAATTATCCAAACCAAGCAAGTTATTCATGCTATTTTTGATTTGAGAGCTTCGGGTTGCGAAGACTTTACAGTTTTTACTTTTTGCGAAAGAAAGAGGGATATTTCAGTAAGATGCAATACAATCTGTCAGGAATGGGTAAAAGAGAGGATTGCAAATAAGAAGCTGTGGATAGCATTGGCAGAAGCTAAATTATCTGAGCGGAGTTCAAAAGTGTGTTTGGTTGATGCTCTTGTATACCGTTATATGAGAATGTATTTTCTCAAATTCTGGTGTAATTTAGCATCTTTTTGCCCCTTTCATATCAATTTGATGAGGATTTACAATGAGTATTGAGCGTAATCTGATAATTTCGGTTTTGAAATTAACAAAAGAAGGACCAGTTTTAACTGAAAATGTAAAAAGAGATGCAAGGCTTCCATCGGCAACTACCCGAAAATTGCTCAAAAAACTGCAAAACGAAGGTCTCGTTTATTTAAAAACAGACAGCATTGAAGCAGACAGCAACATCAGGCTTAGACTCGCCATTAAAGCAACATCCTTAGGCGCGGATATAGAGCACGTCGGTAATTTGCTTTGTTGGCAGGAATTTGAAGAAATTGCTGCTTTAGCACTTAGAAACTACGGATATTCAGTGACAAATAACTTGCGATTTAAAAATGCTTCTCACAAATGGGAAATAGACGTAGTTGGCAGCAAAAAACCCTTAGTCGTTTGCATAGATTGCAAACATTGGCAGCATGCAATTTCACCCTCAGTTTTGAAGAGGATCGTCGATGCACAGGTCGAGCGAACAAGAGCACTGGCTGATTCGCTGCCAAACATCTCACTAAAACTCGAATTCACACAATGGAGCAATGCGACGTTTATTCCCTTCATAATATCTCTCATACCTAACTCATTCAAGTTCTATAATTCAGTTCCGATCGTGCCCATATTTCAACTGCAAGATTTCTTAAACCAACTGCCAGCCTATGCTGGATCGCTAAAGTTTTTTACCAAAACCTTCAGCTCCTTAAGTCAAAATTTTTAAAATTGGACTTTTAGCAAGTCTGAAAGCTGGGTATAGACTAAAAATGAACATCACGACTAAAGCTACAAGAAGCCAACCTGTTATTTCCAAGATTGTAAAACTTGTAACAAGCGGTTGGGGCATCAAAATAAGCAGTGTTAAAATAACACCAAGCGATATTCCGACCCCGAAGCTTGAAATCAGCACAATTATGCTTTGAATTGCCAAAATAAAGATCACTACCTTTGGTTTGGCGCCAACGGCACGTAAAACAGCTAATTCTTGATGTTGTTCATCTACTGCAAGCATCATGTAGCCTACAAGGCAAAGTGCAGCAGATGTCAAAGTAAAGAGTGGCAGAAGCATTATCGTTTGCCAATTTGACGCCAAAAAATTTGTGTTCTTTTCAACAATGCCAGATAGAGGAAAAACGTTCAAATTTGGATCCACAGATTGAATTAAGGTTTTAATTTGCGCAATAGCTGCGGCATTGTCAGTTGAATTGTTTAGCGTAACCAACAGTAGGTTAGGGTTAGATACACCAGTAACATTCTCCAATCTCTCAATTGGCACATAGGTGACTAAACCATTATTTATAGGATCAACGCAAACTCCGACGATGTTGAAACTATTATTTCGAAACTCTACACTTATTTGTTCAACCAAAGGATTAGATTGATTTATGTTCTTGCTAGGATCAGGCGAGTACATTGAAAGAGAAACCGAATCCCCAATAACAGCCTCAAAATCATCATTTGCATCTAAAAATCGACCCTGAACATACCAAGTACCAGCAAGTTTTTCCGGATTAACACCGATTACTATTGCTTCTCCTTGTCTACTGTCACCAACAGCATAGGTCACCTCGGTATCAGGATTTACAGTGAAATTGGAAATTTCCTGAACATGCTCCTGTAAAACTAACCTTGTATCAACCAAACTAACGCTTGACAGAGCACTTAATTGCTCAATAACCGCTTCGGGAATGCCTATTTTCGGATCTGAATAGCTAAAATTGCCTGTTTCGGTTGCTCCAGAAAACTTTGACAAAAGCAACTCATACTGGTTACCCATACTGTTGGTGGCTATTGCAATCGTGTCTTTATCAACAGTTTTTTGAACCCATGATGTAGTGGTATTGTTGGCAATTATACCTCCCGCAACTGATACCGTAAGCAGGATGAAAACTATCGAGAGTAAAATGATGATTCGAATACTAGCTGATTGCCGACGAAACAGGCTTCTGGAAGCAATTCTCCAAGTTATACCCGATCTTGATAGTGGCTTGTGCTTGTTCGTTGTAGTTAAACCGTAATAGTTCACGGGTGACAGGGCATTTACTGGTGCCATTTTGGCTACTTTAAGGATAGGCTGAAGACCAAAAACTATTGCTAGAACAAAAAAAGTGACAAAAACTAGGGGTGCAAACCAAAAATTTGGCAACTGATAAGCCGAAAAAACCAAGTTAGCGACGACATAATCCATCACAAAGCCAAAAACGACACCTAAAATGCATCCGACGAAAGTTACCATTAACAGTTCTGTCATAAAGTACCCTGCAACAAGACTATTTGGGCACCCAGCCGCCTTAATCAAACCGAAATCCCGAGTTCTTTGAGCCATCATCAAAAACGCAATAAACGCAGTTAACACCGCGCCTACAGCGAAAATCAATATGCCGATAAAAAGTATGAACTGGGAAAAGATAGCCGTTAATCCTTGAGTTAATGTGCCAGTCGCTGAAGCTATTCCAACACCCAAACGGCTGCTAAATAATAAAAGAAACAAGGTAGAAGCAACACTTAATGTTAAAGTGGCAACAGTTAAGCTTGTTTGGAGCTTCCTTCGAAGCAGATCATTGATTGGAAAAGCTGCGCTACTCATTTTTGCTCGCCAATTTGCCTTCTTCAAGGCATAAAACTTGGTCCGCTAACTGCCTTATTTGAAGATCATGGGTTGAAACAATAACTGTTTTTCCCCTTTCCTTTAACAACTGGAGCACTTGAATGATTTTTTGACCATTTTTTTCGTCTAAATTGCCAGTTGGTTCATCTGCAAGAATAAGCTCTGGGTCATTGGCTAATGCCCTGGCGAAAGCTACACGTTGTTGCTCGCCACCGCTAAGCTGAGCCGGAAAATGATTCGCGCGACGCTGTAAATCCACGGATTCTAGCAATTCAGTTACGCGTTTTTCTATTTCTTGCTCAGGCTTTCGGGTCCACTCCATTGGAAACGCAACATTTTCAGCAACCGTTAAAGTTGAAACCAAATTGTAAGATTGGAACACAAAGCCTACGTGATTGCATCTAAAATCTGACAAGAAATCTTCATCTTGATCTCCCATATCTTGCCCATCAACAAAAATTTTTCCATCAGTTGGCCTATCGATTCCACCAATTATGTTGAGCAACGTAGTTTTGCCTGAACCTGAAGGGCCACATATTACGGTAAATTTTGCTTTGGGAATTGACAGAGTTATGTCTTTTAATACCTCAATTTTTATGTCGCCTAATTGGTAGGTCTTGCCTAAGGCTTTCGTATAGACTACGAGATCTTCGTTTTTTGTCAATTTTTCTTCCTCTTACGAATAAGAAATACGTTAAATGGAACTAATAATATAGGTTTAGGTACATTCTTTTACAGGTTAACTATAAGTTGTTTCCAAGTTAATATTCCCTCGATCCCGCTTGAGAATTCTGACTTTTTCGGGAAGCTTATTTTTTTCCCAATCCGCCCAACTGATTTCTTTGAAAAGCCACTTTTTGCCCAGATGAGCAGCGACAACGGCATGCTTATGGCCGTTATCTGCGGGGATAAATTGTTCGAGAAACCGGAAGAGTTTATCAATTTGCTGCTTAGGGAAATAGGCGTAGTAGCTAGCGTTTTTTACCTCGAAAGCGTATACGTGCGGGCCTTTTCTGGCCATGATATCTGGCAGGGGGTTGAGACTAGGGTTGCTTACTGGAACACGGACGGAGTTGTAGCCTTTTTTCTGCAGGAGCTTAACCAAAACGGTTTCGCTGTAGAAGCCTCTCTTGCGCCAACGACGCAGTCTTATTCTGTCGATTTCTTTACTCAAATTTTTTCCCCTAAACGTCTGTTATTTTATGAGTGTTTCAGAGATAAAAATTGTTGCCCAAAGTGCTAGAAAATGGGTTACGTTGATGCTTTTGTATACCTTGCTGTAAGCCACTATGTTCTGGGGCATACTGGTGACGTTGAAAATCCAACGTAATACACACCTCACCACATCCACCAATAACGTCATCTCTACCATTCAGGGATGAAAAATATCACCTGTTTAGACTACACTAAGCACTCTAAAAGCGACCGCTGAACCTAAAAGACCCAAAAACGAGGCGTCTAAGAAACAAAATTTTAAAAATTGTAAGTTCGGTGAAGACACAAAAAGCCGCGTTAGTCAAACAGCGGATACAGAAGCATCAACCAAACCTATTCCTAAGGCATTAGCAACCTTTTTAGAACAAATCTCGCAACATGCTTCCGCTCATATTCAACGGACGTTGCAAAATTCGGAGGCACATCGTCGCAGAGATTAGGTTTCTGAGCAAAACAGGGTTTAGTAACGCTACTTGCTCAGAGCTAACTCTCGTGAAAATTTTTTGCTCTCAATCAATAAAGTTTAACAAAATCTACAAAAATTTTAACAAATGACCGAAGTTAAGCCGAAAAAACTGGTTTCGGCTTCGCATGGAGATTTTCGCAGGTACTTATATGAGGCCACGATATTCTCCATGCCTTAGCACTAAAGTACATACCCAGAAGACCAAAACAAGGCTTTTTCACCATTTAAGCCCTAAATTAGGCTTTCCTATTACTAGTTACCATAAAAAAAATCAGTTGATTTTCCAGCTTTAATATTTCGAATAAAAACAGCTGCTTCGAGCCCAATTTATGGCAAAACAACCCCTAATATTGACTATTTAGATGAAATGAACTCAACGAAAAACCGTTACTTTAGATCAGGAAAACGCGGAAAAATATTAAATTTGCACTCTTAGATTTTGAAATTAAACAACAACCCGAGTATTGCCTCTTTGCGCCTGCATAAAATACACAGCTCCAGAAGATCGATATCATACTAAATCATCCATGCTGAAGTTTTCTTTTCTGCCAACTTGTCCGTAATTTTTTTAGCCTCGATTAAAAAATGGCTAATTGCCAGTATGCTTAAAAAAAACGAAACTTTTCCCATGATGTTGGATTAAATTGTGCTGTTGAGTTTGTCGTAGTAAACTGAGAGTCTATCGAGTTGATTACTCAACAATTTAAGATAAAACAAGTTAGGAAAAATGGCTAAAGGTCTTTGAGAGATTCGTTTATTTTCTCAAGCTCTTCCTTCTCAGCTTGTTCTCTTTCCCGTTGGCTTTTTTCTGCAGCGATGTACAGTGCATTCATCGTTTTATAACATTCATTTGCTTGCTGTATGTATTTGTCCATCCATTGAACATTGGTTTTAATATTGGTCCGAAATGATGAAAAAGTGACGCAGTTACCAATGACAGATGCTTTGGACGGATGCGCCTCATCTGGAACAAAAGTTGATGGATGCTTGAAGCACTCTATCCAGTCTGAGCTAGGTTCGCCGTCAAGCGTAATTTTTACAGTCAAAAAAGCATAGTGTGTGCTACCTGATGCTATGGGCGGACCAACTCGTTTGAACTGAACTTTTTCAGGTGCCATGGGAGAGTCTTCATAACTGAGTTAGGTCTGCCGTTTAAAGTTTTTGTATGTAAATTACTGTTGAGATAATCTGCTTACTTCCTCCTCAATGAAACCAGTAGAAACGTGAGCAATTGAAAAGTAACATAAACGGAAACAGACGAAAGTCAAAGAAACCTCCCTTTGATTCAGAATACGAGCCAACAAAGTGCAGTTAACAGAAGCCTTTTGACTTCTATTCATAGCGGATCCATATGTTAAACGTGGTTCAACGATATGTGAGACTCAACTGGAGAAGGTACATGTATGACAAAAAAAGATGATCAAATTACCATCTGCACGAAAAGGAATTTTTCAAGATTGAGTTAATTTGCTTGTGAGCTTTCTTGTCCTGGACTTTGCTGTAATGGCATTTTCGTCAAGGTTTCAAAATGCAGTCTAAAGAATCGACATTGGTAGTTACTGCTTGCAGAATTTCTGTACATGTGCATTCATGATCAGAAAATCCTTTTTCCTTAGCCCCATCGAGCACTGCGGATCCCTCTGCAACTTTTCTTTTTTTGACCTAAATTCATTCGGAAAATTAACTTCTTCAAATTCGAAATAACTTGAAGAATTATGACTTTTACAAAAGTTCTAGCAAATTTGAATGAATGGTTACCTTCAAAAAACAGGCCTAATTACCCATTTTACTTAGAATTTAAGACCTATTCAACCAACTACTAAAAGGTGAGTTGTATACAAAAGCATCAACGGAACACACTTTACGTTTGACTCTCGAAACATTTTTCAATAATGGTATGCGATAAAACAGTTAGGAATCTTTGAATGTCAAACTTTAAGGTCATGAACAAAAGTTATAGCTTCACCACGAAGGGCGAAATCGACTTTATAGATTTATCCGACAAAGTCCAGGAGGAAGTTTCCCTCTCAGGCATCAAAAATGGATTAGTCCATGTATTTGCGCCTCACGCGACGGGTGTATTGATCTTAACGGAGAACGATTGTGCATTGCTAAATGACGTCAAAGCGTTCCTTGAAGAAATTGCACCAAAGCATAAAACGTATCAGCATCCATCCAACGCCCATTCCCATTTGCGATCCTTACTTCTTCCGCCGGACAAGACGCTACCAATAATTGATGGGCAAATTATGTTTGGAACTTGGCAATCACTTCTTTTTGTAGAAACGGACGTTTACCCAAGAAAAAGAACGATAATAATACAAGTCATAGGCGAAAAATAGAAAAGTTAAAGAATTAAGCAATAACAGCTTAGCGCACCTGCCAAATCGCAAAGCTTTAATCTTTTCGCTTTTCGTACCAAGAAAAACACGTTAATCATTAATTTATTTATAGATCCAATTATAATTGTGCCAGCTGATAGTTGTCTTTTTAACTATTTATTGTAAAAGTTTACCATTCGAAGAAATTTCGCGAATCCCACAAGCCAAAAAAAGCACGGTAAAAAACACCAAAAGCTAAAGCCTGCCTAAAACTTTAAAGCCTGGCATATGAAAACGCCTTATTTGGACCTTATTTCACCAACTTCAAAGCCTTGATAAAACAGATTAAGCCAAGCTGCCACCTTTTTTTTTATCAAAATAAGCTGGGATTAGCAATTTGCGGTTTTCAAGGCACCGGATACTATGTATATATAAGCTTCGGTGCACTTCGAAAAAAACTTAACCTTTTCGTTCGGTTCGAATTCTTTTGGCAGACCCGCGAGGGCGCATTCGAGCCTTTTTCTTGACGGCAGCTCTCACGGAAGGTTTTTCTTCCACCAGATAAGCATCGACTTCTTCTTCGGGCAAGGAATCGACTATGTCTGGGAAATCAGTGTTTGTAGCCTGTTTAGCGCCGTTCTTAATCATCTTCTCGACCGCTCTATCTACGTCACCAGGTTTTAGGTTAATTCCTAATGTTGCATCCATAAGCACCACTGTCTCGTAGCCAAGTTTAAGTGCGTCAAGAACCGTGCTTTCAACACAATAATCTGTTGCTAAACCTCCAACAAAAAGGCGTTTAACCCTATTCGTTCGTAATTCATTAGCAAAGTTTTTTCCATCAAAAACCGAGTAGCTTTCTATTTTAGGATCAGTAGCCTTAGAAATAACAATTGCGGCCTTTGGCAGTTTAAGGTCGGGACTAAAAGTTGCACCTTCGGTGTTCTGAATGCAGTGAGGCAGCCAAGGACCGCCCTGAGCTTTGAAGGAAGTGTGATTTGGCGGATGCCAATCTCTAGAAGCAAAAATGTGTGCTTCAGCGTTTTCAAAACGTCTTGAATAATCATTAAGAACGGGGATAATTTCGTCGCCACTAGCAATCGGGAGAGCACCGCCGGGAAGAAAATCTTTTTGTATGTCAGTTATCAACAGGGCATCAGAATTTGATATATTATACTTTTTTTCCAAACAAATCACCATTTTAAAGATTTAACCAGTTTTTTCAAAAGATTACCACTTTGGGAAACACAATAAATTATGGAACAACATGAAATAAATTTTTTGCTATTTTTGAAATATCATGGAAAAGTAATTAAGCTTTCATGAGAGTAATTGAATGGTGAAAGCATGGCGATTTTAGCTTTTGTTCTTTTCAAGGTTGCTTCAGGAACTGAAAGAGACGTGTGTAAAAAACTAATTGAATTTGAGGAAATCATGCAGGCAGACATAATTTTCGGCGAATACGATGTAATAGCAAGAATAACTACTGATGATTTAGATAAACTGGAAGAGTTCGTTTCTCAAAAAGTCAGAAATGTACCAGACGTTCTTGTCACGTCGACCATGATAATTTCAAGAGAGTACAAAGGAAGAAGCTACCGGCCCAAAAACAAGTAACGTTTCCTTAGTTGAATTGTTACGCCGAATATTGCTAGCAAGAGCGATTGCTAACGTGTTTTGTTGATGCTTTTGTATACCATTCGAGGATAGGCTTATCTTTTAACGTAATAATAAAGTAACAGGCATCAATAATGCAAGTGAAAAAAAAAGATGTTTTCATTACAAGCAGAGAAATGCGTGCCCTAGAGGTTAACGCTGAATACTATGGCATATCTTTGCTTCAACTAATGGAAAACGCTGGACACAACATAGCCCAAGAAACCGCTTCACGTTTCCCCAACGAAAAGACAATTACTGTTTTCTGCGGTTTAGGCGGAAACGGCGGCGATGGCTTTGTAGCTGCTAGACATCTTTCAGCAGCTGGCTACAACGTGTCGGTCATTCTTCTCGGCAAAAGTCGTGACATTAATCATGAAGAGGCAATGAAAAACTGGTTCATTTTACAATCATTGCAAGATAAAATTTCGTTGCTTGAAGTAACAGATAGCTCTGTTATACCGAAAGTTACTGCCGACATTGTCATAGATGCTTTGCTGGGAACTGGAACCAAAGGAAAACTTAAGCCGCCAATCTTTGAAGTAGTTGACTACATTAATTCCTTGAATGCTTTTAAAATAGCGATTGACGTGCCAACAGGCATAGATTCAGATACTGGTGAAGTTTTAGGCAAGGTCGTGAAAGCCAATCTAACAGTCACATTCTACAAGGCAAAGAAAGGCTTGGACAAAGCCAAAAAATACGTTGGGGAACTCCTAGTAAAAGACATAGGTTTGCCTCAGGAAATAGAACAATACGCCGGTCCAGGCGATGTATACCTAGCCCAAAAACCCCGCATCTCCTCGGCTCATAAGGGTGATTTCGGGCGACTACTGGTCATAGGTGGAAGCGAGGTTTTCTCTGGTGCACCTACGCTGGTTTCACTGGCTGCTCTGCGAACAGGCGTGGACATTGTTTATCTTGCTGCACCTGAAAAAACAGCGTATGCAATTTCTTCAATGTCACCTGACTTGATAACAATAAAGCTTGAGGGTACCAATTTGAAACCGAGCAGCATCGAAAAACTGAAACCCTACCTTAGTATGGTTGATGCGGTTGCGATGGGTCCGGGCTTAGGACTAAACGTTGAAACCGTGGATTTTGTTAAGTTCTGCGTCGAGGAAGTTGAGAAGGCTGGAAAACCTCTGCTTTTGGACGCTGATGGACTTAAAGCCTTTGCGACATTCAAAAGACCCTTGAAAGTACCTCTTGTTCTTACACCTCACAGTGGTGAATACGCGATTCTAACTGGCGAGCCTTTACCTGAAAACCAAGAGGAACGCGTCTTAGCAGTACAGAAAAACGCAAAGAAACTTCACGCGACTATTCTTGTGAAAGGTAAAGTTGACATCGTATGCAATGCTAAAAGAGTCAAGTTGAATTTCACGGGCAATCCGGGTATGACAGTTGGGGGAACGGGTGACGTCCTTAGCGGTATTGTTGGCGGTTTAATGGCTCAAAAAGTTGACCCTTTTGAGGCTGCTGTGGCAGGAGCCTTTGTTAATGGTGCTGCAGGCGATTTTGTTGCAGACGAAATCGGTTTTCACATGGTAGCTACGGACATCATTGATTGGATTCCTCGGGTTTTTGAAGATCCAATGAGTCACTTAAAGGTGCATAAACCAAGTGGAAAATGAACTTAACCAAAAACCGTCTACAGTCAATTTTCCAAGGATCACTATTTATCATGCGTCACAATGTGACCCCAAAAAATGCACAGGGCTAAGACTAAAACGCCGTGGACTAGCTAGGATCGTTACCAAGACACGGTTTTTGCCAAAGAGAGCCGTAGTGCTAAATCCATTTTCTGAAATAGCGTTTTCACCTGCGGATAGGGAGAGGGTGGAAGATTTTGGTTTAGTCGCATTGGATTGTAGCTGGGAGCATGCACAGAAAGTTTTATCGAGACATGTGAAAGGAACTAGCCGCTGTTTGCCCATTTTGATTGCAGGTAACCCAGTTAATTTTGGCAAAGCAACAAAGTTGACTACGGCTGAAGCCATTGCTGCAGCGTTGTACATCGCTGGTTTCAAGGAAAAGGCAACGGACCTTTTGTCGATTTTTACGTGGGGCCACACGTTTCTTGAGTTGAACGGCGTATTGCTTGATAACTATGCACAGGCGAGAAATAGTGCTGAAATCGTTGGTATGCAGACCAGGCATCTGGAAGGCAAAAAAAGCGTTTAAAAATGTGTTTTGTTGATGCTTTTGTATACGGAAATGCGTTAAGTTGAAAATAGTCTAATTAACCACGAATGTTTAAACGAATAAATTGCAAAGTATGCTGCATTAAGTTTGAAGGAAAAAATGTCATGGAGATAAATCAGAACAAGGCTGATGTTCAAGATTTTGATCGAAGGTTGGCAACTTACGAGAATTCACAAAGACAAGGCGTCATTTTTGATCGAGTGCAGAAAACAGTTTTAGATTTAGGCAAAAACGAAAAGAAGCCTGAAAGTATTCTTGACGTTGGTTGCGGGACAGGACGATAGCTCAGAAAAGCCAAGGAACATTGGCCTAATGCACGGTTGATTGGTGTTGATCCCGCAGAAGGAATGATACTAAAGGCAACTCAACTTTTATCTGACGCTGAATTTCATGTCGCTATGGCTGAGTCTTTACCTTTACCTGAAGCATCAGTTGATCTCGTGTTCAGCACGCTTTCTTTTCATCATCGGAGTAACCAAACCAAGGGTGTAAGCGAAATTGCACTCGTTTTGCGTTCGCAAGGGAAGTTTTTGCTGGCAGATATCACGATGCCATTTGGTCTGTCGTTTGTTATTCGCCATCTTAAACGTAACAATCCTGCTAAAACACGTGAAATGTTTGCGCAAGCTCGGCTGAACGTTGAGTTTCAGCAACGGCGGTCGTCAAGGTTTCTGGTTGTAACGGTTGGTAAGAAGCTGTAGCTTATGTTGGTGACTTGAAAAAAATGCCGCTCATTACTGACCCATACCTATTTTTTGCTTCGGTTGCTGTGATTTCACTTTCAGGTGTTTTAATGCCTGGACCGCTATTTGCTGTGACGGTTGAAAAAGCGGCAAGACGTAAAACCGCTGGCGCATTAATTGCAGTTGGTCATGGAATAGTAGAGTTCCCATTGATGTTTCTAATCTTTTTTGTGCTAAGCCAATTTGACATTCCAAGTTTCGTGCAGATTGCTGTAGGATTGATAGGCGGCTTGCTCATGATTTTCATGGGCATTCAAACTTTCAAAAATAGGAATAAAGCTAAAGATGCCTCTGCAATCTCAAAGCAAGACTCAGTAGTTGCCGGAGTGTATACCACAGCTGCAAATGCTGGTTTCATCTTATGGTGGCTAACTATAGGCACAGCTTTAATTTTAAATGCTAAACTGTTTGGATTGATTGGTTTTTCAGTGTTTGCCGGGATTCATTGGCTCTGCGATTTTTCATTTTACACGATGGCGGCAGCGCTGATTTTTAAGTCGCAACGGTTCTGGACTGAGCGCACAAGAATGGGAATTACCCTTTTTTGTGTGACAGTTTTCGTCGCTTTCGGAGCATACTTTATGGGTTCAGCCTTGTGGTCAGTAATTAGCATAATTATATAGTAAGTAAGAGTGAGTAATATTCATGGAATTTCAAGTTGGAAAAGCAATCCTGCAGCTAATCAGATGTGACATCACCGATGTCGAAGTTGATGCGATTGTAAACGCGGCGAACTCATCGCTTATGGGAGGTGGCGGAGTGGACGGGGCGATACATCGAAAAGGTGGACCCAAGATTCTTGAAGAATGTAGACTCATAAGAGCGACCGAATGGCCCGACGGTCTTCCAACTGGAAAAGCAGTCATCACTTCAGGCGGCAATTTGAATGCTAAATATGTTATTCATACGGTTGGGCCTGTTTGGCTCGGAGGATTCCATGTTGAAGCTGAACTTTTGAAACAAGCATACAAAAACTCATTAAGGCTTGCAGTTGCCAAAGGACTTAAAACAATTGCGTTTCCATCAATTAGCACTGGAGCGTACGGTTACCCGATTGGAGATGCCAGCCACATAGCCATAATAACTGTAAAGGAGTTTTTAGAAAAGGAAGACAAGCTTGAAAAAGTTGTTTTTGCTTTGTTTTCTGAGCGCGACTTCGAAAATTATTTAGAAACAGCAAAATCGATTTTATTCGCTAAGAATTGATTAATCAGTGGTAAGAAGTGCGTCATGTCTAACGCGTTAAATGCTTTGGGAGTACATCAACGCATGAATAAAAAGAATAACAATATTTCAGCAGTCTCGTTTTAATAAGTGCTCCAGACTGCATAATTCTGATTTCTTTCTTTTAAATCTATTTTCGATTTCTAGAAATTGACTGCTTCTTTTTTAGATATATCGATTTTCGGAATATGTCAATTAATAAAATAGTAACTTATATATTAAGTGTTACGATATTACTTGTACTCAAGCACAACACAACAACATCAGAAAAGTGGGATGAAAAGATGAAGCAAGAATTAACCGATTTAAGTATTCAATGTTCATTGTTTATCCAAGATGAATCCACCAAAACTACCTTTGAAACGGCAATAACAGAATCAATTGATGATATTCTCTCTGCTTTTGGAAACAATATCAAACAAACTATTTATCACCATCTAGAAAATATTTATGACATAAAAAAAGATGAGATTCCACTCAAAATTCAAGACTTTGCCAATGCACTAGAACAAACCTTCGGTTCAGTTGCAAAACTCATTGAAATAAAAATTATCGAAAGACTTCATGCAAAATACAGAGATTTCTTTTACGTTCCAAAAAAAGGAGAATTAGATTTTGCGGAGTTCGTTTCCAACTTCCAACGGTATTTAGAGTCACAAGCTTGAAAAGTTCGCTCTAACACGATGCTTATTGCAACGGTTTAAATTACCATTAAAGTCAAAGCTGACCTAATGCTATTCAGGCTCTTTATTTGCTTAGATACTATCTCCCGAAGGTGCTCCAAGGATTCACCGCTTACTCTCGCTATTATGTCGTAAGTTCCGTAAGAAAGGTAAACTTCTTTCACTTCTCCAATATGTTTTAGATCTTCAAAGGCGATTTGGCTCGAATCAGGTTCCGCAGTTATAAAAACAAAAGCGTTTCTTTTGGGCTTCTCAAAACTTTCCCTTTCAAAAAACTCAGTGTTTGTTTGGGCACTCAAATCAGCGAAAGCATTTTCCAAACAATTCGCCTCATTCTAAATACCTTAACTTCTAGAAACGGAGCTATTAAACATGCGTTACTGTGTAGCAACAACAACAAACCAATATAAAATCGGCAAAATCATGCAACATGTAAAATTGGAGAAGCCAAGTTTTGGCGAAAACGACTTTTTCACCACAGCAAAAAGAGACACTCCCCCCTCGCAATTTCTTCTCATTCAAAAGTTGGAAAATGAATTGGCGCTAAACGTGCGCTTCCAAAAAAATCAAGCTCAAGAAAAAAAGATTTTACCCGGTTGTGGTTTCTAATCGAATGATAGAGTAGACATCGTATTTACTGCTTATAGTTTTTCTGCCTTCCAAGTAGCCCAGCTCAACTAAAAAGCCCAAGCCTATCACGTTGCCACCTAACTTCTCAACTAATTCAATATTCGCTTTCACAGTTCCGCCAGTTGCCAGTAAATCATCAATTAACAAAATGTTCTGGCCCTGCTCAATGGCGTCTTCATGAATCTGAATAGTGTCACACTCATACTCTTTCTTGTACGTAAGGTCAACACATTTGAAAGGCAACTTGCCCTTCTTTCGTATAGGAACAAAACCGACTCCCAATTCATAAGCCAAAGCGGCACCAACAATGAAACCTCTAGCTTCGTTTGAAACAACTGCATCAATGAGTTTGCCTCTATAATGGTCAGCTAACTGTTTAACACATTCATGAAAGCAAGCCTTGTCTTTCAAAAGCGGTGTAATATCCCAGAAAACTACGCCTTTAAAGTCTGGAATTCTTCGAACTTTAGACTTGAGATCCAATGTTTTATCAGTCTCATCCATTCTTGTTTTTTTCTCCTTTAAACGAACGCTCCCTTTAGGGCTTGGTTGCATGAGCAATTGCATTTACTTGGTAGAATAGCGACGGTTTCAGCGATTATGCGCTTAACGCTTTCAATATTTGTCCTCATTATTGTAATGATATCCTCGACACAAACCAGATGATCCTTCCATACGTCGTAATCGGTCACAGTAGATATTGAAGCGTAACAAATTTCTGCTTCTCTTGCTAACACACATTCAGGAATCAGCGTCATACCAACAACATCTGCGTTCCACTGTCGATACATTTTGGATTCCGCTTTACTAGAGAAGCGTGGCCCTTCTATACAAACGTAAGTTCCTGTTTCATGCATCTTAATATCAGTTTTTTTGGCAACCGCTATTAGATTCTGCCTTAATTCCGGACACATTGGCTCAGCAATAGATATGTGGCACACCTTGTTTTCAGTGTAAAATGATTGCTCGCGTCGTGTAGTTCGGTCGATAAACTGGTCAACAAAAACAATTTCGCCTGGATGATACTCTTCTCTTAGAGAGCCAACCGTTGAAGGCGCAAGTATACGTTTTACTCCAAGCTTCTTCAAAGCAAAAATATTTGCCCTAACATTAATGTCCGTTGGTCTAATAGTGTGCTTTTTCCCGTGCCTGGGCAGAAAAGCCACGCATTTACCTGCTAACTTACCGATGGTTATTGAGTCTGAAGGTTTACCATACGGCGTTTCCACCGTTATTTCTTCAACATTTTTGAGTAGTTTAGGGTCGTAGAGACCTGTTCCGCCGATTATTCCAATTTCTACTTGCATGCACATTTACTTTCAATGTTCACTTATAAAAATAGCGACTAATCAGAATATTCCTCAAACCTAAGGATAACTAGTGCTTCTTGGATTGATCTTCGGAAACAAGAAATGTCCATAAGTGAAAAACAGCGATGCCAAAATCATTTAGTAAAAAACCAAGGAATAGAGCCACAATTCCACGAGTCACATCGTGAGTTGGCGCTGTTTCTAACGAAAAGTTTCAACTACCGAGCATCAAAAACATTATCCCTCCAAGAAACAAACGGTCACTATAGGCCCAACAGAGGCTAAATATTTATGATAGTTAGAATTTGTAGACACAATAATTTCTTCAGCTATCGTTTAATTGTAGAGTTTATAAGAGCAATCTTTTTCAAGACATGCATCAAATTGCTACGATAGTTTCCCAATCGTTACCAGAATTGTCTGCGTTTGGCCGCCTCTTACAACCGTGAAACCAACAGATTGCCCAGGCAACGTTTGCTGCTCCAAATAAGAAAGCAAATCGTCAGAGTTGGTTATTCGTGTTCCATTGATGGCTGTTATTATGTCGCCGCCGATGATTATGTTTGAGCCTAAAATTGCAACTTGGGTTGTGCCGCCTTTCAGACCGTTTTGTGTCGAAACGCTTTCAACGAGGTACCCGTAAGTAACGCTGGTTCCCATGGCTTGAGCAATCTGATAGTTCATGTCTGTTCCTGTAGCATCGATGGAAGGATGCTGATTGTATGAGCCAGTTGTCACTAGTGAGCTGACTTCGCGTATTATCGTATCGGATGGAATTGCAAAGACTAAGCCTTGAGAGTTACTCACAGCTGCTGTAGTTATGCCGACAACGTTTCCCGTGTAATCGATAAGTGGACCACCAGAATTGCCTGGATTAATGGCAGTGCTTGTTTGAATTATATCCGGGATTGTTGGACCCGAACTTTGGCTTGAACTCGATTCGGTGATTGTTCTCCCTAATGCGCTAATTACGCCTGTGGTTAGTGTTCCCGATAACCCGTAAGGTGCACCCACCGCAACAACAGGCTCACCGACCTGTAAATTGACGGAGCTAACCAGAGTCAAAGGAGTTAAACCGCTGGGCATCGGAGTCATCGAAAGCACTGCAAGGTCGGCTAGTTGGTCGGAACCTAAAACTGTTGCGGGGTAACTGTCTCCGTCTGCAAACGTTACCGTTTCATTGATTGCGTCCTGAACTACATGGTTGTTTGTGACAATGACCAATTGATTGTCAACCGAAACTATGAACCCTGACCCTTGCTGTATCGAGTAACTTGTACCAAAGAAAGTCGATTCAGGCACAATATCTTGAATTACAACTACCGACGATTGAACCCGCTGATACAAATTGGAAAGCGAAACATTAGAACCTACTAAGTATGTAGCGTTCGGATATAAAACGTAAGTAGCATTTTGAGAATAACCCTGCAGTTGAGTTTGTAAATTATTCAGTTTCGCATTGAAATCAGAATACGTAAATGCGTAACCGATTAAACCTCCTGCAACCAAGCCAACGAGCAAAAGGACGACCATGATAAATGCTGAATAATGCTTGGTTTTTTGCGGTTGCGCAATTGAAGGGATAGTTGATGCAGGTGGAGTCTCCATAGAAAGACCTTAAATTTTAAGAGTTTTCTTAAACGTTGTTGTGCATTTTTAGGCTTAAAATAGTTCATCGCTTGCGTAAATAGGTTTCTTGCAAATGGAGCATGCGTCGTCGTTGATTTGAATGCTGGCTCCGCAATGTGGGCATGTTTGGTTCTTTTTGTTTACGTGTAGACCTTGTATCTCTTTAACTATTTTTCCGTCTTTGAGAAGGAGCATTCGTTCTGTGTTGCGGGCAGCTTGACTGTCATGCGTGACCATGATTATTGTAGTACCTTGCGTTAGGTTGAGGTTTGCAAGCAACTTGATTATTCCTTGCTTATTCTCGCTATCCAAGTTTCCTGTAGGTTCATCCGCAAGAATAATGGCTGGGTTATTTGCTAAGGCGCGCGCAATTGCTACTCTTTGCTGCTCTCCAGCGCTGAGACGTTGTGGCCTGTGCTCTTCTCTTCCTGAAAGGCCAACCATTGCTAAGAGTTCGCTTGCTCGTTTCTTTTGTTCGCTTTTTGATTTGCCTCGTCCTTCCATTGGTAACTCGACGTTTTCCCTAGCGTTTAGGTATGGCAATAGATTGAAAGTTTGAAATACAAAACCCATCTTGTCTCTTCTAATCTTGTAAAGCTGATTTTCCGGGAGCTCTGTAGCATCAATGCCGTCTAGTAGAACTTTACCTTTGGTTGGCTTATCAATGCAGCCAATAACATTTAGCAGTGTAGTTTTGCCGGAGCCTGATGGACCCATTATTGCCACAAACTCGCCAGCATTTACTGTAAGATTCAGATTCGATAAGGCTGGAACGTCGCGTTTGCCAAGCGTATATGTTTTGCTCAAGTTTTCTAATTGTAATACTGGTTTAGCTGATTGTAGCACTGTTTTACTCATATCTCATTGCCTCTGCTGGTCTTATTTTCGCTGCTCTCCACGCAGGATACAGACTTCCTAATGTTCCAAGTAGAATAGCTACACCGAAACCTAACAGTACAAGCTCAGGGGTCAACGTCGCTACTGCTAATCCGCCGAATCTTGTAGTGCCTGAAACGATCACAGCCCCTGCAACTCTGCTTCCTCCGCCAACGCTCGGAAGCAAAAGTGATGAAATCGTGGGTGCGGCTATGCTGCCTATTGCAATGCCAACTACGCCTGCAAGCATACTTAACAGGACGCCTTCAAGCATAAATTGACCCATCACTGCAGAGTTGCTAAAGCCTATCGCTTTAAGCGTGCCAATCTCTTTGGTTCTCTCCTTGACAGTATAGAGCATGACAAATAACACTATCAAACTTGTTGCCAAAACCACCACGACAATTTCTTCAATTGCAGTTGAATTTGTTTGACTATCAGATGCTTGCGCACTTGTCAGTTCAGCATTATAGGTCGACTCCTCAGTTTGAAGTGCACTTTCGCGATCTTGACCGGTAGTAACTGTAAGCTCCGGATGCAATGAGCTTATGGAGCTGGCTACCTGCGAAACAACGTCACTGTTTTGGGCAAAAACTGTAAGACTAGTTATATATCCAGTATTGTTAGTTAATGCTTGAGCGTCGGAGAGGTTCATGTATAATGTTTGAGTGTCCGAAACTGACGACGGGCTGTAGATACCCGCCACCGTAAAACTTTGGCCTAAAATGGTAACTGCATCGCCTACTCCTGCTCCGAAGTATGCTGAATTGTTTTCGCTAAGCAAGACAGCGCCGCTATCGCCTGCCTGCAAGTTACTTCCAGCAGTTATATTTGTCGGCAGAATCGGATAGTTGCCTACGAAAGAAGAAGTCAGCGGGACTCCTTCAATCGTGTATTCGACATCGAGAATCGTGATGGTTCGCGTGTATCCGTTAAAATCCAGGTTTCTCGTCACGTTATTCCCTTCAGAAGCTTGCAGTATAGGTTCAACAGCCCCAATTCCAGAGATACTACTATTAATGTCACTGTATAGGCTCTCGTTCATAGGATTTGCTTGACCACCGTTAAATGCACCGCCACCAAAATAACCACCAACAGTGCCACCGCCGAATTGACCAGGCGTAAAGCCGCTACCGCCAGAAGTGCCACCGCCGAATTGACCAGGCGTAAAGCCGCTACCGCCAGAAGTGCCACCGCCGAATTGACCAGGCGTAAAGCCGCTACCGCCAGAAGTGCCACCACCGAAGCCTCCACCGCTAGATGTGCCAAGGCTAGGCCGCGTGAAACCGAAACCTGAAAAACTTGGCGCCAGACTACAGTCTATTTGAGTTAGTGTTTGGTTAATTGTTGCGCCAGTTTGGCTAATAATGTTGCTCAAGTTTGATGCAACCGTGTTTGCCGTTTTCTCATTAGCCAAAACACCTGCAGGAATTGAAATCATGATTGACAAAGAAAACCCTAAAGCAACAATTACTAGTAACGCTCGCATTTTTCTTCTTGAAATATTTCTTACTGCTCTACCTATGATTCCCATATTTCACACCTTTCACTCTCTTTCATCTTTACTATTTTTATCGTGAAAAGGCAATCAAAAAGAGAACTGAAGGGGTATTTGATTTGGGCAGTTTTTGGGCTTATGGCCTTATTTTCCGTTTCTAGTCTCTTCTTGATTGCCTTTCAATGCATACTGCGGAAGAGTTATTAAACAATTTTTCAAAATCTTACCCAAATCTAACCATAATCAAAAAGTAGTAAGAAATTCTTCGTTTTGAAATACTTATAAAAAAAAGAAAAATAAAACTGAAAATGCACCATTCGAGCAGAATTTATTCCCTAGTTTTTAGCCTCTTTAGAAGAACACATTTATTACGTTAGCCAGAATAAGAGTGACAAAGAATCTCTTCAGGCACCGGAGCAGCAGAAATGTCTTCAAATGTCCGCTCGTTAAAATACTTGCTGGGGTGGTTGATCGCAGGTACTAGAGGCGGTCCGACCCGCGCCAAAATAATTGAGGCATTGAAGGAAACTCCTCAGAACGCAAATCAACTAGCGCATTCGCTTAAGATGGACTATAAAACAATGAGGCATCACCTTGAAGTTCTGGAAAAAAACAAAATCATTACTTCTGTCGGAGATAGGTATGGCGCAACCTATTTTCTGTCCCAAGTTATGGAAGAGAATTATTTCATGTTTGAGGAGATTATGAGGAAAATCGGGAAAAAGTAGAAAAAGGAGATAGAACTAGATGGAGAAGCAAATGAATAAAAGACTAGAACTTGGTTTAATAGTTGCAATATTAGTATTAGTTGCTATTTTTGCAGCTTTTTGGGTAATAATATTGCGTCAGCAGCAAATTCCCGCGTTTGAACAAAGACGAGTGCCACCACCGAGCGGTTTTATTCCTGGGGACTTTGAATTTTTTTATTTTGCGAATACAATAATTTCTACGATCAATATTGCGCTCTTAGCAATCTTGATGTTAATTTACTTTAATATCTATGTCAAAACGCGTTCTCCTTTCACAATCGGACTTTTAATTTTTGCTTTAGTCTTCCTAGTACAAGACTTGACATCAAGCCCTCTTGTAACATCGTTATTTAGATTTAGAGCTTATGGGCTTGGACCATTCGCGTTTCTGCCAAGCTTGTTCGAGTTCTTCGCCTTAACCATACTACTGTATTTAAGCATCAAGTATTAGGAAACGTTTCGGCAAAGATAATTTTAACTATGTAGCACCGCTTGAGTCGTCTTGATGAATGTTGCGGTCAAATATGAAAAAGTCGTTTACGAAAAAATGCAGCTAAATAAAAATGAAAAGAAAGGCAAGGGCAAGAGAACGTGCGTATACCTCCTCCGCCACTATTTGCAAAGGAATCTGAAGCTTGCCGCTTTGGCAATAAAATTATTGTTCTTGGTTTTGATTTCTTAAGAATTCTATGTTATTTCCTAAAATAAAAGAAAGGGGGGAATTTGGTTTTTCCCTATTGTGTGTTTATGGTCGTTTCCTGAGCACTAACAGCGCTAGTACGATGAGGCCTACGATGATCAAAACGAATAGGCCAGCGATTGCGGGAATAAAGTACATGTCAGCGACAGATGTTGGAGTAGCTGTAGGCACTGGAGTAGCTTTAGCTGCGTTGTCAACTGTGAAGCTGGTTTCTGAGTATGATGGCCAGTAAGAGTTAGACCCGCTGAATGTGGCGAGTGCTGTGTAGGTTCCTGGAACACCGCTAGAGACTTTGTAGTTTAAGGAGTAGTGGCCGCTCGTATCGCTTGTGACTGAGGGTTCGTTAATGATGTTGCCGTTGGGGTCAATGAGGGTGATGCCAACTGGTACACCCGTAGCGCTTGTCGGAGCAGGATTCTGCATGTACACGTATTCCATCCATGGAGTTTGGCTTGCATCAGAAACGGCTGCAACACCGTTTGGAAAGCGCATAGCTATCGAAGGCTGAGTAGTTCCAGCAGATTTATCTAGCACTGAGCCTTGTATCACTAAGTTTTGTCCAGTATTGCTCCAAGTGTATCCTACTGTTGTCTGGGTTGGTCCCTTAGCGAAGGCGTATAGTTGGTTGTCGTAATTGTTTAAGCACACTAGATAGCCGTCTGCAATACTGACAGCGCCAGGCCAACAGGTGATGTTCCAGATTGGTGCTCCGGTTGTCGCGTTGATGTCGCCTAGAATTTCTCCAGGTTCAAGGTTTGGTCCTGGACTGTGTTCGGTTTGACCAATGTAGACGTTGTCTGCTGCGAAGGCTTTAATGGATGCAGGCGTGTTGACCCAGTAACCACCATAGCCAAAGCTGCCTGTTTGGGAGTCGAACAATAGCGTTCCAGTTGTAGAGTTGTAGGCGTATACGTTTCCGCCTGTACCGCTTGAGTCGCCGCTGTAGATCACGCCGTTATACATGCCTCCTGTGACACCGTACATGTGATTGTCAAGTTCAGGTGATGGTGACGTCCAGAGCAAGTCTCCTGTGTGCGCGCTAAAGGCCATCCAAAGTCTTGTTTCTTTTTGGAACATTGCAAATACGCCGTTGCCTAGGTAATTCTGACTGAAATCGACGGTTACGTTACCTGCTGGCCGTGTGTAGGTTTGAGACCATAGCACTTGACCCATGGTAGTGGGGTTGATGCTGATGGCGAATTGGTAATAATTGTTGGGTGTAGGATACGATGGAGTTCCAAGTACGGCTGGAAGTGTCGTGAATATCATTTCTTGGTCTGCTTGGTCAATGGCAAAGAGGAGTGGGTTAGAGGGTGTTGTGGGTATAGTTCCGGTGATAGGAAAGACAGTGTTACCCTCCATTCTAGCGTCTATTTGTTGACCTAGTGCAGGTCTATAGAACCAGTAACTGTTTGATGAGTTGCCGTAGAAAAGACTTGCGCCATTCTGACTGAGCGTCGAACTTGTTTCATATGTGTTTTCAATTGCGGAGGTGCTGTTCCAAATGGTTAAGGTTTTAGCGGCAAGGTTGGTAGTGTAGATCAACATATCCCCGAATGGGTCAGTAGTTAAGCTTGGGGAACTGAATGATACTGCATAGCCGGGTACATTCCATAGATTGCATTCCCAGTTGCCAGTCATTGGGTCAAATGCTGACCAGACGCTCGATCCGTTAGAGGCTGTCCAAATGGCCCAGAGGGTGTCAATCATGCCATGTTGATTGGGTGATTCGTAGTCCATTTCCTGCGCGAAGCTTAGCTGCGGATAACTATTTTTGTTAAAACCGCCTATTTGGAGAGGATTTGGACTATTTGTGCCAGCCCATGCGTCTGTACCGTTTTGATACCAGACTACTTGTCCAGTTGTCAAGCTGACGTCCATGAAGCCGTATTCTGGTGGGTTAGGTGTGTTGAAGTAGTATTGCCCGTTCAAGATTATTCCTGGTGCGTTCATTGTTTCATATGAAAGATATGAGTAGTAGTTGTCTCCTCCTGTAGGAATAGCTTGTGGGTTACCTGCAACGCCTCCGAAGTTTATGGGTTTGGTCCAAGCGATGTGGGCGCTTGTTGGCGGTTGAGTGAAGTCATTGATGTTTCCACCAATAGCATTCTCCGGATTCATAGTTGAATAATTCGGCGCAATGCCTTGAGCTAGCCAGTCGCCAGTGACATAAATCCAGTTCGGTGAGTGCCCAGATTGACTGACTGGAGTGCTCCAGTATTCAGCTGGTAACGGAAAAGCGGGACCATATGGAATAGCCGTAGATTGCACAGTGACGGTTGCTATGTCGGATGTTGCTGGTGCATAATAGTCGCCTAGGAAGCTCCAACCCGATACAAAGCGGGCTTCAGCAGTAGCCAACGGCACATTATTTGCAGCGGCATAAGCTTGGGCTTGCGCCATTTGTGTTGGGTCAATTCCATTGGGGACATTATTTATAACGTGACCTGGAAAGATTGCTTGGAATGTGTAATTGCCTGCTACTGTTGGAGTGATGGTTTGGAAAGTTGTGCCAACTGGGTCTGATATATAAGGACCCAATGTTGTTTTGGTGCCGTCTGGCAACGTTTCGATTATAGTTATGTTATTCCATCGGTCACCGTATGCTCCGTTTGCGGTTGGTGGCAAGTTAGCTGTCCAGGCAAAGATGTTGATCGGTTGACCAACACCTGTTGGCGTTGGGAACGCGTTAATGTAGGCCCACTGCGGAAGATTTACTCCGGTTCCAGTTGCTTGTCCACTGACTTTTGGCAATAGAATTGCGAAAGTACTAAGAGCCAAAACTGCGATTAAAGCAATTGAGCAAATTGTGTTTTTGTTTCCTCGAATATTTATCATGTTTGCTGTAAAAGATATAGACATTTTTCTTCTTCTCCTATAATTTATACTAATAAGAAAAGAAGCCATGGGTACTTAACACTTTCGCAATTCAACGCCAAGCCAAAAAAAATTTGCTTGCTTACAACAAGCCGCAGAAGTAAATAAGCTAACTAATTCTTCAAAAAATGAAAAAAAACCAACAATCTCTCACAAAAACGTCTCTATCCGAGGAAAAAAGAATCGGATCGCTAATAATTTTTTTCCAGCTACTCCCACAGTATGCTAAAGTAAACTTGAGAGAGATATTACATTAGACCTTAGCTGTAATTAGGCTTTAGACTTTAAAACGAAGGTCTTATTAGGATATAGGCACAATAATTAGCCCTTCGGGTTGTTTGCATGCTAAATTACGGCGTGTTGTCTAAA
>JBEKFM010000022.1:0-37326 GCA_050013315.1 Bathyarchaeia archaeon
ACAGGGCAAGCAGGAAAACGCCAAGTAAAAGACGCACAAATCGGCTTAACACATAACGTTGGCGGGTCAGGATCAACAGCGGCAGTTCACATTTACAGGAGCACTTCAAAATGAGTACACAAGAACCTTTCACAATAGA
Source organism: Bathyarchaeia archaeon (assembly GCA_050013315.1). Classification (GTDB taxonomy): domain Archaea; phylum Thermoproteota; class Bathyarchaeia; order Bathyarchaeales; family Bathycorpusculaceae; genus Bathycorpusculum. Next base: position 140 of record JBEKFM010000022.1, read on the forward strand.
ACAATTCTACAAGTTTCTGCAACAGAGCAAACTGATGGCTGGAAAATGCCTAAAATGCGGAAAGCTCCATCTCCCACCAAGACCTCTATGTGACAACTGCTTCTCACAAGAATTCGAGTGGGTCAGCGTTTCTGGAAAAGGCAAACTGCTTACTTACACAGTAATCCATATCGCACCACAACAATTCCAAGCCTTGACACCCTACGCCGTGGGCATTATGCAACTCGAAAATGGCTTAAAAATCCCCGGAATGATACCGGGGTTAACGCGAGAGCAGCTAAAGATCGGCATGGACTTAACGTTCGATTACGGCTCATGCAGTACAACGCAGCAGTGGCCACAGTGGCCAAGATACTGCTTCAAACCTCAAAAGCTGATTAGATGACGGAAAAAGCGAAAATCTGTCTAGTTTCCTGCAGCGTTCTAAGAGAAGAAATTCAACAACTGATCAAACAAGGAAGCTTAGATGCTGACGTGGTTTTTGTCAGCAAATACTTTCATGTCGATTACGAAATGCTAGAGAAAAACTTGCGCAAGGTTATAGAAACAACTCAAAAGCGTTTCCATGGCAAAGTAGTGCTTGTTTACGGCGACCTTTGTCTTGGACAAGACAACGAGATGAAAAAGTTAGCTGAGGAATATAACGTGGTAAAAGTTGATGCCTTAAACTGTATTGATTGCCAACTCGGCGGCAAAGGAAAATCCTTAGAGGTTGACTCCGAGCATAACTTGATGTTTATGGGTTCTGGAATGGTAGAATTTTTCAAACATATGAAGGAAAGGATGCTAAAAGAAGGCGTTGATGAGGCAGGTTTTGCTAATCTTTTCAGCGGCATCAAAGGTGCTGTGCTTTTAGATACTTGTGGTGATTCAGAAAAGTGGAAAGAAGAGTTGGAGAAGTCAGGCATCGGTCTTAGGGTTCTTGAAACAAGAAAAATAGGTCTAGAAAACGTTAATCACGTACTTTTGGAAGCAATTGAAAAAGCAACCAGCTCTTGAGCGTTTTTAATTAAGCAAATTATTGTTTGAATCACCACGATATAACCGTAAATATTAAAGAAGCATTCGTCCAATAATGCTAAACTATTATGTGTGGATGTGGTTTAATGGCGCAGACTTTTACCTCGCAACCTATGAAACGAGTTGAAGATTGGAAATCTCGATTAATTGATCTTTCAAGAAGAAACAACCTGCTTTATTTCCGCAGGGCAAAGCGTGGAAACCTGTCTATTTCGCAACCTGAGCCACAAGCAGTCTTCAATGCTCTTGTATTAAGAAAGCGTCGTTTAGAATTCTGGTTGCCTCCCGAAGAAACCCAAACGCCAGAGAAGACAAAAAGTAAAGCTAAGGCTAAAATAGCCAAAGCCGACGCCAAAGAAACTGTATCAGAAGAACCAAAGCGTCCATCAGCAACTCAATTGGTCTGTGGAAGCTTAACTAGTGCCGACCTTGAAAGAAGCCTCAAAGGCTTGCAATGGCGCTCGCTTCTCGATTACAGAGAACGCGGCGTTCGGATTCTGCATGCTGCTTTTGGCACCTTAAACTGGGTGGACCTGGAAACAAAAGAAAATGTTCAGTCTCCCCTAATTCTTGTGCCTTTGGAGTTAACAAGAGATTCCATACGCCAACCCTATGCAATTGCAGTGCCTCCGGTTGAAGAAGAAGCGGTCCTGAACCCAGCATTACTGGTTAAACTAAAAAATGACTATAAAATTGACTTGCCTTCTTTGCCTGAAGAATGGCAAAAACAAAACTTAGCAGATTACTTCAACTTGGTCAACCAAGTTGTTGCTGAAATGGGTTGGAAAGCCGAGCCGTCTGTTGACATAGGGCTCTTTTCATTCCAAAAACTCGTCATTTACAAGGACCTTGAAGCAAACGCTGATTTAGTTACTCAGAACCCAATAATTCGGGCAATCGCTGGCATTAAAGAGGACAATCTTATTTTAGAAGGGTTGCCAGACGAGAAAGATGTTGATAAAATTGAGGCTCCAGCAAAAACCTATCAGGTGCTTGACGCCGACAGCAGCCAACGAGTCTCCATTGAATACGCCCTTCGTGGACAAAGCTTTGTAATGAAGGGTCCACCAGGCACCGGAAAAAGCCAAACCATCGCAAATATAATCGCCGAATGCATAGCCAACGGAAAATCCGTGCTCTTCGTCAGCGACAAAATGGCAGCCCTCGAAGTTGTTTACAAACGATTAAGCGAAGTTGGTTTAGCGCATTTCTGCCTTGAACTTCACAGTAGCAAAGCCAACAAGCAACAAGTCGTGGCTGAACTTAAACGCAGTCTCGACGAGAACCTTGTGCCTCGCAAATTGCCCTCAGCTCACGACTTCGAGAAAATGACGGAATACCGCGAAGCACTAAACAGTTACGTTACAGCGCTACATGAAAAACGCGCGTACTTGCAGAGAAGCGCTTACGAAGTTTTAAGTTTAATTTCAAGTCTTGAGCGGGTTCCTTTTGTTCCTGTAGGTTTAACTGAACTGGAAACGCTGACTCCCCAAAAAATGCATGAACTTGAAGAACTTGTTTCTCAACTGAGCAAGGTTTGGCAAGTAATAGAAGACCCAGACTTCCCATGGTTAGGTTACCGAGCAGGCATCTACAACCTTGAAATCCGCTCTGAACTGTTAACGACTCTTGAAAAAATGGGCTCAACTCTAAGTGAACTCCAACTAGAGACTGAAGATTTCTCCGCTAAACTTGGAGTATTTCCGCTTGAAACGTTTGAGCGGATAAAATGGCTCATTGAAGTCAGCAAGTTCCTTTATGAAAGCCCAAAGCCGGAAGCACATTGGCTAACAAACGCTGACATTGATAAACTCATAAGCGAAGGCAAGGCTTACAATGAAACCTGCATTTGGATCATGAACACGCGCGCCAGCCTGATGGAGCGGTATAATTCGTCCTTGTTAAGCTTGGTTCTCAATAGGTCAATTGAGATAATGCTGAGACTTGAAGCGCTTAGCAAGATGTTTCCAGCAGTAGAGTTGGAAGAAGGCGAATTTTTACAGAAACGAGAGAAACTCTTAGCCTTCGCAAGGAACACGTATTTAGCCTCAAAGAAATGGCGCGAAAACTCTCAATCGCTGGCTCCACTACTGGGCATAGATAGTGCTGGTGTGACTGTTGAGCAAATAAAAGATTTATCCAGAATGGCCCTGTTATGCTTCGCAGAAGACAAGCCAGAGCCACAATGGTTTGATTCAACCTATTTTGAGCAAGTTCAAGAAACAGTATCAAAAGCAAAACAGCTATACCTGGACCACAACTTGCTAAAAAGCAAGTTAGACGCAACTTACGGCAACGGAATTTATTCGCTAGACCTTGATGAACTCATAAGAAGGTACAGTGGACCATACCAGAGTTCTCTTAAAATATTCAATTCAAGTTATCGCAGCGATCAAAAACAAATCGCAAGGATATCCAACGACGGCAAAGTTCCAAAAACCGTACTTAACGATCTAATTGATGCTCGCAAAGTCAAGAAGTTACAAGCCGAGATTGAGGCGTCAGACGAAACTGTTCACAAATTACTTGGGCATTTCTACAGCAAATACAAAACAGACTTCCAAGGCGCAGAAAAAGCCATAGAACTAACAGCCGAAATTCGAAAACTATCGTGGTCAACACAAATCCCAGAAAATCTTCTCAAACTAATCACTAACAATTCGAACCCTTCGCCGATGATTAAGAATTTGGGTCTTGAATTGCAGGGATCAGTTGACAAGTGGGAGCAGCTTGGCAAAGATTTAGAATCGCTCATACCCGCAAACATGCCTAAATCAGCTACATCCATCACTCAAACGCCACTGACAGTGCTTGAAGAATGGGCGAACGAAACATTAGAACAACTGAATCCGCTTTATGCATTGACAAACGAAACGCTGTCAACAAGTAAACGAGAACCGCAAGACTATAGGCAACTCCTAGAAGACCTCAAAAACGCCGAAGACATAAGAAAGAAGGAAGCCGGCATCGTTGGTGAAAAAGTCCAACTTCAAGCAAAATTCGGAGCCCGCTTCCATGAGCTGGAAACAAACTGGCAAGACATTTTAACCGTTCTCGGATGGACAAAAAAAGTTCAGGCTGCATTCGCTGGTATTCCGGTTCCAGAAGCCTTCGCGCAAATTGCTGCTCAAGGATCTGCCGCTGCACCCTCAAACACAGAACTAAATCAAAGATATGACGCTTCATTGAAGCGTCTGGCTGATTTTGAGGCTCGTTTTGAAACAGAGATGAAATATCAAAACCAGAAACTAAATGATTTAGAAATAAAAGTAATCGGGGAACGAATCAAAGCACTTCGATCCCGCGTTGATGACCTGCAGGTTTGGATTGATTTCAAAGATATCAAAAACCGTTTTGCACTTAGAGGCTTAGATAAGTTCTTCAATCATTTGGCGGAGCAACGTATTCCAGCCGCTGAATTGGTTGATGTTTTCCGCAGAGGCGTCTACCAAGAATGGATAAACAACCTTCATAATGAAGACCAAAAGCTTGGAAGGTTCAGGAGAGAAAACCATGAGCAGTTAATCGCTGACTTCAAAACACTGGATCAAGACCTTATTCGGCTTACGTCCAGCATGGTTATTGAAGCTGCAAACAGCCGAAAACCGCAAGACATACTGATTAAAGCAGCCGATTCAGAAGCTAACATTCTTCTCAAGGAAGCGGCAAAGAAGTGGCGTTTAATGCCGATTCGCACATTACTGCAAAAGATTCCTAACCTGCTTGTTAAATTAAAGCCTTGTCTATTGATGAGTCCTATAACGGTAAGCCAGTTTCTCCCACCTGAAAATAACAAGTTTGACTTAGTCCTGTTTGATGAGGCGTCGCAAATTGTGCCAGAAGACGCTATCGGGTCAATTTACCGTGGAAAAGCACTAGTTGTTGCAGGCGATAACAAGCAGTTGCCGCCCACATCGTTCTTCCAGAAAAACCTAATCGAAGATTTAGACTGGGACGAGTTAAGCGACGAAGACGTCGAAGTCTTCGACAGCATACTAGACGAATGTTTAGGCATCGGATTGCCAGTTAAGACCTTAAGGTGGCACTACCGCAGCAAACATGAAGAGTTAATAGCGTTCTCAAACCACCGCTTCTACGACGATAACTTGATAACTTTTCCAGCAGCAAACGCGCAAAATGACACTTTGGGAGTAAAATTAATCCATGTTCCTGACGGTATCTATGACCGCGGAGGCAAAAGGAACAACCCAAAAGAAGCTGAAAAAGTAGCAGACCTCGTTTTCGAACATTTCCGCTCATATCCAAAGAAAACCTTAGGGGTTGTAACCTTCAGCATCGCACAAATGGAAACCGTTGAAGAAGCCATAGACCGACGATTAAAAGAGCAGCCTAAATTTGAACCGTTCTTTAAAGAAGACCGATTGGAAGGCTTTTTCGTTAAGAACTTAGAAAACGTTCAAGGCGACGAACGTGACGTTATAATCTTCAGCGTTGGCTACGGTCACGATCAACAGGGACAAATGACAATGAACTTTGGTCCGTTAAACAAGCCTGGTGGAGAAAGACGCCTAAACGTCGCAGTCACCCGCGCCCGCGAAAAAGTAGTATTAATCACTTCGATTGTGGCTTCTGATATCGACCCAGACACTAAGGCAGTTGGTCTGCAAACGCTGCGTTATTACCTTGATTACGCTGAGCGAGGCCCTGAAACATTTGAGACTGCTAAGTCCAAAGAAGGCGAGTTCGAGTCACTTTTAGATGAAGATGTAGCATCAGAGATAAAAAAGATGGGCTATGAGGTTGTTCCGCAAGTTGGCTGCAGTGGTTACAGAATAGACATCGGCGTAGTTGACCCAGTTAACCCCGGATCCTTTCTCTTAGGCGTAGAATGCGACGGCGCTACATACAAATCCAGCAGCAGCGCACGAGACAGAGACAGACTCCGCGAGCAAGTACTAAAGCAGTTAGGCTGGCGCATTCACCGTATTTGGTCACCGGCATGGGTTTCAAGGCGCGACTCTGAAATTCGGCGGCTAAAAGAAGCTCTTGATCAAGCCCAAAAGTTACAGCTTGAAAGAGAAGCTCAAAAACCCGTTCTTGACTCCCAAAAAGAAAACTTGGCTCCAAAAACTGATGTTCAAAAAATCCAGTTTTCAGGCATCGAAAAAATCGGCGTACCCTACAAGATTCAACCGCTAAAGGCAACTTTTAATCCTTACATTAAGGTTGCTACAACCAACTCCTCATACGATTCGCGGCAAAAAAATGAGTTTTATTTCCCAGAAAACAGGGAAATCCAAACAAAACTTCTCGCTGAGCTAGTTGAGAATGAAGGTCCAGTTCACTTTGACTACGCCGTTGAACGTCTAGCAGATGCATGGGGAATCAAACACTTAACACCGCAAATAACTCACGCTGTAAAAGAAGCACTCAACAACTTGCTAAGAGAACAAAAAGTAGTAATCAAAGGCAGTTTCCTTTGGCCGCCTGAACTTAAAGAAACACCGATCCGCGTTCCCGTGCAAGGTATTCCTGAATCTAAGAGAAAACCTGAGTATATTCCGCCTGAAGAAGCTGAATCTGCGATGAAACTGATTGCTCAATATGCTTTAAGCATAAGTGAAGAATCATTGATAGCTGAGACTGCAAAAGTGTTTGTGACAAGTCATTCAAGCGAGGAATCAAGAGCAGTGTTCTCTGAAATACTAAAGCGGTTAGTAAGAGAAAGAAAACTCGTCTGCAAAGACGGTGTCGTCACCGCCGCTTAACTTTCATTTATTTTTTTTATAAGAACTGGTAAATCGGTCAAGGCTGTAATGATAAAGTTTGCGCCGTTGTTCATCAATTGCTCCATTGTAGAAAGACCCGTGGGCAAACCTACCACGATTGCTTCCAATTCCTTTGCACTTTCCATGTCCAAAATGCTGTCTCCGACTATTACAGTGGCTTGCGGTCGGGTGCCTAACGCTTCGAGCGCCAGTTCAAATTGTTCGGTATTGGGTTTAACATATTTTACTTTGTTGCGGGCAACTACAATCTGGAAGAAATCTTTTATTTTAAAGCGCTGCAGAATATAATTTGCGGCTTTCTCACTACTGGTAGTGCATAAACCTATTTTTAGGTTCATCCGCTTTAACTCCTTAAGCGCTTCATTGGCTCCGGGTAGCAAACTTGTGGTTGAGGCGGCTTCCATCTCGTATTTCTCAGCTATAATCATGGCTTGACTGCGAACTTCGTCAAATGCTTTGGCTGGTTTCCCGTTGTTTTTAATGAAAATCTCGACCTTTTTTAACATTTCAAAAATACTTTCGTTAAAGTTTAGAAGGGATGCTGGGACACCTACTCTCATTAGGTAACTTCTGACTTCAGCGCGGAGCGTTTTGAAATCCAAGTTGAAGTTGGCAAGTGTTCCATCTAAATCAAATATTACTGCTTCAACGACCACTAATATTAGCTCCATTATCTATAGCGAAACTGGGTTAACACTTACTCGAACAGAAATATACTTTGCGGTAACGATGGCTTAGGGTCCTTATTGGGTTATTATAACTTTTAATGGCTTCTCTGCTGGAGTGTCTACTGTTTGTAGCGCCTTTTCGAAGTCAACAAGTTTAAACCTATGCGTAATAAGCCCTTTCACATCGACTAGTTTTCTAGCGATTAATTCTACTGCCGACGGATACTCAACGGGCGAAATATAGATTGTGAAAAACAACGCTTCATCTGCATCCTCCAAGTTCAAGTAACCCTTAGATTCCCCAACCAATGCGACTTTGCCAGCCTTCTTAACCAAAAAAGGCGTCTGCTCAACTGTTCGCGTGGTGCCGGCGGCTTCAATCACGAAATCCGAGCCCCTCTTGGTTAATTTCCTAACAGTTTTGACAACATCTTCTTTTTTAGCGTTAATAACTGCGTCTGCACCGTACTTCTGGCTAAGTTCAAGCCTGTAATCCTCCAAGTCCACTGCTATGACTCGGCAACCTTTCATTAGAGCCACTTGAGTCATCTGCAACCCAATTGGTCCCTGCCCAACCACCGTAACCCAATCGCCAACATTAGGCTTAAACGAATCCAACACGTGAAGTGCCAAAGCGACTGGTTCCACTATGGCCGCTTCCTCATCACTGACGTTTGAAGGTATTGGAATCAGGCTTCTGGGCAGCATGGCTTTTGATTCTGCGAAGAAACCGTCCCGTGTAAGTCCGTAAAATTTGCCTCTTGTGCAATAAGTTGGCAATCCTCTAAGGCAATAGTAGCAGTGACCGCAATTCACCACAGGCACCATAACCACTCGTTCACCCGTGTCTTCTCTAACTCCGCAAGCGTCATGCCCGATTATTCTGCCTTTTTTCATCCATTTCCAGTCGCCTCGGTAAAGGTGCATGTCAGTGCCGCATATGCTACCAGCTTTAAATTTCACAAGCACCTTTCTGCCTGAAACTTCTGGTTCTGGAACTTCTTCAATTTTGATGTTGTGAGATCCTCGATAAACAGCAGCTTTCAAAAAAGTCAACCTCTAATAATTCAAGCAGCAACGGCGAAGTATTAAGTTTATTGTATGTTTTGTAAGGCATTTGCGGTAAGCTAATAACCTTAACAGCGTATTCAATGTTGATGCCTATGAATTTGGATGAGTACTCAAAAGAGAAACTTTGGCAGTTACTTGTTGAAACAGTTCACGCTTCCGTTATGTACCCAACTCACAAAGCTTACACTCGCGATAGCATATTGCCTCAAAAAGCTGACCTTACCGCAAATGAACTTGCGGAAAGGCTTAGCATGCCTCTTGGGGAAGCATTTGTAATTCTCAGCGAACTAACCGAAGAAAGGAAATACCCTGCTTAGATACATGCGCCAGTTAAGACCAGTTTTTTTTTCAAGCGATAATATATAATTTTAACCGCCAAGTTGCCGACATGCTTAAATATACATAACGACTCCCTAAAAATAGGGAAAAAAATGAAAAATACGTATATAATTATAGCAGCAATTGTTGTAATCGCCGTTATCATAGGCGGTGTCTTCGCCTACATATCACTTTCAAGTCCTTCAACGGCGACGCCTACGCCAACCCCCACTCCAACCGCTACTCCAACCCCTACTCCAAAACCTACAGCTACAGCTTCACCAACAGCAAAGCCCACAGCAACAGCAACACCTACACCTATGCCAACATCGGCACCAACACCCACTGCAACTCCTGCGCCAACTCCCACCCCTACTCCTAGTCCCACAACGTTGACTGTTGCAACAACCACCAGTCTTCATGACACAGGACTCGAAGACAACGGAACAGGTAACATCAAAGCAGCCTTCCAAGCCCAATATCCATGGATAACAATTAACTTTGTTCCTCTAGGAACCGGCGCCGCAATAGCACAAGCAGAAGCAGGTGATGCGGACATGATATTGGTTCATTCCCCATCGCAAGAACTCTCATTCTTGACAGGCGGATACGGTGTAGACCGCAAAATCATTGCATACAACTTCTTTGTCATCGTTGGACCAGCAAACGACCCTGCAGGCATCAGTGGCATGACCAACGTAAGCCAAGCATTGACAAAGCTCTACACAGCGGCACAAACCAACAGTCAAGTACAATGGTTCACTAGGAACGATGGTTCAGGCACAGCCACAGCAGAGTCAAACCTATGGAAAGCCGCAGGCTACAGCTATACTACACTGGTTCAGAATACAACATGGTTCCAATCGACAGGAGCCGGAATGGGTCAAACTTTACAGGAAGCTAGCAACGGAATCGGCGGAGGCCCTCAAGGATACTGTTTGTCAGATATGGGCACTTACCTTGCCTTCTCCAGTCCTACCAACATACAACCTATAACACTGAAAATTGAGATTCAAGCCCAACAAGCCCTACTAAACGTGTACAGCGCAATAATTGACAACCCACAAAACGCCAATCTGACCAGTACAAACTTTAACGCTTCAATGACATTTGTGAATTATCTAGTTTCCGATGCTGGTCAACAATTAATAGCAAACTACGGGATATCCACTTATAATCAATCTCTGTTCAACCCCTTTGTACCCTTAGTTAGCGGCACCGCACCTAACGCTACATTACTAAGTTGGATTCAAAGTTACGCTTACATCAATTCAACTAATGCGATAAATGCTAACGGAACTGAATGCCCGCAGCAATATCGATATAACTCAGGTAACCTGTATTCACCATCGTACGATGCATTAGCAAATATGAACCTTAGCGCTTCAATAAGCTTTCTCGACTATTATTCTGCAGATAGCCCACAGCTTATGCTTGCACAGCCATCGACTTACAGTCAAAGTGGCGGTAAATTAAGCAAAGAATAAAGTATGGAAAAGCTAAAATAAAATTCCTCTTATTTCTTTTGTGATATGCATGGCTGATATTATCGTTATAGCCCTTCAGCAAGCAATTAACTTGATCGCAAGTGGCAATTCTGAAGTTTATGCAACGGTTTATCGATCAATGTATGTTGCAGGTTTAGGAACCTTGCTTTCATGTGTGTGGAGTATTCCAATAGCTGTAGTTTTAGGTTTGTACAGTTTTAGGGGAAGATGGTTTATTAAAGGTGTCTTTAACGCGTTAATTGGCATACCGACGGTTGCCTTAGGATTGCTTTTATATTTGCTCTTATCTAGGCAAGGCGAATTTGGGTTCCTTCACCTACTCTACACTCTTAATGGCATAGCAATCGGCGAAGCCATACTGGTTACCCCCATTATAGTTGTTTTTACAGCAAACGCTCTTGGTACAGCAGATATTCAGCTTAGGGACTTAGCCAAAACCCTTGGTGCATCGGGCCTTAGAACTAACCTAACCCTTATTCGTGAAACAGTTTGGTCGTTGGTGCTTTCTATTACCGCAGCTTTTAACAGAGGTTTTGGAGAACTAGGCATCGCGACAATCGTAGGCGGAAACTTACTAGGAGAAACAAGGGTCTTGACAACAGCTATTGGTCTTGAAATAAACTTCGGAAGTTTCGATATCGCCATGGCTTACGCAATTTTACTTATGGCAATAGTAATCGCCGTAGCATTGACCATTAGCCTAATAGAGCGAGCAAGACAAGAAGAGGGTTTATGGGGTAAAATGTCATTGTGGAGAGGCTTAGGCGGGGGCTAAGACGTGAGCGTTCATCTTCAACTAGTAAGTATCAAAAAGACCTACCATAATGTTAAGGCATTAGATTCAGTCTCGCTAGAAATGGAAGGCGGCAAGGTAATTGTTCTTTTGGGCGTTAATGGTGCAGGCAAAACAACTCTAATGAGGATTATGGCTGGCTTAGAAAACCCCGACGAGGGAAAACTGTTTATTAATGGTCAAAACGCTGATGCTAAAGCTTTGCGTCACGTTTCAACGTTGGTTTTTCAGAAATCTGCAATGTTTAGTATGAACGTATTTGATAACTTGGCCTATGGCCTCAGAATCAGGGGAGTGCACAAAGAGGAAATTGCAAAAAAAGTATGTGACGAGTTACAAGCCGTCAGGCTTTCAGGGTTTGAAAAACGAAGAGCAAAAAAAACTTCAGGCGGAGAGCAACAGAGAATCGCCTTAGCAAGAGCATTCCTGCTTGATTCTCATATTCTACTCTTGGATGAACCGACAGCAAACTTGGATCCGAACAGCGCAACCATTATTGAAAAAGCAATAGTTAACAAAAAAAGTGCTCAACGCATTATATTGATGTCTACACATAATCTCAGTCAGGCGAGAAGAATGGCAGATGAAATAGTTCACATCTACAACGGCGAAATAGTGGAAGTCGCTGAACCAGAGAATTTCTTTGAGAATCCTAAAAGTGAAATATCACGCAAATTTGTCAACGGGGAATTGGAATTTTAATTACGCATTTCCAGTGTTTTTCTTAAATTTTAGATCTTCAACGCTCATTTTTGAGATTATAGTGGCTCTTTTAAATGGAAAAATATAACGCGACCATAATAGAGGTTGCAATAATCTGGGGAGCCGTAATACTTGAATCAGCAAGAATTCTTGAAAACCAGCTTATTTCTCTCAGATACCTCCGACTCTCGATGGCGGAGCAGCAAGCAGCATAATTCTATTGGGCAGAGCTAGGTCTTCAAAGAAAATCAAACAAAACTGCTCCATTAACCCTTTGATTAGCTTTATATGGTCTTTGCGACATAACCCTATTTAGAATGCTTGCCAACAAAAAACATAAGCTCTCATGCAAAGTCTGGATAGAATACAAAGATAAGCCAGTAATAGGCAAAGGCGGAGCGGAAATTCTCGAAGCCATCGATAAGCAAAACTCGATTTCCAAGGCTGCAGAAACCTTAGGAATGTCCTATCGCTACGTTTGGAATTACTTGCAGGATATTCAAAAAGCGCTAGAAGAGCCAATTGTGGAAACCTTTAAAGGTGGAAAATCTGGCGGAGGAGGCGCAAGGTTAACTAATTTAGGCAAAAGTTTGCTTGGTGAATATAAACAAGTTGAGAGCTACCTAAGCGAGGTCTTATCTAATTCAGGGAATTTGGAGGTGAAAGGTTTGAAGTTAAGTGCAAGGAACCGTTTTAAAGGAAAAGTAATAGCTGTCGAAAAAGGCATTATCACTGCCAAAGTTAAAGTTGAGGTAAGAATGCCCGTAACAGTTACGGCAGTCATAACCAAGGAAGCAGTTGAAGACTTAGATATTAAAGTCGGCGATGAAGTGGAGGCAATCATGAAGTCCACAGAAATCATGATTGCGAAATAGACTTTATTCTACTACGTACCTGTAAGTGATGTGTTCGCCTGCAGTTGCGCTTTTCCTTGTGATTTTCAGTATATCGCCTGGTTTGGCGCCTATTGCTTTAACGGCTGGGTCGCCTGATTTTATCTGGGGTATCTGGTAGGGATGAACCTTGTATTGGGCGAGAAGCTGATTTTTTTCTTTTTCGCTTAGAATTTCGTGGAATGGGACTAGTGCATGTTCGAAAATGTCGAAAACTGGGAAAGACTTGGGCAGTAGTTCAACTTTTTTCTTTTTGGCGCCTAATTTGACGGCGTGCGTGTAGCGCCCTTCGGTGACTACGATGGATCTATCAATGTCTTTTTCTTTCATTATTTTGTATAGCGTGTTCATGGCTGCGATGCCGACAGTTGCTTCGCCTAATATGCACCATATGATTGCTTTTTCTTTGTCTTGCGGGATATCGATGATATAGCCGATTGCGCCTTGAAATTTTTCTTTCTCAAGCAGTTTGTATTTTCTCAGTTTTATTAAAACTTCTGCTTTCCGTTCTTCGATTGTTTCAACTTTAGTGCTCAAACCACAAACCCTCAAATTAAGAATACTCAAAACCTAAAACAAACAATTACCCTTAAACTTTATGGTTTATAAAACGTAAGAGTGTGTACATTGTGGTTTCTTGGGTACCGCTAAAAAAAGTAAGCGCAAAGTTAAGGGAAGAATTACAAAAAATACCCTGCGATAAAATCGGAGATGCTTAGGCTTTTACTAGTTTATAGCCTATTTTCGCTCCCATTCCGTAATTGTAAGCTAAGTTGATTATCATTATTCCCATGGCTTCAAGATAACGTGCGGCTTTTAAGGGTCCACAATCTAATGGGTCAAAACCTATGTCAGTTACTAACTGGGCTACAGTTTGTTTAGCTCTTAAATCGTCGCCAGCGATGAAAGCGGTTAATTGTTCTTTGCCGGCTTTGCCTGTGCTTTGGTTCTGCGCAAACACAGTATTGAACGCTTTTACAACGTGGGCTTTAGGTAGTCTTTTCTGGGTCTCTTCCGCTGATGAAGTGTTGCAGCTGATTCCTAACTCCATATTTGGTCCCACGGCATTTATTACATCGATTACTATTTTTTCGTCTGCATATGGTCTTATAGCTTCTATGGCATCGTTTGCATTGTTGTGTGGTACTGCAAGAATAATTACTTCACCCCATTTTGCTGCGTCAGCCACTGGTTCTGCAGGGTCTCGGTGACCAAACTTTGTCTCATGCTTGCTGCTTAAGCCACTGCACAATGCGCTGCCAACATTGCCTTTTCCTATAATAGCAATTTTCATAACAATTAACCTCAACTAATCAAGCACCGTTTGAGTTCTTTTAAGAAGTTGTGACTGTCTAATACCTACCACAAATGCTTCGATAAGAAACAAAGGGGGTAAACAACCTGAAATTTCATTCATTTTTATTTTATACGTGCCAGCTTGAGTCCAGAAAACCCTGAGATGTTAGGGACAATAGCTATCTGCAATGAAACTCAATATGTTATTCAAGGCGTAGAATATGAGTCAAAATCAAATGTTCTGTTATCAATGTGAACAAACAGCAAAAGGTCAAGGCTGCACAGTAGCGGGCGTTTGTGGAAAAACTGCTGACGTTGCTGCACTTCAAGACTTGCTTGTCTATTTGATTAGAGGACTTAGCCAACTTTCAATCGAGGCAAGAAAAGCTGGAATAAAAGACGAAAAGATTGACATATTTACTTGTGAGGCATTATTTTCTACCTTAACAAACGTGAACTTCGACCCAGAAGCAATAACAGCCTACATAAGAAAAACAGCGAAGTTACAAGAAGAATTACGTGCGAGATTGCGGGCAAAAAAAGCTACAGTCAACACGACATTCAATTTACAGTTAGAAAAAACGACGGCAGACTTAGTTGCACAGGGAAAACATTACGGAATAAACGCCGACCCAACAGTTAACCCTGACCTGCACTCGCTTCAGTGGCTTTTAACATACGGGTTAAAAGGAGTAGCTGCCTACACATACCACGCCAGTCTTCTTGGAAAAAAAGATGACAAAGTTTTCGATTTTATCTACAAAGGACTAGCAGCACCACTTGGCGCGTCACTCGGCGTTAATGAGTTTGTAGGTTTAGTTTTCAAATGCGGCGAAATCAACATACGTGCGATGGAACTCCTAGATGCTGGAAACACTGAAACCTATGGGCACCCCGTGCCAACGAAAGTACCTCTTGGCCACAAAAAAGGCAAAGCCATACTCGTTTCAGGCCATGACCTCATCGATTTGGAAGAGATTCTAAAGCAAAGCGGAGGCAAAGGCGTCTACGTTTACACTCACGGCGAAATGCTTCCAACGCATGGCTACCCGAAACTGAAGAAGTACCCGCATTTCTACGGGCATTACGGAACAGCTTGGTTTAACCAGCAGAAAGAATTCGCTGAGTTTCCAGGCGCAATTTTAATGACGACAAACTGTATCCAAAGGCCAGTAGATGGCTACAAGGAGAACATTTTCACTTCAGGACCAGTAGGGTACCCAGGCGTGCCACATGTAAGCGGCAAAGACTTCTCAATAGTAGTTCAGAGAGCTTTGGAACTGCCCGGTTTCTCTGAAGACAAAGAAGGCAAATACGTGTTAGTTGGTTTTGGCAGAAACGCGGTGCTAAGTATAGCAGACAAGGTAGTTGAATCAGTGAGAAATGGGCACATAAAGCGTTTCATACTCGTCGGCGGATGTGACGGCGCAAAACCCGGAAGAAGCTACTATCCTGAATTTGTTGAGAAAGCACCTCAGAACACAATTATCCTAACCTTAGCGTGTGGAAAATTCCGCTTCTTCGACAAGGAACTAGGTACAATCGACGAAATCCCAAGGCTGCTCGACATAGGACAATGTAACGACGCATACTCCGCAGTCAAAATAGCTCAAGCATTAGCCGACGCTTTCAAGGTGCAGATCAACGATTTGCCGCTCTCGCTGGTGCTGTCTTGGTATGAGCAAAAAGCAGTTGCTATACTGCTATCGTTGTTATATTTAGGCATAAAAGACATACGCATCGGACCAAGCCTTCCAGCCTTCATAACGCCTGGCATCCTTAAGGTGCTGGTTGAAAAATTCAACATAATGCCAATAAAAACGCCAGAAGAAGACCTTAAAGCTATCTTAGGTTAATTTTGAGCCTAAGAAATACCCATTTTCTTTTTTCTTCTCATTTCTCTGTCTTCTCTAGTCAAATAAAATAACGAAGATACCAAAAACACGAGCGACGCTGGCAAAAATCCCGCTCTAATTGGAACATTCCCAAAGGCAAGGCTGCCAAGTCCAACTATGATAAATGACTTTGCCAAGATGATACCGGCAATACCTCGATCTTTGTCCGTTATGAGCGTAGTTGATTTGTTTTTAGACATTTTGGTCACATAATCTTTTAAAATGAATATTCATTAACTAAACTTTGATTTTTTTAATAAGCCAAGCCATGTTTCTGCCCAAGTCTTCCATTGTTCTTATGCCTTCCTCGTCTTTTTCAACTTCGCCTTTTTTGTTTCCAATGCCAATGTTCCAGTAAGATGAGCCTGGGATAATCATCTGGTTAATCAAGAAGAAACGATTTAAAGCATCGAAGGTTGACATCCCACCCGCACGCCTGACAGCAACGACTGCGGCTCCAACTTTGTACTTTAGTGTATCAGGAGCGGCTCTAACTACGAAGCCTGCACGGTCGATGAGCGCCTTCATTTCAGGCGAAATCATACCAAAGTATGTTGGGGAACCCAGGATAATGCCGTCAGCTTCAACCATCTTTTGGATGTAGGCATTCACGTTGTCATCTGTAATTGCGCAGCGCAGATTCTTTGTTTCAAAACAGACTCGGCAAGCTGAGCAGCCTCGGAGTTGCTCGCCAGCAAGCTGAATCAGTTCAGTTTCTATGCCTTCTGCTTCAAGAACTTTTAGAACGCGTTTTAGAAGGATAGCGGTGTTTCCGTCTTTTCGTGCGCTTCCATTAAAAGCAACTACCTTCATTTGAAAACCTCTAATTGTATCACTGAGAGTTGGAATAAAAAAGTAGCGTTAGAAGCCTCCAGAAACGCTTCTGCTTAATTAGCGGCGATTTGAATCCTCTAACAGAGAGTTTCGTGACTGAAACTTCAGGTTCTGTTTCAGGCAGTTTAAAGCATTAATTCTCAAAGCGCAGTTCCACATATTCGTTTAGTGATTTTTTTGCCCTTCAATCGAACGGCTATAAACTTTTAAGCAGTTTTAACTCTACATTATTATGACTTATTGAAAAACAGCGTGCGTTGATTTAATACTAAAGCTCAAAGCGATTGACAATGGCTAAGATATCACGTTATATTTCAGGAATAGCCTTGACTGTTTTAGTAGCAATGGTCTTGCTAATATCCTCAAATATTGGCGAACGTGCAAACGCTTGTTCTGGCCCAAACGTAATTGCAAGCGTTAGCCCAACTCAAATAAACATAAACGAATCTGTGACTGTTACGGGGCAAGTTTATCCATTTAACCCAAACGCTACCGTACGTGTAACTTTCGTCAGACCCAACTTGAGCTGGGTAGACACGTATGCAACAGTTGACAACACTACTGGCAAATTTACTGATACGCTGAAACTTGACGCCTACGGCTTCTGGACCATATACGCAATACACGATGCCATGAATGATAGGCTATTTGTAGACGTTGTCTCGCCCCCAAACTCTTCCCCTCAGCCCACTCCGATTGTGAACAATCCCGCGGAACCCAGTGTGCTCGTTGTAGGCGTGGCCTTAGTCATAATAATAGGAGGCGCAGTAGCCGTTGCCAAAATTGTTCGAGACAAAAAAAGAAAAGTAACTTCAGCCAGAGTTTTTGTCCAAATCGGTGCTCTTTTCTTCTTATTCTTAGGTGTCTTCGTTAACTACAATGGACTACCCCAGCTCCCATTTGCAACCCTCTCAGATCACGACTACCTGATTGGAACAAATCTAGCGGGTCTACCCAACCCCGACGGACTCTCTGTCCCTACCTTCGGCTGCTACTACGGCTGCGGAAGAACCGTCACCTGCGCTTTGTGGCAAATCCAAGCCTATATTTTCCCCTTATGGAACTCTGGCCACGGATGGGGCGTAAACTACGTCCTTCCAGGCATAGAACGGCTTGGGATAGTGCTCGGTTTAGTGGTGCTGATGTCTCTTATTTTAGGGAGAATTTTCTGCGGGTGGGTTTGCCCTTTCGGTCTTTATGTTGACTTTGTCAGCTGGATCCGCAAAACACTCAAATTCAATCACAAAAATCTCTCAGAAAAAAATGGTGAAAAAATCCGCCAACTTCGCTACGTAATAATTGCCGCAATTCTAATCGTAAGTTTCATTTTAGGAGCAGAAGCCATCACGGGCACATTGATAGTGCCAAGCACCCAAACCGGGGGATACGCCTACACGTATCTTTCCTCACCTTTCTGTCAAGTCTGTCCCATGAAACCCCTTTGCGTTTGGATATTAACCGTTCTCGGACCCATGAGACCAGCCCAAATCCTCAGCACTACAACAGGGCAATTCCTGCAATTGGGATACTACATCACATCTCTCAACCTACTCGTCCTAGGAATAGTCACGGTCGCTGCCTTTGTGTTTAGACGTTCATGGTGTAGGATATGCCCTTTAGGCGGTATAATCGCCGTCTTCAGCAATTTTCCACCATTCAAATACATTTCAGTTACACGCCTCGAAAAGACAGAAACGAAATGCACCAAATGCGGCATCTGCAAAAGAGTTTGCCCCACTCAAGTTACCAAAGTTTATAAAGAGAAAGGCGGAAACGTGAATGACTCGGCATGCGTGATGTGCTTGCGATGTGTCGAAATGTGTCCTGAAGAAAGCTGCTTAAAAGTTAAAATGGCGGGAAAAACAGTCTTTGAATCTCGCAACTGGCTAGAATAAAAAAGTTCAAAAAACTATGAATGAGGGTTAAAAATTTGAGAAAAACTTTGAGAAACACTCTAACGCTTTGCGCGTTGCTTATGCTGTTGTTTTCAGCGTTCTTGTCTATTGGTTTCGTTAGAGGCGAGGGGACAGATAACAGGATTTTTATACAACCGGACGGCAGCGTGATTCCAGCAGGCGCTCCAATACGAACTGAAGGAAACACTTACATATTAACCGGAAATGTTTCCACCTCAATCGTAATAGAAAAAAGCGATATCACGTTAGACGGAAGAGGTCATATCCTTCAAGGAACATTTAACGGAACAAAGGCTGACCTCTGGATGATAGGCTCTGGACCTCAGGTCGCAGCCACCAGCGGACCCGTAGTTCCCTGGACAATAGGCATTGACATATCAGATAGTAACGTAACCAACTTGACAATTGAGAACATTAAGGTCGAGAACTTCAGCATCGGGATGTACATTTGGACACAAAACAACACCATCAAAAGCGACACAATAAAAGGAAATATAGTCGGCGTCTTAATTGCTGCTTCCCAAAACAGCTTCACTAAAAACTACATCGAAAATAACACAGACGGTATCTTTGTTGGAATAGGCAGCCCAACCAACCCCTACACAAACGTTGCTATCCACAATAACTACTTCGTCAACAATACTCAACAAGTCGACGGTTGCCACTGCCCAGCATCCCAAAACGAAACAAACCCATGGGGCATTAACGTTGACAGCAACTACTGGAGCGACTATAACGGAACCGACAAAAATAGCGACGGCGTAGGAGTTGTTCCGTATTTGGTTAACGGCACAATCCCTGACGATCATCCGCTAATGCAGCTTCCTTCCGCACAGACGCCTGAAACACCAATAAACTCAAACATCGAAATATTATTGGCGGTAAGCTTACCATTTATTCTCATAATCGCCTTCATAACCCTCAAAAAAAGAAAAAACCAGTCTTCAAAACTCGAGAAAAAGCTCGCTAGCTACTCCTGAAATATCTAGGAGTTGCAGATTTTCTTTTTACGTGTCTGTTTTTTATTTCTGTATTTTAAGTTCGCAGCAAAAGATCTATCAAGCCAAGAGATTCCGTAGCTTTCCTAGAAGGAGAACCTAAATCCTCTAAACACGAAGTGCTATTATAGGTTGTATGCTTCTTCTCCATGCTGGCTAAGGTCTAAGCCGTCCTCTTCTTCCTTAGGACTCACTCTGAGTGGCGAGAAGAAATCTACGACTTTCAAAAGCGCGTAGGAACCGCAAAATGCAAAGGCAGCCACAACTAATACGGCAAGCACTTGGATGCCTAGCTGGGCAGGGTTGCCATAGAATAATCCTTGCACGGCAGGATCAACTGCGGCGGTTGCGAATAAGCCTATTGCAACTGCGCCGATGATGCCGCCGACTCCGTGGCATGCGAAAACGTCTAATGTGTCATCTATTCTTGATCTGCCTGCTCGCCAGTTAGCCACCAAGTTGCAAGCTATCCCTGCGACCAAACCAATAATTACTGCTGATATAAAATTGACGTAGCCCGCACCAGCTGTAATAGCTGCTAAACCGCATACCGCGCCTACTGCGATGCCTATTGCCGAAGGTTTACCTTTGATTAACCAATCCATCATCATCCAGCTTACGGCTGCTGCGGCGGCTGCCAAGTTGGTTGCTACAACGGCAGAGACAGCAATGTTGTTGGCTGCTAATGCACTGCCACCGTTGAAGCCAAACCAGCCAAACCACAGTATACCTGCGCCTAAAATCACGTAGGGAATGTTGGTTGGTTTAAAATCGGTTGCTGCTGATACTGGTTTGCCTGAGTCTTTTTGGTCTAGGGCTTTAAGCTGGTCTTTCCAGTAAACGCAGCCTTTTCTTCTGCCGACGACAAGTGCCGCTGCCAAAGCAGATAATCCTGCAGCTGTGTGTACAACTATGCCGCCTGCAAAATCTACTGCGCCCAAGACGTGTAACCATCCGTTGGGGTTCCACATCCAACAAGCGATGGGCGAGTAAATGAGCGTGGACCACAAAACGACAAAGATGAGAAGTGATTTGAATCTGATTCTTTCTGCGCATGCGCCTATAATTAATGCAGGCGTGATTGCTGCGAACTTGAGCTGAAACGCGAAGAATAGTATTGTTGGAATGGCTGGCGCGTTAGAGCTAACGGTATTTATTGTTATGGTGTTTAATCCGACGAGAGACAGGTTGCCTATTATTCCGCCTACACTTGGTCCATAAACGAGGCTATAGCCCCAGAAAAACCAAACGAGACTTACCACTGCAAAAATGATGATGCATTGAACTAGCGTAGAGACAAGGTTTTTTCTTCGGACTAAGCCGCCATAAAAGAAAGCTAAGGCTGGGGTCATTAGCATTACAAGAGCTGTTGACATTAGCACCCAAGCGATGTCTGCCGCGCCCATTTTTGTTCCTTCAATAGCGTTATTGCTGGCTTGTTTATTCTTGCATCTTGGCAAAACTAATATTTAAACTATACATTCGCTTTGAATATATGGCAAAATATTGATAAATGTTCAATCTGTCGCTTGCTAACCAAAATATTCATGTTATAATTAACCCAAAAAGCTTGGTAAACGCAAAATTGTCCAAAAAACTAACGCTATTGCAATAAATTGTCAAATAACAAAATTTGAAATAATACACAAAAAGAGAAAATAAAGAAAAAAGAGGTTTGCTATGCTTTAATCTAGTTGAAAGGCCTCTTCGCCGTGTTCGGCTAGGTCTAAACCTGCGTCTTCTGCTTCCTCGCTAACGCGTAGTGGCGAGAATAAGTTCACAAATTTAAGCAGTAAGTAGGAACCGAAGAACGCAAACGGTACCACCACGCCAATCGCCACCAACTGAGCAACTAGTTGGCCTGGGTTTCCGAAGAATAAACCGCTTGCACCGTTTATCGCTGCTGATGCGAATAAACCTGTTGCAATTGAACCCCAAATTCCGCCGACACCATGACATGCAAACACATCTAGTGCGTCATCTATTCGTGATCTGCCTGCTCTCCAGTTAGCAACCAAGTTGCAGATAACTCCAGCGGCTAAACCAATTATTAATGCAGATGGTACGTTGACATAGCCTGAAGCAGGCGTAATTGCAACTAATCCAACAACGGCGCCGACAGCAATACCTACTGCTGATGGTTTCCCTTTAATTACCCAGTCTGCAAGCATCCAGCTTATAGCGGAAGCTGCTGCTGCCAAGTTTGTAACCACAAGCGCTGAGACAGCTAAGTCGTTTGCGGCTAATGCGCTGCCAGCGTTGAAGCCAAACCAACCAAACCATAATAACGCTGCTCCTAACAGTACATATGGGATGTTGGTTGGTTTGAATTCTGTTGCATGGTTTTTTTGATCCAAAGATTTCATATGATTCTGCCATGGGACGGCGCATCCTTTTCTTCTGCCTACTACCACTGCTGCTGCTAGCGCTGAAATGCCTGCTGAAATGTGTACTACTATGCCTCCTGCAAAGTCGATGGCGCCCAAGTTGTGAAGCCAACCGGTTGGATTCCATACCCAGCAGGCTATCGGCGAGTAGATTAGTGTAGACCAGAGTACCATGAAAATAAGTAGTGATTTGAATCTGAATCTTTCTGCGCAAGCTCCGATGATTAGTGCTGGTGTGATGGCTGCGAACTTGAGCTGGAATGCGAATTGCAACAGTTGAGGAATTTGTGGCGCAAGTGCAGTATTAACAGCGTTTATACTTAAGTTGCCCATGCCTAGTAGGCCTGGGCTCCAGCCTATCAAGCCGTTGACGCTGTTGCCGAACACAAGAGAGTAGCCCCAAAGTGCCCAGACTATGCTTACGACTGCGAATATTACGAAGCATTGGACAATTGTCGATACCAAGTTTTTCTTTCGCACTAGACCTCCGTAGAAGAATCCTAGAGCTGGTGTCATTAGCATGACTAGAGCGGTTGCGGTTAGGACCCATGCAATGTCTCCTGCTGCCATTTTCATCTCTCTCTTTTGACAGTTGTTTGCCGATTAATTTATTGACTGTGCATTTATCCCACACAAGTATTTAAAATTATCCATTTGAGGTATAAATGAGATATTTGATAGATAAATGCCCAAATAAAACCAATGAATACGGACTTTTGTCTAAACTACTCCGAAAAACAAACTAATAATTCGAAATTCATCCAAAAAAACAAGCAAGTACCAATCAAACAGCCAGTACAAAGGAGGCTATTTTTTACCAGCAAAGCTATCTGCCTAAATAGCTTGAAAACATTTAGCAAAAAAGATCAACCATTAATCTGTCACCAACAGAGGGTGCTTAGCCTAAATCCTTGGCGTATCATTATTTTCGAGCGTCAGGTCAGATCTCGGCGAAAAAAATATGATGAAAAATAACCAAACGCATTAACTCAACCGTGTCAAAATCGATGTAATGGATGATTCAGTCTTCCATTTCAGCTTTTTAGTCTTTTTATTGGATTGAAGATTTAGTTACGATTGGTAATAACTGACAATTATAAAAAATTGTTTTATTATTTAATTTGATTTATTCTAAGCATTTTGGTCCTTTGTGAGCCTTGAGAACGATGGAACTAACAGTGCTTTTTATGCCTTTGATTTTCATTATTTTGTTTTTGAGAATATCCCTAAACTCTTCAATGTCAGCTGCCGATACTAGTGTAACAATATCAAACTCTCCGGTTACCTCATAGAGCTCCTCGAGGTGATCAAGTTTGGCAAGAGCTTCTAGTACGCTGTCCATTTCAGGTGATTCGACGAAGATGTCTACGAATGCAAATAGTTTTGGCATATTGGTCGTCTTGCCTAATTGAGCACCAGTTCGATGTATTTATAGTTTACTCGTCATACGAACAGTATTTTCAAGTTTTAAACGACAAACGCATCAAAAAAGACATCGATAACTTAAAGTAATTTATTAATTAAGTCGCGGAAATTCTGCCTTGAAGCAGTCAGCCACAATATCCCAAGATGTTAAACGCTAACCAGAGTTTGCGCTGTAGACGGACGGATATTCTTTTATGAGCATAAGGTTAATTCGTAAAACGTTTACGTAAGGGCTACCGAAAATCCAAACTGTGCCTTCCTGGTTTTGGTTAACGATGTTAGTCAGCGAATCTATGGGAATGCTGGTGGCATTACTTATTCCAGGTATCTGTGAATAGGCATCCTGAAGGGTAATGTCAGGGTCCACGCCTGATGCTGTCTGTGACTGGTCTCTTGTATGGAAGAAAATGGGCAAGGTGAAGTTTTGCGCTATAAGGTTTGATCCGATAGCTTGTCCGTTGAGTTGGACGATTTCGCCGTTCGCTTGGTAGGGAAAGAAAACTTGGCCTATGCCCGCGATTAATAGTGGGAAAAACAGTCCGCAAATCAACAGCGAAACCACTGCTAATCCTATAATCGGTCTTAGGTTCTTTAGGTTCCATTTTTCTTTTTGTTCAATTGTCATGGTCATTGTTTCCTAAACGTGAAATACTCCTACAAGGAGTAGATCTATCAGTTTGATTCCTATGAATGGCACGATGACGCCGCCTACCCCGTAGATTAAGGTGTTCTTAAGGAAAAGCGTCATGGTGCTAGTAGGTTTAAATGCAATTCCGCGCATGGCAAGAGGAATCAAAAGCGGTATGATTATAGCGTTGAATATTAAAGCTGATAAGACTGCACTTTTCAAGCTAAGGTGCAGAATGTTCAAAGCTTGCAGTTGCGGTATTGCCGCAGCGAACAGGACAGGCATTATTGCGAAGTATTTGGCGACATCGTTGGCTATACTAAAAGCAGTAACCGCGCCTCGAGTCATGAGTAACTGTTTGCCAAGCATAACGACCTCTATTATCTTCGCGGGATTCGATTCGAGGTCAACCATGTTCGCTGCTTCCTTAGCAGCCTCAGTGCCAGAGTTCATCGCTAAACCTACATCAGCAACAGAAAGTGCTGGGGCATCATTAGTTCCGTCGCCTATCATTGCTACAATTCTGCTTTCAGCCTGCTCCTTCTTTGCGATATTAAACTTGTCTTCAGGCTTGGCCTGAGCTATATATTCTTCGATTCCAACCTCTGATGCAATACTTTTTGCGGTTAGTGGTTGGTCTCCAGTTATCATAACGGGGCGTATTCCCATTACTTTAAGAGCCTGAATTTTTTCTTTTATGCCCTCTTTGAGAACATCTTTCAATCTGATTATTCCGATTGCTTCGCGGTTTCTTGCGATAGCTATGGGTGTTTCGCCCTCTGCAGATATTCCTTCTACGATGAGGTCATAGTTTGGAGGAACAGAAGCCACAGTTTTTTTGATAGCTTCTGGAGCGCCTTTGGTGATTTCAATTTCAGGTTCGACTCTTGCGGCAACTCCCTGTTCGAATACTGTTGATGATTTTCTTCTTATTCTCAGTCGTTCTCGTCCTGATCTGCCTCCTTTTGGAAGTGTAAGCCCAACATGAGTTATTTTTACTCCGCTGGTACGGGTGCTGGCTGAGAACGGGTAGGTTTCTGAAAGCGCAAGCGAGTTCAGTTCTTTCGGTACGAAACCTTTCTCATATGCCAGGTTTAGTATGCTGCGTCCTTCTGGAGTATCATCATGCCATGAAGAAAGGAATGCTGCTTCCCCTACTTCCTCTTCTGTAAATCTTTCAAATGATACGAACTTTATAGCTTGCCTGTTGCCCACCGTAATAGTGCCTGTCTTATCAAGGAGAACTACGTCTGCATCCCCAGCGGTTTCTATAGCTTTGCCGGACTTTGCAATTATTTTACTTTTATACAGTCTGGACATTCCGGAAAGTCCGATTGCGGGAAGCAAAGCGCCTATCGTTGTGGGAAGTAGGCAAACGTAGAGCGCGATTAGTACTGATAGGTCAGCGCCCAGACCTAGCGTGATCGACATGCCCAGCAAAGCGACTATTATGATGGTGAAGATGGCGGTCAAGCCAATAAGCACAATAGTTATTGCAACTTCGTTGGGAGTTTTTGGTCTCTTAGAAGATTCAACCATCTTTATCATTTGGTCAATGAAAGTCTCTCCAGGGTTCGTCGTAACCTTTGCCGTTAAAGTATCGCTTACCACTCGTGACCCACCGATAAGCGAGTCTCCAGGTGCCTTCCGAACTGGGGCTGATTCACCCGTGACAAGCGACTCGTCAACCATGGCAATTCCCTCCAATACATCGGCGTCTAAGGGAACGATGTCGCCTTTTTCGATAAGGATGAGATCGTCTTTTCGGAGCTGAGTCGATTTTACGGTAACTATCTTCCTTGTCCATTCTTCGGTTACAATTTTTTTGCTGGCCACCTCGTTTTCCAATTTCCGTAATGCGCCAGCTGTGCTTTTTGCTTGTTGCTCGGCAAGAGCGTCGGAGAGTGTGCTGAACCAAACTGTAATGAGGAGAATCGCGGCGACTTCAACGTAGAAGATTTGCAGGCTGGGACTGGCTACCGGCACGAAGGCTTGTGGGATAATAGCCATTGTTGCCACAATAAAGAAGGTGATTTCAACGATCAGCATTACTGGATTTTTGAGCAGTGATTTGGGGCTTAAACGGGCTACCGAATCGGCCAGCACTTTTCTAGATAAGGCTGACCTCATTCCTCCGGAGGCTGATTCGTCATT
The DNA here is from genome assembly GCA_050013315.1 of Bathyarchaeia archaeon. Taxonomy (GTDB): domain Archaea; phylum Thermoproteota; class Bathyarchaeia; order Bathyarchaeales; family Bathycorpusculaceae; genus Bathycorpusculum. Next base: position 26,396 of record JBEKFM010000022.1, read on the forward strand.
TTTTGTCGGTGCTAAAGTTTTCTCATTATCAGAAGCCATTCGTTAACCCCCTGAAGAATGATGTAATTGGTCCAAGCGCCAAGAACGGGAAGAACGTTAATACTACGAGTATGATGATGCTGGCGACTAGAACTATCGTAAATATTGGGCTGTCCGTTTGGAGACCTGTGGTACCGCCTCGTTTTCGCCCAATCATGGAGCCTGATAGTGCAAGCAAGATTGCAATCGGAGCGTAGCGTCCGATTAAGATAACGATCGCGGTAGCTATGTTAAAGAACGGAGTGTTTCCTGAAGCGCCAAGGAAATCGGAACCATTGTTTGCCGCCGCTGTTGTGAATTCGTAAAGAATTTGCGTGTAACCAACAGAGTTTCCACCAACCCCGATGGCTGCTACCGCGCCCGAAGCATACGCAATCACTGTGGGTATCAGTATTATGATGGGATGAATTAGAAAAGTTACCATGACAAGCTTTACGTCACGTCCAGTGATCTTAATTCCTAAGTATTCAGGAGTCCTTCCAGACATTAGTCCAACGATGAAGACGGTAATTATAACATACATTACCATGTACATCAATCCAACCCCTTTTCCACCCGGAATCGACTGAATGAACATTCCCAAGAAACCAGAAAGTATAACCAGAGGATGCATGCCTGAAAGCGCAGCGTTAACGGAGCCAGTCGTGGCAACGGTCGTTACTACGGTCCAAAAATTGGACATGAAACCCCCGAACCTCGTTTCTATCCCTGCAGCGACCAGCGGGATATTTGAGGCAAAGGCTATTGCAAGGTTAATGCCAAAAAGAATGTAAGCGCCCCACAGCAGGGGTCGGGTCTCCTTCTTTTTACCCAGCAATTCTCCGAATACGAAGATGAGCGCTGTGGGAAGAAGAAGCATCAAGGATATCATAAATATGTTCGAGTAAGGTGACGGATTCATAAACGGGTAAGCTGCATTGGCGCCATAGAATCCTCCGCCGTTCGTGCCCAATTGCATTATTGAATCGAGAGAAGCAACTGGCCCAACGAGGATTGATTGTGTTGTACCTTGCAACGTCGTTACTGCTGTAGAGGCGTTAAGAGTCTGTGGGACACCCATGACAACAAAGATCACCGAGGCTATGAGGCACAGAGGCAACAGTATTCTGGTTATTGTTCTGACGAAGTCTACGTGGAAGTTTCCCAAGTTTTTGGAGCCGACAATGAATCCGCGTATAAATGCTATACCCATGCATATTCCAGTTGCTGCAGAGATCCATTGCAGGAATTGGATGGCCGTCATCTGGCTAAATATGGATAATGTTGCCTCTCCGTTGTAATGTTGAAGATTTGTGTTTGTTGCAAACGAGATTACGGTATTGAAAGCCAGGTCCCAATGTAGACCTGGGAAGCCTAAAGGGTCAAGGGGCAATTTATCTTGAAAGACCAGTATTAGAAAAGCGATAACCATCTGGGCAACGTTAAGAAATAAGCCGGCAAGAAAATACTGTTTCCAACCCATCGGATGCTCTGGATCTATGCCGCATATTTTGTAAATAAAATTCTCAATAGGGTTTAGAACTTTGTCTAGACGGCTGGGTGCCCGATTATAAACTCTTGCGATGTAAGGTGCTATGAGCTTCGCTATAAATATGGTTATTCCAAGTATAAGAACTACTGATATGGCCTGAATCGCATCGATCATCTATTCCGAGACTCCAAAAGACAGCAAGTTGACTTCCTATGGCTCCTTTCCGCTCCTACCTATTTTAATGTTGAAGTGTTAGCTTTTGCTGCTAAACATTTTGGGCCTTTGTGTGGCTCTAAAACAATGGTGGTTATGGTGCTCTTTATACCTTTAATTTTCATTATTTTTTTCTGCAGAACATCTCTAAATTCTTCGATGCAAGAAGCTGAAACTAGAGAAACGATGTCGTATTCGCCTGCCACTTCGTAGATCTCTTCAAGGTTTTCAAGTTTTGATAGCGTTGCTATTATGTTTTCCTTTTCGGACTGATCCACAAAAATGTTTACCGATGCTAGGAACCGACTCAAAAAGATCCCATCCTTATTTTTCTTGAAAGCAATTGCATGTACATGGTAGCTACTTTACTGCCTTGATCCTGAAATACATCACATCTTAATTTATTTTGCATAAATTGTTTTTTCATAGTCACAATCCACAATTTGCCTATTTTTAGGCGATTTGCTGATTTATGAAATTCCCTCAGCTTTTGCTCGCTTCTTAATCGAAAAGTTTCGCTTGAAGAAAGCGGAAACCGCTGAGGTTGCTGAGCTAGTTCTCATCCAGAACAGGGTTATAAAGCTCTGCAATTTTCCTTCTCCTTTAACTTTTAATACACAAAGCATCTTCACGATATAAAGCTATTTATGATTTATGCATAATTATTCCAAAAAATTGGACTAATTTACATGAAAATGTATAATAATTGAAAACATGTCGAAAGAACACATCCTGATCGAAGTTCGCTCAAGATTTATTGTCCAGACAGATTGCAATTGTCCAGCCAATTGTCCATTTTATTTATCACTGATACTACATTCTTTTTGTTTTTCACAAAAGTTATGAACATATCATAACTATGTTTATATGCATTAACAGTGTATTGGCTAATTGAACAGTAAAATCAAAGGTGAATGAAAAAATGTTTGGAATATTGGATTTGGTCTCAACGTTTGTAATAATAGGATCGGCATTAGCAATATCAATTAAACTGCGATCCGAATTAAAAAGCAACGTTTAACTCCAAGCCGACTGCTAATCGAAGAAACATGCAAGATTCGAAAGGAAACATGGTCGCAGGGTTTCTTGTTTTTGCGTCTCCTACTTCTTTGAAAAAGATCCCTTTGTTAACAATTTCGTAATAAATTTTTAAAACCGAGAATACCAAAAACTCAATTTTTCTCTATGTTCAGCGTCAGCTCGATAAAACTTAATCATTTTATATGAAAATACTTTAATTTGTAATAAGTTTGAAGAGGAATATTTCAAACTCGCATCATTGGCTAGCGTCCATTTTCTTTGTTGCTTTTTTCGCAGAATGTTCATGCACGTCTTTGACAGATCTACCAGAGGGGTCGGCCGTTTTGGCGAATTCTTTGCTCCATCTGAATGCAGTTGGTGTCGAACAGGCGATCGTCGGACCAACTGGAACAGTTAGCGCTGCAGTTGGGCTTGTGAAGTAGCTGTCAAAGATTTCACGGTAATAGTATTCTTCTTTTGATGAGGGTGTTTGTACGGCGAATCTGGTTTTGGCGTTTTTCATCATTTCGTCCGTAACTGCGGTTTCCGCGTGCTTTTTTAGGTAATCTATCCATCCGTAGCCGACGCCGTCTGAGAATTGTTCTTTCTGCCGCCAAAGAATCTCATCGGGTATGTATCCTTCGAATGCTTTTCGCAGTACGTACTTCTCGATTTTGTTACCGGAGCACATCTTTTCGCTGGGGTTAAAGCCCATAGCAAAATCAAGAAACTCCTTGTCCAAAAATGGCACACGGGTTTCCACGCCCCAAGCTGCAGTGGCTTTGTTTGCCCGCAGGCAGTCGTATTTGCTGAGCATGAAGATTTTTCGCACGGTTTCTTCGTAGAACTCCTTTTCGTTGGGGGCTTTGTGAAAATATAGGTACCCTCCGAAAACTTCGTCTGCGCCTTCGCCAGACAGGACCATTTTGATGCCCATTGATTTTATTTTTCTAGCCATCAAATACATCGGTGTCGCTGCACGAACGGTTGTAACATCAAACGTCTCCAAATGGTAAATGACGTCTCTTATTGCGTCAAAGCCTTCTTGTATTGTGAAGATTATCTCGTGATGCACTGTGCCAATGTAGTCAGCAGCCTTCTTTGCGTATTTTAAGTCGGGGGAATCTTGCAAGCCTACCGCAAAGGAATGTAAACGTGGCCACCACGCCTCTTCTCGGTCGCCTGATTCTACGCGCTTCTTACGATATTTCGAGGCTATAGCGGCTATCAGCGAAGAATCTAATCCTCCTGAGATAAGTACGCCGTAGGGAACATCCGACATCATTTGTCCTTTAACTGACTTTTCTAACTCTCGTCGAAGGTTAGGCAGAGACAACGCTTTTTTTGGCATTTTTTCAGTCCACTCAGGCTTATACCATTGCACAAAATCCTTACTTTTACCCTTGCCAAGCAGGTAATGTCCTGGTGGAAACTCCTGGATTTCGGCACAAAAGTCGTTGAGCGCTTTCATTTCGCTAGCAATATAAAACGTCCCCTTTTCATCCCACCCAACATAGAGCGGAATGATTCCAATGTGGTCTCTTGCAATGAAGTAGCCTCCGCTTTTCTTGTCGTACAAAATGAAGGCAAACATGCCGTTAAGCATGTTCAAAAACTCAGGACCGTACTCATCGTAGAGATAAAGTATTATCTCGCAGTCCGATTTTGTCTGCCACAAATGCTCTTTTTTCAATTTGTCTCGAAGAAGCATATGGTTGTAAATCTCGCCATTTACGGCTAGAATGTTTCCGTTGAGTTTGTCAAGGAGTGGTTGAGCACCGTGTTCAACGTCGACAATGGAAAGTCTTTCATGAACCAAAATTGCCTTGCTGTCGCTGTAAATACCACTCCAATCTGGACCTCTGTGCCTTATTTTGGTAGCCATTTTTAGCGCTTTACTTCTTGCTTGGGCTACCGGTTCGATTATGTTAAAAATCCCCACTATTCCGCACATGATTTCTCACCTAAATGAGTGCATCGCGTACTTTAAGCTAATACTAATAAAAATGGGATTTTAAATTGGATAAGTCCCGAGTAACATCAGAATCTAATTTTGGTTTATGATTGCTTTGGCAGTTTGGGCATTGTTTGCATATTTTGGCTTAAAGTCGTTTTCAGTAGTCGAGGTATTTCATTATCTCCCAGGGTGACACATACAGGCAATACTGGTTCCGGTCGTTGGTTTTTAGCTCAATAAAAGCGTCGAATATGTGGCTTTCGAGTGTTCGCTGAAGTACCTCATCGCTTTTTAGCTCTTCCAAAGAGTCTTTTAGAGTTGTGGGGAGATCTTTTATGCCAAGTGCTTTGCGCTTTTGTGAGGATAGCTTGTAAACGTCTTCGTCGACTGGATCGCCTGGTTCGATTTTCTTTTTGACGCCTTCAAGTCCGGCCATTAGGAGGCATGAAAACGCTAGGTATGGGTTGCATGAGGGATCAACGCCTCGGTATTCAACGCGTTTCTGTGCGGAGTATTCTAGACCTTTGTAGTATAGCGGTATTCGTGCTAACGCAGATCTGTTGCGGCGAGACCACATCACGTATATTGGGGCTTCGAAGCCAGGGACAAGACGTTTGTAGGAGCTTATTGTGGGGCAGCAGATTGCTTTTAGAGCTTTGGCATGTTCAAGTAGGCCACCTACGTAGTATCTTCCGGTTTGGCTTAGTTCAGCGTATTCGTCGCTTTCATCATACATAGCAGTTTTTCCGCCTGACCAAATCGATTGGTGAACGTGTATACCGCTAGCATTGTCCAAATAGACTGGCTTAGGCATGAAAGTAGCTATTAGCCCATAGTTTTTTGCTATGTTCTTTGCAACGAATTTGTAGTATAATGCTCTGTCTGCAGTTTCAACTAGCGGACCGTATTTGTAGTCAATTTCCACTTGGCCAACTGTAGCTACTTCATGGTGATGCTTTTCTATGGTAAGCCCAAAGTTGTCTTCGAGAACTTGTGAAACTTCGTTTCGGAACTCAACAGTGGTATCTTCTGGAGGGGTCCTGTAGTATGCTTCTTTCGGTCTTAAGATGTGACCTCCTGGGGCAATTTCTGGTGATTGCGGTACAACTCTTGGGGCACCCCATGAATCTCCTTCGCCTCCTTTAGGGCTTACCCAAAGGTCCCATGTGAGCTTGGTTGGATCAATCGATGAAAAGACGAAGAACTCCAATTCAGGAGCGAAAAAGCCCTCGTATCCCATTGCCGCGGCTTCCGCCGTGGCTCTTTTTGCTACGTAACTTCTGGGGTCAACTACCGATGGTTCTTTTCCCCCGTAAGCTTCGTAGACATCACCGAGGACGATGACACTTTTTTGCTTTTCATCAGTAATCCATGGAATTATGGATAGGGTTTTAGAATCGGGCATGAAAATCATGTCGGATACTTCTGTAGATTTGAATCCTCTAACAGATGAGCCATCAAAGCCTATTCCAGCCGTGAACGCATCGACGTTTAGATAGTCCCTTGCAGGGAGAACCATGTCTTGCAATATGCCACGAACGTCAACGAATGTAGAATGAACCCACCTGATATTGTCGGTCTTTAGGCTTTCGATTGCTTTCTTTCTTGCATTAGTTTTCTCCATTTTTTCAACATTTTTATAATTTACTGCTTATTGCTTGACCAAAGAACCCTGAATGAATTTAAATATAGTTGAGATTTGTTCATAAAATTTATGAAAAAAATGAAAATTTGTGATGCAAAAATCAAAGAATATGGATGTACGACTTTATTGAGGCTCATTGTGTGCGACATTTGATAAACTTGCTTTTTTGGCTCACAACATAATTATTGAAAAAAACAAAACACTTTGATGGCAAGATAAATTATTGTTAAGCGAAAAATTACGGGTAAGAAAAGAAAATAAAGGAAAGAAAGGGCAATAACATCTTGTCCTATTCTATTGGCTTCCGAATTCGTTTATGCTGTGCTTTTTTCCTCCGTCCCTTGTTGTTCTTTGCCGGGGAACGGGAACAGGGCAGAGGGTGTAGTTTTCGAGTTTGCCCGGAAATAGACTAAACCTGCCAGCAACCATACTGCGGTGCCTACTATGGCAAAGAGTGCTTCCCACTGTGAAGCCCCTCCACCGGAGAAGCTCAGCCAAAGGATAGTCACCAGCATAAGCGCGTTTGCAGCGAAGCCAAAGATTGGAATTACTTTGCGCTTCAGTATTGAGCTGCGTTCTTTAGCGAATGCGAGTAGAGCTATAATGTTTGTTAGTCCATAGAGCAGGAAGGTGCCAAAGTTTGAAAGCAAAGTAACTGCTGTGAAGTTTGTGATCGATAGGACACCGAAAGCTCCTATAACCGCTGAAACAGCAGTCATTACCCAGATTCCCACCCCTGGAGTGGAATATCTTGGGTTTAGCTTGCCTAGGTGCTGTGGCACTTCAGTGTCTCGGCTTATGGCATACGTTACTCTGACGCCGGTGTTCATGCATGCGAGGGTAGTGCCCAAAATGGCAGCGGCCACAATAGCCGCGACTATCAGCATTAATGCGAATCCGTTGCCTCCCAAGAATACGTTCCCAAGGTTGTGAACCATATCGCCAATTGGTGCGCCTGAGACCGCAGCAGCACTAAATCCTGTTATTACCTTACCGTTTGAGGTTATGCTGTAGCTGGAGTTCATCCATGCTTGAGCTCCGAAGTATTCGAACAGATAACAGAATAATCCTTGGATGACCAGAGACAAAATGATGGCTCGCGGAACAGTTTTGGGATCTTTAGCTTCTGCAGTATATGCTGTAGCGGATTCGAATCCGACTAACACTAAGATGGCAATGGTTGCCTGAAATAATACATGGCTAAAATCGTGAGGACTGACTACTCCGGGAAGGCTCATCGCAAAGGAGACGTGTTGAGGGTTCAAAAAGCGGTATGCCAACGCCATTGCGGTAATGCTTACCAGCATGCCAATTTGAACTACGTTGAGTAAGAGGTTTGTTTTCGTTGACCCTTGAATTCCTCGATAAGCGATCGCGCCTGCAGCAACTGCAAATGCACAAGCGATAGCAATTTCTCCCAAGGGTGAAACGACGAAACCAAGCACAGACAAAATCCACGTTATCAAGATAGACATTGCTGCGACCATGACCCCGGGGTAGACCCAGTAATAGATGTGAGAAATCCAGCCGACGCCGAACTTGGCGTTGCGAGCTGAACGGTTACTGCTGCCTCGATCAAGTAAAGCTCTTTGAGCAAAGTAGTACGAACTGCCAGGACCGGCATCAGGGTAACGGCGTGCTAGCCACGCGTAGGAAGCGGCCGTTAGGAACGCCAAAACTAATGCTAACGTTAGACCAAACCATATATCGGATGCTGTTGAAACGCCTGATGGGTCAACCTGAGCTGCGTTCATCTGATAAGTGAGCCATAAGAAAGCGCCTGGCGCTATTAATGCCATAGCATTTATTGTAACACCGCCTAGACCAAGAGTTTTCTTCAATTGGGGCGTACTTTGAGTCTGGTCACTATCCACCTGCTTTCGCCCCCAAAATTCTTTTCTGATACGTACTGTGTTGTAGTCCTCGAGCGTCTAAGATAATCCATTCCTCAATGTTTCTGTCCAGGTTGATTACTGTGAATATTTCTGTTATTTTTTCCATCATTTATCAGCTCTTAAATCAGGTAGTTCTGTGTCCAGACAAATATAAATGTGGTTAATAACTTTTCATAACTTTTATGAAAAACTGTGTGAATTTTCAACAATTCTTAATAATCATGGACATGCGTACGTAAAACTTATATTAAAGCTAGCAGTTTATATTTTATCAAAATTTGATAAATGTTTATGGGATGAAAGAAAATGAAAGCATATATTCTAATAAGTACCCGTCCTGGGACTTCGTTGGAAGTAGTTAAAAGAATAAAAGATAGAGTCAAAGAGGTTATTGCTGCAGATGCGATTTTTGGCAGATACGATGCGGTTCTTGTTTTAGAAGCACCTGAACTTAACCAAATTAATAAAGTCGTCTATAGTATTATTGAAAAAGATCCAAACGTGATTCGCACAGAAACATCGATAGTCCTTTCCCCAATGTAAAAGAAAGGAGATAACCTCCCTTTTCATTTTTCAAATCTCAGAAAAAGATATTTTCGATTTGGTAACTATGCAATTGCGGGATTGTATAGTTAAAGTTTGATATTGAAATCTTCTTTTATAACATTAAGCGTGATGTCTGTTACCGTTCTCTTAACATGAGGAGTTACTAACAGGTTTTTGATCAGAGTGTTTAAGCTATCCTTATCTTTGACTTTAGTTATTGCCATTATGTCGAAATCTCCAGTAATCTCGTAAAGACTGATTACATTTGATGCTTTTGACAACTCATTCTCAACATCCTCAACACATCCGCTTTCTGTTTGAATAAAAATTATAGCGGTTAAATCGTATCCTAATTTAACTGGATCAAGAATCGCCGTATAGCCCTTCAGCACGCCTTTGCTCTCCAAGTTTTTGATTCTGGAGGATGCCATGATACCTGATATGCCTATTTTGTCAGCTATTTTTCTGAAGCTTAATTGGCAATCTTTCTGCAACATGCTTAGAATTTGGAGATCAACTTTGTCGATTTCCGATTTTTCGCTTAATTTTTTTCTCACAATGAACCTCTGTAAAATGGGTTTATCTAGCTAAACCTTAAAGTTAGCATGGCTTTAGTCTGCATCTGCGGTCTCATGATTTTTGCTCTTTATGTTTTTAACGTTTGTTGGGCTTTATTTTGCCTTTAGTGGACGTTTATTGTGTACAACTATTTAAAACTACCCAATTGGAGATAAAAATATCAACTGTCTTTTCGGTTGTTTAAGTGCGTTATTCACCTTCCTTCCCCGTTTTTATTACTCCAAGTTTGCAAAGCCAAACCAATAGTTTTCCCCATCGGCACAAAAAACTTATAACGGCACAACCGCTTCTTCTGGGCTGAAAAAGGCGCATAAAAATGAAATTTGGTACATTTACCTTCAGACCTGAAAAAGCCCAAGGATTTGATTTTCATGTTTTACGCGTTAAACCCGAAACCGGCGTAAGACTTCCGCCAGCGCAAGATATGTGCAGTAACATCGCGGTTTTCGCAGATAACGTTGCCGCATGCAAGCATCCAGACTGGATATCTCAGTCACCGCTAGGTCCAGCAAAAATGGGAAACAACAACTACAACATCTACTGGGACATTGTATGCGCCACTCAGCCCGATCACAGAGCTGAACAATTAAGCTACATAGCAGATGTTGACAAGCATTCGCAAGGCATATGGTTAAACAGCCAATACTTCGCAGAACATGGACACTGCACTTGTCCACGCTGCAACGAGTTATGGAAAAAAAGCGGCTTAAGCTGGCTTGAATGGCGCAGAAACGAAGTCACCGAATACATTGCTCAAATTCGAGAAAAAGTCAAAAAAGAACTGGTTTTGTGCATTCAACCCGACCCCGTAAGCTCCTACGAACGTTACGGCGTAGACCTCGACGCCCTTGCAAAATATACTGACATCTTCAATGTTGTAATGTTCAGCAAAAACTACGCCACCCCATGGTACTGGGAAATGCTTGCACGCGCCTTCAAGAAACTGCTAAAAAAGCCATTCTACATAAGCTTTTACGTTTTCGGTCCAGGCGATAACCCAAAAGATGTACCCTCAGCTTCAGAACTACTAACCGTTAGTGCCCGCTGTGCAAGAGCAGGAGCCGACGGATTCCTATACCTGACTGATGGCGCTAGCCAAATCGTGGATTTCCAGAAATCGGCAGTTAACAATGTTGAACTAAGAGAAAAACTAAGAAGCTACGGCGGTCAACCCGTCCAAGAATTTCTAGATTTAGTTGCAAGCTGGAAAAAAATCACATAGTTTTTCTTTATCAACAATTGGCGTACATCAAACCCCAATTCAGCTACCAGCTTCGGGATTCGGTTTACAACCTTGCGGGTTCAACAGTTAACGTGACTTATTTTGACGTTTAGTGACGTTTAGTGACGTTTAGTGACGTTTAGTGACGTTTAGTGACGTTTAGTGACGTTTAGTGACGTTTTGGGTCGCAACCTGCAAGTGATTCAAGCTCTGACTCAAAAAAGTAACCCAAAAAAGCTTTTAAAAAAAAGAGCGAAAAATCATTCTTGCTAACAAAAGGCTAAGCATAACTTTTTTTAGCCAAAAAAGAACAAGCTAAGTAAATAAAATAAATTAATTTTATT
>JBEKFM010000023.1:0-36088 GCA_050013315.1 Bathyarchaeia archaeon
GTAAACGCTTGCACCAGAGACTTACAGTTCGTCCAAAGGCACACGTCATCCTTTTCTGTTTTGTCCGTTCTTGGCGTGATGAAGAACAATATTTCTTCGTTATCTCTTGTAACCATTCTGGGGAAAAGGCTTAGACCTAAATCAGGATTTCTTGCCTTCAGATTGAAGTCGACCTTAGGTGTTCTCTTGAGAACGGTTTTCATAATATTCAGGTTTTTTTCTGACAATTCGGTGAGAAAACGATACGTAATTTGTGACCTCAAAGGATGATTAAAAACCACGTCGAAAATGCCAAATTGATCAGCACGCATCACACCTGGAACAGTGGTTGCTGTTAACAGCTGATGTTTAGTATCTAGAATCATCTTGGATATTCTTGAGTAGATTCTTTTGTTCCCTTTGAATACCACAAACTTTTCAAATGAAGGTTCCAATTCTGCCTTGTGTTTTTTCTTTAGGTAGTCAAGGAGCTCTTTCCTGCTTTTCTCTATAAGGGCAACTTCCTTTTGCCTAGCTCCAATAATAGAGTCTAGAACGTTCTCGAAGGGAATAACTGTGAAGTGTGTGGGAAACTCTGCAGTTGACTCTGCAAAACCTTTGGCCTGAAGCTTATTTAGAATGTGAAAAACCTGCGCTTTATCTTTCCCAAGCAGTCTGGCGATTTCGGTAACTTTCATCGCGTCGTGTTTGGCGAGGAAAATGTAAACCTCTGCCTCTTTTTCGGTTAAGCCAGAATTCGTGAGAACTTTTTTTATTGTTTCCTCGCTCAATCTAGCTGCCCCGATGGTAGTGGTGATAGACTTTGTCACTCGTCCAAGTTTAAGTGACATCATGGGCTTAATTATTTTTCGATGATTTGAACCGAACTTCACATTAATCTGATAAGGAGGTGAGAAAAAATGAAAAGGAAGATTCTTTTAATCTCCATCATCGCATTAACAACTATACTCATGACATCATCGATGATAACGATGTCCCAAGCAGGGTTGCTCTGTAAACCCAAGCCAGAATACGTAATCTACGACTTTAAAGTAAGTATTAACCCAGCCGGTGTTGTCAATACTCTCATGGATACCAGCGATTTTCCAGTCGTCATCCAAGAAATCTATAGTACAGATGCAGCTATAGTATCGGCTAGCGTTACAATAAACGGCGTAGCATATACTTACCCTAAGGATTTCGACTACAGTTATACCGGCCATATGGAACTCAACTATGTCACGGGATATGGCTTAGATATTATTCAAGAGAAATTTACCTTCAAAAACTTGCCTGGGCATCCAACTCTGAACGGGCGAGCAGAAGAGAAAGTTAGCGGCTTAATTCTCTCTCCCACTATGGACATCAGCCATTGGGAAGAATTTGGCAATTTCCAACTGACCGGTACTAAAATGTTCAGTAATGTGCAAGGCAACGGGGCTGCAATGGGTGGAGTTTCAACAGGTTATGTCGTACGTCACTTCGGCTTAATCAGCGACTGGCCTCTCTAAGAAACAAACAGCTTGCAAATTTCTTTCCTCATTTTTTTGGTTTCACTTTCAAGATGGACGCGGTTCGATTGAGTAAAGACTTGATGCTCAAAACAATCGTAAGTTTAGGGTTCAAAGAAACAGACGCCCAAGTCTACGTCTATCTCACCACCGAAGGTATCCAAAAAGCAACAGACATAGCTGAAGCGCTGAAACTGTACAAGCAACAACTCTACAGAAGCCTGAAACGTCTACAAAGGAAAGGCATAGTAAATGCTACTCTTGAGCGTCCTGCACAGTTTTCGGCTGTATCGATCGAGAAAGCTTTAGACTTCTTGATTGAAACCAAAAAGGAACAAGCCTTAACCTTGCAAGCAAGCAGAAAAGAACTCCTTTCTTCTTGGAAATCTATGATTGAGAAACATTCTGAAGATAGCTGACATATTTGCACCTTCCCGCTGTATATTATCTCCCTTGCTCCAAAACAAGCAAACCATTTTCTGCAACAGCAACTCATAAAGTCCTAGTCCTCCAGACGCTGCTCCTTTTAGCTAAATAAGGCTGAATTGAGGTTTAATGGTGCGGAGGGTGGGATTTGAACCCACGAACCCCTGCGGGATAGGAGCCTCAGTCCTACGCCTTTGGCCATGCTGGGCGACCTCCGCGTGGTGTTTGCGGAAATATAGAAACAGGGCACATTTAAAGGCTTTACTTTCACATTAGCGCAATCAATTTCAGGCTTATTTGTAATATTATTAGTTGAATTCTGTTTGAAGGTTTGCAGCAAGGTTTATATCACCGCTCAATATAACACTGTTATAATAATTAGGCGATAACATGAAAGAAATATACAACAGCATCCTCGAAACCATAGGTAAAACCCCCTTAGTACGCTTAAACAAACTAACCCAAGACGTCAACGCCACCGTTGTAGCCAAACTCGAATCACGCAACCCAGGCGGAAGCGTCAAAGACCGCATATGCCTAAGCATGATAGCCGAGGCGGAAAAACAGGGCTTAATCAAACCAAACACCACCATCATAGAGCCAACAAGCGGCAACACTGGCATAGGCTTGGCAATGGTAGCAGCGGTAAAAGGCTACAAACTAATCCTCACCATGCCAGAAACTATGAGTATCGAGCGTCGCAATTTACTGAAAGCCTACGGCGCACAACTCGTCCTAACACCAGGACCCGACGGCATGGTGGGATCTATCAAAAAAGCAGAAGATCTAGCTGCAAAAACGCCAAACAGTTTCGTGCCACAACAATTCAAGAATCTAGCTAACCCCAAAGTTCACAGAGAAACCACAGGACCCGAAATATGGAACGCTACAGAGGGCAAAGTAGACATAGTAGTTGCAGGCGTTGGCACAGGCGGAACAATAACAGGCATAGCACAATACATCAAACCACTAAAACCAGAGTTCAAAGCAGTAGCCGTAGAACCAGCAGCATCACCAGTCCTGAGCGGGGGCCAGAAAGGACCACACAAAATCCAAGGAATCGGTGCAGGCTTCAAACCAGAAGTACTAAAACTCGACTTAGTGGACGAAATATTCAAAGTAAAAGACGACGACGCCATACTAACCGCACGGCAACTTGTCCTAAAAGAGGGATTACTTGTAGGTATTTCCTCAGGTGCAGCAACCTTCGCGGCATTAGAAATAGCGAAACGCCCAGAAAACAAAGGCAAACTTATAGTCGTTATTCTCCCCGATACGGGCGAACGCTACCTCAGCACAGTATTATTCCAAGAACCATTAACAAGCACTAACCCAACGATCTGAACTGCGTCCCAAAGACGCTTCTCTTATATTCAGCCCTCCTACATTATGTGACGAAAGGGAAGAAAAAATGACAAAAAAAGCTAACCGGTCCAGCCCGAAAGAATCTGCAGACAAGAACATGGAAGCCGAGTACTGGAACCCAGAGAAAATGCTAGATGCACTAATGCATAACCATGATAAAGTGGAGCAGGACTGGGTTGAAAAAGGCTTACCAAAACTAGTAGACGACATAATGGCTAATTACCATACCTTCGGCGGCATGGACCACCTCGAAGGACGAGACCTTCCATCAAAAAAAGTAGTTACCGAAGTGTTAGAAGATTTATTCACAATTCTTTTCCCGGGCTACTTGGGCAAGACAGAGATCACAAAAGCCAATATAAAATACCATCTTGGAGCCACCTTAACCTCGGTTTACACAAGACTCACCAAAGAAGTAGAAAAAAGCCTCAAATACATTTGCCGAAAAATAAGCAAGTGCCCACAGGACGTATGCCAAAAAAGAGCCCACGTCGTGGTTAAAGAACTTCAAGAAAAATTGCCTGAAATAAGATCAATGTTAAGCGGAGACATCCAAGCCGCTTACGCAGGAGACCCAGCAGCCGTAAGCATAGAAGAAGTCATTCTAAGCTACCCATGCGTATTGGCGATAACAACTTACAGGATAGCCCACGAACTCTACTTAAGAGGAATCCCGTTGATTCCGAGAATAATGAGCGAACACGTTCACTCGTTAACAGGTATAGATATCCATCCGGGGGCAAGAATTGGCAAAAATTTCTTCATCGACCACGGGACAGGGGTAGTTATAGGAGAAACAACAGAAATAGGCGACAACGTCAAAATCTATCAAGGAGTAACTTTAGGTGCACTAAGTTTTCCAAAAGACAAGGAAGGAAACATTATCAAAGGAAGGAAAAGACACCCGACAGTGGGAAGCAATGTGGTTATCTATTCAGGCGCAACCCTTCTAGGACCAGACGCTATAATCGGTGATAACGTTGTCATAGGTGGAAACGTCTGGATAACCTCACCAGTTGCCTCAGGAACAACAATAACCATTACTGCACCAGAACTAAAATATAAAAAAGAAAACCACGCCTAAAAAAACAGGTTAACTATAGCAGGCGGAAGTTTTCCTTCACAGTGGTCAAAACTACGTGGGTATTTGTTCGCTCAATATATGGCAAAGATAACAATCGCTTAGTAAACTGTCCAAGATCCTCTCGACTCTTAAACTTGGCAACAATAATGGCATCAGTCAAGCCTGTCACGTCGTAGACTCCGCACACGTTGGAAATTTTAGCTATTTCATTTTCTGTTTCCACAAGCCTGCCCTTCGAAACCGTAATCTCCGTCACTACCGTCAATTGATAACCAAGTTTTTCATGGTTTAATAGAACCGAATATCCCTTAATGAGGCCGTCATCTTCCATCTTTTTGATTCGAGACAAAACAGTACCAACCGATACACCCACGTTTTTGGCTATTTGCCTACTTGAAAACCGCGCATCCTCCAAGAGGCCTTTAAGAATTTTTATGTCCGTATCATTTAAATCCATAAACACACTTCCTGCACGTTCTTTCAACTAAACCAGCTTTTTTGAAACACAATTTTAATTATCAGATGATTATATTAATAAAAGTTTAGTTTATTTTGCCAACCAATGAATGCCACAGTTAAAGAAGCTCTCTCTAAACGGTTCTTCTTCACAGCACTTCAGGATTATAAATGACATTTTTGGTCACAAGCTCTGCCGCCAAGGTAGTTTAGAAGTATTGAAAGCATCTTCCAAATTTTATTTTCCAGCCGATCCAACAAGCTCCATTAACCCTCTTCTTCAGCCTTCAAGATTCACAACACAACCAAAGACCCTTATTCACAAGCCTCAAAACGACATCATCTACCCGAAGCTTCCGCCTCATAGTCTAACCCAATTTTTCATAAAGATAAGTCTTAAATTTGCATAGTTTAAGAAATGTTTCTCAGATGAGATAGGCAAGACTTTGACATTGGTGAAATGACAAGAATTCTTAAGCCGTGGATTATCATAATGGTAAAGCGAGTTGGTTGTATTGAATCAAACTCCAACCAAGATTTCCCACAGAAACAGAAACATAGCGATTGCTGTTGTGGTGATATTAGTACTAATCATAGCTTCTGTTGCAACCATTTATTTTGCTCGTCAAAGCCAAACATCAACTTCGACAGCTACTCTTCCAAAATTCAATATGTCCCTTTCGTCCTCAAATGGAACAGTAATACAGGGAAGTGGAATACATACATCAATTACTGTATCTAATTTTACTGGAAGCCCTGAGAATGTAACTTTAAGCGCATATAGTAATTCAAGTGAAATACAATCTACTTTTGATCCAGCAACAAGCACCTCAAACTTTACAAGTACACTAACAATGCGCGTGCCAAATTCTACTCCTACTGGCAATTACTCTGTCATAGTGACAGCATCAAGCGGTGAGGTAACACAAAACGCTTCTTACATGGTGTCAGTGCTAAGTGCTAACGTGACAGTGTCAGGTTGGGTTTATACTACAATTTCAGGAAAAGGCGTGTTTTTTAACCGTCTTGTAAATATTGAATTTGTCGACATGCAAACGAATTCAATGACTAGTTTTGCGTTTTCGGGGACAGGAGGCGATGAATTTTACTCTGTTACTCTGGTGAATAAGCATACCTACGAAGTAACTGTAAACTACTCGTGGGGCTCCTCGTTTCCTGGAACATTTAACGGTGGCAATTTATACGTCTACGCATCAGTTGGATACACTGCGATGAGCCAAGACTACTCTTAAAATAACCATTCAGGGGGTTAGAAACTTGGCTGTATTGACAGAGTGCATTAAATGGTTAAGGTTATTACCGAGTGCATTCTCTTCTATGCTAATTTAATATTAATACTTTTGTTCTTGTCACTTTCCAGTACCCAACCTACAAACAAATCAAGCCCAAAAACAAAATAGCAACCTAAAACAACCTGAACAAGAAACAGAAAAAACCAATTTTCTTCTTCCAAAGAAGGCAACCACAAATCAAAAAAATTAGATTTACAGCAAGTTAGAGAAAAAACTGTCTAGCTTCAAATCTGCTTTGACTTTTAACAACAAAAAGATAGCAATCTTAAATTACTAGCTTAAACCCCCAATAACTTGAACCGTTAAAATGCAAGCAAAATACGACACCATACTTGTACTAGACTTTGGAGGACAATACTGCCACCTTATAGGCAGAAGAATCAGAGAAAACGGCGTTTACTCAGAAATTGTTGCCCACGACATCTCACCCGAAGAAGTTAAAGCTTTGAACGAAAAACTCAACATCAAAGGCTTAATTCTTTCAGGAGGACCGTCAAGCGTCTACGAACCAAACGCGCCTAAACTTAACCCCCGGATTTTAGAGGTTAATTTGCCGATTCTAGGTTTATGCTATGGCCACCAACTTTTAGCTCAGTTAACTAAAGGTAAAGTTGAGCCCGCAGCCTGCAAAGAATATGGAATCGCCCAAGTAACCATCGACAATCCAGTAGGCGTGCTGGAAGGATTAAACGAGAAAGAAAAAGTTTGGATGAGCCACGGAGACACAGTTTTTTCTCTACCACAAGAGTATGAAGCGTTGGCTCATACGGAAAACTGTCCCGTTGCAGCCTTCAGACACAAACAAAAACCAATTTACGGCATGCAGTGGCATCCTGAAGTTATTCATACCGAAAATGGCATGCGCATGCTCCGCAACTTCATCTTTAACGTTTGCAAGTGCCAAGCTAACTGGCAGATGGAAGACTTAATAGAAAAAATGGTTGCAGAACTAAAATCCGAAATAGGCGGAAACAGAGCCATAATTGGATTAAGCGGAGGCATAGACTCAAGCGTCGCAACCACACTTGCAGC
This sequence comes from Bathyarchaeia archaeon, assembly GCA_050013315.1. GTDB lineage: Archaea > Thermoproteota > Bathyarchaeia > Bathyarchaeales > Bathycorpusculaceae > Bathycorpusculum. The sequence goes on from JBEKFM010000023.1 coordinate 7,167, forward strand.
GAAAGCACTTGGCGATAAGTTAACAACGGTTTTTGTAGACCATGGACTCATGCGAGAAGGCGAACCTGAAGCCATCCGAGAAACGTTCCAAAAGTACCCAATCAACTTCATAGTAGCTAACGCGCAAGAACGCTTTATGCAGAAACTCAAAGGCGTATCCGACCCAGAAATGAAGCGGAAAGTAATCGGAGAAGAATTTATTCGAGTTTTCGAGGAAATAGCCGAAAAGTCAGGTGCCCCATACCTGCTCCAAGGCACCATCTACCCAGACCGAATCGAATCAGGCATTCGAAAGAACTCAGACGTAATAAAATCGCATCACAATGTTGCTGGATTACCAACGAAAATAAAATTCAAAAAAATCGTTGAACCCCTCCGCGACCTCTACAAGGACGAGGTACGCAAAGTTGCCAAAATGCTCGGATTACCCAACGAACTAGTCAATCGGCAGCCGTTCCCAGGACCAGGCTTGGCTGTCCGCATAATAGGCGAATTAACCCCGGAAAAAGTAAGCGTTGCAAAGAAAGCTGATGCCATAGTCCGACAAGAAATCGAGAAAAACCACTTAGAAGAACATCTTTGGCAATATTTTGCTGTATTAACCGACACCAAAGCAACAGGGGTGAAAGGTGACTCAAGAGCGTATGGATACGTGGTGGCGGTTCGAGCAGCAGAAAGTCGAGAAGCCATGACCGCCAACTTTGCCCAAATCCCCTACCCCGTGCTAGAAAAAATTTCAACTCGAATCACTAATGAGATTCCACAGGTCACACGTGTAGTTTATGATATTACTCACAAGCCGCCCGCAACCATCGAATGGGAATAAAACTCCATTAATTCTTTAAATAAAAACGAGCTAATACATTATCCACAACAAGGTGATACGGTTGAAAGCGTTAATCCTAGCAGGCGGCTTCGCGACAAGATTGAGACCACTCAGCTGCACTAGACCTAAAACACTTTTTCCAATAGTTAACAAACCTTTACTTGAATGGATTTTTGAAAGACTAGCCAACAACGGCGTCGAAGAAGCCATATTAGCAGTTAACGCGTTAACCCAATTCTACATAAGAACGCAGCGACCATCAAAATACGGGTTAAAAGTCAAGTTTTCAATTGATCCGCCGAAAATGCCTCTCGGAACAGCAGGGCCAGTAAAAAAAGCTGAAAAACTCTTGGGGCATGATAAGCCATTTATTGTTTTAAACGGCGACATTTTTGCCGATTTAAATTACAGAGAACTTCTTGATACACACATTAAATCCAACGCTTTAGCGACAATTGCGCTTTGCAAAGTAGAAGACCCATGCAGGTACGGCGTAGCCGAAATGGCAAATGGCAACTACATAAAAAGGTTCATAGAAAAACCAGCAAAAGATAAAGCACCAAGCAATCTCATAAACGCCGGAGTCTACATCTTAAGCCCAAAAATCTTCGACTATATTCCCCCAGGAAGGCAAGTATCGATGGAGCGCGAGGTCTTCCCCAATCTAGCTGAAGAAGGAAAACTTTGCGGCCATTTCGTTAATGGATTATGGATGGACATAGGCAAACCAGAAGAGTATCTGCAAACAAACAAAATAATACTTGATTCCCTAGCCAAAAATCTCAAACAGAAAAACGCAAAAAACTTTGAGTCAAAGAAGCCCATTGCTTTGGACAAGGGCGTTATTATCGGAGAGAAATCAGTTATAGGCCCATACGCCATCTTGGGAAAAAATGTCAAGGTTGGCAAGAATTCGCAAATAAGCAACTCGGTCATTTTTCCAAATGTTGAAATCGGCGATTTTGCCGCCATTGAAGGAGCAATAATCGGGGAAGCAGCGCACATCGGAAAACGGGTTAAAATCAGCTCCGGCTGCGTAATTGGAGATCACGCAAAAATCAAAGACAACCTACACCAATCAGTTGGGTCTACTGTCTGCCCAGCTAAGGAAGTTTCTGAAAACATTTTAAAACCTAAGGCTAAATGTTAAATGAACAATGAGATGAAGAATTTATGAGCGAAAGAAAACTTTTCGGAACAAACGGGATCCGAGGCTTAGTCAATGTGGAATTGACGCCTGAAATGGTCATAAATGTTGGCTGTTCCATTGGAACTTTTTTTGTAAGAAAAAATCTACTTTTAGGATATGATGCTAGAACCAGCGGACCCATGTTTGCCAAGGCAGTGATTTCAGGCTTAACCGCTACTGGATGCAACGTTTTCTTCGCTGGAATGGCACCAACGCCTGCACTACAATATGCTGTCAAAAACCACCAGATGGATGGCGGAGTCATAATAACCGCATCTCATAATCCGCCTGAATATAACGGCATTAAAGTCATTTGGAGCGACGGAATAGAAACCTCACATGAACAAGAAGTCGAAATAGAGAACATTTACTTTGATAACAAAATAGTGTTTGCTGAATGGGATAAACTTGGAACAAAACGTGAACTGCCTGCAATTAACGATGAATATATTCAGGCCATAGAAAAACATGTTAACCTTTCAAAAATAGCAGAAAAGCACTTTCACGTCGTTGTAGATGCTGCTAACAGTGTTGGCGGCCTCACAGCACCACAATTGTTAAGGGAACTCGGTTGCAAAGTAACCACCATCAACGCCAACATTGACGGCACTTTTCCAGGAAGATTGCCAGAGCCCAGACCAGAGAGCCTCACTGACTTATCTTCAACTGTGAAAGCAATCGGCGCAGACTTAGGCGTAGCTTTCGATGGTGATGCTGACCGATCAATTTTTGTTGACGAGAATGGAGTGATTTACTGGGGAGACAAAACTTTTGCAGTGATAATAAAACAGTACCTCATTAAAAATCCAGGCGCGAAAATAGTTACACCTGTGAGCTCTTCGACGCTTATCAAAGATACAGTACAAGCCTTCAATGGCGAGCTGGTTTGGACTAAAGTTGGAAGCGTAACGGTATCCCAAAAAATGAAAGAGTTAAACGCTAAATTGGGCGGAGAAGAAAACGGCGGAGTTTTCTATGGTCCACATCAAGCAGTCCGGGATGGAGCAATGACAACCGCTCTGCTACTTGACATAATGGCGGAAACTGGAGAGAAACTATCTAAACTCGTCGCTGAGCAACCGCAATACTTTATCGAAAAAGGAAAAATTGATTGCCCAGATGAGAAAAAAGAAAACCTGATACAAAAACTGTACGAGCAAGTAAAAGGCGAAAACATCAGCACAATCGACGGAGTAAAAATCTGGTTCAACGATAACAGCGCAATACTCATCAGACCAAGCGGAACAGAACCCGTTTTCAGGTTATATGCAGAGGCAAAAAACCAAGAAAAAGCATTAAAGCTAGTTGAAGACTATAGTTTAAGGCTTAAAAAAACCCTCGAAACCTTATAGCAAGCCTATATGCTAGGAGAAACCTTCGAGAATGCCTCCAGTTCTAAACCTTAAACCTGATGAAATTGATACAAACGAGAAACGCTCAAAATACACTGTGAGCGTTGTGGGATGTGCACAAAAAGGAATCCTTTTCGCTAACGCCTTCGCTGACGCCGGCTTCAAAGTTGTATGCTCAGACGCCGATCAAAGCTTGATAAAAAAATTAGCAAAAGGAAAAACACCCTACGCACAACAAGAAATTGAAAGTAAACTAAAAAACCTAATCAACACAGGACAATTAAGCGTTACCAGCGAACTGAAAAAAGCTGTTTCGCAAAGCGACATAATAATCATAACTGTACCAGCAAAAGTTGACGAAAAAAACAAAATTGATTATTCAGAAGCATTAAACGCTTGCAAACAAGTCGGAGCAGCACTCCACACTGGCACACTCGTTATTTATGGTGATGTAGTGGGCTTAGGTTTCACTGAAGGAATAATGAAGGAAACCCTGGAGAACACCTCAGGGCTGAAGGTGGGGCAGGATTTCGGCTTAGCCTACATTCCGATCCACAGCTCAGATGCTATGCTTCTTAAGCTAGTAGCCAACTTGGAGTTGAAGGTTGCAACAATTGGTAAAACAAGTCTGGAAACAGCAACAAACATCATAAAAACCATAACAAAAAACGTCAAACAAATAAACGACATCAAAACAGCAGAAATAGCAACCCTCTTCACAATTGCAAAGCAAGACGCAAACACGGCTTTAGCTAATGAACTGGCGGTTTTCTGCGAAAACGCAAACATAGACTACTTTGAAATCTTAAAATTGCTGGATCTTAATGACCAGAATTTTTGGCCGACAACTTTTGGAGACGAAAACAAGAGCGCATACCTTCTGATTGACAGTGGAGAGAACCTGAATGCCAAACTTAAACTTCCAGCGCTAGCTAGGCAAATAAACGAAGACATGGTTAAACACGCAGTTAACTTAACACAAGACGCCCTGCGAAGCTGCGGCAAAACGCTGAGAAGAGCAAGGGTCTCGGTTCTAGGCACCGTTAACCCAAGTAACGCTACAGGTGTTTTTGTCAAAATGTTAGAGTTGAAAGGCGCCAAAACCAGCCTACATGACTCCTCATCAAAGAGAGAGACACTGAATTCGGGAATGATAAAGACCGGCTTAAACGAGGCAGTGGAAGGCACTGACTGCATAATAATACTTACAGGAGAGGAGCAGCTTAAACACTTAAACCTAAAGAAACTTAAACCATTAACGAAAGCGCCCCCACTAATCGTAGATTTAGCGGGTATCTTGGATCCACAAAAAGTGAAGCAAGAAGGCTTCATATATCGAGGACTAGGAAGAGGTACAGGAATAAAATGAAGAAACTTGGAGTAGCAGTAATCGGTACAGGTGCATGGGGAAAAAACCACGCAAGAGTCTACAAAGAGCTGCCCTCAACCGAACTCATTGCAATTTGCGATGTGAACGCTGAAAGAGCCAAAACCATGGCTAACCAGTACGGCGTAAAAGCCTACACAAACAGCGGACGAATGCTGAAAAACAAAGAAATAGAAGCCATAAGCGTATGCACATGGTCAACACATCTTGCAAAAGAAGCACTCAAAGCCCTCAGAGCAGGAAAGCATGTTCTGGTTGAGAAACCCATGGCAACCAACGCAAAGCAAGCGGAAAAGCTCTGTGAAACTGCAGAACAAAATGGTCTTATTTTAACCGTAGGTTTTTTGATGAGATTCATTCCTGGACTACAGAGTATCCGTGAGGCTTTGGAAAGCAAAAAAGTCGGCGAATTAGTCTGTGCTACAGCCAAACGTGTTTCACAGTGGCCTGAAAGAATAGGCGATGTTGGAGTAGTTAAAGACACAGCGATACATGACATAGATGTTATGCGATTCATATCCAAGCAGGACCCCATCACGGTTTACGCTAAAATGGGAAACATGAAGCACCTAAAATTCGAAGACTACGCTCACATAATGCTCACATACAAGGGTGGAGAAAGCGCTTTCATAGAATCCAACTGGCTAACACCCTATAAAACACGAACGTTAACCGTGACCGGAAGCGATGCCATAATGAAACTAGATTACATAACTCAAGACTTATGGATTGAACAGCAAAAGGAGTCAGTTCAACCAAGATACCCATTCCAAGAACCGTTAAGACTTGAACTCCAACACTTTGCAGAATGCATACTTGAAAAGAAAAAGCCACTCATAACAGGAGAGGACGGCGTTAAAGCACTAGAAATCGCTCAAGCCGCCATGCAATCCTCAGCCAAAAACAGAGCAATAAAAATAGAAAGATAGACTCATCTGTATCTATCCCCCAATTCGATTTCCCGATTGCGATTTAGTTTTAAACCTTGCGACCCCAAAAAGTCAACCTGCCCTTTTTCAGGGACATTCTAGGACACTATAGGACACTCTAAGACGTTTCAGGGACATTCTAGGACACTATAGGACACTCTAAGACATTTTAATACGCAACCTGCAAACGATTCAAACCCAAAACGAGAAAAGGAGCTTGAAAAAAGCTTATCAAAAAACAGCAAAAAAATTTTTGCAGATTTTTGAAAAAACAACAAGCGCAATGCTACAAGAAAAGTTTTCAAAAGCCTAACCGCGAAGAGTTCTTAGCTAGAAAGGAGCCAGCTAAGTGCACACACAAACTTTATTTTAAGTTGAAGGGTTTTCCTTCAGTCACTATTTTTTCAGGAGTTTTTTCCTTCCATTTCTTCAAGAAGGGCAAGTCTTCTGCTTCTTTTCGTAATTCATCAGGCAACATTTCTGGAATTTCGTCTCTTATTGGGTACCAGCGTAAGCATTTAGGGCAGACGATTAATCCCTCCACTATTTCATCTTTTTCTTCAAAAACATGAAGTTCAAGTGGATGATACTTGTCTATGGGGCAAGCCAAGATGTCCATAAGTTTTCGCTTCATTTTTCTTCACGAAAGAGATAGTTAACGACTAAGTTATTAAAACTTGCTTGGCAATGAAACGACCCGAATATCCAGAACAGTTTGGTACCAGTTAGGACCCGTACTACGTACAACGCGAGAAAAAGCAAAAACGTAACCTACGCCCAGGCTATCAAGTTTTTCAGCTACCTTCAACTTGGTTTTCTCAGTTGGATTTTCGTTTATTGTTGCATGCTGAAAATCGTAGTAGTGAATCCATCCACCAAGTTTCTTGAGCGCTGAAACTGCATAGGGCAGGTAATCGAGGGCTTTTTCAGGCAGAGGCATCAAGACCCGGTCAGCCATACCTCGCAATTGACTGTTGATTATGTCTTTTGAGTCGCCAAGCACAGGGATTACTTTATCGAAAACCCTGTTGATTCTAACGTTCTTCTCCATGTATTGAACAGCCGTTGGGTTAAGGTCAATCGAGAACACTTTGGTTTGGCAAACGGCTTTGGCGATTATTATGCTAAAGCAACCGACGCCTGCAAACATATTGACAACCATCTCACCGCTCTTAACCATGCCTGCGACCCGTGATCTCTCATGAGAAAGCCGAGGTGAAAAATAACATTTCTCAACATCGACTGCAAATACGCAACCTGATTCTTTATGTTTGGTGCTTGTTTTGTTTTCTCCAGCTAACAATTTTAAATCTCTAACTCTAAAATCACCCAAGATCGGACTAGTTTGGGCAAAAACTGTTTTTACGTTTTTGTGGATAGACATTATCTGGTTCGCTACTGTTTCAGCGTTGACAGCATTGTCGTTTGGCATTTTTATTATTGCTATGTCGCCTATTATATCGAAGGAATTGTAGATTTGGTTTAGCTCTTCTGAAGAGAGAGCGGTAGAGAGTTTTTTTCGAAGCCGTTTTCTCAACTGTGCATCCTCATTAGTGGAAAGGATTGGAAATGTTTAAAAGCAAAATACTTTTCTTTGTAGGAGAGGCGTTTCTAATGGAAAAGTCAGGAATAGTTTACGAATGCATGAGATGCGGGGCAAAAGTGCCATCCGAAGAACTAGAGCTACGCGGCGGAGAAACAAAATGCATCATCTGCGGCTACAGAATTTTGAAGAAAGTTAAACCACCAGTAGTTAAGCGTGTTCAATCAAAATAAGAAAGGGAATACTCGTACCCTCAGCACGAGTAACTCAGTTCGGTTTTTATTCATCTAAAATATTTCTTTGTCTCCGAGTTTGCGCAATGCTTTTCCTTTAAGTCTTATTGATTCGCCGAGAAAACCATCATCAAGATCTTTTTCAACAGTTTTGCGTTTAACGGTTTCGCCGCATATTCCTCTGGGTAGCAATCGCCTTTTCATACACATAGAATAGGTGCAGTCTGAAACGTCGCACATCTCTTCGGTCCATCTACACCAAATCGAGTCTCGTCGGAAGAAGGCAGAGTTTTTAGCGCACTTAAAAGACGAGCATGTTGGAGAACAAGCTTTTGATTGAGCCAATAGATACACCTCAATTGTCAAATCAAAATCTAATTGATGTTTTATCTTTGTGTTTTCTTTATGTTTATTTGAAGCCATATAAACTTTTTTCTTGTCAAGGGTAAAATTGAGTATTTAGCTTTCACTAGATATGTTTAACTCTTTTTCGCAGATAAATTTCGATGGCAGCGAACAGGATTATGGCTACCAATATTACTGCTATGGTGATCAGTGAACTTACTGGTATCAAGAGCGATCCGAAAGCAACATACCTATCAATTTTTATCTGAACTGAAGTTGGCTGATCAACAGTAAGGCTCAAGGCTTGATAACCATTCTGTGCTCCTGGAGCAAACGCTACTATTTGCATATCTCCACCAACAACATTACTGAAAGTCGCAGTTCCGTCGCCTTGAGTTACAGCTGAGAATCGCTCCGTTGCAGGCCCATTTAATGTGACATTAGCGTTTGCAATTGGATGACCGAAAAAGTCAACGACCGATACTGATACTTGAATGTCGTAGAGAGTGCAACGTATTTGTATTTGGCTGGCGCCGAAGGCTGCGATGTTTGTTTCGTTAATTAAAATGTTGCCTTTGTAGATTTGTGCCTGGTACATTCCAAAGGTAACTTGGCTGGTCGATGATCCCGAACTGTCAGTTGTGGCAGAGTAGAATAAACCATTTGTTAATTCAACAAGGTCTATTCGTGCATCAGGAATTGCTGCCTGATTAGAACCAACTACATTAATCGTTAAGGCTTCGTTTGGACAAGTTATTACTACTTCTGAGAGTGCCTGTACTGGAAGACTGTTTATAGTGTTGTTACCAGAATTAAAAACTTCATTGTACAACGAAGCGTTTATAGTGTAGCTTATTCCCGTTAGGGCGGAGTCTAATGTGAAGGTTCCTGAAGGGTCCGTTTGACCTGAAGCACTTCCTGTTTGAGAAGACCCACCGCTTGTTGGTTGATATTGGTATGTAATGGCTAGATTCACAAACGGCATTAAAATTCCATTTTCATTTTGAACCGTGATTTTAAGGTCAGTTAATTGGCATTGCAGACTGAAAGTTCCGTTGCCAGTGACGGTTATGGTGGTTTCTCCTACTTTGACGCCTACCAAAAAGGCAGTCAAAACTTGAGCACCTGTCTCAAGATTAAAGTTAGCCACGCCATCATTTCCACTCGTGCTATTATAAGCTATATTGGATGCTTCATCTAGGGCTTGAATCTGTACACCAGAAACTAAATCGCCGGCTATATTTACTGTTTTAACTTGAATAGAGTATCCGGGAATCGAAAAGATCTCTGAGTCTTGAATCGATTTCTGGGTGCCTTGAGGAGTTATTTTTGCAGTATAAGCTCCAATTGCAGCATTAGAGGGTACTACCCATGTAATATTGATTATACCTTCAGCTGAAGCTGTTAGGGATGCAGAGTCGAGAGACGCACCAGTGGCACCACTAGTGACACTTAGCGTCGCAGCCTGACTCGGCTGGTAACCTGTCGCTCCTATTGTTACCGTTTGACCTCTGTGATATGTGGTTGAATCAAGGAAACCAACTGAGAATTGATTTTGCGCCAAAGACTCAGTTTGGTTAAAGTAGATGGTGTATGCGCCCGCGTAGTCGGTGACTGAACCACTCGGTTGAAAGCTACTGTCTGGATAAGTGATTTGCGCATTCACGGTTCCCTCTTGGTTGGACGTTCCTAGTGACACTACTTTTGAATACTCTGTGTTAAGAGGGCTTGGAAGCAGAACAGAAACATTCGCACTATAGGCAGTGTTTGGGTCCCCTCCAGTGACAGCGACATTCAACTCCACGCTGTTACCTTCCTGTACTTCCGAGGGAATAGCCTTTATGGAGTAGCCTGTTGTAACCGTGAATGAATCAGCAGTCGAATTTGTGCTAATTGCCACATCTCTAATAATCAATGCATAAACGCCCTTTGGAACTTGGGGCACAGTGAAGTTCGCATTAACATAATATCCTTGAGGATAGGTATTGCCACTAGCAACAACAATGTTGCCAAATACTATTTGGTAGGAACTATTGGCCTCATAAATGGTTCCTTGAACATTTACCGCTGTCCCTACGGGTCCAGTTAACGAGCTCGGAGTCACCTGATAAATAGTTACCCCTAGTTGTGAGCTTTGCCCAAAGACTATTTCGAGAGGTGCAAGCGCAACGGCAAAGAACATTAATACTAATAGGGTAACCGCAACAATTCGTTTATTCAAATCACTCTGCTCTCCCGATAGATAGACATCCGCATCTGTAATGACTGATGATTTAACTAAGAGATGATTTTAAACTTTACCATTTAACCGTCGGATAGAAGACCTGAAAAGATTAAAAAACCTGAAACAAAAATGATTTAAAGAAAGAAATTCACTTTAGCCACAGGATTTTTAAAAGACGAAAGACTCTAAACCTTACCTAAATTTCGGTGGAAACTTGGAAAAAAACACCGCGACCACGCTCTCAGGAGCCTTAAAGAAGCAAAAATACCACTTGATAGGCAATCATTCAGCGGTCAAAAGATGTAAGTGGCTTCATGAATCCATAGTTAATGATAGACCTTGTTATAAAGAAAAGTTTTACGGCATAAAATCGCACCGGTGCATCCAAATGTCGCCTTCACTTTACTATTGCACGCAACAATGTTTGTTTTGTTGGAGAGCACAAAGCGGAGACTTGCAGATTACTTGGGATGAGACGAAAATTCCAACAGTTGACTCACCAGAAGAAATTGTTCAGGGAAGCCTAAAGGCACAAGAGAAGATTCTAACAGGATACAAAGGAAACCCAAAAACAAACTGGCACAAATTCCAAGAAGCCCTAACGCCTAAGCATGTTGCGATAAGTTTGACGGGCGAACCTACCCTCTACGAGCCGCTAGGAGAGTTGATTCGAACATTCCACCAGAAAAATTTCACAACTTTTCTAGTTTCCAACGGCACTTTGCCTGCTAAACTTTCAAAACTAAGCCAAGAACCAACCCAACTCTACATTTCAGTATGCGCACCAAACGAGAAGGTATACAAACTGGTTTGCCGTCCCCAATTCCCAAGTGCTTGGGCAAAATTAAACGAGACACTTGATTTATTGCAAAGTTTCCATTGCCCTACAGTGATTCGCATGACGCTGGTTAAAGAACACAACATGAACCATGTTGATGAATATGCTAAAATAGTTGCAAGAGCCAATCCCACGTACATCGAAGCAAAAGCGTATATGCACATTGGTTTTTCAAATCTCCGCCTGAGCTTTGAGAGCATGCCTTTACACAGCGAAGTCAAGGACTTTGCTACACAGCTAGCGGAGAAGACAGGGTATAAGATTCTTGATGAAGCTCCAGAGAGCAGAGTTGTATTGTTGAGCAGACTAAAAAAGCCTATTCTAGTTGGAAACAACTAAGTCCCATTTTGAAAAATTAAATATTGGATAAATTTTAATACGTACTTTTGGCCTCACTTTAATTGCCAAACGGTTGATACTATGGTAAACGAAGGAAGAGGGCGTTTGTTCAAAAGAAAGGAGGGTAAATACCTCGTCTACCAACCAAAGATTTAGCGGAGGTGGCATGTTTCCATTTAAAATAACAGATTCGACACTCGTCAAAGTAAGCTTCACTATTGGAAACAGTAGACTTCTCATCGAGAAATAGACTGGCGCCTAACGGCTATAAACAAAAGCAAGTAAATACCAGGTTTTTTAGGAGATTGAAATAAATAACCAAACAATCATTTTATCAGATGGTGTAATTTTGTCCTCTTTAACCACTGTCCTTCAAGAAGTAAAAAACGAGCTCATGCAAAAAAACAAAATTCGCGAAGAAACACATGAAAGCATGCGGAAAGCAACAAGTCTATCCAAGCAAGCGATACTTCTAATCCATCAAAAAAAGATCAATGAAGCTAAGCAACTAATACAAAGTGCAAAGGAAAAAATTTCAGGCCTCCAAGCCTTAGTTAAGGACTACCCCGAGATTATTTATGGAGGCATGTACAGTGCGACGCTTCAGGAATATTCTGAGGCAAACATATTCTTGGTGCTGGTTGAGGAGTCGCGTTTTGTCACTCCAGCGGAAATTAGCGTGCCTTCTGTTGATTACGTGCTTGGCTTAGCAGATGTCATCGGTGAATATAGACGCTTAGCACTAGATAATTTGCGTGAGGGCCACGTAAAAAAGGGGGAAGAATGCTTAGAGATAATGGATCAAATATTCATTCAGTTATTAGCTCTAGACGAGGCTTACATGCTTGTTCCAGGGCTTCGACATAAATCTGATATTGCCAGAAGAATAATCGAATCTACACGCGGCGACATTACGATAGAAGTTAGAAGAAAATCACTTGAGGATTACTTAAAGCGGTTTGAACCCGCAAAACGCACAGCTAAGCGCAAGCCAAAAAAGAGCAACATTTGAATTGCCCAAGCTAAAGAAGAATTTTTCAGTAAAAAAAGCACACAAGCTACAGGCTTGTCTGTCAAAGAAGATTATTTTGGAAGATAGGTTACCCCAAAAAATTAGAATAATTGCGGGTGTTGATGTTTCATACGTTGGGAACTTCGGCATCGGTGCAGTAGCGGTTTTGGATTATGATTCTTTGGAGCTTTTGGAAACTCAAGTTGCAATATGCCAAGCTGAGATTCCTTATATTCCAACTTTGCTATCTTTCAGAGAAATTCCCCCTGCAATGGCAGCAATCAAAAAATTGAAGATTCAACCTGATGCGTTCCTTGTTGATGCACAAGGAATAGCACATCCATACAGATGTGGATTTGCAAGCCACCTTGGACTCGCACTCGGAAAACCCACTATTGGTGCTGCAAAAAGCAGGTTGATTGGTACGCCACTTGAGGATGGCGGGGAGACTTTTTTGGTTGATAAGGGCGAAATCATCGGTGCCGCAGTAACTACAAAGCAGGATACCAAGCCAATTTACGTGAGCACCGGCCACATGGTGTCACTTGAAACAGCCATCAAAATCGTTAAACACTGTGCAAGAAGCCGAATTCCAGAGCCGCTGCTGCAAGCCCACAGGCTAGCAACTAGTGAAAGAATCGGTTTTGCAAAGGAAAACAAATTAAATATCAATGAAAAGTAAACTATTGCCAGAGTGTGAATCATTTGACTGAAGAAATATCATTCGCAGAATTCCAAAAAATTGACTTACGCGTAGGAAAAATAATTGAAGCAACCCAAATTCCAGAATCAAAGAAACTGATCAAAATACTGGTTGATTTTGCGTCGGAGAAAAGGCAGGCGGTTGCAGGTTTGCTTAAATATTATAAGCCTGAGGAACTAGTTGGCAAAAAATGTGTTTTTCTGTTGAACCTCCAAAGGCGCGTGTTAGCAGGCGTTGAATCACAATGCATGATATTAGCAGCTGAAGATAATGAAGGAAACATAACTGTGCTTCAACCCGAGAAGGATATTGCTGAAGGAAGCAAAATCGGTTAGCACTCACTTAACTTAGTCGTTTTTATGCCAGATTCCTTTCGATTACTTAGGAAAAGTAAATTAAGAAAGTAATCGCGTTATTTTATGATTTGTTATTGAAGGTTTACTAATGGCAGTTAATGAAGAAGCACTTATGTGGGTCGAAAAGTATCGTCCAAAAAACCTAAGCGAAGTTGTAGACTTACATGACATCGTTGAAAGCCTCAAAGCTTTCATGAGAACCCCAAAAACCATGCCTCACCTGATGTTCGCAGGGATACCGGGCACTGGGAAAACCACGCTTGCATTATGCATCGCTCATGAACTTTTTGGTCCAAACTGGAAAAGCTTCACGTTGGAGCTTAATGCATCTGATGAAAGAGGCATTGACACCGTGCGTGAAAGAGTCAAAGATTTTTCACGTTATAGTCGTTCAGGATTTGGCAATGTGCCGTTTGCACTGATTATTCTGGATGAATGTGATCAGATGACTGGTCCTGCTCAGACAGCGTTAAGAAGAATAATGGAAACCAGTTCTCGCACATCCAGATTCATACTCATATGTAACCAATCTAGCAAAATAATTGAACCGATACAAAGCCGATGCGCCATATTCCGATTTTCGAGGCTAGATAAGCAAGCGATGAAAGAGCAATTGCAATGCATAGCAAAAAAAGAAAAAGTTGACCTCTTGCCTGAAGCGGCTGAAAGAATAGTTGATTATTCAGAAGGTGACCTCAGGCACGCTATAAACGCGTTACAGACAGCTTCAGCATACAGGAAAGGAGTAGTAGATGAAAAGGCCGTATTACTGGTTATAGGTGAAGCCAGCCCTATGCAAGTTCAAAAAATGATTCGAAAAGCATTGTTCGGCGACTTTATTGAAGCAAGGAAAACAATGTATGAAATAATGGGGTCCTACGGCTTTTCAGGCTCTGAAATCATACGTCAAGTACAGAGGGAAATCTTCAAAATGTCTGATCTTACGCCTGAACAAAAAGCCGACCTATCAAACGTGATCGGCGAGTACGATTACCGCTTAACCCAAGGCGCTAATAGTGACATCCAGTTAAGTGCGTTGCTAGCTCAATTCGCAAAATTCGGTAAAGCCATAGGGGAAAACTATTGAAAGAGGATCTTTTATGGGTTGAAAAGTATCGCCCAAAAAAGATAGAAGACATAACTGGCAATGAAGAAGCGAAAGCCACTTTTATCGAGTGGCTAAAAAGCAAGCGGCGAACCAAAAAAGCAGTTTTACTTTATGGACCACCTGGCGTGGGAAAAACAGCATTGGTTAACGCTGCCGCAAAAGAGTTCGGTTTTATAATTATTGAAATGAACGCCAGCGACACAAGATCCGAAAAAGCGATTAATGAAATTGCTAAACCAGCCACTTCCTTTGTAGCCTTAGACACTTTCTCAGCCAAAAGCAAGGGCAACCTTCTCTTCTTGGACGAGGTTGACGGCATAGCAGGTAACGAGGACAGAGGCGGAGTGAGCGCCATAATAAAAATCGTTGAAAAATCCCAGGTACCAGTTATAATGGCAGCAAACGACCCTGACATAGACAAGTTAAGACCACTAAAGAAAGTATGCTTGCTGATCCGTTTCCAGCAAATCCGGATACCGCTAATAATTTCTCTATTGCAGAAGATTTGTCTGCTTGAGCATGTTAAAGCGGAGTTTGAGGCGCTTGAGAGAATCGCCCAAAACAGCAAGGGCGATGTACGGTCAGCTGTAAACGACCTGCAAAGCATAAGCGAAGAAAATCGAATCCTCACACTTCAAGACACCATGGCGCTTAGTTCAAGAAATAAAGACATCAGCATGGACGAAACACTCAGAGGCTTTTTCTCAGCAAAATCAATAGCTGAAGCATCAAGTTTACTTAGCCGCTCAAGCGTTGACTATGATGATTTTCTGCTTTCGGTGAGCGACAATCTGCCCAGACGATACACGAACCCAGCAGAGCTTGCTGTCGCCTACAATTTCGTTTCCCAAGCCGATGTTTTCCGAGGAAGGGTGGGAACTGAGAACTGGCATCTCTTAAAGTACTTCTTCAACTCGTTATCCGAAGCAGCAGTAGTTGCACCTGAATCATATAAACCCTTTGAGTTTATTTCACCGCCAATTAGGATTATTACTTTGTTTTGGACCAAAGGCAAAAGAACAATTTTAGATGCTATCTGCGGAAAAATTGGAGCTCAATGTCATGTTTCTCACGAAATAGCTAAACGCGATTTTGTTCCATTTATCAAGAACATGCTGCAAAATCAAAAATCAAGCCCACTGGCTACTTGGCTTAAGCTCACACAGGAAGAGGTTGATTTCCTAATTAAAATGAACCGGTATTAGGGAGAAAGCTAATGGTTGCAGTTTTAAGTAAGAAGGCGTTCAAGCTTCCAAGGGTTGAAAAAGAAAAATTTATTCTCTTGCTACATTTGGGCTTGGACTATAATCGTGAGCAAGGCGTCTTTTCCGTCAAAAGTTATAACAATATTGAAAAAATTACCGATACAATCGCCAGCATCTTAAACACCGAAGTCGTGTTTCTCCAAACCTGCACCCGCTGCGGAAAAGACTTCCCATGTTCAGAGTGCAAATACAATGAGTTATGCCCCACCAAAAACCTTCCATTCAGTTGCGTTTGCCCTAAATGTTTGAGGGATAGAAAGCAATTTGAAGAAGGTCTCGAAAAATTCTAATTTTCTTGCTATTTAGCGATAAACTAGCAATTATGCCCTTTTTTAACAACTTAATGTGAGTATTTTACGGTGCTTACCGTGCGTGAACTGACTATTTATTGTATTTAGCTGATTATTGGAAAAGATCTGAATTGTCTTTCTTATCGCACCAACATAGTTTTAAGAAGGGAAAGTTTTCGTAAATCAATAGATGATAAATATCTATGCAAAAAAGTTAAGCAGATACGGTGCAATAGTTTTTTAATCAACATGGGAATTAAAAGGTCGTATACAAAAGCATCAACCAAACACACAAAAAAACGGGCAGAGGCAAATCTTATCTAGCCATTTTTAATTACACTTGTTGTAGAAGGCTTGACTTATGGCTGAAGAACACACACCATTAACAGTGGCACTTTCCCAACTTAAACTGGCTTGCAAAAAGTTACAGTTGGATTCTGGGATGCACAAGATGCTCAGCTTGCCAAAACGCTCCATCATCGTCAGCATCGACATCCGAATGGATAACGGAACGGTGGGCGTATTCAACGGCGTAAGAGTACAACATTGGGATGCACGCGGACCATTCAAAGGCGGAATCCGATACTACCCAAACATCACCCTTGACGAAGTTACCGCGTTAGCAATGCTGATGACTTGGAAATGCGCCATCGCCGACATACCATTCGGTGGAGCAAAAGGCGGCGTATGCGTTGACACTAAAAAAATGACCAAACACGAGCTTGAACGATTAACAAGAAGATACGTCAGCCTAATCTTCGAATATTTGGGACCACACCGTGACATTCCTGCACCAGACATGTACACTGACGCACAAACTATGGCT
The DNA here is from genome assembly GCA_050013315.1 of Bathyarchaeia archaeon. Classification (GTDB taxonomy): domain Archaea; phylum Thermoproteota; class Bathyarchaeia; order Bathyarchaeales; family Bathycorpusculaceae; genus Bathycorpusculum. The sequence continues at coordinate 23,932 of JBEKFM010000023.1, forward strand.
TGGATAATGGACACTTACAGCCAGCTGAAAGGCTACAGCATCCCCGAAAGCGTCACCGGCAAACCAGTTGAAATCGGAGGTTCCTGGGGCAGAACGGAAGCCACTGGCAGAGGAGTAATCCACTGCGTAAAACAAGCTGCAGAAAACAACCATCTTAAGCTCAAAAACGCCCCTATAGCCATTCAAGGCTTCGGCAACGTCGGCTACCACTCAGCAATGGCAGCGCAAGAAATCGGCAGCAAAATAATAGCCGTTAGCGACTCCACAGGAGGAATCTACTGCGCTGAGGGCTTAAACCCTGAAGATGTTTTAGCGCACAAAGAAAAAACCGGTTCAGTCCAGAACTACAAAGACTGCAAAAACATAACAAACGATGAATTACTTGAATTACGCTGCGATGTGCTCATTCCTGCAGCGCTAGAGAACCAAATCACCTGCAAAAACGCTGACAAAATCAAAGCAAAAATGGTCGCAGAAGCAGCAAACGGACCCACCACGCCGGAAGCTGATAAAGCATTGTACGAAAAAGACATTTGCTTAATTCCCGACATCCTTGCCAATTCTGGAGGCGTAACCGTCAGCTACTTTGAATGGGTACAAAACTTAACCCGCGAGCAATGGCCACTGGAAAAAGTCAACAGAAAACTTGAAGCCAAAATGACCAAAGCATTCAACGACGTAGTTGCTATAGTGGAGAAGGAGGAGAGCGACATGCGCACAGGCGCGTTAATGCTGGGTGTAGGACGAGTTGCAAACGCCATAAAAACACTAGGACTATGGCCATAAATACCCAATCTTTACTTTTCTCAGCTAGAAGTGCAGGCCTTCTTTGTCATTGTTCTCTAGTGCAAATGCTTAAAACTGTTCTTGTCATTATCTGTTGAACCCCGCAAAAGGGGAAAACAATCGGGCTTGAGAGGGAAAAGGGATTTGTCAACGAAAATTTGCACTTTAGATTTCTCCTACGAAAACTCACTGGTCAAAATTGTGGCTAACAGGAACTGCCCAGAGATCAAGCTTGCTGGATTAACTGTTGGCCCCTTTGACGAAGGAAACGAGTATGAAGTATATTTTTGGGTGGCAAAAGAGTTAGCCAACTCTGGAATGGTGCATTTTCGGGAAAACGATGTTTTGGACGCAACAAAACTGTTTAAGGTGCAGTGGAAAGAAGGCGTACAAATCCCAGGACAAATATCTGAGCTACCAGACGATTTTTACCCTAAACTTCGCAGATTCATTTCCGATTTGCAAGAGCAAGCATCAAAGCAATCGGAAAAATACCAAGAATACGATAGAGCAAAACAATTAGCGCGCGACATTGTAAATTCTCGTTTGAAGAAAATAGTTGCCCTATCTTCCGCTCCCACCCAAAGTGAGCAAGTTCTAAAAAAATTTACAAGCGAAGAAAAACTCGTTTACGACCAACTGGTCAAAATAATCTCCCATTGGAAAACAAAAATCTTAGAAAATGAAGGAGAAAAGTAAGATGGCTAATGAACTAGAAACAATAGACCCACAGCAACGTTTCCAAGAATTCTTCAAAAAAGAAAAGTACCGCCAAAGAATCGCGCAGTTAGCCATCACAGGAAAAAACTCCATAGTAATCGACTTTGAAGAGCTCTACGGATTCGATCAAGCACTAGCTGAACAATTACTAAACAAACCAGAAGAATACCTACAACACGCAGGCAAAGGAGCATACGAACAACTCCGTATTGAGGATGCAGAACACGCGGAAAAAATAGAAAAAATCAATGTCAGAATCTCCCAACTCCTCGGCAAAGAAATACTAAGAAAACTGGGCTCAAGACAAATGGCAAAACTAGTCATGGTCGAAGGCATAGTAGTAAGAGCCACATCAGTCAGGCCAATGGTGCTGCTAGCAGCCTTCAAGTGCAAGCGCTGCGGAACCATGAATATAGTTGAACAAACAGGACAGTTCCTAAAGGCGCCAGCCATATGCCAAGCCCCTGACTGCGGAAGAGATGGCCCATTTGAGTTTGTCCAAGAAGAATCCACTTTTATAGATTCCCAAGACCTTCGGCTACAGGAAAAACCTGAAGATTTACCGCCAGGGCAATTACCACGGACATTAAGCGTCAAAACGGTCGGCGATGACATAGTTGATGTTGCAAGACCAGGCGACCACGTTTCCGTAGTCGGCATCGTCCGTGCTTTTGCACCTTCACTAATGGGAATGGGTAAACTTCGAACATTCATTCTTCAACTTGACGCTAACTTAGTAGAAGTGCTTGGCAAAGAACCCGAAACATCACCGCCAACACCAGAAGAAGAAGAAAAAATGCATGCACTCGCAAAAGACCCATGGGTACACAGGAAAATCATTCAATCCATAGCACCATCAATCTTCGGCTTAGAGCACATCAAAGAAGCAATAATGTACTTGCTCTTCGGCGGAGTCTCAAAAACCCTGCCGGACGTCAACGTAAGAGGAGAAATGAACGCTCTATTAATCGGTGACCCTGGCACAGCCAAATCACAACTCCTACAATACGTAGCAAGAATAGCCCCAAGAGGATTATACACATCAGGAAGAGGAACAACCGCCGCAGGCTTAACCGCCGCAGTAGTTAGAGAAAAAGGAGGAAGCATGAGCCTTGAAGCAGGTGCGCTCGTATTAGCTGACAAAGGAATCGCATGTATCGACGAAATGGACAAAATGCGACCAGAAGACCGTGTCGCCATCCACGAAGCCATGGAACAGCACACAGTTTCAGTTGCAAAAGGAGGCATTGTCGCCACATTAAACGCCAGAACAGCAGTGCTTGCAGCAGCCAACCCATCTTTAGGCAGATATGAACCAAACAGGACAGTTGCCGAAAACATTTCGTTACCAGTAACTATTCTTTCGCGTTTTGACTTAATTTTCGTTTTACGCGACGTGCCAAACAAAGAAGCGGATGGAAAAATGTCTCAGCACATCTTGGAAATTCACCGAAGAGGCGCAAGTCCTGTAGAGGCCCAAGTAGATGCAGAATTGCTGCGCAAATATGTCAGCTATGCTAGAGGGATTAAGCCGGTACTTAGCAATGGAGCGTTAAAGCAACTAAGCGACTTTTACTTAGCCATGCGCGCAGCAAGCGAAACAGAAGGCTCACCAGTGGCGATAACTGCACGTCAACTGGAATCACTTGTTCGCATCTCAGAAGCCAGGGCACGTGTTGCATTACGGAAGGAAGTGACAGCTGAGGATGCAGGAGCAGCCATAGCCATTATGAAGAGGTCGTTGGAAGAAGTGGGAATTGACTTGTCCTCCTATAAAGTTGATATTGATTTAATAATGACTGGAAGACCTAAAACTCTTCGAGACAGATTGTCGATTGTAATTTCAACACTAATGAACATGGAGAAAGTAACAGGCATAGTTGAGAAAGACGCCCTTGTCAACGAACTGGAAACCAAGCATCAGATTCCGAGAGGCGAAATTGAACGAATGATAAGCCAATTGCTTCGCGAAGGCACTATTTATGAACCAAGAGAAGGATGCCTAAAGAAAACCTAAACAAAAACGCAACAAGCTTGACGAAGCCTCGACTAATGATGGTTTGCTGTTTAAGAGATGTAAGTGGTCTTTTTATCTTCTTCTTTACGTGTTTGTTCAGCTTGCAATGCCCGTTTTTCTTCAATTTGTTGCAGGCGAGTCACCATTGTTTCTGCTCGAGCAATTTCCTCGTTCAATCCTGTTAGGTCTAAGTCAAAGTTGAAAGTGGATTTTAAAACTTCTAAAACGCTTTTTGCGGCAAAAGGGTCAGGCAGGTAACCGCGTGTTTCACCCAACAGGCAGATTGCGTCGATTTTTTTGAATTTTGCTAGGCCAAGTATTAAGCCTGCTGTTCCAACAATGGGGCTTCCAGAGGTGCTTAAAGTTGCGCCTGCCTGTAGTGCTTTATCTAAGATTTCCTGTGAGGTTGCAGCTATGAAGACCTTAGGTTTTTCTTTTGGCTCCATTCGGTAACCGCCGATGGTTGCAATTGTTTTGACTTTGTACTTTTCTGAGAAGTCAAGCATCCGATCAGCGATTTCGTATTGCCCTTCGATTGTTTGTGATTGGCTATCGCCAGTGAAGAGGATAAGATCGTTTGGTCCGTTTGGGTTTTTGTAGTAGTAGAATGCGCCTCTCAAGAGGCGAACGTTGCCTTTTTTGTTAACAAGGACAAAATATGGGAAGTGAGGCGAGTAAAGATAAGCAATCTTTTTGGGTTTTAACTGTTTAATCATGTAGCGAAGGGCGATTTTTCCTACAAGCCCTAAACCTGGAAGGCCCTCGATAAGTATGGGATTATTTGGTTCAATTTGGGCGAATTCTTTGATGTAGGTTTCTTTCATTATGTTGTGTTACCCCTTTTCATTGCCATTCGGTATTTGAGGTATTTATCATCTGGGGAAAATTTCGGTGGGTGAGGAATTCTAACAGGCCCACCACAGTAAGGGCAATTGTTTTTGTTCAAGGTGTATTTTTCGCAGTTTACGCATTTCCGTAGTTGCCAAACCAATTATTTTTCCCTTCTAAAAGTGCCTTGCCCACCTGTTTTTGTGACGTTTGAGATGACATGTTGCGCTGCTTTTTGCAGGATATCTTCGGCTCGTTTGTAGTTTTCAGCTAGTGCTTCGACGCTGTATTTTGGTGCTGCAATAACGTAGAATTTTATGTCTACATCTTTTGTTTTCTCAGCTTTGGATGCTTGGAAGGATTCTTTGATTATTTTTGCCCCGTTGGGTTTTATGCATCGAATTTCGAGGACGCCTTTTACTTTAACCATTTTTACATGGATGCGTTCTTTTGCTACGTCAGCGAAGGCAGTGGCAAGATTTTCTGGTATGCCTATTTTTGTTAGTTCTTCTGGTCCTTCGATCACTGCTTTTTCGAAACCTTCGTATAAGCCGAATTTTTCTTCTATTAGTGCGCCTGCTTTTTCGTAAACTTCATTGCTGGTTAGGCCGACTCTTTCTGCGACACCACGAAGTAACGCATCGGCTTTTCTTTCTTTTTTCCATGAGAGGACTTTTTCTATTCTTTCCCTTTTTGTCACTCTTCTGAGGGATAAGTCTATATGCCCTTTTTCTAGCTCCACTCTCAAAACTTTTAGAACCAATTTTTGTCCTTCACGAACGAAGTCTCGGATGTTTCTTATCCAAGAGGATGAAATTTCGGAGACGTGAAGTAAACCTCGTTTATTATATTCGTCAAGTTTAGCGTAAGCACCATAATCGGTGACTATTTCTATTGTAGCAATTACTAGGTCGCCAGATTCTGGCCATTCGGGCTTACGCTCAGCCATTTCAATGTTCATCCCTTATTCAAGAACTGCTTGCACTTCGCCTTTGATTTTTGCTCTTCCACCGGTTGGTTCGGCTAATGTTTCTCCGCATACGTTGCAGGTTATCTTGTTAACAGCATTGCTAAAGATTAATTGTTCGTTGCCGCATTTTGTGCACTTGACTCTGAGAAAGACACTTCTTGGTTTTGGGATGAGTTTGCTCCATTCAGACATGTTTTCTTCTCCATTATTATTGTATAACCAGTTTTCTTAGGCGAATGCCATCCTTGTGCCTCATATAATTACAAACTTTGCATTTGAGACGCAGAGTTTGTTTTTTAGTTGTTTTAGCAAATTCTCTTTGAAGCGGATATTTTTGTCCACCGTAACCTTTCTTTTCTCTTTCATGGTGGCGCTCGCCTTTAGCTAAGGCTCTTCGCTTTCCAGCTTTGTAGAGAGTAACACTGTGAATTTGATGAGTTTTACATTTTGGACAGTACGTCTTGACTTCTTTAGGAACATTCACCTTGTTCACTACCGGCTTTGCATAAAAGAAACATACGCATTCTTATACTTTTTCACCTATGTGCAATAAACTTGACGGCTTCAGCCAATCGAAGGTGGCCACTTGAAAGGAATTCTAAAGCTTCTTTGAGTATTCAATAAGACGCTTAAGCTTCTCAGGATTCGAAGCTTGTTTGAGAAGTTGACTTACCCACAGAATACCGTCTTTTGGCTACTGAAAGGACAAAGCCAACAATAGACCGTTTTCAGGTTCTTGAAGCAATTCTATAGCAATATTGCGCCCACCTTACCCCTGGTAACCCGCTTTATTTGCAATTACTGTGAGAATTAAGGCAGAACCTCGTCGTTCTTCATCCTGAACCCAAATAAAACGGAAGGCTTTCTAATTTATTGTTGGTTTATTCTTGCTTGAACTGAAAACCAGTAGAAAGGCGCATTCTTTTTTAAATGGAAGTCGATTTTAACATTTCCAGTCTGCAGGTAATACGCTGATGCAAATTCTTTCAAAAATTAAAGAGCACTCAGATACCATAATTAAGCTGTTGCCATTGTTTGCTTTTGTCGCTCCATTAGCTCTGCTGTATGGGCTGAACCCAGCCGATCCATACCTTAACCTTAGCGCACAAGATTCTTTTCAGTTAATGTGGAAGGGAAGAACCTTTCAGTTGTTCTTTATTTGGTTAATAGCGCTGGAGTTTATTCTCAGTTGGGAAACCTTCAAGCTGAAGACAAGCAAGCAAGACAAAGCGAAGCTTGTTGCTGTTACCATAGCGTTGTTACTTCCAACGTTATATGTAATTTCTGAATATTATTTTGGGTTAAACGCTGCGATTGCAAATGTATCTCTGCAAAACGGGGTTGCTTTTTACGATTCAATGCCTCTTGCGATTGAATACCTTGTTTTTGCAGTTATTTTTTGCTTAACCATTTTTCTGTTTTTGGGGAAGAAAGGTCTAGCCGGTTTTGCTTTACCAGCTTTGTTTGTGGGCTTAGTCGGAGTTCTATACACTATCGATAACGTATTTCCTTATGGGCAGTTTACACCGTTCCAAATATTTGTTCCCACGACAGCTACGCTTGCCGCTGGCGTTTTAGGCTTAATGGGATGCTCGACTTCGCTTGTAACACAAAATGGCATGCCAACTTTGCAGGCTACAGGACCATTGGGTACAGCTAAATTCGCTATAGCTTGGCCTTGCGCAGGTATTGAAAGCTTTCTTATTTTCACGGCTATTGTTTTGCTGTTTTTGCAGCAGATGCCAATCTCTTGGAAAGCCAAAACAGGTTACTTCATCTTTGGCGCCGCCGTTACATATTTCATAAATGTTATGAGGATAGTCACCATCTTCAATATTGGCATGCAGTTTGGCGTAAACTCAAACCAAGTGCAAATGTTCCATTTCTATTACGGTCCACTGTACGCGGTTGCCTGGATTTTTTCTTATCCATTAATTATTCTTGTAAGCCAAGGTTTCTGGCGAAAAATTAAAGGGGGAAATCAGCTTAATTACGGAAGCCTTAGGAAACCTCAACCAGCAGAGCTAGGCCTTGTTTAATGAAAATCTTCGCATTTTCAACAGGCAAAGAAGCTACATCTTCAACCGTAAATGGTCCATATGTTTTCATGTCTGAACCGATAATGGCTGGAGTGCTTTTTGTAAATCTTAAAGTCATTCGTTTATGTCGCGCTGCAGCTTCTGCTTTAACAGTTTGCCCTTGCATGAGACCTTCAGTAAACTTCCGATATGCGCTACTGAATGTGACAAAACTCTCGCACATCGTGGCTTCTTCAGCCGTTAAGAGCTCTGAGGGCAATTGTTGGTTTTGGGTGATTGTTTTGACTAGTTTTTTGTATCGTGCCCAAAGCAGTTCTTCCAGCATCCGTTTTACGTTTTGTGCTTCATGGTCTAGCATGTTTACTTTAACTGATTTTTTGTCAAGCATTGTGCTATCTTCTCTTATGCGCCTTAGGTAATCCGCTATTCTAGCGTAAAAGTCGGGGGGTAAGCCTCCAAGCGAAGCCTCTTCAATTTCTCTTCGCCATGCCGCGTAAAGTTCATTGTACATTTAATTCGCCACCTTAGCCCTTCCCTTGCAGATAAGCATCACTGCCGCAGCAACAGGCAACTCTTTCACTTCATTCTTGTATGGACCCAAAGTTTCTCCACCCAACTTAAACTCTGGCGCATCAGAGACCAACACTTTTATCTCGCCCTTTTTAAAAGCTACCGCTCCAGTAAAGGGATCAAAATCCTCTAGGTTTTTAGCCGGAAACTCGACTTTTTTCAGTCCTGTTTTGCCATGTAGAGTGCCGTTCATCCTAATTAAACGGTGAATATCCGTAGTAACAACCGTGTCAATCTTTGACGACTGCATATCCCTTACATGCTCAGCCAGTTTTAGCCAGGTTTGAACGCTGACTCCGTGAATGCTCTCCCATCGACCATCATATATGCAACGTTTAATTATAGTTTCTTTGTTTTTTAAAAGTTCATTATTCTTTATGCCAATATCTTTCAAATCTTCCTTGGTTGCGTTTAGCAGAAAATTTTGCATTCCTAACTTTAATCGTCGGTTCCATCCAAAGTTGTGCAGATTAAATTTTTTAGGTGGGCGTTTTCCTCGTTTTGAGTCTTTATCCAGCATAGTTAAGCCTAATCCGATAACGTAATCAACGATTTCCTTTCTTGCCATGGCGTCTAATGAACGCACTGCTTCATTCTCAACATGTATGTGGTATCCTCGGTGACCAGAAAAAAACACATGCAACTCGTCTAGAGAAAAACCAAAGTCGTTCTCTAGCATTTCAAGTAGTTTGGCGGTCTCTTCGCGAGTTGATTTTATGCAGAGTTCGCAGGGCCAAGTTTTGGTTTCAAATCTTGTGGCTTCGCAGGCTGGGCAGATTTCGGGAGTCAGTCCCCTGCCGCTGAAGCCGCATTTTGCACATGTGAATTCATCGTGGATTTTATTGCAAGAGGTTGGAATGTGATCGGCGTCTATGTCGAAGACTAGGTCAGCCCCTAACCAACCTTTTTTGTCCATGTCAAAGTCTGGGTTTTCATAGTAAGCGCAAGAATGATAAACATCTGATGGGACAGTTTGATTTAATACTGACCTCAGGTTGCTGATTTTTTCAAACCTTTGGTGCCTCACCATGAACCGTTCCTTGAAAAGCAGATAGCCAAATTCTCTTTGGTTTAAAAGAATTGGCGCAGGAATAGCAGTGGAGGGGTCTCTGTAGTATTCGCAGAATTTCTGATAAACGAAGCCTCTAGAAGCCTCCATGTCCCCTTGCCCCTTTGATCGCGATTATAATGAGTACATCTCCCCAAATTTATCTATATACTGCCTGATTATTCAAATTGTATATTATTTCAGAGCTTAAAGATGCCCTAGAACAGTTAAAATCTGCAGTGGATTAAAAGCAACACCACTTAAAGAGAGCATGAAAATCATAAAAATTAACCAAACCGAAGTGACTTCTAGCTCTTTTTTCTGCTGAGGAATCAACGCGTATATGAAAATGAAAGGTAAGTACCAGTTTTGGAAGTAAGGCAGCATAAAACTTGGCAAGAGAAGAAAAAGCGCTGAAAGAGAAAGTAAACTGTTCTTGTTTAACATGAAGGCTGCATAAGCAATTGTGACTGTCAGCGTCAGCAAAATCAAGAAGGATTGAAGCTCCCATGAAATTTGCGTGTTACGAGAAAAAGCGTTGATACTATTCATGATTAACTGTGGTCCTGTTGCGAGAAAGTACGGCGCGCTTAAATAAGCAGTGAAGAGGCTGACAAATCCAAAAATGACCCCGGCAATTACAGCCTTATTCCTCAGTAAACTGGTTAATGTGTTTGCCTGGAAAAGCTTGATTAAACCAAGAATGATTAAGGGAAAAAGAAAAATGCCTGCTTGATACTTAAAAAATATAGAAACAGCAACAAGCAAAAAGAAGTAATCGTAACGCTTCGTCAGAAACATGTATAGGGCAAATAAAGAAAACAGGAAAGCAACTGAATCAAACATGCCGTCAGCAGCGTAAATTATCAGAGAAACATAAATAATGTAGAATCCGACAAGTTTAAGCAGCAAAGCCATGTCCTTTTGAAAGAAATCTTTTAGGAAAAAATAAAGGCAAACAGTGGCAAATACTAGAAATATAGCTATCTCAATTTTGAAAATCAAGGATGAGTCAAAACCGTTTTGCAGAAGAACGCCAAAAGGTAAGAACAAGAGAACGCTGCCTAATGGGTAGAGGTGGGGCATTTCGGGCCATGTTACAAACTTGTAGTATGAATTGTCAAGGCTTGATAGTTTGCCCAAAGGCTGATTAAAAATTGAAAAACCATCTTTAAGAAACAAACTGGAAGCATAAGAATCTCGGGCGATATCGGTATACCAATTTTCAAATGCTGCAAGAGGGTTAGAGTTTACCGCTACAAGGAAGATCCAAATCATCAGCGATAATAAAAGCATGATAAAGAGGTATTGGCGGTTTTTCTTGCTAAGAGAGGGTAGGCTGAGTTTTTTTGACTTGAACGTATCAGAGGATAATACTATTTCTAATAGCGCGAGCATTGCTAGACCTAAACTGAGAAGGAACGCTATTTTTGAGGGCTCGTTAAGCCATGAATATGGAAAGATAACGTTTGGTTCTTGAACAGATGCTTGGAAATGAACCGTACCAACATTAAGTGAATCAGAAACAAAAACCGCTTCATAGTAGTTAGCACCTGCAGTAAACGAGTAGGTAATGTTTGATTGTGTTAAAATAGAAAAATCCGAGCCGCTATCAATTATCAAATAGTCAGGTCTAGTGGGAAAAACAATCGAAAATTTTTTCTGGAAAGTGGTTGGGCATTGTACTGAAATTGAAATGTTTTCTCCGCCATGAAAAGACCCTAAGCCTTGTTTGTATGTTTCGTTTGGGCTTAATTGGAAAGTATTGTTAACCAAAACATATGGCTGGTTGCCACCTGAAGATCTTGGAAATAAACTGATTGTGGCAAGGACTATACTGAGCGCTATGACTATAAGAGCTGTAAATAGAAGTACTTTGGTACTGAAGCGTTTCATCGGCGCGTTGTCCTTTGAATGAAAAATAGCAACCAAGGGGTATTTATTCTGTTTTTCCTTAAAATAACTGTTTGCTAACCAAGCTGCGGACGTGAGATTGCTTTTAACGTATAGGTTATATAGCTTTGGATTTCAGCCCAACTTAATTTTGATTTTCCTCGTTTTCGATTAATAAATAAGATCGGGGTTTCTTTTACCTTGAAATTCCTTAAGAGAGCTTGCCTGATGGTTTCTATTTGAATCTCATAGGTGTGACTGTGTAAGTTGCTAATTGTTGCTCTTAGAAATTTTGTGGAGTAGCAGCGAAAGCCGCTGGTGCAATCGTGAGGTCTTAGGCCAAGGGATAACTTGGCTATTAAGTTAGCAATTTGACTAATTACTTTTCTAGTGAAGGGCCAACCGTTTATGTTGCCGCCTTTGCAGTATCTGCTGCCGATTACTATACCGCAATCAGTCTTATACATGGTTGATAGGAGCTGTGGAATAGCTTTAGGATTGTGCGAGTAGTCAGCATCCATTGTCACAATATATTTTGGACTTTGTTTTGAGGACAAAAAAAATTTGAACCCGTCTGTTATTGCTGTTCCTAATCCGCTTTTTTTAGGCCGAATACATAAAAGAATGTTATTGTAAGTGTTTTGGTTCTCTTGAACAATTTTTGCGGTTTTGTCTGGGCTTGAATCATCGATGACAAGTATTGAAGCGTTTAATTTTAAGTCTTCAATATCTTCAATTAATTTGGAAATATTATCTTCTTCTCGATAAGTGGGCAGAATTATCCCAATTTCGGAGCTGACCGCGTTATTATTTCCAATTAATTGATAATTCATGGGGCTCTAACCTACTTTAGTATAGTGATCTAATAAATCTTAGCTAATTGTAAAGTCAACTTTCTAACGTTACTCTTATTTCTGTAGACGTTACATACCTGTTTTACGGGTTGATGGTGTGAGGCTGTCTCCCGACATTAGAGGAGCCTTCAATAAGCTTGTTAAGAAGGATTTAACAGTAACCCGCATAGCAGAACTCTTTGACACAACAAGACAAACGGTCCATAGATGGCTTAACCGAGCTAAACATGTGGGAAGAGAATACTATAAAGACAGGCCAAGAAAGCCAAAAGAGTCCAAAGTCACCTTGGAAGTTGAGCTGTCCATTCTCAAGCTGAGAACCACTTTCAAATGGGGAACCGCACGCATACAGCAAGGACTCTATAATCTGCCAGACTTCATTTTGGATTCTGTTCGGTGCGTTCAAGGAGTTAGGCTTTCTAGGGAAACAAT
>JBEKFM010000024.1:0-34632 GCA_050013315.1 Bathyarchaeia archaeon
AATTTGCAGGTTCATAACGACTGGGCCAAAGAATTTGATCAGGATTAGCCATAAATCAAAAACCTCACATTAACTAGTAGTTGATTCTTAGCTAAAAACCTGACTGAGCCCGACTCCCTTGCTGGAATAACCTTTTTCAGGAAGAGAGCAAAGGTGTTAAGAGCGAAGCCGATATTTTACTTGTGTTGATGACACTATGAAATGCCCAAAATGTACCACAGAGATGACTAGGGCAGATAATATCCCATTACACCTCGGGGCAGCAGCAAGGCTACTAAAATTTGGTGATATGCGGGGTGACAAAATAATTCCCTTTTATTGCGCAAACTGTGGATACATAGAGCTTTACAATGAGAAATTCTTAAGAAAGCAATAGCCAACAATTTGGCTTCTTTGGTTGAGCAACTTAACTTAACGGTATCCTGAGCAACTCTATCTGTAAATGGTTTTTCTCGATAGTGCTTTAGGGTCAGAAATGACATTTTTAGCTCCATCGCACCACTCAGAGAAAACAGTGGGCGATTCTGCCCCTGCAACCTCGTTTTAAAACCACCCTAAGAGTTAACGTCAACCTGCGCCGGTACACTTTCCAAGACTTTCCAGGACTTTACTGGGACTTTCTAGGACTTTCTAGGACTTTCTAGGACTTTCTAGGACTTTTTAATACTCAACCTACAACCGATTCAAGCTTAAATTAGAAGAAGCAGCCCAAAACAACTTGAACAAAAAATAACAAAAAATGTGACAATAGAAATATCACTTGAAAAATATTTTAGGTTCAAACTTTTATTGTTCAGTCTTGATACCTTACTTTTTTCAGCACTTTCTACGGCAACCTAAGGCACCCACTACATTTTACCGACTTTTTCCCGAGAATTCTAGAGAATTCTAGAGAATTCTAGAGAATTCTAGAGAATTCTAGAGAATTGTGGAGATTGTCTGCAAACGGTTTAAGCTTAAATTCAAAAAACCAACCCAAAACAACTGCACAAAAAAAGAGAACACCAAATTATAATCTCCAACAGGATAACCGCACCACCACAAGAATTAGAGACATAGCAGCGGTAACAAATTAATTGTTGCGGCCAAAGACAACTCTAAGCACTGGTTCTTAGGCATAGTAACAGAAAGGTTATTACTTTTAACATAGTCACTCATAAAGTGGAGAGAAAAAAAGTGCCATTGGTTTTTATTATTGGAACAGCCGGTTCGGGTAAATCCTTGTTAACTGCAGCCTTCAGCGAATGGCTAAAAATGTCAAAGCAAGACGTTGCAGTTGTCAATTTGGATCCTGGCGCATTGAAACTTCCTTACTCGCCAGACGTTGACGTCCGCAACTACGTGGATGTCGGCGATTTAATGGAAAAATACGGCTTAGGACCGAATGGCGCTTTGATTATGGCCGCTGATTTAATCGCTGATGAAATTGAAAATTTAACCCGCGACATCGAAGAAGCCCACGCAGACATCGTCCTAGTAGATACTCCTGGACAGATGGAGCTGTTTGCCTTCAGAGCAAGCGGACCATACATAGTAGACGAATTAACCAAAGAGCCTAAAGCCCTAATTTACCTCTTCGACGCCGTCTTCTCAATTAACCCACTAAATTACGTCTCAAACATGTTCCTTTCAGCCGCCGTTTACAACAGATTCTACCAACCCCAACTACACGTCCTCTCAAAGACCGATCTGGTACCAAAAAAAGACGCACAAGCAATCGCCACCTGGTCAGCAAACACCAGAGCACTAGAAGACGCGATCGAACAGAAGCTTGAAGGCACCAAACGACTCTTCAGCCGCAACATGATGCAAGCTATCAACAAACTCGGACTAAAATTCCTGCTAATGCCCGTTTCATCCAAAACAAACGAAGGCATGACAAACATCAACACAATGCTTGAACGAATCTTAAACGAAGGCGAAAAATACACAACCTAAAACTCAAACACCAATCAACGACCAACTTGCAGCAAAAGCACCACGCTTAGCCCTCAAAGCCGAATCAGCAGCAACAATAATAATAACATCATTCTCCTCAGGCGCTAATTCCTCAAGAATTTGACTCGCCGCCTTCGGATAATCCTTCTCTAAACCATTACTAACCGATTCAATACGCAAATGACCATCCCTAAAAACAATAACCAAAGCCTTACGCGCACCAGCAATAATAGCCGCATCCCGCTGATCAATCCCCGACCTCACCTTCTGCCCACTATTCTTCACCAAAAAAGCAAAATTAAACTCCGACTCAATCAACTCAGACTTAGGAATTGCAACGCGCTTAGGAAAAACCTGCTCAAACTCCCGCCAAACTTCCAACCCTTTATCAGTTAAACTGCAGCCTTCCTTGGTCGTTTCAATCAAACCAGCATTCCTAAGTCTACTTATTATTGTGCGGACCGCTCCATCACCAACGTCAAGTTTCTTAGCTAATTTGTTTCTGCCAAGAGGTTCCCGCGCCATCAGCTCCAAAGCATAAAAAATATGAAATACACTGAACGTTGTCGATGGCCCTGGAGCCTTCTTTCCAGCAATTTCTTGTATTAACTTTTTCAGCGACGGCGCCATATTTTGCCCTACACTAACTAAACGTTGGCTAGGTTTTTATAATTTATCACAAAAAATTGATACAAACTAGTCTTTGTAAGCAACAACTGAAACCTCAACAAGCGCATTACCCTTCAATTCTGCACCGAGTGTGGCGCGAGCAGGAAATTCTTCAGCAAAATACTTAGCATATTCACTATTGAACTCGTCAAACAAACCCATAGAAGACAGATACACATTGGATTGAACAATATCCTTTAGACCGTAACCTGCAGCTTCCAATACGGCTTTTATGTTCTCCATAACCTGTTTAGTTTGCAACGTGATGTCTTTAGCAACTATTTTACTTTCCTTTGGATCAATTGCCAGTTGCCCTGAGACAAATAGGAATTTACCTGCTTTAACCGCTTGACTATAGGGACCAACTGGTCTTGGCGCTTTTTCACTAAACACCGACGTTTTCATGCTTTCCCTCTTCTAGTTTGTGCTATTCAGAGACTAAAATTGTTTTTGCGAGCAGGCATTATCCTCTTGACGCATATTAGTCGCTTGTGTTGTAGAAAGCCTTTTAAGAAAAACGCGAAGTTATGTATGTCCTTATTACAACCTGAACGGAAAAGATTCCTATGAAAAAAAACGGAAAATACTTGTTTACCTCTGAGTCAGTCGGAGAAGGTCACCCCGACAAGGTCTCAGACCAAATATCCGACAGCGTTCTAGACACAATATTCTCCAGTGACCCTAAAGCAAGAGTTGACTGCGAAACGCTCGTGATGCAAGGAACCGTAATGATCACAGGTCAAATAACAACTTGCACCTACGTAGATATCCCAAAAATAGTACGCCAAACCTTGAAAGAAATTGGGTTTGACAACGCTAAAGACGGCTTAGACTGGGAAACATGCGGCATCTTAGTTTCACTAACCGCACAGTCCCCCGACATAGCCATGGGAGTAAACGAATCCAAAGGTCACGAGCAAGGCGCCGGCGACCAAGGCATGGTTTTCGGCTACGCAAGCAACGAGACAAAGGAGCTTATGCCTCTGCCAATAATGCTGGCACACAAACTCGTAAAACGGTTAGCCGAATGCAGAAAAACAAAACTCATCCCCTGTCTTCGCCCAGACTGCAAATCTCAAGTAACAGTGGAATACGAAAACGGCAAACCCAAATCCGTGCAGACCGTAGTAATTGCCGCTCAAAACAACGGAACCCTCGACGACGCAACCCTAAAGAAAGAAATCATAGAAAAAGTCATCAAATACGTCATCCCAGCAAACATGTTGAGCGAGGACACAAAATACGTTATCAACGGAACAGGCAGATTCGTTATCGGCGGAACCTTGGCGGATTCAGGCTTAACCGGCAGAAAAATCATAGTTGACACTTACGGTGGAGTTGGAAGTCACGGCGGCGGATGCTTCAGCGGCAAAGACCCATCCAAAGTTGACCGCTCCGGCTGCTACATGGCAAGATACATCGCCAAAAACATCGTAGCCGCCGGGTTGGCTGATCAATGCGAAATACAAATCTCCTACGCCATCGGCGTAGCACAACCAATCTCCGTGTATGTGAACACAAATGAGACAGGGAAAATACCAGACGAACAAATTCTCGAATTAGTGAAAAAACACTTCGACATGAGACCCAAAGCAATCATAGACCAACTAAACCTGCTAAGACCAATATACAAAAAAACCGCAGTCTTCGGCCACTTCGGAAGAGAAGAACCAGAATTCACCTGGGAAAAAACCGACAAAGCAGAACTCCTCAAAAAAGAACTGGAAAAAACCACCAAATCCTAGATTTCCCCACTTTAACCTCCTTTTCTTACGCGCTGCTTGTCCCAATACTATGCGGCGACAGCCATCCTTAACCCCGATTACCTTAATACCGTGAAATGTACGCCTCATTTATAGAAGCCTGCGCACAAATAAAGAAAACCAAGAGATGCTTCGGAATCTTTTGCGTACACTCAATTCTCACCATCCTCTATTTCTTACACGTCGCGGTGAATCTATTCCATACCCTGCCTCGACTACACCAATAGTGGCCTTCATCTATCCCGACACCATCTCAAAACAGCTTCAGCACACCAAAGCAGAAGAAGAAGAGTGCATTTTTTTTTTATCTTCTTCTCTTTAAAGTATTTTTGCAGGCGTCCTTTGTGGCTAACAGTTACTTCTTTGGTGCTTTTTTTTCCACCAAAAAAAGTCGGGACGTGGGAAACATGAAACTTACGACAAAACAAAATTAGAAATTAATCCCTCACGCGAAACACGAGAACACCCATTAGAGCGAGCTATTTAGTTTTTTAAACCATAACGCGCCGCGCTAACCTGCAGAGTTAGGATATTCGAGAAGAAGACTGCTGAGATTATTGCCTGAATCGCATTCGGCTTTTTCTTGAGTTAAACGTGTCTAAAAACAAAGTTGAGCCTAGACTATTTTTTCGGCATAGTTGATGCAGTGATGTGCGCAAAATCTTTACCTCCATTGCGATAGTATATAACATGTTCTAATTTTGTGTAGTGCCGAGGAGGGGCACGCTAAACATACCCAAATGAAAAAAGGGGGTGAATTACAGAATGATTGGCGAATTAATGGGCGAGTTCAAAGGCAAGACAACTGGAGTGCGCGTTCTTGCTGATGGAAAAATAGAGTTTTCGGACTCTGGGATGGGTAGTATCATGGGAAAGCCAGCCATGGCGATGGACACGGGTGTTGGCACGGTCATGCCTAACGGAGTAACCATGCTAGACGGCAATAGCATGATGAAAACAGAGGAAGGAGATGTCGTGATGGTGAAGGTTGTTGGAATAGGCTGGTCTACTGGTAAGGGCCTGAAATCAAGCTACAGGGGAGCCTCTTTTCAAATGACAAGCTCGGCGAAACTCGCGAGCCTAAACAAGACGGTCGGCGTTTGGGAGTATGAATCAGACGAGCAAGGAGAATTCAGCCTCAAAGTCTGGGAATGGAAATAGCCAGCTCGCAGGTTGAAAGATAATCAACGCAGAGCGCTCATGCTTGTTCCCAAAATGGTTAAAAATGGTTAAAAGTCCATTTTTTACGTTTAAACAGTTTGTCTAAGCATGAACTCTGAATAGAAACAACAAGCGGACTACTGCATCAAAAGCAGGATTATAACCATTTTTCACCAATTTCGGAATTACCATGCGCGCAAAAGATGATTTCAGCAAGGGTACGAGCGTTTGAGGAACTAAAGACTATTCGTCGCATTTTTGAAGCGCTAGTTCTCGTTGGCTAGTGCTGCCATAGTAGCCATTACACAATCTGCGATGTCGTCGCCGTCCTCCTTCATTTTCAGTGCAGCTAAAACTGCCTCGCGTATCTCTTTGCGCACGTCCTTCAGCTTTTCAACAGCGCATTCAAGTCTATTCACAAGCTCAGCCTTCATGGTTTCCATCGTGCTGGTACTCGTAGACTGTAGAATGGCGATACGAAGCTGCCGGTGCGCTATTGCTCGACTCGCTTCAGCGTGAGTCATCAAATACTCCCTCTTTTTCAACCATTCAAACTGTGGGGAAACCTCCTTGACATCCGCGAAGTAAGGAATTTCAAGAAGGCTGTCACTGGCTCCCTTGAAAGAACATTTTATGCCGTTTGACTTTTGCAAAAAGACTTGACTCATACCAGATTTCACCTCCTCGAAAGAGAGGATGTGACACGGTGATGCCTATGCATTAAGACTATATATAAAAACTATGAATTCAGAATTCATATTTGTTATAAAGAGACTCAACAAATATATCCAATCAGTGCGTTTCATGCACAATCAACTTCAAGGAGGTGCAAACGAGATTGAGCGAAGTTATTTTGGAAAAGTCAAACAATGAAGGGACTTCCAAGAATGAGCCGCAGGATAAGCTCCACGTGGGTCCTCAAGCGAAGGTTGAAAAGAATCCGCAAACTAAAAAACATAGAAAACCTCTAACAGAAGATGAATTCTACTCAATAATACAAGAAGAATTACGAAAGAAAGGCTTGAGCATAACTTCGGATATTGTCTTCACTAAGGACATGCCACTGGAAGAGAGACGTAAAGAAGCGGAAAAACCGCTATACATAGCAAGATATGAATAGTCGGAGTAGCGCGTGCCAGTCCCAGAGAGAGAAAGCGAGGGCTAAAAAAATTGTTTCCAAAAAAATTGCGCCAAACACCATCAGCTATAAAATTCCACAAGCATACAACACTCAGTCATGAAAAAAGCTCGTTTGTAAAATCAACATAATAAAAACTGTTTTTGTTAAAGAAGCTACGGAAGAACCAGTTTTCCACCGCACATAGGGCATTCAAGTGGAAGCTTCTTTTGCAAATACTCTAATTCAATCATACAAGTGAAACAGAAATGAATGTTGCATTTTGGACAGGACATCCCACCTCCACCCATAGGTTCTCTTCCGCAAGCATCACAAGGTCTGGATAAATCAACCATAGTAAACCCATAGAATATAACAGTTAAAAAAGGAAGCGTTAAAACTACACTTCAGCACAGTAGAGACATTACTGAAAGTGATTTCCAAGTTATTGTACCTTAAGAAAATATGGAATTTAGTTTTTTGCACGCGGCGCGCTAACTATTGAACGGTACGTTCCGCAATACCGATAGGGACCATAAATGCAGGTTTTACTTTCTGTCTGATAAAAACTACAAACCTTACGTTGAGGGCAACCGCCAAAAACACGGCGTATCATTCGCTCAACTGATTTCAACATAATGCCTCCTAAGCCTTCTCAACCTTACCTAAAACTTTCCGTTCTTGTGTTTTTAAGGGCTATTTCGATAACTGAAATATGTCAAAGCCTAAATCAGCAAAAAGAGATACTTCGACTATTCAAGCAGTTTTTACTTATAGCAGAAAACTTCACATTACACTAGAAGGCGCGACAGGTTCGAGAAATAATTGAGTCCGTTTAGTCGCAAAGCGCGATCTTGCATGTCCCCTCGCAAACTACGGGCTAATCTTTTTATGAATAAATTGTTAAAAGAGAGTTAGGGATTGTTTTGAGAAGGGAAGAAGCAATATCGGTCCTACAGGAACTCCTTGAAAACTGTACAGGTCTTGATGAGCATTATTTCGAATTAGCACCACCCAACATTGCTACGTCAACTAAAGTGGGGTACCAAATTATTATTAAAGGCCCTCTTGACCAAGAAACAAGAAAATGCATACAAGAGATATTGATGAAACATCAGCTTGCCTATCAAGCTGGAAGCATGTGGAAAACAAAGCGGTCAATAAATAAAACAGACCCCGACACATTCATAATCTACAAACATATTCCTTAAGCCAAATTTCAACTAAAAACATAACGAACACCTTGGAAAACCTTCCTCTACATAAAAAAAGTAGAAGTTGCGCGTGGCATCTCCACTCCTATATGGTTCAAATCCCACCCCGGGATCATTGAAAAAATCTTTTAAGCTTAACGTTGGCATTATAGCTTGGTAGTATTATGCCATCCCTGAAAAAGAAGAATGCTGCAAAGAAAGCAAAGCATGACGCTAAAACGGGCAAGTAAGATTAAGCTTAGTTTCCTCTTTTCTTTGATGCAAATAAAGAAACGGGAGAGCAGCAGTACTGTACTTAAAATTTCTTAAATTTAAACCAAAAGGTAAACGAATACCTTGTCAGCCCTAAACCGAAAAAACACCCAAAACAACTTGAACAAAAAATAACAAAAAAATATAATAATAGAAATATCACGTGAAAGATAATTTAGGTTCAAACTTTCATTATTTGGTTTTTGATACGTCACGTTTTTCTACACTTTTAGAGCAACCTAAACCTCACGACCTCTACAGACTTTTCCCGACAAATCCCGACAAATTGCGACAAATAGCGACGATACCTGCAAGCGATTTAAGCTTAAATTCAAGAAAGCAACCTAAAAAAAGCTTTTCAAAAAATAAAAGGAGAGACGCAACTTTCACCTACAAATTGTTAAAACATAGAGTTCAATGCCATAAGAGCATGTGCAAAAATCTACCCAAACTGATTCTAAGCTAAGAATCCACCAGCTAAACACACTTTTCTTTTATGTAACCAAATACCCAGCCCCATCGCACTTTACCGTTCAACGATGGCTTTTCCGCCGTTAGCTTCAACCAAACTTGAAAGCTCCTTCATGGCTTTTAGAAGTTTTCCTGACGGCTTTTCTTTTTCTTTGGCTGTAGCGGTCAAATGAATTTCTATATGCGGCTTATTTTCTGCACCCATGGGATGAGACTTTATGTACACACCCACATTGTCTCTCATCACTTTGTCGATTAATGGAGCCAAACGCGATTCCATCATGTTATCCAAAAACATGCTTTTTTCACAAAAAACCCTGTCCCCCGCAGCTTGCTCAAGCAGCGGTGCTATGGTTTCCGTAAAAATCGCCTCCATCTCTGAAGGCACACCGGGCAAAGCGAACAAAACCGTCTCTTCTAAATCTACGCGAACTCCAGGTGCAGTTCCGACTGGGTTGTAGATTGGTTCTGTGTTTTCCGGCAAGGTTGCCATTTTGACTCTGGCCGGTGTTAATTCAACTGTTGTTGGGAGCTGTCTTTTTCTGGCGTATTCTTCATATTTTATCTTAACCATTTCTAACGCTTCTTTGTTGATTTCCAATTTCCGGCTTAACGCTTTCGCCACGCCCTCTAACGTCTTATCGTCGAAAGTCGGTCCTAATCCGCCAGTAGTAATTATGAACTGTGGCTTTCGCTCCAAAACTTCACAAATAACCTTAGCTATTTCCTCAACAAGATCCTGTACCACCGTTATCCGCCTAACGTTCACACCAAGAATTGTTGCCTCTTTAGACAGCCAATGAGCGTTTGTATTAAGCGTCTTACCGATTAGCAACTCGTTACCTACACAAATTAACTCCATATCCACAGCCATACCTTTCACCTCAAGAGATCCAAGTAACGGAAAACATCTCTTGCTGTTTATAGTGTTTGCTAACAAAACGTGTATGATACTTGGCTAGGCGGTTTTATTTCTTGCTAAGCCACCATTTGAGGTAATCTTTTCTGCGGTTTTCTTTCACTTCTTCCTCTGTTTCTTCATTCGGCCTATTCTTTTCACGCAGCTCCATAAGTTCCTGCTGTGTTACCGATAAACCGCAGCTTTTGCAGACATAGTGCTTGGTGGATATAACGTACTGCATTTCTCCGCCACATTCAGGACAATATATCATTCTATCTTTCTCAAGGAAGTTTTATAATAAATCATTTTTGCAAAGATATTAGTCTTCGCATAGATTTGAGCAATTTCAACCTAAAAATAAGCAACTCAGACGTGAGCATACATTCGGTCACTCGAATATTTTCCCGAATCCATTTCCTGCTCAATTTCACGCAAAAGCAAAATACGCTTAAACGTCGGCGGATGAGTAGCAAACAAACTATTCATCTGCGACCAAGTGCTTTTGGACTCTTTCTCCATCGCCAACTCCAACTCCCGCTCATCCAAAACGCCATCCTTGTCTAAGTCATACTCATCTTTATGCTCCATAATATGCTGAACCTCCTGTTTCGCCGAAGCTGGATCTTCAATATAAAATGCTCTAGCTCCTTCCGGCGCCTTAGGCGCAATGGACAAACCATAAGTGATTTTTGCCAAGGCACTTTCCAACTCTCTGGGAGAACCTGTCACATACGCGGAGTAAGCATCAGCAAAATGTTCGCGAAGTCGACTAAGCCTCATAACAATCAAGAAAGTTAAAATATAAACCACAAACGAGACTACGCCGATCAAGATCAAAATTGCACCTGAATTGTCTTTATTTCTTCCTCCTCCTCCGCCTGAGCTAAACGCGCCTGAATACAACGTAACCTCAGCAACTAAGTACGCAATTAACGGCAACGCGGAAAGAACAGTCATAACAATATAATCTTTATGCTTAATATGACCCAACTCATGAGCTATAACACCTTTAACTTCATTCTCATTCAAACTTCTCAAAAGCCCTTCATGCACAGCCAACGTGGCGCTGCTTGCAGACCTGCCAAAAGTAAACGCGTTTGGCGTATTATTCGGAACCGTAGCTAACCTCGGCATGTGCAAACCACTTTTATCAGCCAATTCTTTAACCGTTGATTCAAGCCACGGGTTCTCCCCATGCCTAAGATAATGCAGCTTTGTCGTAGCCGCAACAATAACAGGACCAACTGCATACTCGAACAGTATGAAAAGTGCCGTACCGCCCAAAGCGACGCCCAATCCAATAAAAGGACCCAATTGCAAGAAGTAAACAATCGCAAACACAAAAAGACCAAATATGAACGCAGCTAAGAAAATCGAAATAATCATTGCAGACTTAAGCTGCGACAGACTAGCCAACTCTATACCCTCTTGTGTTTCCCACAAATACTAAGCTAAAGAATTAAGTCTTTCGAAAAAATACCAAAAAATCTCATGAATTCAACTCTGTCCCCAAACGGCTTTTCTTCAAAACACTTAAGATTAGAAAGACACTCTTAGTCAAAAGCTTACCATCCGGGTAATTTACAAGTATTAAAGCATCTACTAAAGATTCGCAACACAACCAAAGACTCCTTTAGTCGCAAGCCAAATGAAAGAGGGCTTCTATTCTGAAGGGCCTGTTTAAAGGGCTTAAAGGGTGACCTTTCGACTTGGCGTCTCCAAAGAATCTTTTCCTATGACACATGACGACGTTTAGTGACGTTTAGTGACGTGTAGTGACGTGTAGTGACGTGTAGTGACGTGTAGTGACGTTATGAGGCGTTACCTGCAAACGGTTCAAGCTTAAATTCAAGAAAGCAACTCAAAACAACTGTACCAAAAAAAGAGAAGAACGCGACTCCATTTTCAAATAGATAACTGCGGCATCATGTAGAATTAGAGACAAAGCACATGAATTTAGAAAAAATAAATAAAGAGAAAGTTTAGATGGGGTAAGCTCCGCAGACCTTGCAGAACTGAATCTTCGTTTTCACGTAGCTTTTGCATTTTGGACACTGTATTCCGCCGTTGTCTGGAAAGACGTCTCTTGGTTTTCCGAACTTCTTGCGGAAATGCTCGTAGTAGAGTAGTTGTTCTTTATCTTGAATTTCCACGTCATCTTTTGCTTTTATTGCCTTCTTTTTCTCTTCAAAATCCTTGTCAGAAATCATATCGTTGAAGTATGTTCTGAGAATTTCTGTTCCAGTTCCCTGCTCAAGAGGCGCTTTGGGTCTCCAAATGATTTCTTTTGGTATTACATCCTCGTAGGCTTTGCGAAGTATCCATTTGCTGTATTTTACTCCATTGTAAGTGTTTATCTTAAATTTGATCGGGAGCTTCTTTGCCCAGTTCATGAACAAAGGATCCATATAAGGCGCTTTAATGACCTCTCCAAGAAACTCTGCCATGGAAAGTGACGAGAAGCCCATTTCTGCCCACATTTCTTCTTGCTTCTGTGCGAATTCTTTCTCAGTCAGGTGGAATTGCCATGGGTATCCGAAAAGCTCGTCTAGCGCATCGCCTGTGAATACGCTTTTTATTCCCTTAGCTTTAAAGATAGTTAAGCCAATGTAAACTGGTAGACTGTTTCTGATTTCCATAGGGTCGAATTTCTTGAGCGCTTCAACAACTTTCGGGTAGTACTCAAGTACTTCTTCACGGTCAAACTCGTGTGTTTCCTGGTTTAACTTTAAGAGAGCAACCATTTTCTTTACATACTCGGCGTCTTTGGGGTTTCCATGCTTAAAAGCTAAAGTGAGGCATGGAATGTCAGGTTTGTACTTTACTGCTTCATAAGCGATTATTTGGGTGTCTGTTCCAGCTGAAAACAAAAAGCCATCAGCCATGTTTTTCTTGACAACTTTGTTTACTAAGGTTCTTACTTCGGGTAAAAGGTTGGTGTATTCTGACGGGTTTAGAGTCAATTCTTTCCCTCGCAATATATTGCTTGTCATCCATCAACTATTTAAGTTTATCCGTATGCATACAAAAGCCAAAAAATAATAAACATCTGTGTTGAAAGTGAGCAAAATACTGAACAATCGAGGTCTCAGTCCACAAAAGTAACCCATTACCCCCAAAACAGCACATTTAAAAGTCCAAAACTGAAAGTCATAAACACACTCGCTCAAACAAACTCAAAGAGGACCGAATCCTTGAAAACAAGCCTACTCCACATGAAAGTACGCACTTCCCTAGAAAGCAACCTAAAAGCAGCCAAAACAGCAATCCACAAAGCTGCCAAACAAAAACCAGACCTAATAGCTCTCCCAGAATACTTCACAGTTCCCAATTGCATGGAAGACTTCACCTCGGCACAAAAAATGTCAAAAGAAACTTGCACAAAAACCCTGAATTTTCTACAGAGAATTTCTAAGCAAATACCAGATATTTACCTTCTCGGCGGCACAGTTCTTGAAGAAGACAACGGCAAATACTACAATACGAGCACCTTGTGGAAAAACGGTTCCCTCTTAGCCAAATACAAAAAAATAAACCCCATTCAGGCCGAAATTAAAGCTGGCGTTGCCAAAGGCACCCAACCAGTTGTCGTTTCAACGAAGATTGGCAAAATAGGCCTTCTAGTTTGCGCTGACATGTTTGACCCAGTTCTGGTAAAACAAACCGCCGATTTAGGGGCTGAAATAGTTTCTCTTCCAGTGGCAGCAATGGGTACTCATCCAAGCGTTAAGGGTCACCCGTTAACTGAGAAAGTTGCTTTGGACAATGGCTTGTTTGTGCTTAAAGTTGGGAACGTATGCTCCAGCCTAAGAGGTGGAAGAAGTGCAATTATTGCTCCATGGGGCACACTTTGCGAAGTATCCGATGCACCCGAAGATTCGATACTAACCGCGGAACTTGACATGCAGAGGCTCAGGGAATACAGGAGCAAACTCAATAGATCTTAGCCCAATCATCAACGATTCGGCTCATTTCCTCAAACTTGTACTTTTCAATCCATTCTCTGAAATCACTGTTATGAACCGCAAACCTGCAAATTTGCCGAGCGTTCTCTGAATCATGAACTAAAAACAGCACTGCATCCAACTTGTGTCTAGAAACATAAGCAACCGTCTTCAATAATGCATCCAGTTTTTCGTCGGTTGGCATTTCAGCACTTAATTCTAAAACGACTGGCTTCTTCAACGACGCGGCAAAATCTCTTGCAAGCATATCTACCCAGTACATAGTCAAATAATCTCTAGACGAGAGCGGCACATGGAAATAGTCAACAAATTCAGCTATCGCATTTAGGTCTAAGCCGAATCTTTCTTTGGCAAGAACTGGGTCTGGGTAAATTTCAACCGCGAAAGCCTGTTTCACTCGCGCTTTTGCTTCTTGAACAAATTTTGTTATTGTTTGTGCTCTCCACTGTGTCCAGTTTAAGCCGCTTTGTCGCCATAACTCCACACATCTGGAACAGACGCAGAATTCTTGGTCTGGAAAATGATATAGGTTCAGGGTTACGCCCTGAATGTTTTGTTTGTTAAGGTCTTCAATGTAGCTTAGTACTTTTTTTCTGTATTCGGGGTTAGTTGGGCAAACAAAATCAAACGCAAAATTTGCTTTTCTGTTTCTCCGCAATGCTGGACCGCTGTTTGAAACGGCGACTATTCTTGGGTCCTCTCTTATGGTTTTAGCGTCGCAAAATACTGTAACATCGTTTTGCATTTCTTTTGCAGCAGGAAAAACTTGTCCATCCGCCCATTTTGAGTAATAAACCTGAAGGTCAAAACCCTCGACTTTTTCTGGCGTATATGTGACTAAGCCTACTTTCATAATCTCCTACCAGATGCGCACAAACAATATATTCTTGGGACTTATTTAATTGTTGATTCGCATGAGCAAACAGCATAAGTCCTTTATCATTATTGACACCGCCAAATGTGCTCCCTGCTCAGGGCTTATCTGTGTCGGTGTTTGCCCTCAAAATGTTCTAGAAGAGGGCAAAAACAAAAAACCGCGAGTCATTGATGCCGTATTGTGCACTCGATGTGGCGTCTGTATGAACCTGTGTCCATCTAAAGCCATTACTATAAATTCAAGCAAGCCCTAAAAAAATAGCTTGGGGATAGGACGCATGGAACAGTTTAACCTTGCAGGCAGCAACACTAAACTTCTGATTAAAGACAATGTGCTAGCCATATTATCTGATAAAAGCTTGATGACGGTTAGTTCAGCAATTTTTAATGGTGGCTTCAAAAAGGTTAAGGCCGTCCTTAACGTGGGTGTTCCAGAAGGATATAATGATCGCTCCCTGCACCTTGACCCGCTAAACCTCATCACCTCATCTGCGGCTAAGCTTGGCTTAACAGAAGATTATCTTGCCATGGTTACGGCGGCGAAGATCAAAAATTACAGTTTAGTTTCAAAGACAGCTGGCATTTTTTCAGTCAGCGTTGCCGCTACCGCGGGCTGCTCGCACGGCGAGTCCTCGGGCGAAGAGATGGCAGTTCAAGAAATCGCGGGCACCATAAACATTATTGTCTTAATTGATGGAAATCCAACAGAGAGCTGCATGGTGGCATCTTTAATCACCGCAACTGAAGCTAAGTCGGCAGCGCTAAGGGATTTTGATGTCAGAAGCAGGTACACTGGCGACTCGGCTACCGGCTCAATAACCGACAGCGTGACCATAGCATCAACAAGCCAAGGAAAAACAATCAATTATGGGGGTCCAGCATCAAAACTGGGCAAATTGGTCGGATATTGTACAAGGAGAGCTGTTACTGAAGCCTTAATCAAGCAGGAGCCAATTTGGGCTTGCCGCACAGTATTAGATCGGCTCAAGGAAAGGCATCTTCCGCTTGAGAAACTCGCTGCCGAACTATCCAAAGTCGACAGTCTAGCCGTTGATGAAAAAGCTTTGGCTGATATATTGAAAAATAAACCCCTAGCTACCACTTATTTGTTGGCGGCGGCAAGATTGGATGATGATTTTAAAAAGAACCTGTTACTTGCCGAGTTTGGAGACATAAGCGACTTAAGTAGATGCTTCGGCATCGGTGCCTCTTCCAAGAAAATCTGCTCTGACGTATCCAAGTATGATTCAGTTGATTTGCCGCCGTTCCTAAAACATGCTTTAATCAATATTGTTAGGGAAGCTCTTGACAAAGGATCAACCGAAAAGACTTAAATAACCTGCAATTTTATTCGATTATAAAAACAAGACTTAGAATGGAGAATTGAACTTTGAAATTCGGTGTATTTCTTTATCAACCTGAGCCTGTTGAAGGCGTCGATTACAACTTTTACCGCATTAAACCAGAATCAGGAACGGTGGGTAAACCAAACCCCAAAATGTACACTAACATCGCATGCTTCGGCGATAACGCCTTAGCAGCAAAACGGCCCGAATGGATATCCATGTCAAAGGACGGTCCAGCCTTACGCACAAACAAGAAATACACTTTGCGCTGGGATGTTCTATGTATGACTAACCCTGAAGTGCGAGAGTACAACCTTAAATTAATAGCTGAATGCGCCAAAACTACGCCTGGAATAAGCATAAGCAGTCAGCACTTCGCTGAACGCGACTTCTGTGTTTGTCCACGCTGTGTTGAACAGTGGCGTCAAAGCGGATTGAACTGGGTTGACTGGAGAGCAAAAACCGTAACCGAATTCCTAAAAGAAGTTCGAGACGTAGTTAAAGGCAAGCCATTATTCGTGAATTGCCTCCCTGATCCGTTGCTTGGCAAATCAAGATTCGGCTACGACTTCGAAGCCATGGCCGAATACGCCGACTACTTCGTTATCCCAATGTTTTCAAAAGCTTACCCGACTCCGTGGTACTGGGAAACCATCGCAAGAGGCTACAAAAGTTTCCTCAAAAAACCAGTATTCGTAAACTTCTACGTGAGAGGGCCAAACGAAACTTGGGACACAGTTGCGCCAACAAGGCAGATAATGACGGTTGCCACACGTGCAGCAAGAACAGGTATTGACGGCGTCATATTCCTAGCTGAAAAAGCTCAGTACATCCAAGAGTTCCAAAAGAAAGCCGTTGCCGACAAAGAATGGCGAAAAGAGCTTGAAGGCTACGGCGGCGACGAAGTCTTAGAATTGTTCAATCGATGGGAAAAGATGCTAAAAGCTTAGCATACTACACTTTTTTCTTATTTGTCCCTATTTTTGGCTCTTTTTGTTTAAGACTTTTCTGACCGATAATAGATGCAAAGCTACGAGAGTTTAATATGCATGGCTCTGAGTGCGTAGGCAGCTGATGTTTTCACGGCTGAGACGCCGTAGGTTCCGCCTCTGCGCATCATCTTCAGAACGTAGCCTGGACGTAAGTAAAATTCCTGGTAAGCCTTGTAGCGGATTTCTGCGAGTTTTTTGATGCTTAGCGACGGCGTTTCGAAGGTTGGTGTGGCAGTGTCGTACTTGTTGAAATCGGTGACTCTTAGCCAGCCGTTCTTGGTGACTTGTTCATACATTGGCGTACCGGGGTAAGGTGTTGCAACGTAAAAGCCCACATCATCAGGATTCAACTCTTTAACAAAGTTTATGGTTTTTCGCGCGGTTTGCTCGGTTTCGCCTGGAAAACCCAACACGGTATTAGCTATAGTCATTAACCCAACGTTGTGTGCGGTTTTGTAAGCTAAGCGGGTCTGATCCAGCTTTATGCGTTTGTTCATTGCGCCCAGGATGATTTCGGAGCCTGATTCCACTCCTAGCCAAACGGCTATACAACCTGCGTCGTGCATGGTTTTGAGAAGTTCACGATCCACCATATCTACGCGTGTTCCGCAATCCCAGATTAAGTCCAGTTTTCTTTGGTGGAGTTCTTCGCAGATTTTTACGACGCGTTCTCGGTTGACTGTGAAGGCATCGTCATAAAAGGTAACTTGGCTTACACCATACTTTTTGTGGATAATTTCCATCTCGTCGACCACATTTTTGGGGCTGCGCATGCGGTATCCTCTGCCGAACATGCGGACGGTGCTACAGAAGTCACACCAATAAACGCAGCCTCGGCTAGTGATTAAAGGGAACAGTACTTTGCCCATTCGTTTTAGCGAATCAAGCGGCAAAAGGTGGTGCGCTGGAAAAGGCAAACTATCCAAATCTTCAATGAAGGGTCTGTCTGGGTTTCGGGTGATTTCACCTTCTTTGTCGCGAAAGGTAATGCCTAAAACTTTGTTGAAGCTGTTTTCTGTTTGGATTTTGTCGAGAAGTTCTATGAAGGTCGTTTCGCCTTCTCTGCGTACAACTATGTCTAGACTCGGGTATTCGTTGAGGGCGTTTTCGTCCCAGAAGGTGCCGTGTGACCCACCAAGCATAGTTACTGCATTCGGGTGAACTTCTTTAGCTATGGTGATTAATTTCATTGCAGATTTGTACAGAAGGGTTGTGGCTGTTACGCCGATAATATCTGATGGGACTTTGCTGATTCGGCTGCGGAAGGCAGCATAGGTAAGTTTTTCTGCTTGGCAGTCGATTACAGTGACATTGTGGCCTGCATTTTCTGCAACTGCACCCAAATATGCCAAGCCCAGCGGAATAAACGGCGGATGCGAGTGAACGCTTGGTGGATAAGGAGGATTAACGAGCGTAATTTTCATATTGGTATCTGCCTTCTGCAGATGGATTTCTACGTTTGGATACAATATATTGTTTTCTTAGTTAGAAGAGAAAACAGGGGTTAAGAGGTTTGAGATGGAAAAATGATGAAACAACGAATTTACTTATGCTTTCAACTTTCGGAATCTCCCGTAAAAACTTCAGGCATTTACTTGCTCAGAAGTTTGTATGTGAAGCTCTCTTAACTTTCTTATAAATGCAATTGCAGCAAAAACCAGCACTAGTGCACTAAGCGAGACTGTTATTGAAGCAAAATTAAGCCCTATAGGTGAAAGGCCTAAGAACAAGCCCACGAGCCCATCCAAGCCAAAGCTTAATGCAACTGACAACACTATTTCTTCTACAAAATCAAGTTTGTTTTTGTTAATAAACAAAATGTTAACTAAACAGTAACCTGGCAAAAACGTAACAAAAACAAAACTGAAAAAATAACGGAAGACAACCAGCAATGAATTACTTGGAATAAAATAAGTTGCTATTATAGTTAAAACTGTGAAAGCAACAATAACTTCGAACCATCTGAGCGGTTTCAGTTTTTAACACTTCAAAAAATTAACAATAAAAAATAAGGAAAGAAATTTACATGAAAGCCTTGTAAATTGGGTGAGTTTCTTCTAGTGGTCTTGATCCTATATCAGCTGCGGCGGATGCCATGTATGTGTCAACTATTGCTACGGCAGGAAATACCCATTCTGCCTGTTCTGCGGGTCCAATCATAAGCCAGTTTGCGCCGACTGTTTGCATTATCGCGTTAGTGGCAGTTACGCAACCTTTTCGGAATTCTTTAGCAATGTTCGCTTTAACCCATCCCATGGTTGTGACAACGTTTCCGCTACCTAATCCTACTGGATGGCCGTACTTCTCTTTCATTATGGGTATGGTTCTTACAGCAGTGCCCATGTCTGGAGCGAATGCGGGAATAGCTGTGTCAATTAGAGGCTTTGTGATTCCAGCTTTGTCTGCTAATGCTAATGCTTCTTCTATTACGGCCATCTTTCCTTCGAGGCTGTTGTCTTTTGGATTGTCAGCGAGCACTATAGACATTTTCACTCCGCTTTCTTTCAACTTTGCTAATTCCACATCAGTGACACCTTTGTAGACTGAATTGTATAAGCATCTGTCTGAAAGACCCATTTTCTTAGCCATGTCAGCTGCTGCCATGCGTGTCTTTGGGCTCATCGCATCGAGCATCAATGGTGCATCACTGTGTTTGGCGACAAAATCAATGTACTTCTCAAAAGCTTGGTCAGTTGTTCCAACAATGTCTAAAGCGAATTGTACACCAGTAATGTCGCTTTGAGTTTGCATTGTGTTAATTATTTTTTCTGCTTCTTTTGCGTCAAAAATGCCTTTGTTTGCGTCTTGAACCATTTTCTGGCCTAACCAAAAGATAGAACCAATTAGAAAAGTGGGTAGTTCTCCTGGTTGCCCGCCTACTTTGGCTCTTCCTATTGTGTATATATTTTGTTTTGTATTGAATTTGAAGGACATCTTTCCACATCTGATGGATTTATTTCTTGCCCATTGCCTTCTTTGCTAACTCGGGGGCTTCTTCCTTGTTCTTGCCATAAAGTGCGCCGAGTGCATCAGCATCTTCTTTTTTGACTGCTGCGCCGCCCATTATAATTGCTACTTTGCCTTTTAATCCGGCTGCTTTCAATGCTTCGTCTAGTTTTGCAAGATTGTTCTTTGCAGGTACTGTGTTCACCGAAATTGCGATTATGTTTGCGTTGAATTCTTTCGCTTTATCAACAAAAACTTGTGCGGCAACGCTTTTGCCAACATCGATTGTTTTGAATCCTGCGCGTTTTAGCGACCTTCGAACTGCTTCTTTTGCTGTGTCATGCATATCTGGTTCAATGTTGCCTATTACGATTATCCCGATTGGATTTTCTGGTTCTGGAGGCTCTTTTTCCATCATAGATTTAAGCCACGACATTCAAACACCTTTTTCCTTTTTTTATTACTCTGGGCTTTTTATACTCGAATTTCATATTTAAGCTTTGACTAATAATTTCATCTTATGAAGCATAAGATTACGAAAAGGTGCGGGGCAAATGTTCAAAGCAATTAAAAAGTATGTCTTGCTATTGTTGATTTTCATTTTCGGTTTCCTTTACCGCATGCTTTTAATGCTTTGGCAATCGTTTCCGCCGGGCGCGGACATCGGCTTACACGCCAGCGTCATCAACTCAATTACACAGTCAGGCAACACAAATTTCCTATGGGACTTCTACCAGATGGGCGGAGGCTTATCTCTGACTTTTCCAGGATATCACATTTTCGTAGCAGGAATAACAATGATGACTGGAATGCCTGATTATCTGGCACAGTCTGTTATTGTGGCTTTGTTCTCGTCGCTTATTGTTTTGTGTGCTTTCTTGATAACTCGAACTGTATGGACTGAATCAGCCGCTTTAATCGTTGCATTTTTGGTGGCGATCTCAAGTTTTGATATAGAAATGCTCATGTGGGGAGGCTACCCCAACGTAATTACCTTGTTTCTGATTCCCTTAACTTTCTATCTGTTCCTTCAAAGAGACAGGTTTTCGCTAACGCCTTTTCTCATATCAACCTCTATCTTAGTTGGCTCAATATTTTTAACTCACTCTTTAAGCGCCGCCGTTTTCCTAGGCATAACAGTCGCTACTGTATTATTTGTCATGGTTTCTCCTAAAACGTTCGGTACATCAAGAAAAAATGTCCTCTATTGGTTGCTGCCAATATTTGGTGGAGCCGCTCTTGTTTCGCCTTTTCTAGCAAGCGCAGTGCCCGCGTATTTGAGTGCTAACTCAACATTTACAGTAGTCAATGCAATTGACCAAGCCGTGCTTGCAACGCGAGTACTTTCTCTTAATATGGTTATAGCACTTTTTGCTTGCCTTTTGCCATACTTTCTATTATCGAAAAAATACAAAGGACGATTCTTTTCGCTTCCAGTGTTTCTCCTTATCATGTGGCTTTTAGTCCCCTTAGTATTAACGCAGGGTTACATGTTCGGGCTTTATGTAGATTACAATCGGTTTCTTTACTTTCTAATTTTACCAGTAATCATACTTTTCGCTATGATGGTAGATCACAGTTCAGGCTTTTTTGCACGGGTTATCGACAATTACCGGGTCTTAAATAGCCGATTGCAGGGAACAAAGAAGACTGTGAACAAGCTAAGATCGAGAATCTCAACTCACATAACCCGCAAGACAATTTATTCCATCTTTTTATTAGGCTTCTTGCTTACCCTTCTCTTCGGCCTTCCAATCTTTCTGACTCCTTGGGAAGGCGTCACAATTCAAAGTTTCTATCAGGTTATGGACAACCCAGGCTACCAAGCATTAGAGTGGGCTAAGCAAAACACGCCGGTTGGCTCAGTGTTTGTTTCTGATGCTCTTTACGGGTGGTGGCTTGGCGGGTTTGCTCAGCGGCCAACTTTGAGTGCAGTCGAGCCACAGTATCTAACGGTTGCCCGAGAGTTTGCGCCAGCTACTGTTGCTAAGAATCTGCTTGATACAGACTATATGATTGATAATGGTTACATTCAGGTTAGGGAAGATGGAGGGTACATTGGTAGGCATAATCCTATGTTTCAAGCCGACCTTAACTGGACTTATTTTCCCTACTCGTTCTTTCAGTTTAATAATAGTGAGATCACTCTGCTTTCACGGAATGGTGAATCTGTTCAATCCACTGACGTAACCCAAATACCTGTTACTAACATGCAACTTGTTGGCGCGCAAACTGATAGTCCCTCTATTATCGTTAACAAAGGAAACAGCGACTTCAATTACTCAGAAATTTTAACAGTATCAAAAGGCGTTACGTTCGCAAACATGACCATGGTGATCCAGAGTAACGCTCAGAATGTTTCATTGGATTGGATTAATTTCATTTTAAACTCCCAAGGCGAATTTCTACAGCCGGGTGGAAATACGATTGCAATGTTAGATGTGGGCATGAAGGAATGCGGCCAATTAATTTTTGTTGAAAATCAGCCACTAGTTTCCTCATTTAATTCAGAAAATCCTTGCATTACGGAATTATCCTACAATTTGCAAGGCAAAACTACCGCGGAAATTCAAATATTAGTTGGAATCTACCAAGTCTCCGAGACTGACATACAAAACCAAGCAAGCCTCAACAAAACTTTAACCGATGATGTTCAAACCGCTCAAAAACCAACTGTCGCTTTGCCTATGACCACGTTCGATTACCAAACTGCTATGCAAGCAAATTCAATTTCTTACATTGCAAATCGCGATTTTGAATTAAACCCCAAATTTGCTGACGATCCCGCATTTAACCTTGTATTTATTAACAATGAAGTTGCCATCTTTCAGGTTAAAGCTAATGCCGATTTAATCGGGAGATAGTTGACGTCTTGATTGGTAAATTAACAAGGGAAAGAAAACTTGAAATCACCTTCATCATTCTTTTCTCAGTGTTAATTTTCGCCATTTTCTATACCCTCATATCAATGAACGGTGTAGTCTTAGGAAACGACCCTGCAGTTCACCTAACAAAAGCCCAAATCTTCACGCAAACAGGAAAAATCTCTCTAAGTGGCTTAAGCTGGATACCTCCACTCTTCGACATCTTGCTTGCGATGCTAATTTCTTTTACTGGCGCAAGTGGTATCGGACAACTGATCTTTTTAGTGAAAGCTTTGGCTGTAATAGTTGATTGGCTACTGTTCCTCTCGGTTTATCTGATTGGCAGCAAATTCTTTGACAAAAAAATCGGCGCTGTAGCCGCTGTTTTGCTGTCAATGTGTTTTCCTCTGTACGAACTTAATGCATGGGGCGGCTATACCACAGTGCTTGGCATCGTGTTTATTTTTTTGGTACTTCTTTATTTGCCATTGGCAATAGAGAAACTCGGATACCTTCTTGTCACTTTCTTTGTGGGGTTTGGTCTAGTTCTATCTCATCAACTGGCTGCATTTCTTGCAGTCATGATATTGCCGCCCATAATGCTTTTTATGCTAATAAAATCTAGAGGTGCCTATCTTAAAGTACTAATTGCATTATTTTTAGGAGGCGGAATAGCATTTTTGGTATATTACCTCCCGGCTATGATTGGTTACTTTGGTATTCTTATTGACGTTGTATTTTTTGCGCAAACAAGTTATGCTTATCAGATTCCATACACAAATTTCAATTCTTTCATGGTTAATTTCGGGTTCATATTTTTCTTTGCATTAAGTGGCATCTTCATTGCATATTACCTACTGTTGAAGGTAAAAAAGAAGCCGATTTTTTACTTGATCTTACTTCTAAGTTTCTTTGTTCCTCTCTTTTTCGCCGAGTCCTACCTTTTCGGTTTCTATATGCCTTTTCAATGGTTCATTTACTATTTGACACCCCCGATGGCAATTTTCGCGGCAGTTTCCGTTGTCTTTATAGCCGAAAGATTCTCAGCCTACTACGCCAAAAACAAACAAAGCGTGCGCAAAAATTGGTTAAAGATAGCTACTGTCTCAATAGTTGCAATAATGTGCTTAACGATTGTGACTCGCTCAGACATAGTTTACGGAAGAATAATACAAGCCAGCGTTTTCTACTCGACATCCGATACAAAAGCATATGATGCCGGAGTTTGGCTTAACCAAAACTATCCTAATGACGCAACAGTAGTTGTTACCCAAATCCCCGGCTATTGGTTTTCAATCTTTTCAGGCAAAAACGTAATTGCGCAAACCAATGCTGCCGAGGGAACCAATGAAATTGCCCAGTCCGTGTTGAGCCTATCTTACGAAGTTCAGGATCCACAAACTTTGTTGAAGGCTTACGAAGCGAACGGTTACATCACCGACGAAAATTACGTCTCCATAAATCAGGTCTGGTATCGAGTTTCCTTCTCTTCTACCGCTGGAGATTTCATATCATTTACTCAAAATGGCACAAATTACAAATTTGTTCTCTCTGATTTAAGCAAGGAGATATCTTTTGATGACCAAAGCTATCCCAAAGAGGTAGAATTCAGGTACTCCAATGACTATGTAGCGGTAATGCAGACGATGCTTGTTCAAAATGACAGTTACCCAATCAACGTTTCTTGGGCTGTCTCTCCCTTAAACAACGACATTTCAAACGTAACATTATACTTAAGCACTTACTTTGACCTTCAATTTGACTTTGACAAGGCGCAAATACCTCAACTAATGGACTGGGTTAGCCCGTGGGACGTGCCTTCAAAAACTACTGGCGGAACTGGTGGAACGCAATGGGCTGTTGTTAGTTTTACCGGTTCAGACTTAAAAGATAATTACATAGGCCTTTATGACGACAAAAACCAACTTGCTTTCGCTTATAACTTTACTAATCTGCCCGATTGGGGAAACATAGGTGCCTTGGCAAGTAGACAAATAGATGCTGTGAGAATCCAATACCAATTCAACGAAGTCAACGTTAATCAGACAGTTACAAGGCAGTATCAAGTTCTTACCTTTTCAAAAAACAATTTTCCAACATTGCAACCAAACGGACTAGAAAGCCTCTTCAATTTTAAACCTGGCGTGTTTACCGTTTCCATCGCAGACTTTAAGGACTACATCGCAGAAAATAACATTAAATTCATAGTTTATGACAAAAACAAACTTGACACTAAAATGGTCAACTGCAAATTCTTAGAACTAATTTACTCAAACGATAGATACGCCATCTTCAAAATCTTAAACAATTACAATCAAACGCAAACTTGAAAATAAATAAATACGTTTCTCCTCAAACCCAAAAACCGCTTTTTTATTTTCACGTCGCGCCTTTGATTGCGTTTGTAAATTCACTACGGATTCTTTAGGTTTGCCTCTAACTGTAAACGGGGTCAAAATAGCGGGTAAACTTTCCCTTAGGTCAGAATCATACGCATATTTCAAAACAGCATAACATTTTCTTTCTTAAACTGCACATAATTCTTCAATGTCTTAACAGTTGCCCACCCGTTATCCAGCAAATTTAGAGAAAAATTCACCTGTTATTCTATTTTGATGATTGATTTTTCAGTTAGAGCCTCTGGCATAACTTTTGTTCTTTCTTTGCACTTTCAACCATCGTTTCACCTCCCACTTGTTGATTGAGCTAATACGCAACGTACCAGTGCAAAACCCTAATCGCTGTAGGTTCGAAAACTAAGAATTAAAAAAGAAGGATCATGCGTCTTATTGCTTTTTGCATAATTCAGGGCTTTCACGCATGACTTTGGGTATGTAGTTGCATGCTGGATCTGACTCAAAGAGGTCACCTGTGTAGTATTCAGCACGTGTTCTGCAGCCACCACAGATTTCTCGGTACTCACAAACTCCACATCTGCCCTTAATGTTGCTCTTGTCACGCAATTTCAGGTGAAGTTCGCTGTGTTGTAAGTCGTCCCAAACCTTGGTTAGCGTCTTGTCTTTGACGTTGCCTAAACGGTAGCCTTCGTGGAAGCCACAAGAGCGATAATCTCCGTTTTCAGTTATGCCAACGTAGTTGCCGCCGATGGTGCATCTGCCAAGATAGCCCTCATTGTACCAATCCCAGAAGTCAACTGGGTTTTTCTGACGTACGATTCTGGCGTAAAAAGGCGAATAAACGTTGACTTTAACTTTGCCCATAAGTTTTCTTTGGATGTCGTATATTTCGTTAAAAGCTTCTTCATATTGCTCAGGGGTCGGTGCCAAGTCAGGCATATTGCTTCCTGCTCTGCCAACTGGAACTAGGTTATGGTAGACAAGCATGCGGGCTTTGTATTCTTCAGCAAGTGCTGCAGGGTGCGCCATGTGCTTGATGTTATACTTGGTCATGGTTGTGACTAAGCAGTCTAGTAATCCAACCTCGGAGAGCTTCTTCATTGCATATAATGCTTTGTTATAGCTACCTTTGCGTCGAATAATTTCATTTGATTCTTTGTTTCCGTCAATGCTGATTGCCGTGTGAACATTATACTTTCTAAGCTTATCAAACCGTTCCTCATCAAACGCAAACCCACTTGTGATGAGACTGACTTTCATGTCATATTTTTCTTCGGCATAAGCAATGATTTCAAAGATGTCATCTCGAACTAAGGGTTCTCCGCCGCTAATTCCAAACCATGGGGAACCGAAGTGATGGATTTCGTCCACCATCTTTTTGGCACCTTTGGTGTCCAGTTCGGTGTCTTTAGCATAATCTTTGGTATAACTGCAGTACATGCAATTGCCAACGCAGTTCCTTGTACACCGCCAAACCACCATGTATAAAGGTGTCTTATTTGAAGCCATTCAATATCCCGTCTGAAAATAGATTCGCTAATGCGATATAAAACTTGCTCCTAGAAACTGATTATCCGTTTATTTACAAAAGATGCAGTAAAGCCACCTAGTATTATCTTGGTCGCCTGCGTGTGTCTGTGAGTACCTGTGCGTACCTTCGCGTACCAAAAATCCTGAGTCTCTGGGCATCGTTACCCGTCCTTTGATGTCGCAAGCGTCAACGCAAAGGTTCTTTGCCGCTAACTCAAAAGGTCTGCCTTTAACCTCTTTTAGGCATGTGCTTTGGGTAGAAATTGTCTTTCGAAAGGCTTATGAAAAGGCGTCTTTGTTGCGATGCGGGTTTTGAAGACTGAAAAAGACTAAATATCGCGTGTTTGCCGCTGAAAATGAGAATTTAGTTACCAGCTTTCAACATTGGTAACTATCTTGGTGGAGAGTTTATGACTTAACATTTGCTCATAATCCTAAAGCACTTCGTGAAAAACCATTTGGAGATAGAGCTAGGCTTTGGGAAAGTCTTATAAAAGCAACCAGCCCTAAATTGAAAGCAGAAATAAGGAGATAATGAAAAGAATGTCTAAACCAAAAGAATATTCGTGGATGACTAAAAACAAACTGATGACCTATACCTTCTTCTCGCTCGTCATACTTACTGTAATCACAGCGGCTCTCTGGTCCGCTGAGAAAACTCCTTCAGGGTGGAACCTCGGGCTTACATTAGGCATAAACGCCCTAATCGCTGTCGGTCTCGCCGTAGGACTTGACGCTTTTCTGTTCAAAATCACTTCTGACAGCCCGCTTAACCTTATGTCTGCCGCCGTTTTTGGCTTAGTAGTCGCTGATTCCTACACACTCGGCGTTCCCACTATGCGCACAGTCGAGCTGTTTCCTCTGGAGGCACCTCAGTGTTTCATCTATGTTGCCTTAATGTCTATCATAGGCTTGGTGGTTTTCAAGAAGATTGTCGGTACCTCAGGCAGAAAATTTGTGAATCCTGCGGCAGCTGCAAAACTTATTGTCATGATACCCTTCATCAACACGTTGCTGATAGCAGTAGATCATCTGAAAAACTCTTTACTTGGTGTACCTTCATTGGCAGGTCC
This sequence comes from Bathyarchaeia archaeon, assembly GCA_050013315.1. Taxonomy (GTDB): domain Archaea; phylum Thermoproteota; class Bathyarchaeia; order Bathyarchaeales; family Bathycorpusculaceae; genus Bathycorpusculum. The sequence continues at coordinate 27,436 of JBEKFM010000024.1, forward strand.
AATTAGCTTAGTCACTCCCGTTAAGGGGAATGGCCTGGAAGGATTCGGTAGTTATATGATCGCCTGTTTTTCTAACGCCAGCCTCAAGGCTCAAGCAGCAACAACCAACAACTTGCTTCAAACAATGTTTCTAGATAAGTTCCACGGCTGGCCTGGAGGAGCATCAACCATCGCTGTTATCGTCGTTGGCATCGCCTTCTTCGCCGTAGCACGCAGATACGTAAAATGGAGAATAACTATAAGCTACCTCGTTACAGTCGCCATATTGGCATTGCTCTTGTCTTTTGCTTACGGTGACGCGGGCGTAACTGTGAGACTCTTGTTCGAGCTGTTCATTGGAAGTTCAATATTCTTAGCCTTCTTCATGGCAACTGATCCTGCGACTACACCCCTAACCTATACAGGACAGGCAATTTTCGGAGTCGGCTTGGCAATAATTACCGTGCTAATGCAGACCTACACGCAGTTCTTCGGTGCCTCATTTGTAGCGTTAGTCATAATGAACTTAACTGTACCCGCACTTGACAGAGTCGGCAGGCTAAAACCAACAGTCGAAAGCAAAGAACCTAAACTGCCGAAAGCCCAATCATTCGCCCCTGAAAAGGTCAAAGAATACCAATGTATGAGATGCGGCGCTTGCATGCGAGTATGTTGCCATAAACTAAGCCCAATAATGATTAAACAAGCATTTGACAAAATGGATTTCGATAGCATGAGCAAACTTCACGCTGATTACTGCACAGGCTGTGGACACTGTAGTTACGTTTGCCCCTCAAGAATTGACCTCAAAGGCGCTGTACTTCGATCAAAAGCAATGTTGCGACAGCAATAAAAACCTCTCAATTTCTAATCTTTTCTTTTATATCAATTAATAGAAAACTTCATAATATCAGATTTCTAAAGCTATATTTCTTTATTGTTTGTTCGGGGCTGTAATTTTAGCCCGGAAACACTTACATGCCAAGCTTTTAAGCATTAACCTTATTAACATGCCACCGCGTAAATAAATCAAGGGATAAAAATTGGAAACAGAAAAATTTAAAGTGATCGACATATTCTACGGCATAATCATACCACTCATTCTATTTCTACTTGTTATGGTTCTAGCAATCTACGTCAACCCCACCGGAACTCACCATGTATTAGGAACTACTGGTACAGGCGCTACAATCGCTATCATTTTTACACAAGGCTTTGCTCAAATGATTGTTCTCGGCGTCCCACTAGTACTAGGTTTGCTTTGGAATAAATGGGCTGGCGGCGCAGCAGGCTTTATCACCGGCGGCATGTATTACTTAGCCAGCGCAGGGCTTTACACATCGTACTACGCAACTTCAAATCCACCATACAACTTTTTCGGCGACCTTAGCATGCTCTCATGGATCCTCTACGGAGTTATCGTCGGCTACATGGCTGGAGCATTGTGCAACAAATCAACGAATTTCAAACGAATGTTAGGCTCAGGCTTAACTGCCACCGTCATAGTAGCAGTAATTACCGCCTATTTCGACTACTATGTTGCACTCGCCCCTTCGCGCGCTATGTCAGTTTCAGAATGGAAAGATACATCGCTTGGAGCAGCCGGTATCTATGGATTCGTCATAAGCTTCGTCCCGAGCATTGCCTTAGGCGTAATAGTGCCTGTTATTGCTAAAGTAATGACCTGGTATGGGCTTCAGCCAATGAGGCACTAAATAAATCCCAATCCCTTTTCTTTTTCGATCTCATTTCCTGGTTTAGTTTTCGTTTACAAATCACTTGGTTCGCTACATATTCGAATGTTTTGACTTTTTTAGTAATTTGCAAATTTGCAAATACGTCTGATGTGATTCTTTTGGGTTTCTCCATACAAGTACTTGCTCGTCATGTAATTTCTTTTGCACTTAGGTTCTTGTAATCGTGTTGGAGCTTGTTTTCTACTGTAAGCTAGATGGGGTGAGGTTGATTTTGCAACCACCTACCGATACCCTCTTTTTTGGTTTAATTTGCTAGCTAAAAAAGATATCTGCCCCTCATAGCAGGGGTAGGTTGCTTTTTTAGAACCGAATTTTGTGCGTAGTTTAGGTTTTATTGAGGTTAAGTTTGGTTTGGGGCGAATTCCCAGGCAATGTTTCCTTTCCAAATTTCGCCTAATTTTGTTATTCTAATCTCTTTGTCGTCGATTTCGATTAGTCCCTTGTCTTTTAGCTTTTGAATTTGCTTTGGAAAGACCTTCTCTGGTGTCGTGCCAAATTTTTGCATGAATTCTTTTTTGTTTACTGGCAACCGTAGATATAGTCGGGTCATTGTTCGTCTCATCATATCTTCAGTGGTTGACTCTGAGAGTTTACTTATTGGTAGTTTCCCTGCCTTTACAGTTGCCATGTAGTCGTTTATGTTTTCAATGTTAGAATAAGAGAATTCTTGGAGGTATCCCATGAAACACCCGGCTCCTGTTGTGAGAATGCCTCCCCATGGCCAGCCGTTGAGACAGTTCTCTCGCATGTGCCATTCGACTCGACTAAATCGGTCGTGACCTACTGCTTTGTAGCCTACGTCAGTTAGCATTTTGTAGGCGGTAAGGTACATTTGTTTCTCACACTCTGGGTCTCCTTGCGGGGGAGAAACTCCTGTTTTAATCATTTTTTCAAGTGGAGTGCCTGGATCCACATGTAAGGAGTATGTGTCAATCTCCACGTCGAGTTCAATCGCCTTCTTAAGTGTCTTGATCCAGCTTTCCATTGTCTGCCCTGGAAGATTGTACATCAGGTCCACGCACACGCACAAATTCAGTTTTCGTGCATGACGAATGGCTTTTTCAACGTCCGCTGCAGTGTCGGGTAAGCAAAGCATCTTCCGAAGCTTGTCGTCAAATGTCTGTGCGCCCATGTCCACTTGGTACACGCCGTACTCGGCGAGATTGTCGATTTTTTTGAGTGCAAGTGTCTTTGAGGAACCAGTTACTTTGATGAAGTATTCTTTGTTAATGTTGAATCTTGCTTTGCAAAAGTCTATTAGGTCGATCATCTGCTCAGCAGTCAAAACGCTGGGTGTTCCTCCTCCCAAAACTATTTCGTCGAACAAGCTTGTTTTCACGTATTTGGTTTTAGCGTACATTTCGAGCTCTTTCTTTAGCAGTTCAAGATACGGTTCTATTTTCACCTTGCTTGTGGCAGTTGTTGGAAAATAGCAAAAAGCGCATCTTGAATCGCAAACAGAAATCCACGGTTGAAGCTCCATCAATCTGCCTGAAGTGTTCTCCGTATTTAGGAACTCAATGAACGCGTGGTATGTTTCTGGTTTTATGTCTGGGTAATCCCTATACGTGTAAGGCGGCCAATTTTCTCTTGAATTGTAAACTTCTGATTTGCCTTTTTCAAGCTCAGCAGCTTTTTTCATTGACGAGTCCCCTTTTTATTGTACGTGTAAACAGTTCAATAGCACATAAAGTTTCCGTTAAAAAGTTCCGACCTACTAAATCTATGCAACAGACCTATTTTGTTAGAAAAGTTAAGCAAGAGAGATTCGTGCTCTTTAGGTGAGGGCTGAATTTCGAGTACCAACTGTTAAGTGTTCTATGATAAAATGCGCTGTTTGAAAGGGGAAAATGGGACGTTAAGGGTTTGCTCGATAATCTGATAATGTGAGTCATGAAAAACTTCAAGAATCACTGGCGTTAGGCTACCTTCGTTTATGCTTAATCAAATCCATGCTTACCTGATAGATAATGCCGTGGTCGCACCGCGTGCTGGCTTTCTAAATTGTTTCGTGCAGTAACGCTTTTTTGTCGAAATATCCTTAAATATGACACGCGTCATACTTTGGCAATCAGCGAAGTTGGCAAAATGATGAAGCAATCCAGGGTTTTGTTAGTCACTGTAACAATAATCGGAATATTGCTTGTCGCCTCCTTTGGCTGGAGTTTTAGACCTACCGTTCATGCAGAGTCTAACAATGGCGATTGGCAACTAAGCGTAAGTGGACTTGTTGACACCCCTTTGAATCTTACGTTGGCGGGTTTGGAGGCTATGCCCCAAACCACTGTTTACGCTGATTTGATTTGTGTGGGCAGTCCTGGTGTTGTTCTCGAAGAAGGCAACTGGACTGGAGTCCAGCTTTGGACATTACTTGAGACGGCAGGAGTTTCCCTCAGTGCGATTAAGGTTACTTTTTTAGCGACTGATGGTTTTAAGACAGATTTGTCGATAGCTACGGCGCAGCGAAGCGATGTAGTGTTAGCATATGAAGAAAACGGCAATCCTCTGCCTGATGAGTTGCGTATGGTTGTACCGGGCGAGTGGGGATACAAGTGGATAGACATGGTTACAGTCATTCAACTTGTAAACTACAACTTCTTAGGCACCGAGGAAAGCATGGGATACGACGACAACGGGGTCTCCGCTCAGATCCCTAACATTCCGCCGTCGCACTCCGATTCATCTACTCTTACTCCTTTGCTTTCGCCTTCTCCAACGCCTCAGTTTTCTGCAGCGCCTTCCTCGTCCGGTTTGCCTTCCTCAACGGGTTCACCTTCTTCGACGGATTCTCCTTCTGCCACGTTGGCAACGCCAACACGGCTAAGCAAACAAACGTCCCTAACAACAAATTACACATTTGTAGCGATAGTCGCGGCCTTGATTGCGACAGCAACAGCCGCACTAATTTTCAGAAAAAGCACACAGATTAAAAACAAAAAACAAGTTCACTCGACATCCCCTGTTAGTAACTTTAGCCTCTTTCGTTAGGGAGAAAATGGCTTCAAACAGTCTCTGAAAGCCAAATTCGAGTATCATGTTTAGTCCATAACAGCAAAACATGTGACGGCCATACTTCAAAACCGCATGAGGCGCTCGGCTCCCTGCAGCTCTCGCTTGGCTTTAGGCACGCTTGCGGGTTCGAGAAGCGCGACTATGCAAAGAAATAAGAGAGAACTGCGCGCCTTAAAATTGCCCAACCCGAAAATAAGACTTTTAGTAAGGTAAACATAATTTCTGGACAATTCACTGCGCGTTTTGGCGACAGACTATCGCTTGTATTTTCATTTTCAGGGGACTTTGTCAGCCTGTTTGCTTGCTGCAGCCTGTGGGGGCATGAACAATTTTCCTTTCTCGCGATAAGCGATTAGAAAGTGTTAAGTACTCAAAGTGCTTCTGTTAATACCCACAAACTAAAAGGAGAAGAAAAAATGTCTGAATTTTTCACTACGAATAAACTAGTAAATATCCGCGGAAACAATAAAACAACAATTTGCGCAATTACTTTAATTGCAGTTTTAGGTCTTAGTACTTTCGCGATACTGCTTCCAAAAGTCAGTGCACAAGCAACCGGAACCGGCATAAACGTTCCATCGTTCGCCTACATTAATGCTTTCCCAAGCCCAGTTGGCGTCGGTCAAACAATCAGCATCTTTGCTTGGACCGCAAGTTATCCGCCAACCGCTAACGGAAATTACGGTGACCGATGGACAAATTGTACTGTCCTCGTTACGCTGCCAGACAAAACCACAACAACACTTGGACCCTACACATCAGACCCAGTTGGCACGATCTTCGAAAACTACATTCCAACAGAAACAGGCAACTACACATTCCAGTTCATCTTCCCTGGGAAGCTTATAAACAATCAACCCAATGGGGAGAACCCAGTAGAAGTAGCAGAAGCCGGAGGCATTCCATTTCTGGAGGCTTTTATCATAACTGGCTTCTCTAGCTTAGGTGACTACTATGAACCCGCCACATCCACCTCTGTTACCGTCACTGTGCAATCTGCAGCTATTGCATCTGCACCCGCTTATGGGTTACCAACTGAATACTGGAGCAATCCAGTCAGTCAAAGTGGACACGAATACTGGACTTCTATCACTGGCGACTGGCTAGCCATCTCTCAGGTTGGCTCAAACATCAACGACTTCACACAACCGCCAGTAACCGCTCACATCGCATGGACTAAACCGATAAACGCCGGAGGCATTGGAGGCCAACCAGCCGCTATTGCTTCTGGTGGAGACAACTACTACTCATATCTTTCATATGAAGGAATGTTCGGTCCTCCAATAATCATGAATGGACAGCTCTACTACAACACACCTAACCCGCCAGAATACGGTTTCGTCGACGTTAACCTGCAAACTGGACAGCAAGTCTGGTATCAAAACGGTACAAACAGTTGGGCTAACACTGGCAATCCTATCCAAATAGGCTTTGGCTTCGCTAAACAGAATTATCCACAGCTTTCCATGGGACAGGAACTTGACTACGAATCGCCCAATCAACACGGCCTCATCCCCTATCTCTGGAGCACTTGGACCGCAGCTAACGGCTCAAGCGTCTGGTCAATGTATGACCCACAAACCGGCAATTGGATATGTAACCTCTGGAATGTGCCATCCGGCGCAGGATTCTTCGGAGCTTCAAGCATGATCACCGACGACACAGGAACTTTCCTAACCTACACCTTAAACTACCCCACTGCTGCCAGTCAGTTTGGTCCTGCTCAGCCAGCAACGCTGAGCGTTTGGAACAGCACTGAAACAATCCAGAACACGGCTCCTTCAAACCAGCAAACCAACGGTTACTGGATGTGGAGACCTCCGCTGGGCGGACAAATCGATGCATCAATCGGCACAACTACCTACAATGTCACTGGTACTTTCCCCACGATTCCAACCGTTATGACTGGTTTCGGTCCGTCGAATACAGCAACGCTTTTGGGTGTTGACCCGGTGGCTGCAGAGGCCATTTACAGCACGGCGCCTTCGATTCTTGGCATGGCAAGTTATCCGACACAAAATAGCTTTATACAATTCGCCATAAGCATTGCTCCCGCTACCATAGGCCAAATAGAGTGGTCTCAAAGCTTCCCATGGCCATCAGGCAACGTTACCCTTGAGAATGGTTTCATGGGTGGCGGCGTGTTTACGTTGTTCCAGAAGGAAACAACGACTTGGATGGCCTATAGCGAGCACACAGGAGATCACCTCTGGACGTCAGCGCAACCTGAAGTTAGCAACCACATGTACGGCATTACAGGAGGCATCTATGACGGCGTTCTGTACAGCGGCGACTCGATCGGTGAAGGCGGAACCATATATGCTTACAACGCTACGACTGGAACATTGTTGTGGAGCAGCACTCCGACTACTATGGGCTATACTGGCTACTGGGATGACGTACCTGCATCCGTCGCATCTTTCGCGCAAGGCAACATCTACTGGTTAGG
>JBEKFM010000025.1:0-34470 GCA_050013315.1 Bathyarchaeia archaeon
AGGCTTTTTCGACAATACGTTGTAATTAAGCATGCAAATAGCCCAAAAGCCAAATATTGCGCTTATAAGCTAATAAAACCTTCGTTTCAGCGCTAAAACCTTAATTAAAACTAAGGTCTATTCAAAATAACTGGGAAATATTCAAGGCATATTTTGAAAGCACTCAATGGATAACAATTAACATTAGTGAAATTGCAGCTTGTCGAAACATTGTTGCTCATCATGGTTATCTTCAACAATATGAAAGAGACATAATTAAAACTAATTTTTCTAAGATACTTAGGCAAATTAGTGACACATTCAAATGAAAACTAAACTAAGAACAAAATGTAAGACATGCGATAACTGGAATAGACTTAAGGTTAATGAACCATTGTTGCCATCAAAGACTTAGCTTTTTTAATCAATTCTGGAGTTTTTAGCTTATTAATTTCCATTATACTATTTTTTAATTGCTCTAGTATTCTTTGCTCATCTTCTTCAGCTCTAATCCTGAATTTAGAGACGTATTTTCTGCCTTTATCAGTAAGTTGGTAGTTATATCTTGTTTGCCCAACACCTACATATTCTGTTTTCTCTTCTGTCAAGTTCAAAGCAGTGAGTAGTCCCAAAACATCTGAGAAATCATCTGAATATGGACCATAATAATACGGTCTAAACTCAAAATTAAATGGAATTTTGTATTCTTCTTTAAGCAAAAATACCATTTTCTGAAATCTGGTTCTCCCTTTAACAGGCTTATTATTGAAACATATTGCTGCCAGTAGAAGCCCTATATCGTTAGTATCTAATTTCTCCTTTCTTGCCAAAATTTACCAGCCATCTATAACATGTTGTATTTCGCTTTTTAGTTTTTTCTCTGTTTTCAATTTTTTAATTCTATTCTTACTTTCTAAATAAACTTTTAGCACTAATTCGGAGCAACTTAGTGCCTTAATGGTTGGGGATTTTTCTTTAATTTCTATTGGTTCACCATATCGGTCAGTTTTGTCAAGATATATTTCCTTTGGAGATTTTGAACGTATTATATCACAGATTATTGAATAAGGTTCGTATTCTAGTTTGCTCAATTCTCTACTTATTCTATCAGAAACCTCATCTTCACTTTTTCTTAGTTGCTTGAGAAACTTATCGTTAGTCTCAAACCTCTCCATGTCAAGCACACAGGCAGTCTCATAGAGTTCGGCTGTTTTTATTATTCTGTCACAAATACTTTCTGAAAATCCTTTTTCAGCCCTTAGCTTTGAAAGCAAGGTTGGCTCATCCAAATCAACGTATTTGTTAAAGTCAATTAAATCATCTTTTATGATGCTATTGTTGTCAAGGGCTACCAAGATTGCCTTTTCAAGCATTTTTTCAGCCCTTCTGGATGAATCAACCAAGTAAACAATTGTATACATACTCTTCCATAATAACAAGAAGAGTTCAGCCCCAGCTAATGCCTCATTTGAATCTTCCAGTCCTAATTCGCATTTTTTTAAGTCACACTTGTCTCCAAGAATAACTATTCGGTCGAAGAAATGTTCTAAGTCAAAACCATATTTTAAGCCAACATGGTAGCTGTCTCTAAGAATATAATCTGCCTTGTCAACATCCAAAGGACCATTTATGACACTACTCAAGAAGGGGTATTGGTGTTTTTTTGTTATGATTTTTTTAACTTGGCGAGAAGGTATTGAATCGCCCTCAAGTTCTTTCTGATATAAATCAACTACCTTAGTAGTGATAATCTCATGATCAATATTCAATCTACTCCTCAGAACATAATCCATTACATGAGAGAAAGGACCATGTCCAATATCATGAAAAAAACCAGCTGCCATCAAGCAATTGCGATTATTCTTTAGGTTTTCTTCTAGTCCTTGATCTTCAACGGAACTAGAGTGATATCTTTTAATTAATAGGTCAGATAACTTACCTGCCAAATGCATTACGCCCAAACAATGAGTGTATCTGTTGTGAATCGCACCTGGGAAATCAATGTATGCTTTCAAGCCTAGTTGCTTTATGCCCATCATTCTTCTAATAGCTGGTTGATCTTGAATTCTGAAAAGCCAAGGAGGTATCTCTATTTTGCCATGAATGGGATCTATGAAATAATGCTTCCCTGGCATGTTCTAATATTATCGGATGTTTCCTTTAAAAGCCTTATATATCTGTGATTCAGTAGCTTTTACCTCTCAATACCTGTTTATGTCACTTTTTCGTATTTGACCTAGCAAGCCCTGGGTATATCAACTAGTATTTTAGAGTCAAGTGATTGAAGTTACTCGAACTTCTAAGAGCTTTGGCTAAGTGTTATTTGATTGGATCAAAGTATTCTAATCGTAAATTCCTCTGGAAGGGTCTTCTTCAGCAATTCATCCACTCTTCTATCTTTAACGTACATAACATGGACAAATTCTCCACTCATAGAATTAGGTAAGGGTGCTATAAGCATAAAATCAATAGCAGAACTCTTGAATATGGTCTTTTCTATTAGGCTGATTGAATCACATTTTTCTGAATAATGTCCTAAGGCACAAAGGACTGGATCAACGAAAATAAACACAGCCTTAAGATACCCTCATATTCTGAGTAATCCTTTTCTAATGCATGCTCTATTGCTTTGTTAACTGCTTGAATAAAATCCTCGTCTGATCTTGGTCTGATGAAGCCAGTTACTGATTCCTCTTCTGAATACTGCAATGATGTTATTTCAATAACGATTTGATGCTCTTTAATTTCATAATCAGGTTTCTTTATTGTTGATTCTTTTATTTTTGATAAGGCTCCAAGTTTTGTCATTATTTGTTTGGCGTACGCTTCTCTGATTGGATCAATTATCTCTCCATCAGCATACTTTTCGTATTTCTTTTTTCTTTCACGGTTAGATTGATTATAGTAGATATCCTCTAGGTCCTTCATGTCTCTTGGTTGAATTTTTTTGTTAACCATTCCCTATTGACCTTATTGATTGTTTTATTACTTCTTCGCAAACACTTTTGGTATATCCTTGATGCTTAGCACCATCACTCCTTTATATTCTGTTATAGGAGGAAAACTTCTCATCACAATTAACCCTTGGACAGAGTTGACAAGAGTGGGGTCAAAGCCCAATTTGGCTAAGTTTGATTTGACAAATTCTACTTTTTCAAGCAAACTTGGGATTGTGGTTGGTTGACCTCCAGTAAACTTTTGTCCATCTACAATGCCTTTGATGTCTCTTTCAAAATAAGATTGTTTGCTCTGATATTCATAGAAAGGATAAAGTTGCCATCCTTTGCATTCAACCACTAATAACCGCTTTTCGAGAAAAGCTACACCATCAATCTGTATTGATGCCTGTTTCTTGTCTGTTATGTCTGGGAAATACTTCCAACCAATCTGTTCAAACTCTGCTCTAACCTGGTCTTTTTCAAAATCTCTACTTCTCTTTTCTGTTTCTTTATCAAACAAATTCTTATAGAGTATTGCGTTAAGCAAAACATAGAGTAAGAAAGAGGTTCTGTGTGAAATGTACACACGTCCATTCACCATCACAAATAGCGGAAAAATACCAGAATTGAAGTCATAGAACATCAGATATTCTTTGGCTTGTCTCTCTGTTATACTGAGATGCTTGCTTGCCTTAATAATGAAATCGTGAACAGAAACATGAGTTAGTTTGTCAGTATTTGGTTGGAAGGAATTCACAAAATCCATCAATTTACCTGGTGTTAAGCCTATATCAGAATATTTTTTAAGCAATCCAAATACTTCGCCATAGACTTCATTTCTAAGTAAGCCACTATAAAGCTGGTTTATGAGAGAGTAAATCTGATTTATGAACTGTTCGGGGGTATAAGATACAGGTTTTAGCTGATGAGTTTGAATAAAAGATTCATAAATTAATTGATATTCTTTCTGCTTTTCCTCAGCTTTTGACTGTTCCATGATATCGTTGTCTTCATATGTATTGAGTATAGGGAAATACTTCTCGTTAGGAACTACCTCTGTTTTGTCTCCTTTTTTTATAGGTTCAGCGAATCCTTCTCTTAAAAGAAGAAACTTAGATTTTGATTGGATGTAAAACTGGTATGCTTTGATTAAATCTAAAACCTCAGAGCTGTAACTGACGCTGGTCTCTGAAATAAAATTAGGCTCCCTCATTATTCGGATAATCAGAAGACTATAAGAGGCAAAACCAGGAAGATTTAGAGTTTGGTACTTGCTAAAGAAATTTCTTGAAAAAAGTTCTCTCTGCCAAGCTAGCTCTAGAAGCATTTTGCTCTTAGATACTCTTTTTTTTAAGTGGGCTATTATCTGTTGGTCAATTTCTATCATATTTTGCTCTAAAAGGGCAATTGTCGGTTCTTTGTCTAAGAACTTAATTCCTTCACATTTAGGGCAGATAATGTTGCCATTCATCATTATGAGCATTGAACCGCATTTTGGACAGGGCATTTTCTCTTTGTCTCAATTTACTAACTTTAATAGTTAAGTTTTTTCCTCTTCTCTGATAGCACTTTCCAGTTTGTCATTGCCTTCTAAAACTCTGCTCTTAAACTCACTAACGTTCTCCTTCAGATAGTGCCTTGCGAATACTAACTTTGAATAAACTTAGAGCACAAGAGAACTAACCTTCAGTTAATCGTACTAGTTACGTGCTAGGCTTAAACTTTAAGTGCTAAGTTTGAAAGAAAGATGAATCTATTCTTCAGAAATCTTATCTACTGACAATGAGAAGATAATGAAGGGTGTCTAAATGGGATATGGGGGATTTGGAAATTATGCAGGATATGGACCTGATGAGTCTGACACTAAAGTGTGCCAATGCCCAAAATGTGGAAAACAAACATTTATGCTCAAACCAAAAGCAGGGTTTGGTCGTCGCTTTAAAGGTAAATGCTACAGTTGCGGTCATGAGCAAGTAATCTGAGAATCCACACAACTTCATATTAAGGCTTCAAAAGATTGAAAAAGAAGAAAGAAAAGTAAGATGTTAAAGTTTCTAGTTTGTTGTTGCCATTCCCATTTTTGCAGTAGCAGCTAAAACTCTCGTACCTAGCTCCTTTAGCTTTGGGCTCCAATAGTGCCTGATGAATATGCTAATAGGTATTCTTCCACAGACTAGGTTCTGCTCTATTTCTAAGATACCATTGTTTACCAAATGTGTTCCAAAGTAATCTCTAAATTCATCAAACCTCATTGACTTTTTATTACGTTGTAATCTCTTCCTTATGCTGAAATAAGTGACCATTTCGCTGGATGCTATTTCTGCTAGGAAATCTTTAGAGATAAATGTGATAAATGCATTCTTTGTGTGTCTAATGAAAAGCTTAGGATATTTGAAATGCATTAAACAGCTTAGATTTTCATCATAATACTCTGATAATCTATTGTCTCTGGCTAGGTCAATTACTAAGTTGAAACTAGCTATTCCTTCACTAACTCTTAAGCCAGTTTGCAATAGAAACTTTGCAAATAATCGCTCATTAGCTCTCAATAATTGAGTAACTTCATTATAATACTGTATTATGTTTGAATTGCTAGCGTTAAGAATCCTTAGAAAAGCATTGAGGCTGTCTGGTCTATACAGTTTTATGCCATACTCATTTAATCTATCTTTGAACTGTGAGTAACAGCCATTGAATTTTGAAAATAGTAATAAGGATTTAACTACACTGCTCTTGACATCATTGGTCAAAAGTTCTACTTCTCTAAGATTGCTATTGAGATTAAGCAAATACTGATACTTCTTTACATAGCACAAAACTGCTCTTCTGTAGCTTACTGAATACTTTGCTCTAACCCATTTCTCAAACTCTATTAAGTTGTGGTCAATGTTTTTATCCATTGGTAAGGTAATGGTCGCGGGTCCAAATCCCGCCCGAGGCTCCAATTTGGACTAAAGGCTGGTAATTTTAGGCTTATTAATAAGAATTGAATGATTGCCATTGTTTACCATTCGAGACTTATTTCTTGACATTCACAACTAATCCTGATTTATTACCTTGAATATCTTCAAACTGACCCAACCCATGAACCATGAATCAAGCCCTCCTTAGACCATTGTAAAAACCCGCCCGAAAACGCCAAATCTTATATCTACGAGAAGGTCATCTAATAAGGGAGGGGCACGATTCAATTGCAAAAATATTTTATTAATATGGAGAAAGAGTTTAGCAAAGCAAAGCTTGTGCTACTTTTTCTAAGCATACTAACATTAGCATTACTGATCACGCCAATGGCGAAGGCGCAAACTCAGAGTGTAACCTTGACTCCTTCCCAGGGTTCTGCAGGCACACAAGTGATAGTCGAGATACATGGTTTCCCTGCCGGCTCAGTAAGCATCACTTTTGGCTCAAAAAGCGTCGGGACGGCAGTCTCAACAAATACCGTGATGGGAACTACCGTTGGGAGCATTATATTTAATGTTCCCGCCGAGGCTCCGGGCCCATACACTGTTACCGCTACGAGTAGTACCGTAGGCAACTATGCTGGCGTCAGTGCCACCGCATCATTTGCCATCACTCAAGGACAATCTGCAACTCCCATACAGACACCCACAGGCACTTCCACAGGGACGGGCACAGGGACGGGCACAGGGACGGGCTCAACCACGGGATTAAATCCCACGTACAGCCCCCCAACCGCGAGCACTGGATTTTGGTCACCGTTAGTTATCGCTATAATCGCAGTTGTGATAGCATTAGCCAGTTTTATGACTGTCGTTTACGTAAGACGCGGAAATCAAAGAACAGCTGGAGTTCAGGAGTCCTCAGTTTATCAGCCTAGGTCGTCAGCTTCATCAATGGAGCCTACCCCGTACTCGAAGCTTAATGAGCCGGTGACTCGTAGCTCTCTTTATCAGCCTAGGTCGTCCGCTTCATCAATGAAGTCCTCGTACTCACCATACTCAAGGCTTAATGAGCCGGTGACTCGTAGCTCTCTTTATCAGCCTAGGTCGTCAGCTTCGTCAATGACCTCTTCCCCGTACTCACCGTACTCAAAGCTTAGTCAGCCAGCCACGAAAAGTCAACAGCCCGCTTTCACAAAGGTATGCCGAAATTGCAAACGAACTGTTAGCGATGACTTGAACATCTGTCCATACTGCTCAAAAAGGCTAAAATAGATAAAAGGTTTCTAATCATCTTTTTGAGTACTTGCTTAAGCCTAAAAAAGTCAATAAAGGCGTAATTAGGATTTACGTTGCGCTTTGCATCAAAGTAAGTTATCATCTTTCAAAAACTCCTATCTTCCCTCTTGTTTTTGTTTCTTGAAATGTAAAGTTTTCTCGGGAACCTTTTGAAAAGCCTTCTCAATATTCATGTCGGGGGCTTTTTCGAACTCGATGGTCACGCCGAAACTACGGGACCGCTGCATGATCATTCTGATTCACTTTTGATAGTACAAATGATATCTGTTCCGAGTGTTTTGAAGGCAATTCAGAAAATGCGGTTTCAAACAAAGCAACTGTTTAAGTGGCGATCCACCTCATTAAATCCTATGAAAGAAATAGAAGCCAAGATTTTAGAGATTAAAAAAAGCAAGATTGAAGCAACTCTCGCCAGTCTAGGCGCCAAAAAAGTCTTTGACGGCGAGATTGAAACTTTTTTCTTCGACTTCAAAGATGGTGCCATCGCCAAGGCAGGGAACGTGATGCGACTCCGAAGAGAAAACAAACAGGCGATGCTTACCTTCAAAAATGTCTTGGGCAATAGAACCGCCAAAGTTGCAGAAGAACATTCGGTCGAAGTCTCAGACCTGGAGACTGCCAAGAAAATACTTGAGGGTTTGGGCTTACATGTGGTTGAGAGCATGCAGAAACACAGAGTCAGTTATGCTATTTACGATGCTCGCTTTGACATAGACCAGTACAAAGGAGATTACGGATACATCCCCGAGTTCATAGAAATAGAAGCTGAGAGCATCGACTTAATCCACAAATACGCCAAACTCTTAGGATTCAAGAAAGAAGACTGCTTGCCCTGGTCCACTAACGAATTGATCCACTACTATTCTTCCAAGAAAGGCAAAACAGAAAGCTAAAGAGGCTGTTTTTTAAGGTGAAGGTTTAGAAGATTTTCGCGTTGGACGAGCCTTAACAGGTTTAGTTGCTGCTGCTTGAGGCTTTTCAGGCATCTTCTTCGAAACGTTCCATACAGGATACTCACCGTGCTCCTTCTTGAAGTTCTCCAGAAGATCTTGCTGCAATGTCTTCGCATCATCACTCAACATCCAGCCTACCGAAACCTTATCAAGGTATCCGTCATCGAGCAATTTCGAGTTTATTTTCCTAGTGGTTTTCCCGCCGTATCCGGCTAAATACCCTCCGAAGATTCTTTTTGTTAGCTTCTTTGATCGCCCGATGTATAAAATGTCTGAAGTTGTTTTTCCAGAGAGTGTGCTATCAATTATTGCTAAAACGGTGACTTTATTGTAGGGGAGGCTTGAAAAGGGGAGATCTTTCAAAGGAAGAAATTCTGCGAAGCCGTTTTCTTTAAGAGTCAAAGAATTCATACATTTAGGTATTTCAGGGCGAAATTTAACCCTTCCTATATAGACTATATACACCTATAGATTCTATTTTCGGAGCCTTTTAAGTCAACCTCCCCTTTATACAACGCAGAAGGCATTGCCATGGACAAGAAAATCCCACTTTTCGAATATGAAACATTTACCGTCCACAAGTCAAAATCTGTAGACGTCGACTTTTTGCCAAGGAAGCGCGACCGCTGAACAAGATCTATTTTAACTGTTGCGAGACGTTATGTAGATGACTCAATGAGTTACAATTCCATTTATATCTCCCGAATTGCTAGTTTATTACGCCGGAACGGTTGAAACCCGCAGCGGTGAGAAACGCTTGTTAGAATCCAACAACATTGATTTTGAAGCCAGCGAAAATATTCCGAACCAGAAAAAAGCACTAGACAACCCAAGCTACTTCATTAACAGAGAGCTCAGCTGGATACGATTCAATGTTCGTGTTTTAGAGGAAGCACGCGATTTGTGGCACCCGCTTCTTGAGAGAATTAAGTTCATCGCCATCTGCGGAAGCAACCTTGACGAGTTTTTCATGACTAGGGTTCCCAGGCTTTTAAAGAAAATCAATAAAGGATCAGTTGAAAAATCCATGGATGGAATGACTTCCATGGAGCAAATCGATGCCACCCGAAAAGAAATTGTACCTCTCATCGAAAACCATGCAAACTGCTGGAGAGACGAACTTCTTCCTGCCCTCGCAAAAGAAGACATACACATCAAAAAATTCAGCGACTTGCCAATCAAACAACAGGAAGTCATGCGCGAACATTTCCAGAAAACAATTCTTCCAACTATGAAAATACCCAAGGAAGGTCTCAATGGTCCGTCAATTGAAAATCTACACGTAAATCTTTGCGTGCACAAAGGCGTCCCAGACCAAGATTCGTTTTACATAGTTGATATTGCAACCGAAAAATTCGGAAGACTAATAAGAATTCCAAATAGCGAATACGACCCGGAAACAAACAAAGAGATAGAAACTGTAGAATACAACTTCTTGTTTCTTGAGGATTTAGTAGCAAACAATTTGGATTTGCTTTTTCCAAACGAAAAGCTGTTGGGAGCGTACCCTTTCAGGTTAACGCGCAACGCAGAAATAGACATAATAATGGACGAATCCTCAGATTTCCTCAATTCCGTAAAGAAAAGTTTACAGAACCGAAAAGCAGGTTTCCCCAGCAGAATCGAATTTGACAAAAAAACGCCTCCTTTACTTAGAGAAGCGATAACCACTGCTTTGGGTTTGCCAAGCTACTTGATCTACGACTTTGACGGACCGCTCGGACTTGTGGATCTCTGGCAGCTGCTTAAGATAAACCGTCCCGACCTGAAAGACAAAACCTTTCTTCCTTCCATCTCGCCTTTGCTGACAACCGACAAGAATATTTTCGCGACCATCGCCAAAAGAGACTTCGTTCTCTACCATCCCTATGACGGTTTTGAAATAATCATAGACCTACTAAAAGAAGCAGCGGCAGACCGGGATGTTCTTGAAATATGCATAACAATGTATAGGACGGACCCCAAATCACCTGTTGTTGATGCCCTGATCGAAGCCGCAAGGAAAGGCAAGAAAGTTACAGCCATAGTTGAACTGAAAGCCAAGTTCGACGAAGAAAACAATATACTTTTGGCTTCAAGGCTCAGAGAAGGCGGCGTAAACGCTGTCTACAATTTCCCAAATTTCAAGGTTCATGCAAAACTATGCCTCATCGTAAGAAAAGAAAAAGCAGGCATTGTAAGATACTCCCATATAGGCTCAGGCAACTACAACGCGGTAACAGCAAAAATCTACGGCGACATAGGCTACTTGACAGCAAAACCTGAGATTGGACTTGAACTTGAAGACCTTTTCAAAGTTCTCATAAATGGGCTTGAAGAAAAAGATTTCAAATTCTTGCTGGTGGCGCCTAAGTCTTTGAAAAGAGAAATTCTGAAGCGAATAGATCGGGAGATAGCCTTTCATCGCAAAACAGGAAATGGATACTTAGCTTTTAAACTCAACAACTTGGAAGAAGAAGACGTTATCCAAGCCCTCTACAAAGCATCTATGGCGGGGATCAAGATTGACCTCAATGTCAGGGGCTTGTGCTGCTTGAGGCCTGGAGTAAAAGGCGTGAGCGACAACATTTCAGTAATATCGATAGTGGGGCGTTTTCTCGAGCATGCCCGGATTTACTCTTTCCGCGATGGAGAAGAGAGTGAGGTGTTAATCGGTAGCTCAGACTTGATGTTTCGAAACCTAAACGAGAGAATTGAAGTACTTTTATCTGTGCCCGACCCTCACTTACGCTGCAGTATCTTGGAGTACATGCTGAAAATCCATCTTCGAGACAATGTCAAGGCCAGAAGGCTCCTTACAGATGGAACATATCAAAGGGTGACGCCCAAAGAGGGAGAAGAACTCCTTAATTCTCAGTTCTGGCTCATCCAAAACAGAGGTATTTGGAATGAGCTCGCCATCTAAATTTCAAGAATGCGAAAGTGATCCAAGCTACTGCATTTTTGGGGCTGAAACGCTCAGCAAACTTCTTGAGGTTTTTGAAGATCAAATTGGCGGCGTAATAAAAAGTGAAGACATAGAGTACGTCCATAAAATGCGTGTCACTTCACGTAGAATTAGAGCAACGATGCCTCTTTTCAGAATTTGCTTTCCAAAGAAAGAATTTAAAAACTGGATTCAAGAAGTAAAGAAAATAACGAAGCTGCTCGGAGAAGCAAGAGACTTAGATGTACAAATAGCCTTCATACAACAGTACATGGAAAAACTTGAATCCCGCACTATACGTTCAGGAGTAGATCTTCTGCTAAAAAGCCACAAAGACCGCAGAACGGAAATTCAAGCAACAGTTGTAAAAGGGTTGGAAGAGTTAAGGAATTCAGAAGTATTGATTGACATAAACGAGTTCTGTGCGCAAACCATTAAGAAACTTGCAAAGACCCCTTTTGAAGCCGCTGCGGTTCTAGAAAAAGCGTACTGGTACATATCGCAGAAGCTAAACGATTTCCTCGCTATGGAAAAGTACGTTTACCAAGAAGCCGAAATCCTCAAGCACCATGAAATGCGAATTCGCGTCAAGTGGTTACGCTACACAATGGAAGCGTTTTCACCTCTTTACAAAAGCAAACTTGCCGAGGAAATAACGACTATCAAAGCTTTTCAAGACGTGCTTGGTGAAATGCATGACTGCGATGTTTGGCTCAACTACATTCCAAAATTCATGGTTGATTCAAAAGCCGAGATACAACGCAAGAACAAGAAAGCCTCAACCGAAAGCAAACAAGCCCTTCTGAAATTCTTAACGTACATAAAAGAAAACCGAAAAAACCACTACAGCCACTTCGTTCAGTTCTGGGACGAAAACAAGGCGAACGATTTCTTTGAACAACTCCGAGAAACAACAAAAACCGCATTTACAATTGACGAAAACAAAACAAGACAGGCACTTCTAAATCCCAACGTGAAAATTGCGGTTTTAGCAGATATTCACGCAAACCTGCAAGCATTAGAGGTCGTAATTCAAGACGCTGAAAAAAGAGGCATAGACATCTTCTTGAACGCAGGAGACTTCATAGGATTTGGGCCTTTTCCAAACGAAGTCATAGAGTTACTGCAATCAAGGAATATGATAAGCGTAGTGGGAAATTATGATCTTGAAGTAATCAAGAACAGTGCCAAGGGCAAGGGCGCAAAGAAACTTGCCTTTGAATTCACAAAGAAAGAATTGGCAGACTCGTCCGCATCTTTCCTTCTTTCTTTGCCTTGCGAGATCAGGCTTGAAATCGGCGGCAAAAAAGTGCTTATGGTGCATGGAAGCCCTGAATCTATTGAAGAGCACATTTATCATGACACGCCAGTTGAACGGTTGAAGACCTTTGCTGACGCCCAAAAAGGTGACGTAGTGATTATGGGGCATTCTCATGAACAATTCCGCAGAGAAGTTGACGGAGTTTTGTACATTAACCCTGGAAGTTTAGGAAGACCTGACGACGGTAACCCACAGGCCGCCTACGCTATCATGAGTTTCAGCCCTCTCGATGTTGAGTTTGTGCGGCTAGACTACGACGTTGCGGCTGCTGCAAATGCCCTGAGAAAAAAGACGTTGCCTGAAAGTTTTGCTCAAATGCTGTTACGTGGTGTTGCAATCGACACAATCGATGAAGAAGACAATGCTAGGAAAGACGCTATGCTTCAAGACTGTAAAGAAATGGTGAAAATCTCGCAACGAATCTCAAAGAAATATAATGAAGATACTAAACATTGTGAACAGGTTAGAAAACTCGCTTTAAGACTCTTTGATAGTCTTGATAATCTGCATCAGCTGGGCAAGAGGGAACGATGCTGGCTGGAGTGCGCAGCAATTCTGCATGACATAGGCTTGTCTCGAGGGGTCAGCGGGCACCACAAAAAATCAATGAAGATGATCCTGAACGATACCGATCTACTTTACACATCTGAAGAAAGACGAATTGTAGCGAGTATTGCTCGATATCACAGGAAAGGCTTTCCTAAACAAAAACATTCCAACCTTGCAACGTTGAACCGCATCACCGTTAAAAAAATAAAGATGCTTTCTAGTCTATTGCGCATAGCCGATGCTTTAGACTATTCGCATCAGTCCATAATTAAGAATGTAAATGTCAAAGCAGGATCCAAGAAAGTAACAATCGAATGTATCGTCCATTCAGACTCAACTCTGGAAGGGCAGGCATTTAATAAGAAAAAGGACTTGTTTGAAAATGTCTTCAAGAAGAATTTGGTGCTGGAATGGAAGCAACAGTAAAAGAAACTGGACAAGTCGTCGGGTTCGTGGATATCGGAACTAACGCGGTGCGTCTGTTAGTAGTGAGGATAAACCCGAACTTTTCGTACACCGTAATTAGTCAAGAGAAAGAAATGGTGAGACTTGGCGAGCAAGAATTCAAAGACAATGTTCTAAGACCCGAAGCCATGGAGCGTGCCATTTTCGTCTGCGGAAAATTCGTCAACCTCGCCAAGACTTATGGCGCGACCAACATTATTGCCGTGGGAACATCTGCAATTCGGGAAGCACTTAACCAATCTGAGTTCCTTCTAAGACTTTTCAACGAGACTGGACTCAACGTTCATGCTATCTCAGGCAAAGAGGAGGCACGCTTGATTTACTTAGGCGTATCAAGCGGGATAGATATTGGCGAAGAAAAAGCCGTATTCATCGACTTAGGCGGCGGCAGCACCGAGATTGCCATCGGAGACCAATACAAATTGTATTACGTGTATAGCCTCATGCTCGGCGCAATAAGACTAACAACTCAGTTTATCGGCGAAGGCTGGACTGGACCGGTATCAAACAACATATACAACCAGATAAAAAGTCATGTAAGCCTAAACGCGCTCATGGTCAAGGCAAAAGTCCAAGAATGCGGAGCAAGGCGCGCATGGGGATCATCGGGCACCATGATCAACTTGGCAGAAATCACAAACAAAATGTTCAAGAAAAACGGTAACGGCGAAAAACTCGTGCTCACAAGGAAAAACCTTCAGAAGCTAGCGCCCATTCTATGCTCGTTGTCGCTTGAAGAAAGAAGAAAACTTCCCGGCATCAACCCAGAGCGAGCGGACATAATCGTGGCAGGTACTGCTATAATCGAAACAATCATGGAAGACTTCGGTTTAGAAGAGATTTGCATCAGCCATAAAGACCTTCGAGATGGACTGCTTGTAGATTATCTGTCGAACTTCGAAAGTTTTCGAGAACTCCAAAAAGCGCCTGTAAGGAACCGAAGTGTGTTGCGTTTAGGCAGATCCTTCAATTTCGACGAGCAACACTCAAAGACCGTATCATCCTTAGCACTGCAACTTTTCGACAGTGCAAAGCAAATTGGACTGCATAACCTAAGCGAAGAGGAAAGAGAACTTCTGGCACATGCCGCAACCCTGCATGATATCGGCGATTATCTTTCGTTTAACGACCATCACCTGCACTCGTACTACATAATTAGTAATGCTGAACTGTTCGGTTTCGACCGCAAAGAAATAACAATAATAGCTAACGTTGCCCGTTTTCACAGAAAAAAACTTCCTTCCAAAAAAGCCTTAAAAGCTACGGGTCTGGACGAAGAATCCAAGAATACCATCGTCATCCTTTCAACATTTCTAAGACTTGCTGAAAAACTTGATCGAAGCCATCTTGGGTTAATAAGCAAAGTGGAATTCAGTAAAACTGGAAAAGACCTTGTGCAGCTCGCGTTTTATTCAGACACAGACTGTAGTCTGGAAAAATGGAGCATCGTTCAAAATAAACAAGCATTCTACGAAGCCTTCAACAAGCAACTAGACGTACGCTGCATCGTAACACCTAACGCTTGAGTGGAAAAGACGAAATCTGCCTGCCCTTCAGGCTAAGCAGAAGGATGACGGTTAAACTCGGTGGAGCAAACAGAGTTAACATAGATTGGGCTTTATGTAAATTTTCTTAAATTCCTTTTCTGTCTTTGGTTAAGGTTTGGTTTTTTGAACCTTATGCCCTGAGCTTTTTTTTTATTCTTTTTCGAGTTCGGCTTTTGCCTTTTCTAAATCCGCAGACTGCTCCTCGCTTAAGGTGGGGTATTTTAAGCCCAAACTTTCAATTTGTGACACTATGATTTCGGAGATTGAGGCATGCGCAACCCATTTTTTGTCAGCCGGGATGACGTGCCAGGGTGCCCATTCAGTGCTTGTCTCATTGAGGGCGTCTTCGTATGCCTCCATGTAATCATTCCATTTTGAACGTTCGGAAAGATCCATGAGCGAGAATTTCCACTGTTTGTCTGGGTCTTCGAGTCTCTGGAGGAATCGCTTTTTCTGGCGGTCCTTTGAAACGTTCAGAAAGAATTTCAGTATTCTTGTTCCATTCCGAACCAAATGGCGTTCATACATGTTTATGTCATCGTATCGTTGGTTCCAGATCGATTTTCCCTCTGACTCAGGTGGCAGCTTTGTTAATGCAAGGACTTCTGGTCGGACTTTGACTATAAGCACATCCTCGTAGTACGAGCGGTTGAAAATGCCTATGCGCCCCCTTTCAGGTAGCGCTTTTGTGTAACGCCATAAGAAATCATGATTCAACTCTTCCTCAGATGGGGTTTTAAAGCCGGTGACTTGGCAGCCCTGTGGGTTAACTCCTGACATCACATGGCTGATTACTCCGTCTTTACCTGCAGCATCCATCCCTTGAAGAATAATCAGCATGGAGTAGGTGCTGTTTGCCCAGAATAACTCTTGCATTTTTGCCAACTTTTGCCTGTTTTCCTCAAGCATGGCAAATGCCTGTTGTTTCGCTGCTTTTTTGCCCTCTTTCCCCTCAATTTTCAATGCCCACTTAGGCGTCCAGCCGGAATCGCAGCTTTTCAAATCAATTTTCTTGCCTGCTGGCACCCTGAAACTATCATCCGCGCCTATTTGCAAACCAAAACACCTGTTAAGTAATTGCCACGCGCCTTAATAATAGATATTGCGCCAAGCTATTTGTCCAGAGATGAAAAACGCTTTGGTCTAAAGATTTTGATGCATTCTGAGGGTAAACTGTCGTTTCTCTCGGGGTTACGTAGGCTGCGGCTTGTGCTGTGTGGGTTGCGAGCACCGACTATTTTTCCTTTCATTAAGTTGTATGATAATAGTCAATTCCTCCAAGGTTCCACTTCCTGATTTAAGAGACGGTTAAAACCTAATGGTTGATTTTGAAAAGCTTCTTATGCCTTGATTGCAAGTATTTTTCATAAAAAGGAGGGGAAATGAGGTTAACTTCTCGTTTGTAAAGCGCGAGACTTTTATTTTAGCTGGGTTACTTTTCGCTTCCTTCCTGGTTAGGGTTCTTTTGTTTCCTTTGCAAGGGTACCCGATTGACATAGGCGATTTTTCTTCTTGGTTTAACACCGCAGCTGAGCATGGTATAAGACAGTTTTACTCTAATGCAGGTTTTATTGATTATCCGCCCTTCAACGTTTACGTTTTTTGGGCCTTTGGCTCTTTGGCAAAGGCAGTGTCAGCAATCGGGATCAGCACTGTTAACATAGTTAAGTTAGCTCCTAATCTTTTCGATTTAGCTACTGCAGTGCTAATTTACGTTTTTGTTCGAAAACAAGCAAGTTTCAAACTTGCCCTAACTGCTACGGCACTTTATACTTTTAACCCGGCTGTAATCTACAACACCGCAATTTGGGGCCAATTTGACGCCATCTACACGTTTTTCCTTATTCTATCACTTATGCTTGCGCTTAAATCTAAACCTAAACTTTCTGCAATAGCCTTCGCGCTTGGGATTCTAACGAAGCCGCAAGGAATAGCTTTAGTACCCTTGATTGCCTTTTTGATTTATAAGAAAAACGGGTTGAAAAACCTGCTAGTTTCCATGCTCGTATTCGTTGCGACGATTTTCTTGGTTATTCTTCCTTTTGAATGGACTAATCCGATTACTTTCTTGAGTCACATCTACTTCGGAGCTTACGGAGAATACACTGTAACTTCGGTAAACGCCTTTAACCTGTGGGGTTTGTATGGCTTATGGATGCCTGATGGCGGCCTCTTCGTTTTAGGTTGGGCTCTATTCGGGGCTTTTGCTGTTTTCGTTTTGTACTTTTTATACAAGCGTTTACATGCATCCGACGATTTTCTCGCTATTTTCGCGGCATTCATGCTTCTATTTGCTTTTTTCATGCTTCCCACAAGAATTCATGAGCGGTACCTGTTTCCGGCCATAAGCGTTTTGGCACTGATGTTTCCGTTCCTCAAAAGGGCACGCCCACTATATGTGGTTTTGACTGCGACTTTTCTAACCAATCAGGCATACGTTCTTTATTGGCTCAATGCTTCTTATCCCAATGCTGGTCCTAATTTAACTGGTGACCCGGTTGTTCTAGCGGTGAGCGCTATTAATTTATTGATGCTCTTGTATGCTTCAGTATTAATGTTGGATGAGCTGAAAGGACGCAAGTGGTTCAAAACTGAGCAAGCCGAGTTAATTCAAAGCACAAATGGGGGGGAAGTGACATAGAGTTTGGAATAAAAATCACCAAGAAAGACTTGATAACTATTATTTTACTTTCAACGGTTTTCTTCTCCATCGCCGTATGGAACGTGGGCTCAGTTAAGTATCCGGTTACAACTTGGCAAAGTACACAAAAGGAAAGTTTCTACATTAGCTTAAATGGAACCCAACAGGTTCAAACGGTGTACTTCTGGGTTAAAAGCGGCAACGCCAGTTTAACCGTGTACTCTGGCTCTCCTGGAAATTGGAGTTCCGTTGGAGTTTTCAATCTTCAACCTGCGGCCACAGATTACTCGGTTTTTCAATCCTGCAATGTTAATGTAAATACTCAGTTTTTGAGTTTTGACGTTCAACCAACATTATATGACTCGCGACCCATGTTTGCCAACTGGCAAATTACTAATCCTTCAGACCAAACGCCGTCACCTTTCATTCAAGTTTCCGAAATTGGCTTGCAAAGCCAAAGTAACCAGCAAATTCCAATCGTTGCAATTACTGGCGAGAATACCTCAGACCCGACCTTGAGTAAGCTGGTTGATGAACAAAACTTGCTGCAGATTCCCCCGGACTATATGTCCAAGATGTATTTTGATGAGGTCTATTTTGCCAGATCTGCTGAAGACTATGTGCATCACCTAATACCTGATGAGAGAACTCATCCGCCTCTGGGAAAGTTGATTCAGGCTTCCGGGGTCGCGGTTTTCAGTGATACTCCCTTTGGCTGGCGAATAATGGGCGTGATATTTGCTACTTTGATGGTACCTTTGATGTATCTTCTGGGAAAAAAACTGTTTGGAACCTGGATTGGCGGTTTTTCAGCAGCCTTCTTTCTTACATTCGATTTTATGCATTTTACGATGGCGAGGATCGGCACAGTAGATACATATGTTGTGTTCTTTGCTTTGCTTTCGCAGTTATTTTTCCTGATTTATTTTGTGAATGTGGCTAAGGATGGATGGAAAACTTCTGTTGTGCCATTGTTTTTGGCTGTGATCTTTTTTGCCCTTGGGTTTTCTACGAAGTGGTTTACCATCTTTGGAGCTATAGGTATGCTTGCTTTACTTGTAGCTCTTAGGCTTAGAGATATTGTGAAACTTAAAGGGCGCTTGGGTGACAAGTACGTGGCCTTTTTTGATTATCCTGCCCTGTTGTTGGTTGGTTTCATCGGTCTTGCAGTTGTGATCTATTTTGCAACCTACATTCCCGATATGCTTGCAGGTGACTCTTTTGTGACGATTTTACATTTGCAAAATGCGATGGCTAGCTTCCAATCAGGTACTATCGTTGATTCGAGTTCTGCTCCATGGTGGTCTTGGCCTTTCATGTTTAGGCTGGACGGAGTAAATGTTCCCAAATGGTTTGACATAACTTACTTGCCAAATAACGTTGTTTCAACCATCACAGCTTTCGGTAACCCAGTGGTTTGGTGGCTTGGCTTTGCCTGTATACTTGCGCTGACCGGGATGATTATTTATGAAAGCGGGTTCGCACAGAAATTGTGGAAGAGATTATCTGGGAAAAACTTGCGGACTCGTGTCAACTCCAAACCCTGGGATTTGCCTGCTGTATTTATAATTGTTATCTTCCTTTTCTCATGGCTTCCTTATATTTTGATTTCAAGAGCAACGTATATTTATCATTTCTATTTGAGTGTGCCCCTTCTATGCTTAGCATTAACGTACTTCATTAACAAGTACTGGAACACACGGACAGGAAAAGTTGCTGCCATAGTTATATTTGCTTCAGCTGTGATTATGTTCGTTGTATTTTATCCGGTTATTTCGGGAATGCCTGTTTCCTCTTCTTACGTACATAATTTGAAGTGGTTCCGAAGCTGGTTCTTCGCGCCATGACAAAACAAAATAGCCTCACCAAGACACTACAGGTTTCAGTGGTTTTCCCAGCGTACAACGAAGTTGACTTTCTCAACCCAGCGGTCGAGAAAACTACGCAAACGCTAAATGAGTTCACACATTCCTACGAGATAATGATAGCTGAGGATGGAAGTATCGATGGCACTGCTGAACGAGCTGAAGGGTTAGCGCAAAAATACCCATATGTTAAGCATATTCACCGTGAAAAACGGCTGGGAAGAGGAGCGGCACTTAACAACGCTTTTAGGCAGTGCAATGGGGAAGTTTTGGTTTATATGGATCTAGATTTAGCTACAGACCTCAAATCTCTCAAGCCTCTGATTGATGCAATCACGGTTGAAGGCTATGACTTGTCAACTGGCTCAAGGATGCTTCCTGAAAGCAAGGTTGAACGCGCCCTAAGAAGAAGCCTAAGCTCGAAAACCTACAACTTTATGGTTCGGCAACTGCTTGGTTCCAAACTTAAGGATCATCAGTGCGGCTTCAAAGCTTTCAAGAGAGAACCGCTTTTGCAGTTGCTTGATGAGGTTAAGGCGACTCATTGGTTTTGGGATACCGAAATTCTCGTCAGGGCACATCGCCATGGTTATAGGATAAAAGAGATTCCGGTAGAGTGGAAAAGCGGCAGAGACACAAAGGTCAATCTCTTAAAAGATTCATCGAACATGTTTTGGCAAACAATGAAGCTCTGGTGGACAATAAAAATAAAGCGTAAGGGCTAACCATTTCGTCTGACTAAAAGGACAAACGCTCTGGCAACCATTGACAAACCTGCAATCAGAATTATTCCAGCCCAAAAGACGAACCACTCGGTCTGTATTGTCATTCTAAATAGGTAAGTAATTATTAAGTAGCTTGCTCCTAGCCAGAAAACAATGTTTTCAATAGTTTCAGCTTTTCTCGCAAGAGGCGAATGCAGGAATATCCTTAACGCTAATATCGTGATTTCTAAAATGGCTATGCCTATACTTAACTGGAAAGCGGCAGTATAAAGCACCATGTACGCGGCTGGATTTGCTGGTGCAGGCAAAGATATGTTGGTTCCCGGGGCTTGCGCGAAGATAAAAGAGCTGAAAAAATTAACTATTCTGTTAAAAAGGTTATTGTTGAGATTGATTAAGTAGACCAGGGCAAGTATGATAAAAATGGCGCCTACGTAAATAGCGGTAACCAAGCTTTCTTTTTTCTTATCAGTTAACGATTGAGTGTTCCAATAGTTAGTCAAGCTGGTTCTCCCCTTCGAGTATGGGACGTTGAACACATATATCTTTCTCTCCATCAAAAAGTGCATGTTTTAAATACAAAGAAATGATAAGGGTAAAGTTTAGGAGAGATCGCATGTCTTATTGTCCGAAATGCGGCAATAAAGTTGATGACACGATGGTTTTCTGTCCTCACTGTGGGGCGCCATTAAAAGGTGCAACTTCAAATCAAGCAGCATCCGCCCAACCCTATCGGAGAAGTGAAAAAGCTGAAAAGAACGAGAAACAGGAGAAGCGGGGGAAACATGAGCATCCTGAAAAGGGTGAAAGGCAAGAGAAAGGCGAGTATGGGTTCGTCGGCTTCTTGATTGGCGGTTTAATCCTGATTACGGTAGGCATTTTCTCTTTATTGGATTTAAGTAATTATTATTTCACTCCGGGTCAAGACTTAGCAATTATGTTGTTTATTATTGGTATAATCATAATTATTGGCTCTGTGTACGTGGTTATTGGTGCGAGGAAACGGTTTCCTGAACCACGTTAGATCAGCCATCCTAAAGACATTCGGTAGAGCCTGTGCTCTAAAAGCGTTAATGCATTTTTCCTTCCGAACACGCGATAATAGTTTTTTCCCGCCGCTTCAATAAAATCGCCTATATCATATCGAGGGAACATGCACGAAGATACTATCAATCTACCCCATTCGCCTCGGTTAAGGTTATGAAGCATTTTCAAGCCTTTGCCAATTGCAACTTCAAAAAAATATGCGTCGTAATTAGGCGTTATGTAAGGTAAATCATCAAGCTGCTGGGCAAAAACGCCTTCTGTGGCACTGTACATTTCCACAACTGGCACATCGCCGAAATACCTTTTCAATATTGGGCCATACTTGAATTGTATTTTGGGTACGCTGGTGCAAAAGAGAGCTTGAAGTTTCCATAAGTCAGCTGGCTTTTTTCCATGTTTTTGTTTGATATATTTTGCGAAAGCCAAAATTACTGGAGTTACACCCATGGTGGCGGTGACGTTCTGGTTTAGTGCTTGTTGGTAAACTAACTCGAACCGTTTGTCCCAATCTTTTCTTGTGATTTCTGAACCCAAGGCGTCTATTGCTTCTTGGCGAGGCAGAAGGCTCAACCTGTCGAACATTGGGTTAAGCCTGGCATATGTTCCTGAACTGTAACCGTATGTGACTTCTTGACCGTCAACGTTCATAATGTGGACGTTTGAAGGAAAATTCAGGTTAAGGATGGTGCCTGTGAAAATTTCAAAGCTCTTTTTTCTGATCGCGTAGTTTATCAGTGCTCTCGCTCCGCAAGAAAAAATTTGTTTGAGATGCGTTTGGGTTGCTGGTAGCACTTTGGATTTTCCTGTTGAGCCTCTGGTCATAACCCAGCAATCTGGTGGTTCAGGCAAAATTGCTCTATAGTTTCCTTCTCTAACTTTTGCCAGATAAGGGATAAGTTCAAAATAGTTGGTTATGGGAAAACTTGCTTGGTAATCAGCGAGGCATTTCACCTGCAAGGCGTTGTGGCTTAATCCATATTCGGTGCTGCTATACTTTTTAACTAAGTCATTCATTGTTTGTTCTTGTGCTTTCTGCGGATTCTCAAGCGACTCATACCAAGGGCCTATTATCGGTTTTAGAATACTGTTGATGCTTTCTTTATCTGGCATCATAGCGTTCGTTAACTACTTTGTTACAAATTGGCTTATATGCTTCTCCATGAATAAATTAACAGCCAGAAACCTCTCTTATTTAGAGTTGAAGATTATGACTGAAACAGTTCGCGCCACAGCTGAACGAATTAGAAAACTTGAAGTTCAGGGTGCAAGAAACGTCGCAATAGTCGCCATAAACGCCCTCCAAACGTTAGCAGAGCAGACAAAAGCCAAAACTAAAACGGCATTCTTAAAAGAGCTCAAAGAAGCGCAAACAATTCTTTTTGTGTCAAGAGAAACTGAACCCTTAATGAGAAACGCAGTTAGATGGATAATTACTCAAGTTGAAGACAGCAATCTAGAGAAAGTTGATGCATTAGGTCAAATGGTTGTTTCAAATGCAAGCGAATTCTTGAAGAATCTCGAAGCTTCCAGAGAGCGTATTGCAGAAATAGGAGCCAAACGAATCCACGATGGTTCGGTAATTTTTACGCATTGCCATTCCTCAACGGTAACACGTCTACTTGCTAAAGCGAAAAATGACGGAAAAAACTTTAAAGTAATCTGCACTGAAACCAGACCCGCTTTCCAAGGAAGAATAACCGCCAATGAAATGGTGGCGCTAGGCATTGAAACTATGTTTATTGTTGATTCCGCCGCTCACTCTTTTATGGGAAACATTGACCTCATAGTAGTTGGAGCAGACGCGATTACTTCGGAGGGCAATGTGGTTAACAAGATTGGCACTAGCGCCATTGCAGTCTTGGCCAATGAAGCTAGAAAACCATTGTATGTGGTCTCGGAACTGTTAAAGTTTGATCCTGAAACGCTTTATGGGGAATACGAGAAAATTGAGCAACGAAATCCCGTTGAGGTTTGGAAGGAAGCACCTGAAAAACTGGTGGTGAAGAATCCAGCTTTTGACGTAACTCCAAGCAGGTACATTCACGGATTTGTCTGTGAAGAAGGAGTAATTGCGCCCCAATCAATAGTTGAAGTTATGCATAGAAGGTACCCGTGGGTTCTCAAGCGTACTTAAGCTTTCCATAGCTCCAAAGCAGCTTCCAGTTCCTTGTGGGTTTTAGCGTATTCTTCCAAGGATAAGCCATTCAATGTGGCATCAACGGCTTGCCGCATTGCTTTTGCACCTAAAGCTGTTCCATCAGGATGGCCGTGGATTCCGCCGCCAGCTTGAATAACTACGTCATTGCCGAATGTTTCAAGTAAAGCTGGAACCAGTCTTGGATGCAGTCCGCCTGAAGCAACGGGCAAAACAGGCTTTAAACCGCCCAGTCCGGCTTTACAGGCGTCAATGTTTTCGAGGACATCAGCTTTTTTCTCAGACATTTTGCCTACCACTGTGCCTACGTGGAGTTGGTCGACGCCGATTAATCTTGCAACGGTTGCTATGGGCCGCATTGCGATCCCGTGCTTTGGGTTCTTTGTGAAAGCAGCGTGGCCCGCTCTGTGGGCGTGAATAACGAGTTTGAAGTTTTGGTTGCGCAGAGTCTGCAGTGCTGACCAGCCACAAGTTAAAATGTCTACCATAATGTACTCTCCTCCTTGGTCAATGACTGTTTGTGCACGTTTTAGCATTATGTCGGTTTCAGCGGTGATGTTAATCATGTAAACTTTGCGTTCACCCGTTTCCTTTTGTGCTTTATCTCGGCTCTCCAAAGTTTGGGCTAAGCGTTCTTCGAAGGGGTTGAATTTTTGGCTGCTTAGGTTTTCATCGTCTTTTACAATGTCACAGCCGCCGCTCCAAGCTTCATAAGCCACTTTTGCGTGGTCTTTAGTTTTTAATCCGAGTTTTGGCTTGATTATTGTGCCGACAAGCGGACGCTTTGGAACTTTTAGTAGACTGCGAATCCCAGTGATACCATACATTGGGCCTTTGAAACTTTTGATTAGGTCTTTGGGAATTTGGATATCGAGGAGGCGGAGGTTTTTTAGTGCTTTAAGCCCGAAAACGTTTCCTGCGACGCTGCTTAGAATGTTGGGCATGTTTGATGGCTCAAAGAGTTCAATCGGATAAGCGATTTTCACTATGTTGCCTTCAATGATAAACACGTGGGCTGCCAGTCGTGCCACATATGGTTTCGCTGTAGTGAGTTCTGTCCATGTGCCAATGGAGCTTTCCGCAGCAACGCCGCCTGCGGCTTCTTTAAGGTTGATGCCATCCGGTTCCAAGTAAAATGTGCAGGTTAAGTCGGTGTCTTTTGGCTTGTAAGTTGAATCCACAAAGTCAAGATACTTCAAAGCGTTTCCTCTCAGCTTTACTGTGACTGGTTTTTCCTTAAAATCTTTAACTATTTCCGTAACAATCAATAATTGATGTGGTCCTGAATGGAGCTTATAGTTGAAGTCTTAAACATCACCACAGGCGGAAGCAGAATCGCCATTCTTGGTGAACAATGCGCTAGCTTGTTAGGTGTGCACAGTTCCGACAGAATACGCATCGCATATGGCAACCAAGAAATGATTGCTATTGCGAACATTGCGGAGAATTTTCCCCAAAACCGCATTGGGCTCTACAAGGAAACCGTTCTAGCGTTGGGAGTAAAGGAGGACGAGACCGTCACCGTTCTTTTGGCTCCGCTTCCTGAATCATTGTTTAACGTTAGGGCTAAATTGCGTGGGGAACGTTTGCGAGAAAAAGACATTGTAACCATTGTAAAGGATGTTATAGAGCGGCATTTGAGTAATGCTGAAATAGCTGCTTTCTTGACTGCACTTAGCATTAATGGTTTGAGCACGAGTGAGAATGAGGCTTTGTCAAGGGCAATGGTTGCAACTGGAAAAACACTTAGCTTCGGCGCGGGACCAATATTAGATAAGCATAGTGTGGGCGGGATACCTGGCGACAAAACTTCCATGTTGGTTGTGCCCATTGTGGCGGCTGCCGGATTCACCATTCCCAAAACGTCTTCGCGGGCAATTACTTCTCCTGCTGGGACAGCTGATCGGGTGGAAACCCTTTGCCCCGTAAACCTATCCATCGACGAGATAAGGGAAGTTGTTGCGAAGACCAACGGGTGCTTAGTTTGGGGCGGTTCCTTGGAGCTTGCGCCAGCTGATGATCTTTTCATTCAAGTTGAGTACCCGTTGGGAATTGATCCTATGCTTTTGCCTTCCATTCTTAGCAAGAAAAAAGCAATAGGCGCAACGCATGTTGCTATTGATATTCCTACTGGCATGGGCGCCAAAATCAAGACGCGAAGCGAAGCGTACACTTTAGCTTCTGATTTTGTGGATTTGGGGAAACGTTTAGGCTTGAACATTCAATGTGCTTTGACGTTTGGAGACCAACCTTTAGGCTGCGGCATCGGACCTGCCCTTGAAGCTATGGAAGCGTTAACGACTCTTATGGGCGGTGGTCCGCCTGATCTGCGAGAGAAAGTTGTTAGTTTGGCAGGCATGCTTTTCGAGATGGTTGGAGTTGAAAATGGGCTATCCAAAGCGGAGGATATGCTTGATTCTGGCAAAGCTGAAAAGAAGCTGCGTGAGATCATTGGGGCTCAAGGTGGAAACCCGGCGATTAAACCTGACGACATACCTATAGGTCCTGAGTCTGCGGTGGTGCGGTCGGAACGAGCTGGCAAAGTCCTATGGCTCAGTACGGAGGACATTGTACGAATTGCACGTGAAGCCGGAGCTCCTAAAGAAAAAGGCGCAGGGATAGTGCTGCATGCTAAGCTCGGTGATACTGTTCATAAAGACAGCGTCTTGTTTGAAGTGTACGCTGAGAGAAGCAGCAAGTTGGCGTCGGCGCTGGAGCTTGCTGGGCAATTATCACCCATTGTGCTGACTGAGAAGCCTGCGGAAAAGATGATTTTGGATCAGGTGCCTGAAAAAATGTCACATGAGAAAGCGTTCATGTTAGATAGATAGAGAAATAAAATTTGGATTTATTGAGCGATTGCGCCACCTATCAGTCCGCCGATAGCTGCAATTATACCTTCAAATATCGTTTAGGACTATCGCTACTACGCCTACTGCTAAACCAGCTAAGCCTCCAAAAAAAGCGCCTGAAAGTCCACCGATGAGTCCTCCGGCGATTGTGAGTCCTAAGACTACTATAATTGCTATTATTATGCCACCGAATATGCCTGCGAGAAAACCAGCGATTAATCCTTTCCCAACGTCTCGAGCTACAAGTCCAGCGACTAAACCGCCGATGAACGCACCTCCAAGGTGACCGACTCCGCCAAAGAGAAAAGAAATAATCAGCATCACAAAAAACCCTACAAAAGCTTCTAACCGTATGCTTCCCAAATTTTTTTTTCACTACCTTTAAAAGTTGATGCTAACCTAATTGATTATAAGTTTTAGGCAATGAGAATAATGTGACTGTTTACGTAATAATTTGTCGATAGATCAAGGAATGAAAAAAAAGCAAAAGCCAAAATTGAAAAATAAGCTTTCTATGCGGCGGCGAGAATAGCATATTTTGGTTCATATCTAGCATCAAATTTCATTTACTTTAGGCAAAACATTGCGTTAATTATAATAGGCTGTTAGTGTTTAGTATTCATAAAAAAATTAAAGATGTAGAATAGTAGTTCTAAGGGTTAAATATGGTTGGCTCCATTTGGGTATTAACTAAGAAAATATTCAGCTTATCATTGGTTCTTAATTCACTGGTAACTTTAGCTTGCGTAGCTGAAATCATATTTAATTATTACCGTGATTTTCCATATTGGCAGCCGTTTTCACCCTATATAGTTAACGGCAGCATTTTCTTTCTGGTAATTGTAGCCGCCATTGTGAATATTTTCCCGAGTGCAAGCATAGGTCGAGCTTTGCATACAGGGCGATTCTTGTTTCACCATTATGTTTACGGCTTTTTTGTCCTGATATCTACTTCTATCTTTGTAGTAGTGTTTACATCTATTTCTTTGCTCAGCCTTTTTCTGATGCATACTTCAAACATAGTGGTTAATGCCGAGAGATTTTTTGTCTTAGCCGGATTTACCTTGTTTTTGGATGATCTTCCGGATGTTTCAAAAAGAGTTGAATTTTCCTTGAATAAGTTGAAGTCAAGGGCTTATCAGGGGCGAAAAGTAATTCATGGGCTGCAATTGTTTACTGGGTTGGTTTCGTTTTATGCTTTTCTAGCCGTTGCTATCTGGACAACACAACATCCCACGCTGATTGTTCCCGATTCTTTTGTAATAGGCACTTTTCTTGTAACTAGTCTTACTTCGTTTGCTTGTGTAAAAAGGAAGGCGTGGCTAAAAATCACACCTGTAAAGTAGTTATGTTCCGCGTTTTTGTTTGAGAATTTCTTTCACGATGACTTCTAGTTGCTGGGGGGCATAGGTGCTGGAGCTTCCATGTGTGGTTATGTGGTTTGGCAGTTGAGGAAGTTTGAGGATTGAGACTGTCGGATTGTTCAAATGGAGATTGGAATGGTTATTTGTAAAGACAACGATGCCCTCCACCCAGATATCTGGCGACCTCGAAGTTGGAGAGATGTCGATTATGTGTTTTATGTTTGCCACGTTCTTTTTGACCTGCCGACTTGGGCTGCCCTTGAAGTTGCGTTTGCCTGGTCTTTGCCACTCGTCTCCGTTGCAGGTTATGTTGCCGCTCCAGTTCTTGGTCTCCAAAACAAAGACACCATTAGGACCGAGGACAATATGATCAACGTCGCCGTTTCCGTTTTGTAGATACAGGTCGTTTATGAGGAGGTAATCATCGCTCAGCTTGCTGCTAAGGAGTTTGGCTACTTGTTTTTCGCCTTCCCAACCAGCACTGTAAATTCGGTACTTGTGCAGGTAAAAGTAAAAAGCGGCCAGTGGCGCCAGCGAAACCAACAGCCCAGCTGTCTCAAAAATGCTCAAGCTCACTGTAAAGAGCGCTCTCAAACTTAAAGCGAAAAAGATCAAGCCAAATAAGACTATGCAGAAAACCGCTTTTGCAAGGTTTTTTCTGACCTGGTTCTTTAGGTAGTTGCCTGACCCTTTTATCTTCTTCATTTATTGACGCTCTATTCAGCTTTCATTTGTATTAAACTATATTACCCTATAGCATTTCCAAATTGTAGCTTGTATGGACGTAAGGGAAGGGCGCGTTTAAGTTTGTTCTTTAAATGAAACAATGTTCTCTAAGGAAGCTATAAGTGGAAAAAGGGCCCACGCAAAACCATTTTTTTGGTTTTTTCTGAAAAAGCTAAATTAAGAAAAACGAACTAAAGGCGAGCCTCAAAAAGGAAGCTAATTGTGGCAGTTTATGTTTTGTTGGTTAGGTATTCATGCATTGCTTTTGCTGCACGTTTGCCTGCACCCATTGCGCTGATGACTGTTGCTGCTCCTGTTGCGACGTCACCGCCTGCATATACTCCGTTTAAGCTGGTTTTGCCAACTTCGTTAACGCATATGGTTCCATGTCTTGGGTCGCTTTGTAGGCCGTCTGTTGTCCGCTGGATGATTGGGTTGGGTGTTTGACCGATGGCAACGATTACGGTGTCAACGTCCATTGTGAATTCTGAGCCTGGGACTTCTTTTACGCCACGTCGACCTTTTGAGTCAGGTTCAGTTAGTTCCATTGCGATGCATTTCATGCTTTTGACCCAGCCTTTCTCGTCGCCGTAAAACTCGATTGGTGCACCAAGAAACTTGCAGACCAAGCCTTCTTCCTCGGCATTCTCGATTTCTTCATGCCTCGCTGGCAACTCAGCACGTGAACGACGATAAAGCAGGCATACTTCTGAGCCAAGACGCATGCTGCTTCTTGCGCAGTCCATGGCAACGTTTCCGCCGCCGATGACGATCACTTTTTTGCCTATGCGTATTGGGGTGTCGTATTCTGGGAATTGGAATGCTTTCATGAGGTTGACGCGTATTAGAAATTCGTTTGCAGAATAGATGCCGCCAAGGTTTTCTCCTGGGCACCCTGTGAACTGTGGTAAGCCTGCGCCGCTGCCGATGAATACTGCTTCATAACCATTCTTCATGAGTTCTGGAATCGTGTGGATTCTACCAACCAAGTTGCCGAGGCGCAAATCAACACCTAACTTCTGAATGTAAGCTATTTCGTTTTGCACGATGGCTTTTGGTAAACGGAACTCTGGAATGCCGTATGACAGAACTCCGCCGCCGACATGTAGAGCCTCAAACATTGTAACCTCGTGACCAAGCTTAACTAAGTCCGCTGCAGCCGTTAATCCAGCTGGACCTGCACCGACAATTGCTACTTTCTTACCTGTTGCAGGAGCTTTCTGCGGAAGCTGAGAACCGTTGGTGCGTTCCCAGTCTGCAAGAAAACGTTCCAGTCGTCCGATGCTGATTGGTTCGCCCATTTTTCCAACCACGCATTTGGATTGGCATTGTACTTCTTGAGGGCAAACTCTTCCGCAAACTGCTGGCAGCGCGTTCTTGGTTTTTATCAGCGCTATGGCTTCGGCGTACTTCTTTTCTCTGAGTAGTTTAATGAAGCCGGGGATGGGGACTTCCACTGGACACCCAGTTGTACATTGAGGTTTTGGGCATTGTAGGCATCGACTTGCTTCTTCGAGTGTTTCAGCTTCGGTGTAACCCAAAGCGACTTCGTTAAAGTTTTTAGCTCTTACTTTAGGTTCTTGTTTAGCCATCTCTACAGATTTCTTGTTTAGTTTCGGTTTAGGTTTAACTTCTGCCACACTTACAACCTCCTCTTATTTCCCACAACACTGAACTTAACCTTTCTTCAGGTAACATCGTGCGCTGCCGTAAAATCAATCCGTCAAAATCAACTTTGTGGCCATCAAATTCTGGTCCATCAACGCAGCCGAACTGCATTTTGCCGTCAACGTTGACGCGGCATACTCCGCACATGCCCATGCCGTCAATCATTATGGGCGTTGTAGTTACAATTGTTGGAATGCCATAGGGCTTAGTGATTTCGCTTACGTCCTTCATTAAGATTACTGGACCCATAACTACACAGCGGTCAAACTTTTCCTTCTTAAGTAAGTCTTTAAGGAATTCTAAGCCTTTGTAGCCTTTTGAACCATCATCTGTTGCGATGTAAACTTTATCGCTCATGGCTTTGGCTTCGTCTTCCATCATTATGAACTCCTTTGTTCTAGCGCCGAGAATTGTGGTTACATTGTTGCCTGCTGCCTTCATAGCTTTAACCTGCAACAGTATTGGCGCAATCATTACGCTTCCGCCGACACAGAGGACCTTGCCGAAGTTTTTGACTTCAGATGGATTGCCAAGTGGGCCAGTAACGTTATCGATGCATTCGCCTTCGTTTAGTAAGCCGAGCGTTTTTGTGGTTTTGCCAACTTCGTGGAAAGCAAACGATACTGTTCCTTTTGCTGTATCGTATCCGCAGATTGTTAATGGCACTCGTTCGCCTTCTTTGCCGTTTATTACTATTAGGAATTGTCCAGCTTGCGATTTAGCTGCGATGTCTGGAGCTTCAACTTCGAACAATTTTATTTTTGGAACAAGTTCTTTCTTAGTTACTATTTTGTACGTTATGCTTTCGCCTCCACGGTTATTTCACGTTTTGGTAACGCTGAAATCTTTTTGTAGAAAGCATCTAGTTTCTGACAGAATTCGTCAGCGCATCTGGGTGACTCCTCGTAAATTTCGAATCGGTCGAGCAGATTCTTCTTTTTCAATATATTCCATAGTACTTCCAAGTTGCGCTCTGCAGTGTCTCTGCCTTCTTGAAGCTTGCAGTCTGTTGCTGAACAGACCACTGCCATTACACCGTCGAAACCGCAGTTTAACGCGTTGACGACGTGCACTGGATCCAAAGATTTAAAACATGGAACTTCAAGGGTTAACACGTTTTTGCCAGCAAACGCGCTGTTCGGGTTGTCTAAAGCTGAGAAGTTTGACCATTGACAAACGAACGCGAGAACTGCTGGACCATGGTTTTTGGCCTTCAATTGTGCAATTGAACTTCCGTAACGGTCTACCACATTTTCAAACTCGAAGCCCTTCACTTCAATAGCTTGATGAGGACAAACCAGTTGGCACGCACCGCAGCCCACGCACTTCTCCTCGATTACTTTTGGCGTAGCAAACGATTCAAACTCGATCGCTTTGTATGGACAGATAAAGATGCATTTGTCACAGCCCACGCATTTTTGGACGTCGTAGACCGCTTTGCGAGAGAACTTTACTATTCTAACCGCGTTTTCTTCGAAGCCTAATTGTTTGAGGACATTTTTGGCTAAAACGAGTCTCCGGGTGTTTATTTTTGTGCCTTCTTTATAGCGGCAAAATGGGTCTTCACATTGGACAGAAACAATATTTTTTACGCCTGAATTAAGCATTTCAAAAATAAAGTCGGTTGGGATTCTGCCTGAACATGGTAAACGTAACGCGATGTAATTGTAAACCTTTAATCCTTGCTCTTTAAGGATATCCTGGACTTCGCCCGTCGAAGGCGAGTTTCCTCGGCACATTAAAACAAGCGTGTCAGCGTCATTCTTGGTTTTTGCCAGTGCCTCTTTAACATAGTTTGATAGATTATCGTAAGTATAATATTGCATTTTAATGGCTGAAGAAGGACAAGCACTGTAGCATATACCGCAAACTTGGCATTCTTGATTGTCAATTTCAACTTTTCCGGCTGAGTCACGTTTTATGGCTTCATAAGGACATATTGAGTGGCAAACACAACATCGACTACACAAGTCTTGATCGATTTCTACTACAGCGAGACATTTTTCACTCATTCTGAAACCTCTTTTCATACACCGCTGCTACTTTAAGCTGCAAGCATGTTAACATGCTATCTTAAAGCCTATTGAAAGCATGAAAAACGCTTTAGAATGATATAATCCTTTCTCTTAGGTTTCTGCAGTATCTATATAATTTCGTTGCCATCATTTGCGGCTTCTCAGAACCTTTTGTCCTTGAAAGTCACTGCCCTTGAGCACATAGTAGCGTGCACTTTTGCCGCAAAAATTCGGGTTCTTACTGTGTGAGCTGGCAGTGATCATTGCGGGGGAAACTCATAGCCTATCTGCTAAATTATTGATTGCACTCTGCCGACTTTGCCGTCTGTAAGTCGTACTTTGATCCCGTGGGGATGCGTTGAGCTGTTGGTTAGGATATCCTTGACGGTACCCTCGGTTAATTTGCCGCTCCGCTGGTCTTGCTTTAAGACGATTTTTACTCGGATACCTGGCTTGATTTGGCTCCTCAGCTGATTAGGTTGCATTTCAGGTTATAGACACTTCGCGGCTTATAGCGCATTCGCACTGCGTCCCCCGGTGAAGAATTTTGTAAATACAAGCGAATGATGCCTATGTTATTTCCTCGCCTAAAAAGAAAAAAATGAATTGTGCGGCAAAAATAAAAGACCGAGAATTAAAATAAACAATAGAATAAGTGGTAGTCTTTGGAATTCACGTGTAACTGCTTCCATGAAATAGCTTCTCTTCAGGAACGGTGGTGAACAATCTGTTCTGTATCTAAAGGCCTGGTATGTTTGATTCTACCAAGTTAACATCTATACTGTAGGATTGTCCGTAGACTTCGGGAGAGGTCATGGTCATTTTGATTGGCCATTGAAGCACATTATCTATGTAATATGTTGCGCTTATGTCTTGGTTTTTGTATTCGTAAACTGTGCAGCTTCGGGTCCCAATGTTTGGTAATGTTATCTGAGTGCTGTATGTATTGTTCAGGGTTAATCCGTCTGGTTGGAATGTCATGTTTTCTCTGCTTACCCAAGTGGTAGTTGTGTTCTCGGTTGTGCCATATGGCGTTGACATGTTAAAGTAGGTTGAGATTTGGACTTGAGTTTCGTTAAGGTCTGTTATTTCCATTTTAGCATTGAACGAGATTGTTGTTGAAAGAATGCTTGCTTGACCTTCGTATGTTGCGTAATCACCTTTTGCTATCCACGAACTGTTTCCGGTGTTCTGAGGGCTTAGTGCACTTTGAGTGGTTATTAGTAGCCCGCACGTTAGGCCTGCAACCAATGCGATAGCTACAATGGCTATTATTATGGCAGTTACTTTCTTTTTGCTATTTTGAAAGACTTTTGTGCTTTGTTGGTTGGCTTCCAATTTTCGCATAACTCCACAAGTGTAGTAAGTATTGATATACAATATATAAATACCTTCCGCAAGGAATTTGGAATTTACCAAATCACCATTTTACAATTTAAACCTGAGCGCCAACTCGCAAGCTAAAGAAGGAAAGGCTTGTTGTAAAATGGACTGGATAAGGTAAGACAAATCATAATTTATTTTATGTTTTTTAAATGTTCTAAAAACTAGTTAAATCTGAAGAAGCCTCTTTCGCTGTACGCCCGAATTTTGAAAAACCTCCTTAGGCTTGTACAGCGCAAACGTCAGTGACTACGGTGCGTCATAGATTACGCCAATTACGGTAGGCGTACGGTCGTGCCGGATACTTTGGGGTAATGTTTTTAACAATGTTGCGGAGATAACGCTATAGAAGGCGTTTTTATGTCTGGGGTTCCGTGGGAAATCGCGATTAATTTTGCGAGGGCTATACTCGTGTTGTTTATTATTGTGGATCCTTTTGGCGATATTCCCATTTTTATCGGTTTGACGGAGAAGATGACTGAAGGCGAAAAACGAAAAGTGTTTAACACGGCCACTGCTGTAGGTTTGGTTCTTCTTCTTGTCTTCTCGTTTACAGGGCAAGAAATTTTCTCGATTTTCGGAATTTCCATTTATAGTTTCGAAGTCGCAGGCGGAATCCTTCTGCTGGTCATATCGATTAGGATCTTGATTTCGGGCACTCTTCATCAGGACGAGGAATCACCAGAAAGCCTGGGCGCCGTGCCCATTGCTATGCCTCTTCTTGTCGGTCCAGGAGCCATCACTACTACGATATTAAATCTGCAATTGTACGGAGTAGTCACAGCAGCCGGAGCAGCCGTAGTTGTGGTGTTCATAACTTGGATTATTTTAAGATTCATGGGTTCGATCTACCGCGTCCTAGGCAAAACGGGATCTCTAGTCATCGCAAGAGTCGTGGCCTTGCTAATCGCAGCAATAGCCACTCAATACATCTTGATTGGGATAACACACTACCTCACTATGCCTCACTAGCGCGCGGCTTGTCCCTTTGGTCACGCCGTCGAAATAGTTCATCGATTTCTGCTGCGCGCGCGGGCAGATTAAATAATTATATTGGGAGAGCCTGACCTCGTCATATTGGGTATAGAATGAAGAGATCAGGTTCTCCCATGCTTCTATTCGAAAGCTTGGATTTAAGACCTCTTCAC
>JBEKFM010000026.1:0-34417 GCA_050013315.1 Bathyarchaeia archaeon
CTCCAAGATCATTTGACACCAATTTAAGTTGTTCTGGAATTGCAATATGCTGTGGGCAACGTTCCACACATTTTTTGCATTCTTTACATAATGAAGCGTCAGACCGTTTACCACCGAATCCGCCCATCAACATCATCCCATATATTGCGCGTGATTGCTGTTCCTCGCCGAACATGTAATAGTCGTTGTAGATTCTGAAATTGGCGGGAATATTCACTCCGGAAGGACAAGGCAAGCAATATTCGCAGCCTGTACATTGAACTTTCGTAAGACGCCTATAAGATTCAGCTACGTTTTTGATAGTAGCTAGTTCATCGGCTTTCATTGAACCGGGTAGTGCCGTCTCAGCGATTTTGATGTTTTCGGCGACTTGTTTTTCATCGTTCATTCCTGAAAGAGCAACCGTTACTTGTGGATGATTCCAGACCCATCGAAGACCCCATTCAGCTGGAGATCTTTGAATTTTAGCGTTATCGTAAAGTTGCTTCACTTCATTTGGGATCTTACCGGCTAATGCTCCGCCCCTAAGCGGCTCCATGACCATAACTGCAAGTTTCTTTGAAGCAGCATACTTTAGACCTTCAGTTCCAGCTTGTATTTTTTCATCTAGGAAATTGTATTGAATTTGGCACATCGTCCAGTCATAGGCTTCAATGATCTCTTTGAAAGTCTTAAATGATCCGTGAAATGAGAAACCTATATTGATGATTTTTCCATCAGCTTTCGCTTTTTCTAAAAATTCTAAAGCGCCAAAGCCCAACAGTTTTTTCCAAAAATCTTCTTCAAGCCCGTGTAGAAGGTAATAATCAATATGACCTGTTTGGAGTTTTATCAGCTGCATATTTAGCATTTTATCCATATCTTCGGCTTTATTCAACAGAAAAGGCGTAAGTTTGGTGGCGATTTTCACCTTCCTGCGGTAGCCGTCCAATAGAGCTTTTCCAAGCACTCTTTCACTTTCACCATTATGATAAGGCGGGGCCGAGTCAACATAATTTACACCATTATCGATCGCGTAACGGATTTGTTTTATCGCCCGTTCTTCATCGACGTTTTGTTCCCTTAAGGGTAAACGCATTGTCCCAAATCCTAACGCTGATAACTTGTCACCGTTTTTTGGTACAGTTCTATATTGCATTTTTCACACACCGCTAATTAACATCTAAACTTCCAGACTTGGCTTGCTCGTCAATTTCTCAGAGTCTTCGCACACTTCTGGCATTAAGTATATTCAATTTGCGGATTCTTAAATTTTTAGCAACTCCTGTCTTTACGGAGTTTTTGACGGACTGGAGAATCACCTTGCATTTTCTCGCTATGACAAATGAAAAGTCCTTCGTCCTAACGACGCCTTCAGATTCGTAAGTTTTGGTTGGATTAAAGTTTAATCGACCAACCATATTCATGCACTATCACTCTTTCGCGTGCTTGTGCATCCGTGACCGTTTTTTATGCAAAGTTTTATATTAATATGGTTGGATAATCCAAC
This sequence comes from Bathyarchaeia archaeon, assembly GCA_050013315.1. GTDB lineage: Archaea > Thermoproteota > Bathyarchaeia > Bathyarchaeales > Bathycorpusculaceae > Bathycorpusculum. Next base: position 1,490 of record JBEKFM010000026.1, read on the forward strand.
CATCAAAGGTTGAAAAAATGAACAAAACCAGATTAACTATAGCGGGCGTAGTTCTGATAGCGGTAATCGTTGCCGCCGCTTTCTTCGTTTATCAACAACCCAAGAAAACTTCTGCGGCTTTACCTGTACGCGTAGTCGACGACGCAGGAAGAATCGTCACTCTTACAAGCTACCCGAACCGAATAGTGTCCCTAGCCCCCAGCTGCACAGAAATACTCTTCGCCCTCGGCCTAGAAAACCGAACATTTGGCTCTGTGTCCTATGATGGCTACCCACAAGATATTCAAAACTGGCTCACAGCAAGCAACGTAACAGTAGTGGGCAACTTTGGTCAAGTAAACATCGAAGCCATCACATCTCTACAACCTAATTTGGTTCTAGGCACGGGTGGATACCAAGACCCAACAACCCAAGCACTAGAAGGTCTAGGCATGAACGTTATGACGCTGTCTCCAATAGGGTTCGCGGGCGTACTCAATGATATCGCTTTAGTTGGAAACGCCACGGGCCAAATAAGTGAGCAACAAGCACTCGTCGCGAACCTTACCAGCCAAGCGGCAGCCATCGTTAACAAGGTGCAAGGATTAAACAAAACAAGTGTCTACGTTGAATACTATTTCGATAGCACAGGTTTTGGCAGTTACGGCGGCTCTTCTTTCGTGAACGATTTGATTTCCATGGCGGGCGGCGTTAATGTTTTTGCGGGCTGGCAAGGACAATACGTAACAACATCAAGTGAAGTGATAGTCTCTGCGAATCCGCAAATAATCATAATTTCCAACGGAATAATGTCAAGCTTAGCCGGTCTCACTCCAGAAGTCGTAATGCAGAGGCCAGGCTGGAACGAAATAAGCGCTGTCCAAAATAACCGCATATACCTCATCAACGAAGACCTAATCACCACAGGCGGTCCCGACGTCATTTACGGCTTAGAAGATTTGGCACAAATAATACACCCAGAAATATTTGGCGCCTACAACGCTTCAGGATGAGGCCCATCAAAGTTATCCATATCAATGCAGCCTTCATCTTCACCCTTTTCTTTTAATATATTTCGTTTTTTGTAATACCCGCTTTAGTGAAACTCAGCTCTATTCCCGCAGTTTTGCTGGTGATATTCCTTTAGTCGGAATATTCCGAAATTCGAAATATCAAAGATATTGCCGAAAACCTTTCGAGATGATTCGCTAGAAAGGAGACGACAAAGCCGTGAGGATGTTTCTGGAAGAGTTTAGAGAACTGATTAAGAGACCTGCTTTTAGTGCAAAGTGGCTTTTTTGTTCTTATGCCTTTCTAGTTGTTGCGGAATTTTTGGATGGCTTGACCACTAAGATTGGCTTGGATTTAGGACTTGTTGAAGTTGGAACGTATGCTAAGGGAGTTTTAGGTAACTATGGCTTTTGGGGTTTGATGGCCTGGAAATACAGCATTGTAGCAGCGGTTGGAGCGACGTATTTATTGGTATATTACGGAGTGAAGAAGTATGACCTTGCGCGTCTTAGACTTGTCAGCTATATTCTGATTATTGGCTGCTTATTTGCAGGTATTGCTTCAATTCAAGTTGTCGTCTCCAATGTCCTTCAGATTCAGCTTGCCCTGCATCATATTTGAAATTAAAACCCTTTCGAACTTTTTACTTTAAACATAGCGATTTCTGTTGGCGTGTTTATATTAAAATCTAATTCCAAACCGAAATCAAATTCAAATCCTACAGAAAACTATTTTTTGACTAACAACATAGTAAAACCAAAGACAATGTGGTACTATTGATAGAAGACGTTTTCATTCGAAAATTTCAGCCAAGCGACCTCGATGCCTGTAGAAGTTTGTGGAGAGAGTTGGTTGAATGGCATCGAACGCTTTACGGAGACAAAACCATAGGCGGAGAACATCCAGAAACCTACTTCGACAAGCATCTATCAAGAGTGGGAGAAAAACAATTGTGGGTTGCTGTCCTAGGGTCGAAGGTAGTTGGGTTTACTGGATTAATATCAAGAGAAAATGAAGGCGAAATTGAGCCCTTGATAGTCACCCAAGGGCATCGCCACAAAGGTATAGGAACAAAACTGATTAACACAGTTATGGCTGAGGCTCAAAGAACTGGACTAAAGTCCCTAAGTATTAAGCCAGTCTTAAGGAACGTGGAAGCCATTCAACTCTTCAACAACCAAGGATTTAGAAGCATAGGACAGATTGAACTTTACATCGACTTTTCAAAAAGGCACAGAAAGAAAAACCTAGAGCTGCTTAACCTTCCATTTGATTTTTAGATTAAATTTCGGGTTTTGGTTTTATTAATTTTCAGCAAAACCATTTTGTGTATTTATGTTGAACGCATCTACCGATTGGAATAGCTGTTCGTAACGTTTATTTTTAACCAAACGGTGAAAAGGATATGCTACGAGAGAATGGCAAAAAACGGAAGGCACCTTTAGAGCAGTCATTAAAGAAGGTTCTTGCCAATTCTGGGATTTCAGAGGACGCAGCGGATAAAATTTGGAAATGGTACAATACGCCAGAATTAAACGGTAGCAAGCTTAAAAAATAATAGCAGCGCTTATCGCGACTTCACTGAACAAAAACTTTTTAGGGATAATCTCAAAGTAAAGAGTATGTCTCCGGACAAAAAGAGGATAGTTCTGAACTGGAAAGGGAAGTTCCGTTTCGAAGCTAAAAACGAGAAAGGGCTTTCGGTGAACTTTGACGCTCCTGCAAAATATGGGGGGGAAGACACGGCGCCGACACCTATGGAAACGGTTTTGGCGAGTTTGGCTGGATGCACTAGTTTTGATGTTGTAAGTATTCTGAAAAAGCAAAGACAAAATATCTCGGGTTATTCTGTTGAGACCGAGGCTGAAAGGACTGATGAGCCTCCAGAAGTTTTCACCAAAATCCACATAAAGTACTTCATTACAGGAAAAAATATTAGTAAAGAAGCCGTTGAAAGAGCAATCCAACTATCATACGACAAATACTGTTCGGTCGGAGCGATGCTTAAGAAAGCAGCAGAAATCACAACCTCTTACGAGATAATCCAAGAATGATTTTAACGGTTCTTTTACCTTCGTCGGCGCTGACATATCGTAATGCAAGCAAGAGAATTTGGCAACTTTTATGATTTTGCAACAAGCTAGCGCACGACCTTGAAAGTTTTTTTTAACAACTCATGATTGAAATATTTGAGGGTTTGGTTCTTCTCCTAAATTTCATGCGGTTGCGGGCGGGTTTTGAGCTTTTTCTTGGAGGAGGAAGGGTGCTCCAGCCATCGGTAGCGCCATAAGCCATAGGTCCATGTTGTGACCGAAAAACCAAGCATACCATTCTCCCCATCCCCCCACGGCGCCTAGGAACAGGTACATAACGAAGATTATGTCGAAGTAGAGTCCGAAAGCAATGATGATTACTCCAACCCTTTTTAGGTTAAGCTTGGTGATGTCTTTTGACTGAATTGTTTTCATCGAAAAGTATGCTGCGAATATTGTAATTGCGAGCAATCCAACCGTGGTAAATAGGAAACTGAACAAGTTTGCCGGATAAAGAATTACGTAATCGACATTCTTTATCATTACTGCAGCTATCCAGTTACAAGCGTTGTTAAGCCAGAAAACGAATATGTAGGTCGTGCCAGAGATTAGTCCCCACTTCAACCCATATGTTGATGCTTTCTTTGGAGATAAGTTGATGAATAACATGGCCAACACGATCGGGAGAACGATTGCTTCCACGGTGATAGGAATGTTGTTCTCAATTGTCAAGCTGTTGAAAGGGCTCCAGGCGCTTGGAATTATAGAGAAAACCAGAGAAAACCAATACGCGGCTTCAAGAATAACAATAAAGCGCAAAGAAGTAAGCGCTTCTGGCTCAGAGAGATCCCTCTTCACAAGATAGAATAGGGCACTTATTACGGCGATGAATCCGCCAACTGCTCTGAAGGCAAGGCCCGTGCCTCCAGCCGTATCAGATAAAAGAAGCCAGGTTGTTGCGCCAGGACCTGGATGCGTATTGTGGAGGATTCCATTGATGAATTCATAGAACGTAAAAAGAAACCAAGATAATGCGATGAGAAAAACGCCGGTTCTAATGGTCCAACGTGGCTTAATAGTGAACATTTGCCTTCCGTTGAAAAAAGGGAGCGTTAGCTATATTATATTTGCGGTGCGTTGCCCTAAAAGGCTCGGGCAAGGGCTTTTTAATTTTTAATGTCGACCGGCTAATTGGTAAGAAAAAGGTGAAACAAGTGATTAACTTTATAAAATCAACAGAACATATTAATACGCTGAAGGTTAAAGCCTGATTTGAAGGAGCCAACTTTCGTTTGAGAAGCAAGCAATTATCCTCTCTCGTATTCTTGACTCAAGCTTTCGGGTTAGTATTTTTTGTAATTTTCTCAGCAGCATATTACTTCGCACTTCCCTCAAATATTAGTCTTTTAGGTGATGCGACTTTCAGAACGGCTCTTTCAATATTTGGAGGATTATTTCTAATTCTTATCATTGTCTGCCTTCTTGTCTCTCGCATGGTAAAACAGGAAGACTAACAAAGACAAACAGCTTGATTCATATCAGCTTTCATAAGCGGGTCGTTAATTATTCTTCGAGGCTTTCTGGCATCGTTGCTATGACTTTAGGACCGACAAACACAACTTGAAAGTTGCGAGAACCTCGAAAACAATGACTAATCCTTCTGGCGAGAGGGCTTTATTTTTTTGTCATAATGTTTTCTGCAGTAGATGCACTTGCAAACTCGGTACGAAGTGCTCGTTCTCTTGCAGTTCAGTCGCTGGTTAAATTTGTGAGAAACTTGTAACTAGCCTCAAGAAAACTGTGGTGACCGTAAAAAAAGGAAGATAAAGCGGTTAATTATTCTGATTCGAAGTATTCTTCTGGTTTTGGTGGGACCGGTGGCAAACCTCTGCGTTCACGAATCTTCTTTATTGTGTCAGCTTGCATTTGCTCTGGAACTGGTGCCCAGCGGCTGAACTGTGTCGCCCAGAATGCTCTGCCTTGTGTGGAGCTGCGTAATTCATCGGCTATTCCGAAGCTTTCGGAAACTGGCATTTCAGCTTTCACAGTAATCATGTCTTCTTCGGATGGCATGTCTAGGATTTTGCCGCGTCGCTTGTTGAGTAAGGTGATGACGGAACTGACGAATTCGCTTGGTACTTTGCATTCAAAACTTAAGAGTGGCTCAAGCAGTTTTGGATCGCTAAGTAGTATTGCGCAGTATATCGGTCTCCAGGTCATTGGGATGGCTTGTGCTGGGCCTCTGTGAACTGGGTCTTCGTGGACCGTAATGTCTTCAAGGTTGATTTTTAAGCCGTATGCTGGTTCTTTAGCTAAAGGCGAAGTGTGTACTGCTTCGCGGAATCCTATTTTGATGTGATCAATGATTTCGTCAACGTATTGTCTTCCTCTAATACGATTACAAAGGACGTTATTTTCTTCAACAGCTACCACGCCCTTAGCATCTTCTGGTTGCCAACCCATGCTTCTGAGAACTTTGGTCCTCTCGTCTCTGCTTTGCATATCACTAATTTTCTCAGACTTTATCGCTTCAATCACATCGTCAGGTAATTTTTCGATAGTTATCCAGAGCTTATTGTGCTTGTTAGGGCTTTTGCCCATTATCGGTGGACCACGATAATCATGACTTATGGTTTCTCGGTAAATAACAATTGGCTTGCTAAGTTTAACTTTCAAGCCTGCTTCTTGCATGCGGTAAGCGGTGATTTCAAGGTGAAGTTCACCCATACCCGACAAGAGGAATTCGCCGCTTTCCTTGTTCATGATGAAGTGAAGGTTAGGATCTTCCGTTGTGAGTTTGTGCATGACTTTATCGAACAATGGCAGATCTTTGACGTCTTCTGGTTCAACAGCTACGGTTACGACCGGGTCTGAAACGTATCTTAAGCCTTCAAACGAGTGCACTTCAACACCATCTTCGGCAATGGTTTCGCCGACATGTATGGATGGTAAACCTGAAATCGCTCCAATATTGCCTGCTGGAACACGATCAATAATCACTCGATCTGTCGCCATACTCATGAAAACCTGCTGTATTGTGCCCTTCTGGCTACTGCTTACAAGCTGGACTAATTTTCCTCTAGTAACCGAACCACTGAAAATTCTTCCAATTGCAACAGTTCCGCTGTGGGGATCAACTTCAATAGTTGATATGCACATGAGCAAAGGAGCATTAGGGTCCACTTTCGCCATGCCAACACCTGTTGGACTGTTGACATCTCCTGGCCAAATCTGGGGTTGCCTATAAGGTTGCGCTACAAAAGGATTAGGTAAGTGCTTACAGAACATGTCCAAAACCGGCTCTGGTAAGGGTGCTCTCTTGCTTAATTCATCAACTTTTCTCCCAACATCTTCAGGTGCGCCAGTGTACGCGTCAATGATGTCTTGGAAGGTGACTTTCTTTAGTTTCATATGGTCAATGTTCAACCCCCATTTATGAAGTGCTGAACCAAAAGCCACACGACCATCTTCAACTGTGACTTGCCAATCTTTCTTGTGCTCTGTAGGTGCATATTTCTCAATTAAATTGTTTACTCTCATGAGAATCTTTGCAAATCTTTTCTGAATCTCAAGTGGTGTGAGCTTGATTTCTTTTATGAGTCTATCAACCTTGTTTATGAAAAGAATTGGTTTTACGCGTTCGCGCAAAGCCTGCATTAAGACAGTTTCTGTTTGAGTCATGGGTCCTTCAACGGCATCAACCACCACGAGTGCACCGTCAACTGCTCTTAGGCTTCTTGTTACAGCACCTGAAAAGTCTATATGCCCAGGTGTGTCAATGAGGTTGATTAGATAGTCTTGGTTTTGGTAGGTGTGGACTAGGCTTACGTTTGAGGCGAAAACGGTCATTTGGCGTTTCTGCTCAAGATCCCAGGAGTCAAGAAACAGTTTTTGCCCAGCCGTTTGCGTGCTGATGATGCCTGCAGCAGCTAAAAGGCTGTCTGAGAGGGTGGTTTTTCCGTGGTCTACATGGGCGATAATGCTAGTGTTGCGTATGATTTCTGGGTTGTTCATCAATTTAACGATTTCTTCCGTTTGCCTATAACGCGCCAAAATCATGCAGTCTCCTTTTTGATTAGATTTATTAATTGAATGGTTTGTTTTTTAATTATATGTGGCATTTTGTGATCTCTCGAAATTGATAAGCTACATGGAAAGTGAATTTGTCGCCTATTAACCTTATGGCAAGCTTTTTTTAAACCCTCGGGGTAATCAACATTCGTGGATAATCGCGAACACGTTTTTTATTCAAATAATTCTGCAATAATTATCCGTTTGGCTTCTCTAGTTAGCGAATAAGCAGTTGATTATACTTCACAAGTTGGTTAAAGTTAATTCGCAAAAAAGAATAAAAGAGCTAGATTTCCCAATATAGAAAATAAATCTAAAAAGGAGAATAAACGAATCAATGAATTGGAAACCTCTCGCTAATTCACGGTTTAAGTCAACTTTGGCTCCGATTAGTTTAAATTCAACAAGCAACAGTAAAGCCAAAAATAGCCTTTAAAATTAGGCTGAAACGTTGAGAATATGAATGTGCTTCCAATTAATTTCGGTTCGAGGATAAAATTTGCTGTTTAATGGTTCCTTAGCGTCCATGTTCTCTCGTTGTTGGGGTTGTTCATAACCTAGTTATAGTTGAGGTTTTGGCGGAGATTGTTTGGAAAAAGCTGCTTCTATGCCTATCAATAAGGTCTTCGATGACCTAAAGACGTCAATTAATGGTTTGACGAGCGAAGAGTCTAAACTTCGCCTAAAAACTTACGGATATAACAAACTTTCTGAAAAAAGGCAAATTCCATTTATTCATAAATTTATTAGTCATCTTCGAGATTTGTTTGGTATTTTATTGCTCGTTGCAAGTATTTTATCTTATATAAGTGGTAGCCCAGAACTTGCCTTAATCATACTTGCAGTTGTTTTTGTAAACATTTTTGTGAGCATGTTCCAAGAATCGCGCGCGGAAAAAGCGATGGCAACCTTGAAAAGTTGGATGCCGGAGTTTGCAAAGGTGATTCGTGATGGAGAACTCAAAAAAATTTCAGTTAGAGAAATTGTCCCTGGTGACATCATATTTTTGGAGGAGGGTGACCGTGTACCAGCGGACGCGCGATTGATTGAAGCCTTTGATTTATGGACAAATAATGTTCCGTTAACAGGTGAATCTGAACCGCAACCACGCGTTGCTGAAACAGTGGAGACGGTTGAGAAAGCCTATTTGTATGCACCTAATCTAGTTTTCATGAGTACCAGTGTAGCGAAGGGTCAAGGAAAAGCCGTTGTTTATTCAACTGGCATGAATACTCAGTTTGGGCAAATTGCTAATTTAACTCAGACAATCCGTGAAGAGGAAAGTCCACTTCAGAAAGAAATCGCGTTAACAGCAAAGTACGATTTCATAATTGCTGTTGCTGTAGGTGCAGTTTTCTTTATTGCTAGTTTTCTCTTCTTACATGCCTCCATTCCAACGAGCATTTTTTTCATGATTGGTGTGATGGTGGCTTGCGTTCCAGAAGGGTTACAAGTTACCGTTTCCAGCGCCTTAGCCATTAATGTTTTGAAGATGGTGAAACAGAATGTTTTGGTAAAGCGGTTATCAGCTGTGCAAACTTTGGGTAGCGTCACCGTAATCTGCACGGACAAAACAGGCACAATAACCAAGGGAGAAATGACCGTTAACAAGCTTTGGGTTAAAGATCAAGTTGTAGATGTTTCAGGTTTAGGCTATAATCCGGTGGGCGATTTCACTTCGAATGGTAAACCCTTGGGAGAGGCTACTGCTGTTTCACTTGTAAAACTTCTTGAGATTACAGCGCTCTGTAATGGTGCAAAAGTTGATCCACCTTCCGAGAGGAATAAGAATTGGAGTGTAATTGGTGACCCAACTGATGGAGCATTATTAGTTGCCGCCTTAAAGTATGGCTTGAGTATTCAGGAATTGACTGAGAAGCCGATTATTGACATTTTGCCTTTTAGTTTTGAAAGAAAGCGCATGACTACCGTTCACCAGTCGAACGGTGATGTTTACATTTACACGAAGGGCGCTCCAAGGAACATCTTGGATGTGTGCAGCAAAGTGCTTGTTGCAGGCAAAGTAGAAGAGTTAAACGAAGAGAACATGATGTTCATAGAATCGCGAATCCATGAGTTCGCCAATGAAGGCTTACGCGTCATCGCCGTAGCCTACAAAACGCTGCCCAAAAGCGAGTACATTAAGGGAGAAGCCGAAAAAGACCTAATTTTTGTTGGTTTAGCAGCGATGCGTGATCCCCCAAGGACAGAGGTCAAAGATGCCGTTTTGAGGGCAAAGCAAGCAGGAGTAAAAACCGTCATAATCACAGGGGACTATGGCCCGACTGCGCAGGCTATTGCTCAAGAGGTTGAGATTGTTGAGCAGCAGTGTTGCCAGATTGTTCGCGGTGTAGACTTGGAAAATTTGAGCGACCAAGCCATTATAGACGAAGTGCGCAAAGGGGACGTGATTTTTGCTCGTGTTTCGCCTGAGGAAAAGCTTCGAATCGTTACGGTTCTCAAGAAAAGTGGTGAAGTGGTAGCTGTCACGGGTGACGGAGCCAATGATGCACCTTCGCTCAAGGAAGCAGATATTGGCGTTGCTATGGGTGCCTCAGGTACTGATGTAGCTCGTGAAGCTGCAGACATCGTTTTACTGAACGACAGTTTTGAGTCCATCGTGAAGGCTATTGAGTCTGGCAGAGCAATTTATGAGAACATCCGCAAGTTTATCGTTTATGTGTTTTCGCACAACTGGGCTGAGCTGATTCCGTTCATACTGTACGCTGTACTTGGCATTCCTTTGCCACTGCTTGTACCGCAAGTGTTAGCCATAGATCTCGGTATTGACGTGATTCCCTCGTTAGCTCTAAGCCGTGAACCTCCGGAAGCAGGAATAATGCAGGAGCCGCCTAGAAGCATCAAGGAGAGACTGTTTACCCGAAGGGTTCTGCTACGCTCAGTATTCATCGGAGTCATCATTGCTGTCGGAGCTATGATTGGATGCCTTAACGCTTGGACTGCAGGCGGATGGCACTTCGGATTGGCATTAACAAGTACAAGTTCATTTTACACTAGTGGAGTTTACGCCAAGGGTGTAACTATGACTTTTGCAGGCATCGTGGTGGCTCAAGCCGGCAACGTCTTAGCGTGCCGAACCAGCAAGCAATCAATCTTTAGAACAAGCCTCAAAACTAACAAATGGATAATCTTCGGCATCGCCGCTCAACTTGGAATCCTTTCACTACTTGTTTACGTTCCAATTATGCAGCACATCTTCACAACAACAGCGCTCAGTCTAAGTAACTGGGCCTTCCTATTGTCATTGGCTGTAATCGTCGTTTTCGCAGAGGAAATCCGCAAGTTCTTCAGCCGAAAATTCACAAAAACAGGTGCTGAAGCACTTAGATTACATGACCACACTTAAAACGTATTTTCTGCACCGAGCAAATCTCAATTTTGGCAAAAAAAACTGAAAAATATTTAGCCTCCAAGTGGATGCGAATTTGGTAGCTGTTTTGAGGTTAGGCATATGGCAGAAGTTGATTTCGCTACAATCTTTAAGAGAATAAAAACGGGCGAAAAAAACGTGTGTTGTTGTTCTTCTAAGGCTGAGTGGGTTTAGCTTCAAGAGAAGAAGATGGGAAAATCTATTCTTCTTCTACTTGAAGTTGCCGCAGACCTGCCGGTATTGATCCGCGCTTGAAAAGTTTTTATTCGTGATTTAGTAATCTTCGGTTGATGTCTGGCAGAGATTTCTTCTTAAGTCGATATGAAGATTTGGGCTGGCAATTTCAAGAGCCTAACCTTAGGCAAGCTATAAGAATTAACAAGACAAACGCTAAAGGCACCCATCTTATTGAAAGGTTTGAAGGCTTGGGCATTCAACTTGAAAAGGTCCCTTTTCTTGAACAAGGCTTCTGGGTGGAAAGATCTAAAATTTCAGTTGGCGCCACGATAGAATATCTATTAGGCTTTTATTCAATTCAGGAGGCCGCTGCTCAAATTCCAGCAACGCTTTTTACTGGTTTGAAGGGCAAAAAGGTACTTGATGCAGCGGCAGCTCCTGGCGGAAAAACCGTGCAGTTGGCTGATTTAATGGAGAATTCAGGAGTTATAATCGCGTTGGATGTTGATAGGCAGCGGTTAAGCCCTTTGGCTAATCGTTTAGAGAGATGCCATGTTAGCAACACAGTGGTTTACCAACTTGATGCAAGGCAGGCTTCCCAGATAAACCTGAAGTTTGATAGGATTCTTCTTGATGTTCCCTGCTCGGGCAATTTTGCTTCAGATAACGAATGGTTTAAACACAGGACCCTGCAGGATGTGGAGCGAAACTCAAGGGTGCAAAGAGAAATGCTTGCACAAGCCGTAAAATGCTTAGCTGACGATGGGGAAATTGTTTATTCTACCTGTTCCTTGGAGCCTGAAGAAGACGAGTTGAATATAGACTGGGCGGTAAAAAACCTGAATTTGCAAACTCAACAAATAAAGTGCCCTGGAGAAAAAGGGTTAACGGATGTTTTCGGGCATAAACTTGATATTTCGATGGAACTTTGCAGAAGAATTTGGCCTAATGAAACTCAAGGATTTTTTGTTTGTAAACTAAAAAGAAAGGTGAATTCAGCGTGAAGGCGTTAGCATCTTTTGCTTCGATGTTTGGGGCAAAAATTGCTTTGAATTCTGAGTTGGTAGTGAATAAGGCTAATCGATATTATTTTTTGAATCCTTCTCTGCACAGACTTGCTGTGAGCGACTTCTATTATGCCGGATTATACCTTGGTAAGGTTAAGAATAGAGTGTTTTTTCCAAGTTTTAACTTTTTAAATATGCTCGCCGATTTGGCGGTAAATAAGATTGTCTTAGACCGTAAAGCGGCTTGGCTTTTTACTTGTGGCAGAGACGTTTTTCAAACAGGAATATTGAAGGTAATGGGATCTAAGCGTAAGGGTGATGCTACTTTAGTGCTCAACGAGTTTGGTGAGTGTCTCGGCTTTGGCAAGATAATTGGCGGCTTAAACGGGATTGGAGATAAAGTTGTGGTTGAAAACGTGCTAGATGTTGGAGATTTTTTGCGTAGAGAGACAAAAAACAGATTTTAGGCTTGTTACATTTGCGCTTTTTTTTGATCGTTTCGATTCGACAAGTTTACCATTTAGCCTTTTAAGTGAACGTTTATTCAAAAATCTTGGGGAATAAGCTTATATACGTTTATGTTTTAAGTGGTTTCTAATACATATGAAATTGAAATGGTGAAAGTCATGGATGAACAAATAAGTAAAGCAATTGAAACTTTGAAAGCAAATAATGTTCGATGGGTGCATTCAGCATTTGTAGATGTTCGAGGCATACTTCAAGACATGGTTTTGCCTGCAAGAGAATATCTAAGCGGTGCAGCTTTTACGGAAGGTGTAGGCTTTGATGGATCTTCAGTGCGTGGCTTTAAGTCAATTGAAGAATCAGACATGATTTTTATGCCGGACGCAAAGACTCTATCAATTATGCCTTGGGTTACTGATGAAGCTCAAAAAAGCGCAATCGTACTAGGCGACGCTTTGGAAGCTTTTGGTGGAAAAGAACCGTCTGTTTCCTGCCCAAGAGGTTACGTAGCGAAGAGAGCTATAAAAGCAGCTAAGGACATGGGATACACTGGAATTTTCGCTCCTGAACTTGAACACTTTGTCTTTTCATCAATCGACCCGACTAAATTAATATGGGATTTATGGGTTAGCCCGAAAGGCGGAGAAGGTGACTCTTGGGGTGCACCCCGTGTTGTTCCTAATTCCGAAGAAATAACACCCGGTGGTTTCATCCTCAGACCCAAGGAAGCCTACTATCGAAGTCCACCCGAAGATACAACTGTTGCATACAGAAACGAAGTCTCACAAGTACTGGAAGACAACTTCGGCTTAACGATTGAGAAACATCATCATGAAGTAGCCACCGTTGGTCAAGTGGAAATTGACTACAAATACGGAGAACTTCTTGATACTGCCGACAGAGCCATCTACTTCAAGTTTGTCGCCAAAAACATTGCAAAAAAACACGGCTTAATCGCTACATTTATGCCAAAACCGATCTATCTAGACAACGCCAGCGGTATGCACGTCCACTCCTCATTGTGGAAAGACGGCAAAAACGCCATGTACGACGGAGAAGATGACTACGCCGAACTCAGCCAAATCGGCAGATATTACGTCGGTGGAATTCTCGCCCACGCCAAAGCCCTAACCGCGATCTGTTGCCCAACAGTAAGCAGCTACAAACGTCTCGTTCCAGGCTTCGAGGCTCCAATATACGTCATGTGGTCAAGAGCTAACAGGTCTGCACTCGCACGCATTCCCATGTACTACAAAGGTCCTTCGCATGCAGCACAAAAACGTGTTGAATACCGAGGCGTTGACCCATCCTGCAACTCGTATCTGGCATTCTCCTGCATAATGATGGCCGGCTTAGACGGCATTAAAAAGAAAACTGAACCAGGCGACCCAGTTGACGAAGACGTCTACAAACTCAGCAAAGCAAAACGTAACGAGTTAGGCATAAAAGAACTTCCAACGACACTCAAAGGCGCCTTGGATGAAATGGAAAGCGACGAAGTCATAAAAGAAACCCTCGGCAGCCACGTGTTCGACGCATTCATTGAACTAAAAACAAACGATTGGAACCAATACTGCCTATACGTTTCGCCTTGGGAAATAATGAAATACCTAGACTACTAAAGCAAGCAAATTACCGAAAAACCTAAAAATCTGGCAAGAACTTGAGTAAATCTCAATCTTGCGCTTCATTTTTTTGGTTTCATGTTTTCATTAATAATCCTGTTTCTGTAAATCTTGTTTAGCGAAAATCTTATTTTATGTTCAGATTTTCATAATTTTTACATAAAACATGAATAATCGTGCAGTTTTCATAAAGGTGTTTATTAAACTTAAATATATTTATGTTTAAATGTTTATTAAATAACAGTTAGATCAACGCTAAACTACAGGTGAACAAACAAAAATGAAAAATTTCAAAGATGCCGCATGGAAAGAAAATGTGACAAAGGTAATTCAGCAAATACAGGAACAAGAAATAAAATTCATCAGGCTTCACTTCGTAGACATTAATGGTATGCTAAAGAATTTGGCTGTAAGCTCAAAAAACATCGAGTCAATGTTTGAAAATGGTCAACCTTTCGACGGGTCATCTATAACTGGTTACAGGCCTATCGAAGAATCAGACATGGTGCTATTCCCAGACCCAACAACTTTTGCGGTTCTGCCTTGGAGGCCAAAAGAAAAATCGTCCTGCAGACTAATTTGCGACATTTACACTCCACAGAACAAACGCTTTGAAGGAGATCCACGATACGTTCTTGAACGAGCCATCGAGAAAGCTGCGAAAGCAGGCTACACATATCTTTGTGCTCCTGAACTCGAATTCTTTATAGTTAAGGAAGGCGAAGAGGGAGGCTTGCCAACACCAATAGACATGGCGGGCTACTTCGATTTTCACCCCGGCGACTTAACGGACGACTTGAGACGAGAGATAGCTGATACCGCTGAAGCATTCGGCATTGAAATTGAGATATCTCACCACGAAGTTGCCTTAGGACAAAACGAAATCGATTTCAAGTATGACGAAGCGTTAAAAACTGCTGACAGGACAATAACGATGAAAATGTGCGGAAAAGTTGTCGGCGCACGAAACGGTTACGTCACCACGTACATGCCTAAACCATTCCCAGGCATAAATGGTTCCGGAATGCATACTCACCAAAGCCTATGGAACAAACCAGTATCACAAAACCTCTTCTACGCAGATGACGAAAAGAACGGTTACATATCTGACTTAGCAAGAAACTTCATCGGCGGACAACTAGCCCACGGACGTAAAATGTGTGCAATTCTTGATTCATGGCCAAACAGTTACAAACGATTAGTTCCCGGTTACGAAGCACCAGTATATCTTGCTTGGGCGCACAAGAACCGCTCGCCGCTCATCCGTGTACCAAACTTCGGAGGAAGAAAAAACGCTGCAAGATGCGAAATCCGCTGCCCAGACGGAGCAGGAAACCCCTATTTACAATTTGCAGTACTCCTAGCAACCGGTTTGGATGGCATCAAGAACAGGATTGACCCAGGCGAACCGGTGGAATTAAACGTTTACCACATGACCCACGAAGAACGCAAAGCCCGAAACATCGTCTCACTGCCAGAATCTCTGCAAGAAGCCCTCGATGAACTGGAAACCAGCGACTTAATGCGCGAAACACTCGGCGAAACCGCATTCGAAAACTTCCTACGCGAAAAACGCAGCGAATGGGACCTCTATCGCACACAAGTAACCGAGTGGGAAGTCAACCGCTACATCAAACGACTCTAAGCCTTAAAACAGGCTCACCATCTTTTCTTTGTTTTAACCAATCCTTTCAACTAACTCCGTTATCAAAACGACAGTTTGCTCACGCTTCGCTAAATTCCTAAGCATAACCGAACCTTCTTTCAACTCGCGCTCGCCAACAATCACTGCAAAATCAACTTTCCGCCTGTCAGCATCCTCCAACGCCTTCGCCATCCTCCGACCCATAACCTCAAACTCCACAATGACCCCACAGTCCCTGAGCATCTGAGCAATTTTTAACGCTTCAACCTTCAAGAAATCATTCACCGAAAGCACAAAAACCCTTTTCCCACGCTTAGCCGCAAGAATTGTATTCTGCATTTGCACAGCAAGCGCAACCCTGTCAATCCCATGAGCAACGCCTACCGCAGGCGTAGGTTCCCCACCAAATACTTCAATAAGCCTATCGTATCTGCCTCCGCCGCCTAAGGCAATGTCTAACTCTGGAATGTACACTTCAAAAATCATTCCCGTGTAATATTCCAAGCCTCGGGCGAATGCTGGCTCTACAAATTGAACAGGACACCCGCCTTCCACGATAAGCTTAAGGACTTCGCCGAGGTTTTCTGCAGCCTTCTTAGCCTTCTCGTAATCGGCAACGTAACTTTTTGTGTTTTCAACCATTTCAAAACAGCTGCCGCCTTTTAGTTGCAGTAATCCTTCAAGCATGTTTCGACATTTTTCTGAAGGCGCCAACTTGAATGCTTCTTCAAATTCTTTCTTGTCCATGCGTTGCAAGATTGCATTCTGAGTTTTCTCGTCAACATTTTCTTGGCTGAGAATACCCCGTATCACGCCTATATGACCTATTTTGAAAGCATAACCTTTCAAACCCAGCGATTTCATGAGACTATTTGTTAGCAAGACTATTTCTGCATCTGCTTCTGGTTTGCTGGAACCCATTAACTCAAAGTTTGATTGCCAAAACTCCCTGTAACGCCCGCGTTGTGGCTCATCATAACGGTAAACACTGCCCACAGAAAACAGTCTTAGCGGCTTAGGCTCGTTTTTCAAGGCTGTTGTAGCCAACCTTGCAATTGAGGCAGTGAATTCTGGACGCAACGCAACATTACGATCTCCGAGGTCTTTGAATATAAACATGCGCTGGCGGATTTCTTCGCCGGATTTGGCACTTAAAAGCTCAAGAGGTTCAACCACAGGCGTTATAACTTCTTTGTAACCATAAAGTGCCGCATTTTCTCGCGCCTTGCTAATGATATGTGTGAAGGTTTGTGCCTCTTGATCGGTTAAATCTCTCATTCCGCGAACAGTTTGGAAAGTTGGCATGCTGTCTTCCCCTTTAACGGTTAAGCTTTACAATTAAGAAGGTGCAATTATTCTATTAAACTCTCGCTCACGGCTTGTATGCCTCCACTTCAAGCCTCATCATTCCAACAATAACTATCCCATCGACATCAACAGGGTGCTCTTCAACAAAACGGCTAACGATTTCCTGGACGAATTTTGGCCTAAGCTCAACCGGAAGCTTTTCAGTGAAAGGCAACCATGTTGTCCGTATCCACCCAGCTAAACCTTCGGCTCCAATAAGCTTCATCTCTTTCGGAAACAACTCAACACGTTCAGGCACCAAACCCGCTTCAAACAAGAACGTCTTGTACTCTTCTGGATCATAGAAACCATAGGGAAATGTGAAATTGGTGAAAAACTGTTTCCAAGGTTTCACGACCGACAGTTCATCAATAAGATCGAGTATATCCTTAGCGTTGCCTTTTCCAGCCATCTGAAACAGCAATCTACCAGAGGATTTTAGGCTTCTCTGCACACCGGTAAGAACAGCTTTTTGGTCAACAACCCAGTGTAGCGCAGCATTGGAAAATACCCTGTCAAATTCCGACTGGAAAATTAGCTTTCGAGCATCCATCAACTGAAAATAAAGGTTCGGATAATCATTAGGTGGAAAAGTACTTGTTGCCAAATTTACCATTTCTTTTGAGCTGTCAACGCCGACTGCTCTCCCGCTAGGTAGGCATTTTGCAATTTCTGCTGTGATTTTTCCGTCACCACAGCCAATGTCAAGTAATTCTTCGTTTCCATGAAGTTTTAATTTCGGCATAAGCTCTTTTGCCCATTGAAACTGGTTTGAAGAGTTCCTAGCGTAATCTTGAGCGTTCCAATTATAACCCGAGCTTGCCATCTTTTCACCCAGAATTAACTTATTTGAAGGTAACTGTTAGACTACAAGATAAAGATTTAACCATGCTTTTTGCTCAATAGTATGCAAAAAAATGAAAGTCGCAATCTCCGCGACTAATCTTTCGTTTAAGCCGTCAATTGCTATTCGGCTCTCGAGTGGCCTTACGCTGTCTTCTTGCTATAAAAATAATCGTCAACAGCATCGCAACCATGAATAAGATCAGAATTACCCAAGATGGAAACTCTGAAATTGTGGATGTGCCAGAGAGGTAAGCGATGTAAACTGGGTCGTACTGGATTTGTCCGCCACCCCAAACTGGAAAGCACACCCTATAGATTAATGGCGACACGTTGTAGTTCGTGTCAACTGGTGACCATGAGCCGCCGAAAAGATTTGTCAGTGAGAGCGCATCACCAAAAAAGCTCATCTGCCAAACTGGAGGTCCATAAGTTTCCCATGGAAGGCTTGAAAGCGCCACGGTCTCAGCTTTCGCCGTGTAAGTTTCATTGTTAGCTTGGTTTGTTTCGTTGTTATTGTTTGCTCCCAGGCTAAGCGTATAGTTTCCGCCGAAGACCAAATCGTACGCTGTCGTGTTTCCAACTGCGATCTGTGCAGACTGCGCGTTTACGGCTGAATCATTAGTCGTTGTCGAATTATACGGTTGGCTGTTCACGAATGTTGAGTATGGTTCTGCAGTGTAGGCTGATGTCGTGTAAAGAAGAGCCAAGCTTAGGCCGTCCAGCGAGACATTCGAGGAGCCAAGCATTGTCAAATTGGAGACTTTTCCTATGTCAAAGTTGACCTTTAGGTTTGTAACGTTTCCTTGCATGCTGAAATCATAGCCTACCGTGATATGATCAAAAATCAATTTAGCTACCAGACCATACACTGATGTATAGTTCTCGAGATAAGCATAGGCATTTTGATAGGTAAATCCCCAAGTGTAATGTGGAATTGAATCTACCATTGTTTTTTGAATGGGTATGATGCTGTAGCCGTCACTCATGTTCGTATACATCCAATATAAAATTTCGTTGTTTCCAGAAGTGGAACCAGTTTGCGGAATGCCATCGCCGTCCATGTCACGGTAAACCTCAAACTTGTCCAACGCACTGGCCACAAAGATGCCGCTGCCATCTGGAAGTTGGAAACGCTGGCCCACAAAATTTGCAATGGGAACCGGGAAAGGGTAATCGGAATTAGTGTAAGCTACGTAGTTGATTATTTGAGTGTTAGAAATGTTAACCCAATCATACCAAACGTTTAGAGGCGAATTTTCAAGAGCGATTGTGCCGTTGGCGTATTCTGCATTCTCAGAGGGCAACGTAGACGATGCACTCGCAAAGTTAAATACACCTGACTGTGGAAACAATGTAACATATAAAGCCACCAACAGCACCGCAATGATCGAGGAAGAAAAAAACTTTGCAGCGCCTCTCACTTCAATCACCCACAGCAATTGTTAGTTAATTATCGGTATTAGTTTTGCGGTACAAATTACCATCAATACAAGACCAGAAGCTATACTGCCGCCGAGATCTATCCAATTCCCTTTGTCAGTAAGCATTTTTTTCCTAACAAAAAGGGGGATTTGCGGGAAACATCTGCACTTGAGGCATGGGGTTCAAATCGCCTGGCATTTGGTATGTGAATTGGAAAAAAGATGGAAAAGTACATATTCGCTTCGAGAGGTTCGAGTCCCAGCGGGCTCGTTATTGGATTCACTAACGTATTGAACGAATCCTTTTGAAAGTTGGGCTTGGAAAAAGATAGGAAGGGTCAGACAACTTAGAACTAAAACCTAAAAAAACTATTACTATTTTTTAACTGGCATCTAGAAGAATTCGAAACCAGTTTACCGGTAACAAAGGCGCTTAGAGGTTGGGTTCAAGTTCCATGGAGACTCAAACCGCGCAGGATTCAAATAGCTTTATTTCTGTCCAGGGTTAAAAAAAAGAAATGTACCGTCGCGTTTGCCTTGATTGCTTTTGCGAAACTATCTTTGGGATGTTTGAGTGGAGGAAGCTTAAGTAGAGTTCCGTGGTGTAGGCGGTGGGCTTGTCAGCTTAGCTTTCATTCTTTTTCGAAGCATGAAAACGGCTGTTGAGATTACTATCAACGCTATGACTACAGCGATTATTACGGCAGCCGTCGCCGACAATAGCGAGTGAGCAGGTTCCGAAACCGGAAGCGACGGCAACGGCAAAGAAGGAACATTTGATTCTAATGCAATAACAGCACCTGGCTCTTCATTAAGTTCATCACGTAAGGGGTTTACAAAGGATGCACCTATGTAAACTGTGCCATCTACAACCGCGGGAGAAGATATTACCGTGTATCCAAGTGTGTAGTTCCAAAGTGTCTTGCCGTTAGCAGCATCAAGTGCATAAAAATTATGCTGATTGACAGGAGAGTAAAGCCCTGGATTGTTCCATCCCACATAAATTACGCCGTCGGCATACGCTGGATCTGTTGCAGAAGAACCGGCGAAGTCGCTGGCTGCAAACTTCCAAATCACCGCTCCGTTATGGGAGTTGAGGCAATATACCCCTGCAGAAGAGCCCACGTAAAGGTAGCCGTTAACAAGTAAAGAAGAACCCGTGCTCAAGCCAGTTGCATACTTCCAGATTACCCGTCCGTCTGAAGTATTGAGAGCGTAGATATCGCCGTTGCCAGCGACCGCGTAAACCGTGCCGTTAGCAAGTATGGTAGATCCAACGGAGCTGTTGATTGGATAGTCCCAGATTCTTGTTCCATTTGAAGCGCTGAGGGCGAGAACTTCGCTCCGGGAAATGACTTGGCCGGAAGTCTCAGAGGCAATGCATCCGACATAGACGTTCTGACCAGCAGCAATCAAAGAAGTAAACTCGCCTGGAGTTGTATAATTCCATAATTCTTTGCCTGTGGAAGGATCCAATGCGTAAACAGCGCTGTGCCAAGAAAAGTTTTCGTCTGAGATGAGGGAAGCGCTAAATACGTAGAGGTTTGCGCCTGCCAAAACAGGGGAATTAAAAGTGTTACTTTCTAGACCTGTGTAGTTCCATATTTGTGCTCCTGTCGAAGCGTTAAGAGCGTAAACATTGTTGGCGCCATCAACATGGACTATGCCCCACTCCACAACGGGCGTGCCTAACTGGGTACTGTAAGAATAATACCACAATTGGGTGCCATTGTAAGCATTTAAGCAGGAAATAGCACCTTGAAAAGGTGCATCAGGGGGGGCGGAAATATTAGGTTCAATTGCCTGAATAATGTAAACGTAACCGTTCGCAACGTCAAAGTTGAGGAATGTACCTGTGCTGCTCCATACCTGAGTGCCGGTGGAAGCGTTAATGCAGAAGAGAGTAACGGGGCTCCCGAATTTGTTCTCAGAGGTTGCGTAAACAAGCCCGTTTGCCACGACGGGAGAAAAGACTGCGTCCTGGTTCGCCGTGAAGTTCCAGAGCAGTGTGGGAGTTGTGGAAGCAGGTACGTTAACTGAGGGCACTATTGGAAGCAATGGATGAGACATTATGCTTGAGGAAAACACGAAAAATGACACAGACAAAATAAGGGTCGCTGTAAGCACGGCGGCGATAGGCATAGAGTATCGTTTCAATTTTGATGGCAGACGGTCTGTTGGTTGAGGACACCAGTCTCTAAAATCTTTAAATCTTTTATGCGGACCCATTTCTTCTCACACGAGTTTCAATTTGTTTTTGCTCGCTTGCTTGCCTCTTTGTAATGTACGCTAATATTATTGTTAAAGTTGCTATGACAATTACGGCTACAAGGATAATGATAATCTGAGTTCTTGTTGGAAAAGAAGGGGCATTAACGAATATAATAGTAAGAGGACCATAGTAGTAACTGTTGAAATTTATCGTGCACCATACGTAGTAATTATCTGCGTCTTGTGTATAACCCTCTTTCGTTTTTTGGTTGCCTATGTAGATTGTTGGTATGGTTCCGTAGAGTACTGCGCTTTTTGGAATGGTGACATTACCAAAGACGATAGTTCCCTCATCCTCCATCAAAGTAAAATTTATGTTCGTAGCGGTAGACTGGTTTGCTGTCACATTCGCCATTGTGTTCCCTACAATGGTTAGATTTCCGTTAATTGTGAGTTCAACTGCTCCTTCGCTGTCTTTTGTTGCTTCTAAAAATGTGGTCGTTGGGATTTGCAGTATTGTTGGTATTGGCTCGTCTGGGTTTGGCGTTGCTTGTGGGTTTGGCGCAGTCAGGAATGGAGAGAAATCGACTGTGCCCAGGTTTGATTGGTCTTTAACATCTCGTATTGTTTGGTTGATTGCTTGAGTATCAGTTGTTCCCCACCAGTTATCGGAAGCGTCAATATTGCCTACAACGTAATCTATGGTGTGGTAGCCTCCACGCTCAGGGTAGCCTAGGTAAAGGTTGAAAACCTCGTTGTTGTATATGTTGTTGTTTATGATTGTTGGTTTAGCTTCGATAGCTGAGTAATCAGAACCATGACTGTAAACGTCAATTCCAATGTTGCAGTTCGTAATCGTGTTATTTTCAACTACTGGGCTTGAACCTTGAATTTCAATTCCAAAGAAGGGGTAGCCTTCTGCTGTGAATTTGTTCTGAATGAAGTTTCTTTGTATCCAAGCGGAAGATCCCGCTATATCCATACATGCTTCACTAAAACCAGAAAAGTAATTATCTGAAACAACAGCCTTTGAGTCACTGATTGTAAGCCCAAAACCGCTGTCAACAGTCCCGTCGCCTTTAAATGTGTTGTTTGAAATTAGATATGAACCGCCCGATAAATCTGCTCCGCCATCGGTAAATGTGTTGTTAGCGATTGTTCCAGAACAATCGTCTTGAAGTCTACCAGTAAATATGTTATTGGTTATTGTGGCTGACCCTGGTCCGCGGATAATCGGCAATATGCCGATAAATCCACCGTAATATGTTGGGAATGCCTGGTTTTGGAATATATCATTATTTAGTATTATCGAGCTGTTGCAATTATAGTAAGTTATCCCCATTTCGTTAAGAATTGTATGCTCAAGTGCGTCGTCAGAGCTTTGGTCACCAAAATTTATGTTAGCGATTTGATCTTTGACGGCGTCGGTGACATTTTGGTTAGTGGAAATGAAAACAACATTATTGCCTGCAATTCCTTGTGCTTTTAAGGTTCCGTTTACTTGCATGATGTACTGGTAGAAGTTAACAGTTACTCCGGCCTCAATTGTTAAGGTCGCTCCATTACTTACAAGTAACTCTCCTGTGAGGTTGTATGGGCTGTTTGCTTGCGTCCACGTAGTGTCTGAATTGATTATGCCCGTGACGTTTGTACCGCTTTGAGCCGAGCCAAAATGTACACTGCCGACAAAAGCTAATCCGCTAACCATGAGCGCTATCAAAAATGCGTCCAAGATAGCTTTCGTCTTTGCCATAACACTCAATTAACAACAATTCGCAAGCTCTTAAGAGCGTTCTTGTAAAGATTCCTCGTCACAAGATTTCTTGACTACGCAGAACTGCTTATCCTTTCTAAACAGATGGTGACTTCAAATACTAAACTGCGTGAAAAATATAGAATAGTTTGGTTCTATCATTGTCGCACCTTTGCTTCAGTTCTTGGTGATCAGACACTTATTGTTGCGTCCAAGATCCTGCCAAACTTGTTTTCCGTTCTCTCGCGCAACTTTGTACAGTTAAAGGTCGTGTGTGCTGCCATTACATTTTTACGCTTGGTACAAGCTTAGACTCAAACGATCCCTAGTTTTTGACCTGTGTTACCTGATCCGTGTTTTTCTGGATAGATACAACGTTCAGGCTTTCATGCAGGGCGTCAATTAAATCGTCCAGGTCGACTAAAGCCTTCTTTGTTTTCTAGATAAACACGCCATCTTCTCTTAGATTTCTAACGCGTCTTTAGGACCCTGCTTCTTATCCTTACACGTGCGATACACGGTCAGCATGGCATCGTAACGTCTTTGATCGTCCTATCTAAGACAGCCATGGATGACCTCTACTAGCTGTTAATAAGAAAATAGCGCATTGAAAAAAGGAAAAGGGAATTGAGGGAGATTCTCAGTTATTCGCCAAATTTTATTTGAGAGACTGAATAGTAAACGATTTCGCCTCGGCGGTTCATTACTGCTAATGTTAACTCTTTCTTTTGGCTCTGGCACTGCTGCAAGGCGTCTGCTAACTTGTCTATGCCTAAGGGTTTTCCTTCTTGAGTGCTTAGAACCAAGTACGGCGCGGTATCCTTGCCGTATGCACCCCGCTCGTACATGCGAAAGTCAATTCCGGCGCCAAATCCTTCTCGTGCAACGTAACCTCTGCTTCTTAGGTCGCGGTAAACAAGATAGCTAACCCATGCATTCTCATTAACAACCTCATAACAGTGGAGTAGGCTTTGGAAATCCACCGCCTTGTCACTTTCATCTTTGACTTCAAGCATGCACTTGTCCACAAGGTACAGTGCTTCATAGAAGGTAAGCGTGAAAACCTCATTCTCTGACGTGCCATATCCTCGAACGGAGAGTGCGTCTATGCTGCTTTTCTCCGCTACCATTACGCCTTTTTTTGCAAGCGTGCCGCTTGTTCTGAATTCTGGTGGCTGAGTTTTTTTGTTTTCGCTCATTTTTCTATTTTTCCTTCGTCCTTGAACTTGCCAAAATCCTTGCTATAATAGATTTGGCTCTCACAGATTATCGCTGTCACATATTTAAGCGGCGTAATGTCGAAGGCCGGGTTCATAACGTTGATGCCTTCTGGAGCGATTTGATGCGAACCGATGTGGGTGACTTCTTCGGGTTTACGCTCTTCAATGATGACATCAACTGCCTTGTGTGCTAAGTCAAAGGTGGATTTTGGGGCTGCTACATAAAACGGTATCCCATGTTCATGCGCCAGCACTGCAACCGAGTAAGTGCCTATCTTGTTAACTACCGCGTCTTGAACTATGCGATCAGCGCCCACTATAACCTTGTTGATAAGACCTTTGCTCATGACGTAACCTGCCATGTTATCTGTTATCAAAGTAACAGGTATCCCGTCACGCTTAAGTTCATAAGCCGTAAGCTTAGATCCTTGCAACAGTGGCCTGGTTTCATCAGCGATAACTTTTATTTTTTTGCCCTGCTCCCAAGCCGCGCGAATAACGCCCAAAGCAGTGCCATACTCCACGGTCGCCAATTCGCCCGCGTTGCAATGGGTCAAAATGGTATCGCCGTCTTTGATGAGTACAGCGCCGTTTTTGCCAATTGCATGATTTTGCTGTGCATCTTCATCGGCTATTTTTTGTGCTTCTTCGATGACTGCCTGTTTCAGTTCTTCAATGTTTCCTGAAAAACCTCGGGCTTTTTTTAAGACCCGGTCTGCACCCCAAAAAAGGTTTACAGCGGTTGGTCGCTGACGCTTAATAATGGCGCCTGCTTCCTCCAGCTCAACTAACAATTTTTCTTTACTGTGCGCTTTTGAATGATAAGCTGCCAACGCAATTCCGAATCCTGCGGCAGCACCCAGCAATGGAGCGCCTCGAACGCGCAGGGTTTTTATGGCTTCAGCCATTTGCTCAACAGTTTTAATTTCTAGGGTAACTTCTTGAAGGGGCAGTTTAGTTTGGTCAGGTGTAATTACTGTTCCATTGCGCCACTGTATCATCCGCATTCTTCACGTACCTCGAACTATCATGTAATGTTTAGCTGGGGTTGGTTCTGTTTAAGATTTCGGAGAAATTCAGTGTTTAATTCGTTGTATTAAGTCAATTAGGTTGCCGTAAAGGTTCTCAAAAACAGCTTCAACGCCGTAAGGTTTCTCGGTTGGCTTTCCGTAAAATTTCACTCTCTTCGCCTTCATTGTTTTGTAGTCTCTACGGCAATCATCGGTCTCCAAAGTGAGAAACACATGGTCTCCGGCCTGTTTTCCCAGCGCTTTAAGCTTATCCTCGGTATCTGCTTTAACAAAGGTCAGCTCAAGGTCGGGCTGATCTTTTGGCGAAACGGTAACCCAGCGCATATTCTCTGCAAAGAAAGTATCTTCTCGTTTTTGGAATCCAAGTTTTTCAACGTAAAATTTTGCTGCTTCATCCTGGTCTTTGACGAGAATTGTGATATGATCTATCCTCATTTTCGGTTCACTTCAAAATAATTAATTGTTAACCAAAAAGAAAAATGTTAGTTGAGCTTGCGCTCAAGTAGAGTGGTCAAAAGGTGATTTTAAGGCAGTGACAACTTCAACTGGAGAGTCTTCTCCTGACTTTAGTCGTTTCTTCCATTCCTCTCCGACAGCGATAAGCGAGAATATGCCTGAAACTTCAGCTTTCGACTTCTTTACTAGGTTTACGAGCGCTTCCTGTGTTTCTCCGCTTTTAATCATGTCGTCAACAACTAGTACGCTGTCGCGTTTCTTGATGGCTTCTTTGGGAATATAGAGTGTTACGGTCACGCCTGAATCTTTTCCCAAAATATATGTTTCGTCTAAGAAGGCTTTGACGCCGACTTCTTTGTTTCGTTTAGCCACAATAAGATTAACTCCTAAAGCGTTGGCAACCATGGTAGCTAAAGGAATCCCGTCAACAGCTGCGGTTAAGACTTTTGTGACCCGTTTTCCAGCAAAATTTGAAAGCGCGTAATTTGCCGCTTGCTGAAGAATGTTATAGTCACCCACAATTTCGGTATTGTCAAAATAGCCGATTTCGTCAAATTTTATTCTGCTACGCAACTCCGCTTCTAACCCAACCAACTTGGTAAGCACTCGCCATAGTTGCTTGGCTCTTGTTGTGTTCGGCAAAACATGCCCTTTTGCATAGCGGCTTAAAACAGTGACTGGCAAGCCTGTTTTCGAAGCCAATTCACGGTAAGTAATGTTTCTCTTATATTTCGCTGTTCTCAGCAGCTCAATTGTCATCAAACGAAGTTTCAAATCTTCTGCATGTGTGCTCAACTTTAACTTTCTCCCTTTTATACATTTATAAGTCAAATATTAAATGTTTACTAAATATTGTAGCTTACGAATTTATAGCTTTCCGTTAAAACAAATGGATAAAACAAGAAAGAAAAATTCACAAAGTTTTCCGCTCAACCAATTTTCCTTGGTTGCATTAAGCTTTTTAGATGGCAACGTGAACTGCTATATCAAAGGGGGATAAGACGCAGAAGACTAAACGATTATTAATAACTGCGCTTTTCGGTTCAATAATTTTTGTAGTGAACGTTTTTTTGCCCCCACCGATAAACTATCTCCTCATCGTTGTTGAAGCAGTTCTTCTTGCTTTAAGCGGATTATTCATCAGGAGAGTAGGCGCGACTTATGTAGGCGCAGTTGGAGGTCTCTTAACAGCGCTGGGAAGTCCCGCTTTGGGTCCATTTACCTTTTTGTTTGCTTTTATCTTCGGAGTTTTAGTCGATGCCTTCTTGTTTATTTTCAGAATTAATGCCTCGCCCGAAGGAGTAAACCGCAATAGACTGATGGCTGCGATGGCTTTAAGCACAATGTTAATTGGTTTACTGAGTTATTCAGCGTTTGCTCTTCTTCCACAATTTGTTCCTCTCGCGAAAGAGTTTTCAAACGTCGGCTTATTTGTCCAAAGAAGCCCTATGCTAGATGCACTTGTGCCATTCATGGGTCCAGTTACCGGCGCAGTGGCCGGTTACGCCGCATCATACTTGTGGAATAAGTACCTGCGAAACATCGGCGTCTAACGCGAAAGCTGTTTGATTTTTTCGTCGACCAACTTAGCAATCATCAAATTTGAAATGAAAACGCATTTTACACCGGTTAGTTCAGCGAGTTCAGCAGGCTTTTGATCTTGAGTTACGAGAATCAAGTTATGTTTGCCCGCGTACTCTACGATATCTCGGTCTTTAGCGCTCTTCAAGCCCGCTTCCTGAGCGGTCAACACTTCATACCCTAAAGTTTCAAGGTACTCTTTTAAGCCAGCATACATCTCGTCTAACAGAATCTTCATACAGATTCATTTCTCTTTGTTGCGTTCAAATTATTTTGCCTTAAGCTTTAGCTTAAAGCCTCTTAATCTATAAGGAGCAGCGCGAAAGACTCAGGATTCTTAGCAAAAAGAGAATTCATCTTAACCCTCGCGTTATTAGCGGTTTTTCTCACGTTTACTCCGACGGCCTCTTCGGACCAACGCGCCAAATTGGGGTGCACGCAAATCCTCGTTTCTGTGTTGCATTTTTCGCAGAGTTGGCAGTGCCCAGAAACAAACGCTATTGCAAGAGAGAAGCCTTTACTCATCGCGGCTTTTTCCAAATCAACCACGACCTGAAGCATTTTCAGTTTGCCTTCTTTCCAGTCTGCCCAAAACTTTTTTGCTTTCTCTTTTATTTCTTTTGGAATTGTAGGGTCGGTTTCAGCTACAGTGAGCTTTTTTAACAGTTCGGGGTCGGCTTCAGCCTTCGTTTTAAACTTCATAAGCAAAGCATAGCTATATTCGCTAACGATTTTTCTGAATTCTTCAGCCGATGGAGTGTAGGGTGGGCACGCCAATGTTTTCCCATAATTATTACAACCTAATTTGCACTTGAGCACTACGCGGTTTTCAACGACTACTTTGTCTGTGGAAATGATTTTGGCGTCAGCAGCACCATTTTCCAAAGCTAGCTTGACTAAGAACTTAAATTTCTCTGAGTCTGTTTGAGTTGACATGTTTTTTTCACTAAGCTCTTGCGTGATGGTTTCTTTTGATATAAACATTTAGCAAACTGTTAAGAAACTTTGGTTAAGAGATGTCGTAGCTAAGCAATAAATGGAATATTTGACCTATTTCCAAATGTGTAAGCACAAGGATAATATAGATATTCATTAGATCATCTTGACTGAAGGTGGTGTAACTATTAAAAGCAAAATCAGCAGTATAGGGTACGTTAACAAAATCCAAGAAAACATCCTGAGCATCAAGCGAAAAGAACTCTCACCACTATACGATGACCTAAAAGCGGCTGACTGTGTTATCTGCGGAGGATCGGGCAGGTCACTTTATTCATTAAACGCTGCCCTTAGCCAGATTGCCCTTAGCCAAGCTGGCTGGCGGAACAAGGTGGTTTTAACCCCTGACGATCCAGGTTTCCCTGGCAAAAACATGTATGATGCAGCGGCTGATCTTGAGAGGCGCTATAAGAAAACTTTGCTTTTGATAAATTCTGGTAGCGGTTATTCTGATGATCCGTTAGTTATGGCTCAAGATCTCTCTCAATATATTGAGAATAAGAAAACAAATAAGTTCTCGATGGGTCTTTTAACTTCCGCTTCTGAATCGCCTTTGTCGGAGATAGTAAGCAAGTATGGTTCTGTGGTCGAGCTTAAGGGACGTGGGAAATCTAAGCCCTCCTTTGAGTACAGTGAAACTGGCATGATGGGTGACATATTCGAGTTAGGTACGCTTGAATTGTTAAACAGCATGATTGAATGTATCTTCAGGAACCTTGAGGTTGATGATGTCTTTCGACTTTGCGTTGAAGAGTTTGAAAAAGTCGGTAATATGATCGACTCTAACGTTAACTCTGAAACGTACGCGCAACTTGTCGATATACTTGAAAAACGGACAAATGTGTTTCTCGGGGGAAAAGGTACCGCAAATGAAATCGCCAAAATGACAGGTGTAAGACTCTTTCACATTAAAAGTTTCCTAGGCGACAACGTTTACATAACCAGAGGCGTCAATACGCCTCACCCGAGAGCGGGAGACCTTGAAATCCTGTTATCATTCTCAGGTGAAACGAGACCCGTAATTCTCTGGGCTGATGTAATCAAAAAGTTCGCCGGAACCGTATTCGCAATAACAGGCGACAAAAACTCTACCCTAGCAAAAAAATCAGACCTACAACTCATCTTGCCCGAAGAAGTGAAACCAAGTACACCAAGACGGTTCTACACCCGAGCAGCCTACGTCTTAAGCCCGCTCCCAGTAAAACTAGCTGAACGCCTTGGCGAGAGAGGACTAAACCTTCCTGAATACATAATCAGCTGGTACCACTCCGTAACACAATAAAAACTCAGCAATAAACAAAAAGTCATGACCCTTAAGCATAAGCTTGCATAGCGCTGACTGAACGAGAGAAGTAAATGAGAATGGGGTTCTGGTGTTTTGCGAAATATTGTTAAGAGAAGAAGATCGAAAAAAGCACTCATCTTCTTCTTTTGTTCTGAAGGTGCTTAAGCTGTTTTGAGATATGTCGGTAAGATGAAGCCGATTGTCGGTGTAGTCGATACAGCGCTTGGAGCAGATTGACCGCAATGTGTAAGGTGTGTGGGGATCGAGTGTACGGAAAAGATTTCGAAGTATCTCTTGGTTTTTTATTCATTGTGCGCAGGATTTCATAATTGAGGCGTATATTCCACGGCATTCGAGGTAATTAGGGTCATTGACACTGTTGTCGCATAATATTGGGACAAGGCAGCGCACAAATTAGGCTAATATCGAGGCATCAAATACTTTACAAATTAATTTAGGAAAAACCTTTCGTCCTTCTACTTTGGTTCTTCCTTTTTTTCTTCTTCCTTTTTCTCTTCGGTTTCAGTTGTTATTTCTTCGATTGGTTTTGGAGGCGGTGTCGTTGCCATTGTCAAGCCTATCCATGCACCGACCGCTAGAATAGCGATAAATGCTATGGAAACAAGAACTAGTAATGCATCTAGCCTGACGTTGGTTGCATTAAGATTAAACAAGCCGGGATCAACCACTAAAACTAGGTAGCCTATAGCTGCTATAACGCAGACAATAAGTATTGCTCCACCTATTCCTTGATCTTTGCCAACCATTCAAGTCACCACTTTAATCCTATGCTTCTATGCTCTTATCTCTTCTTTAACAAGGCAAACCCCTAAAAAGCATATAAGGCATATTTCCAAGAACGTAACATATCAAAAGCCGAATAACGAAAGATAAACCGAAATTATCCTTCAAAGCGTTATTACTAGCATAGTCACGACTGACCGGAAAAAAGATTGAAAAAATTGTGTGCGATGCGAAGCCTGTTTTTGGGCTGTGCCCTCTTAATTGGGGCTGGAAAAATTAGTGGGCGGTTTTATTAATCGCCTTTTAGGTCTGAACTTGGGCTCTTGTTGGGTTCAGGCGATGGAGAGGCTCAGGATGCGGCTGGCTGTTTTTGGGTTTTTGTTGGGAGTTGGTTTGTCTGCAGCGCGTGCGGTGTTTTGGGAGTTTTTGGGTTGTTTTGTATTTTTGTATTTTTGTTGAACAATTTTACAGTTTCGTCTTCAGTAAGTAATGTTTATTAATACTTAAGACTAAAAATTATGCGTTAAGGAGCTAAGATCATGATGACCTTCATTAAACTCGGGTCAAGAACACTAATTGCAATCGGCATAACAGGCGCGCTGCTAGTAGCTCTCACTGCTGGCTTATTGACCACGACCCAAAATGTGCCGGCAAGTGGAAACGTATCAGCGATAGGTCTTGGCGTCTACAGCAACGCCCTCTGCACAGTACCCTTAACCTCAATATCCTTCGGAAGCGTAGCTCCAGGCACTCAAGTTACCCAAACAATCTACCTCGAAAACACTGGGAACATCGCTGAAAACTTAACCATGGCCGTAAACTCGTGGGTCCCGTCAAACGCTGGCACCTATCTGACATTAACTTGGTCGCCCGCATCATCGACTTTAGCCGCGGGGGCAATCACCTCGGCGACGTTGACTCTTGCCGCGTCATCAGGCGCCGGTGCACTCTCAACATTCAGCTTCAATGTAGCTTTCACTGGGACACAGTAGACAACTGTAAAATCTCTTCCTCGCTTTTTCATCGTTCCTGTTGAGCGCCTTCCGTTTTTTTGAGTTCCGGAGGCTCGAAATTGGTGTGTTTGCGACGTTGTGATTTGTATATGAATGCTATATTGTGAGGGCTAATTGCTGCTAGAATCGATTAGAATGTTCCAGAAGGCGCTGGAATCATTAGTGTATACATGTACGTGTTATGAGATTTTATAAGTTCTTTTACGCAGATAACGGCTCATGCGAAGGCGAAGTAAAGCGGCATTTTTCCTGCTAATGCCAATAGCTGCGTTTCTCTGGTGTATTGGCTGGAGCCTCCTCTGGATAGAATCCAAAAGGGAAACAGCAATCCCAACGCCAAATTTGTCTAATCGAAAGAGCTAATTGTTTTTGTGGAGGTGCTGGAACAGAAGCCTGCAGCATAACCTAACAGCGTAGTGCTAATGGATGCTAGTTAACTTCGCAAATCTTGTTAAGTTGACTTCGCAAGACTTTGTTAAAGTTGACAGTTAACGTTGTTGGGTTTTTCAAAAACCCATAAAAAAGATTCAGTCGATAAAAGGTTTCAAATTTCCGGAAGAGAGAAAAAAATAAAAATACATAACTTATGGAAAACAGTTCATCCAATTGACGACGGGAAACTCGCAGAACAACCAGCTGTATTCATCAGCAGACGTGAAAGATTTTCTTTGAAAATATACAACGTAGGGAAAACGCTGCATTCTATAAACCTCAGAAAACTCGCAAAACCAGCAGCTCTGTGCATCAGCGTACTCCTCGTCATAAGCTTGCTGTCAGTTTTCGCGTTTTCTGCAGTTCAAGCTAGAACAGTAATACCTGCTTTCCAACACCACCCACAACGACAACCAACTCCCACACCAATTCCCCCTTCAACTGCCACACCATTGCCAACGCCAATCCCAGCTACCTCCACGCACCGGCGCGCGCCAACTCCAACGCCAACTGCTACCTCAACACCAAAAACATCTACCCCAACACCAACACCTGCCCCGACACCGACGCTCACTAAAACTTCAACATCTACACCCACTCCAACTCCAACACCTTCTCCAACATCAAAAACAGCTACTCCAACACCAACGCCCGCATCAACGGTCACTCCAACACCTGCCCCGACACCCAAAACAGCAACTCCAACTCCAACACCTACGCCAACACCCACTCCGACTCCAATACCAAAAACAGCTACCCCAACACCATCACCCACTCCAACGCCGACGCCGACCAAAACTTCAACACCTACGCCAACGCCCACTCCAACACCTACATCAACCCCCACTCCGACTCCGACGCCCGATCCAACTCCAACACCTACATCAACGCCAACGCCGGCTCCAACGGGAACATATTCTTACATCATAAGCGTTTCAGGCTCAAATTACCAAATGAAAAATGGAACCACGGGGCAAATATACTATCAAAGCACGAACGCGGCTCAAGTCATAAATGACGCAATTGGCAACCTAACTCAAGGCGGCAGTATCCTATTCACAGGGGAAACTTACAATCTGATGGGAAGTATCACTGCCACAAACCAAAATAACGTTACTCTTGCTTTTGGGAGTGGCGCTGAGCTATACGTTGCCAACGGCGTGAACAGTGCTGCAATATTTTTGACAG
>JBEKFM010000027.1:0-35516 GCA_050013315.1 Bathyarchaeia archaeon
ATTTGACGGTTATGGAGCCTGCGAGACACCTAACCAATGGCATTTCAGGGTTCCAGCCCAGACTTGCTCACTATATATTAGTAGCTAAAACTATAAAAAACGAATTGTGCACACTTCTAAATATCTTTTATGAGCAAGAGAATGTTTGCTCCTGAGTTGATAGCGCCTTGTGGAATGAACTGCGGCTTATGCAAAGGGTACATAGCTTATTCGCGAGGAATACCTAGGCAAAGGGGCAAAGTAACTTACTGCGCAGGCTGCCTTCCTAGGGGCAAAAACTGTTTCATCAAGAGAAAATGCAGTAAACTCTCCAAACGCCAAATCCAATTCTGATATGAATGCAACGTTATGCCATGCAAGAACTTAGATCGCTTAGACAGGCGCTACCGAGAGCATTATGATATGAGCATGGTGGGAAAACCTCAAAATGCTGAAAGCTGAAGGCATGGATTTGTTTTTAGCAAGCCAAAAGGAAAAGCACCGATGTTCCAATTGCGGGGATGTAGTTTGTGTGCATGACAGAAAATGTTACTCATGCGGCTACATTAGTGAAAAAACTTGGCGCTCAAGGACCCAGTAACTTTAGCAAAATCGCCTTGGCAGAGTAAAGTCTGTTTTCTGCCTGCTCATAAATCACCGCCTTCGGATTCTCAATTGCTTCTGCGCTTATTTCGTATCCGCGGTGAATTGGCATGTCATGCATAATGTACGGATTGATTTCCTTTAGCAGTTCAGCTTTGATTTGGTACGGCATCATAAGCTTAATCATCTTCTCCTTTTCTGCTGCAAACTTTGGGTCCGTGAAGAATTCCATGTCAATCCATGTATCGGTATAAACGAAATCCGCGTCTTTAACTGCTTTTTTTGCATCTAACGTTGACTGCCATAACCCAGTCTTCTTCGCTGCAGACAGCAATTCATCGTCTCTTGCGGCTTCGTTGAAAATCGGCGTAACGGTTGTTAGTTTAATTCCTGTTTTGGTGCATCCTTCGATAAGCGAGTTGCAGACGTTGTTGTGGACACCAATGTAAACGAGTTTGGCGCCTTTCAGTGTGCCCTTCTTTTCTTTTATGGTGATTAAGTCGGCTAAGGCTTGGCTTGGATGATACTTCTCGTCGCAGCCGTTTATAACTGGAACATGCGACGCCTTAGCCATCTTCATTAAATCTGCATTATACAGCAATCTGGCCATGATGCAGTCAACATTACGTGACAGATACTGAATCTCATCTGATATGTCTGCTAACGTGAAGTTCGTGGTTCGCCAATCAATAAACAAGCCATGACCACCCAGCTGTGTCATAGCCACTTCGAAAGCCACTCTTGTCCGCGTTGAAGTTTTCTGGAAAATCAACGCGGCAGATTTGCCCTCAAACGCTTTTCTGTATTTTTTAGGATTATGTTTAACTTCAATCCCCAAATCAACAAGCACATTAAGCTCTTGACCAGATAACTCTTGGAAATTAATCAAATGCATCTTTACTTTGCCTTCCATTAACGCTGACCAAGCCAGCAATTATAAGCTTTATGGAAAGCCTTTTCACCTAACAACGCACTATAACGAAGAGAGCCAGCATGATTCTCATTGTAGCCTCAAACAAGGACACGGCAAGCTTAAACATCAAACAGCAAATCCTCAATCATTACCCATTTAATAAAACCTCTGAAACCTTCCAACAAGGTCCTAAATATGCTGCTGACATAAAAGGCAAAAAATTGACCCTCGTAACTTTAAGTGAAGAATCGATTAAAGCACAAAACCTGCCAGAATGCTTTCAGGATGCAAAATTAATCGTCTTCATATCCAGACACAGTAGCGCAAGCGGCAAACCCACCCTGTCAGTACATACACCGGGAAATTTTGCTGATGCAGAACTAGGCGGATTGCCCAGAACAATATCAATTTCACCTGCAACAGCCATGCATGACGCATTAAAAGCGTTGATGCATTATAAAGAAGAATTAAACCTCGATTATGAAATTTCATACGAATGTACCCACCATGGTCCAAGCATAAATGTGCCAGCGATGTTTGTTGAGTTAGGTAGCTCCCCAGCACAATGGAACGATTCGAAAGCTGCATCAGCGGTTGCCCACGCTGCAATGTCAGCAATTGCGAACTTCTCAACGCGTTCCACTTCAGCGGTTGTTGGCATAGGTGGAACTCACTACAACCAAAAGTTCACGCGTATGGCTTTGGCTAACGAAGTTGTTTTTGGTCACATGGTACCCAAATATGCTGTCTCAATAATCGACTATGAAATATTGTCGCAGTGCATCGAGAAAACTTTAGAGAAAGCCTCGTCGGCAATTCTTGATTGGAAAGGAATTAGAAGCCAAGATAAGCCAAAACTTTTATCAGTTCTCCAAAATGTTGGCTTGTCTTTCAAGAAAGTTTAACCAAAAATAAGTCCTGCCTCGTTAAGGAAACTTTAAAAGTCTTGGTAAGGTAGTTTTTTGACTCCAAGTTACAGTAACGTTTATTATTCATAAATGAAATCTTGAGTGTGCGATAAATATGGGCATAAAATCTTGGCTAGCACAAGCAGGAAGAACTTTGCAGCTATCTGTAAAACCGGGAAGAGAAGAGCTGTGGCTCTCGATAAAAATTAGCCTCTTGGGTATAGGAGCAGTTGGTTTAATCGGTTTCGTAATTAAACTCTTATCTTATGCATTAGGCGGCACATCAGGAGCAGCAACTTAGAAGGGTATCCGATTTATGGAAAAGAAAGAAGAGCAAGCGCAAGCAAAAATTTTCGTTGTCAAAACTACAACAGGGCAAGAACGTAACGTGGCACGCTTGATCGCTTCAAAAGTTGAAATGAATCATATTCCCATAAAAGCTCTTCTTGTTCCAGATACACTAAAAGGATATGTGTTTGTTGAAGCTGATGGACCGCACTTGGTGGAAGAAGCGATCGTGGGATTAAGGCACGTACGCTCCAGAATTCCTGGACTGGTAAGCTTCAGCGAAATAGAACGATACATTGTGCGTAAACCAGTCATGGAAGACCTCAATGAAGATGATGTTGTCGAAATAACTGGTGGGCCATTCAAAGGTATGCGAGCCAAAATCACAAGACTCGACAAATCAAAGGGCGAAGTTACTCTCGAACTACTTGAGGCTACATTCACTTTGCCAATCACGGTGCACTCAGACTACGTTAAACTAGTGGAAAAAGCAAAAACATAAAACTGGTGAAAAAATGGGAGACAAAAAAGTTGTAGAATTGCTCGTAAATGGAGGACAAGCCAATGCAGGTCCACCTTTAGGTCCGGCTCTGGGTCCATTGGGCATCAACATCATGGCTGTTGTCAACAAAATTAACGAGCTCACAAAAGACTATGCTGGAATGAAGGTTCCAGTGAAAATCAGCGTTGATACAGAGGACAAAACCTTCGACGTATCCGTTGGTACTCCAACCGCTTCCGCTTTAATCGTTGCTGAATTAAAAATAGAAAAGGGTTCAGGAACCCCCAACACTGTGAAAGTAGGCAATTTGTCTATGGAGCAGATGGTGCGAATAGCAAAGATTAAGCGCCCTGAACTTTTAGCGCCCACCCTCAAGAAAGCAACTAAAGAGATGCTTGGAACATGCGTCAGCTTAGGAGTCACCGTTGAAGGCAAAGATCCACGAGAAGTGCAAAAGGACATTGATGCTGGTAACTACGAACAGCTATTTGGTAGCGAATAATGATAGGCGAATATTTTTATAATGGGTTTCCAATCCCTCATTGGCACGAGGCTTAAAAATGCCCCTAGACAACAAGACAATATCAGAAGCAGTTAAACAGGCAAAGACAAAGTCTGGCGAAAAAAAGTTTAACCAGACAGTAGATTTGATCTTGGACATTCAGGAAATCGATATGAAGGCACCAGAAGGCAAAATCCAAGAGATTGTTGAGCTTCCTCATGCAACTGGAAAACCTAACAAAATCTGTGTTACTGCTTCTGGAGAATTTGCATTCAAAGCACGAAACGCGCAAGCTGATTACGTCATTGAACGAGCTGACCTGGAAGCGTTAGCTGGAAAAAAGAAAGAACTGCGCAAGATTGCCAGCGAATATGACATTTTCATTTCAGAAGCTCCCTTAATGCCGCTCGTAGGCAGAATTCTTGGTCCTGTTTTGGGTCCAAGAGGAAAAATGCCTATTCCTGTTCCACCTAACGCTGACATCGCATCCCTAATAAATAAGCACCGCAAAACTGTAGTTGTGAGAATGCGTAGCCAACCAATTATTCAAGTTTCAATCGGTTCACAGCAGATGAAGGATGAAGAACTTGTTGATAACATTATGACTGTTCTTCGTGTTTTAGATGGAAAATTGAAGCGCGGCTTGAAAAATGTGAAGTACGCTTTTATTAAGACATCTATGGGCGAGCCGGTAAAAATTAAACCTTAAGAAGAGAAGAGAAATCATGCCCTCCCAACAAGTATTAGACGAAAAATCAAGCGAAGTAGAAGCAATAAAAGACATATTAAAAGGGTCAAAATCAATCGGCATCGCTAGCCTGAAGAAGGTCCGTGCTTCCCAACTTCAAGAACTGAAGAAAAGCATGGCTGGCAAAGTCCGTCTTAGAGTATTGAAAAATACGCTCATGAAGCTAGCCATTGAAGAGATGGATCAGGTAGACTTGAAGAAGCTTGAGGAATACTTGGATGGGTCAAACGTCTACTTGTTTACAGATTTAAACCCGTTTAAACTAGCTCTGCTGCTGGAACGCGGTAAAGTAAAAACAACGGCAAAGTCAGGCGATATTGCCGCCCTCGATGTGGTTGTTCCAGCAGGTAACACAGCTCAAGCTCCAGGTCCGATCATCAGCCAGTTGAATGCTGTCGGCTTGCCCACAAGGATTGAGTCCGGCAGCGTTTGGGTTAGCAAAGATACGCTGGTGGTTCGTAGGGGTGAAGTTATCAATGAGCGTCTTGCCGGTGTTCTCTCAAAGCTGGGAATTAAATCGGTTGAGCTGGGTTTATCGATGCGGGCTGTTTTGGATAACGGCTTAATGATTGTTGGTGATCAGCTTAAAGTTGACATTGAAGCGACGAGGAAGAGCATTGAGCAAAGCAACTCGGAAGCTTTTGCCCTAGCGCTGACCATTGCTTACCCAACGAAGGATACGATTGTATCGCTGTTGCAGGTTGCTCGTCAGAAGGCAGTTGCATTGTCTGTTGGCGCGGCAATACCGACTAAGGAGACGATTGCTGACTTGATTCGAAAAGCGAACATGGAAATGACAAGTTTAAGCGGCGCTGTGGAGAAAGCCAAGCCTAAAGCAGCTTAAAACCATAACTTTTTGAATTGATTTCCTCTGTGACTAACAGTATCTCCCTATTAGGTTAATGCTTCAGCGCGATTTGGTTGGGACAAGTCTTGCTTTCTTGGAATTTTCGGTGTGAGTTGATAAGGCTTAATAGTTTCTTATGGCGTGTAGGTTTTAATTATAATGTGACTTGCCATGGTTGACGTTTGGCTTCCCTACGGAAAAACCGACGTATGCGCTCGTGTTCCAGCCCGAAACCTCCTTGGAACGGTCGAGCCCATTGAGCGTCAAGGCGTATTAGATGCTGAGGCTGAAGTGGAGCGGGCCTTAAAAGACCCCATCGGCTCCAAACGCTTGTGCGAAATCGTTAAACAAGAGCACAAAGTGGCAATAGTAGTGGATGATGCTACTCGCAGAGCACCAAGTCATGCGATGCTTATGCCAGTACTCGCCGAACTGAACGCTGGGGGCGTAAAAGACGAAAACATCACAGTCATTTTTGGCTGCGGAACTCACCGGGCAGTTAAGCCTGAAGAAGCCGCAGAGCTTCTTGGTGTGGAAGCGCTAAAACGCGTGAAAACGATCAGCCATGACTGCCGAGCAATGGATTTAGTTTATGTAGGCACGACTAAGACGCATGGCAACAAAGTGTTTGTTAACCGCGTGTTCGCTGAGGCAGACGTGAAGGTGCTCTTGGGCGACGTTGGTTTTCATTATTATGCTGGTTATGGCGGCGGAAGAAAAAGTGTTTTGCCCGCGGTTTGCGGTGAAGAAACCATCAAGCACAACCACACCATGCTACTACACGCTAACGCGCGAACAGGAATTTTAGAAGACAACCCAGTGCATCAAGATATGACTGAAGCAGCAAGATTAGCCAATGCAGACTTCATAGTAAACGTTGTAGAAAACAAGAAGGGCGAGGTCGTAAAAGCATTCGCTGGCGATTTGGAGAAGGCGTTTATGGAAGCCGTAAAACTGGTCGACGAAATGTACCGTATAACAGTGGATCGTCGAGCAGACATCATAGTTGTTAGCGCAGGCGGACATCCGGCAGATATGAATTTATACCAAGCCTACAAAGCGATGGATAACGCGTTGGACGCGGTTAAGCGTGGAGGAGTAATAATCCTTGTCGCTGAGTGTCCTGAAGGGCATGGGAACCAAGTGTTTTGCGATTGGATGACTCGTTTGGGCGATTTGAAAAATGTTGAGCGTGAAATTAAGCACAACTTTGTCATGGGCGGACACAAAGCCTATTACCTCTTAAAAGCCCTACAGAACCACCAAATCATACTGGTTTCTTCGCTGCCAGATTACTATGCAAACAACATATTCAAATTGAAAACAGCGCGAGCAGTAAATGACGCTTTAGCTGAAGCGTTGAAAATTGCTGGTTCAGCCTCAAGAGTTTGGGCAATGCCTCAGGGCAGCTACACTTTGCCCATATTCAAGGCACCAGAAGAAACAAAGACATAACAATCATACACTCTATCCCAAAAGCAAAGGATTGAAACCTAAAGCGCAACCTTTAAGTTGCAACAGTGAAATCTGGTTTAAGAAGGCGAAACAATGCAACAAACCTTCAAGCTCCGCAAATTTGCCCCCGACGACTTACAAAACGTAATGCAAATCAACCGCGTTTGCCTACCCGAAAACTACACCGACTTTTTCTTTATGGACTTACACCAACGATTTCCAGAAACCTTTATTGTTGCAGAAGAAAACGGAAAAATCGCAGGCTATATCATGTGCCGCATCGAAGTCGGTTTATCAAATTTTGGTTTCGGCGGCTTAATACGAAAAGGGCACGTCGTATCCATAGCAGTTCTACCAGAGAGCAGGCGCAAAGGTATCGCCCAAGCACTAATCGCTAAGGCATTGGAAGGTATGCAATATTACAAGGCTAAACAATGCTTCCTAGAAGTGAGAGTAACAAATGAAGTGGGTATATCGCTCTACAAGAAAATAGGGTTTGAAATTACCCGAACAATCAACGGATACTACTCAGACGGCGAAGACGCCTACGTCATGACAAAACGGCTATAACAACGATTCCTGTTTCCTATTATTTCTCGTTAGAAACTGTTGTTGCTTTAATGTAACCACACATGCTTAAAATTTGTACTTGTGCTAAGGTTTTGGATGAAAGCTTTTTTTAAGGTGACTTTTTTCCCTAAGATGAATGAAAAAGATAAACTAGAAACCGAGCAAGATGACGTAACATTGGTAGACCAAGAGAAAGTTTTTTGGGCATATGCCTAAAGCGTTGTTTGAAGATCGGAAAAAACAAGAACAAAAGAAAACAAAGAAGCAAACTAAAAAGTAAATTCCAACTGTTAGTCTAAATGATCATTTCTTTTTATGATAAAACTGGATTTTAACCTCTTAACTCTAAATCAAACTTAGGCTGAGCGACCAACCGCCTTAAAGCTAGCGGAACAGCCAAGTTTACAGTAACGATTAATGCCAATAATCCATAACATACCCATGTTGACAAGGCAGCGGTGTCAACAAATACTTGGAAGTTTTGTGCTGCAGCAACCAAATTCATCATTCCCATGCCAAGCGTTACCAGCGTCAGCGGTATGGCAGCGTAGAAAGAGATGCTTTCCTTAATTTTAAACAACAAAACATAGGAGAAAACTAATGTTGGTCCATAAAATGCGAAGGCTCCTAAAATGCCTAGCGGCCATCCAAGCGGATTCAACTCTATTGCCAAACCTGTAACGTTAATAGCGTAGAATGTTGTTGCAATATCAAACATCCAGAATGCTAACGCGACTCCTTGAAACGAAAAAAGCAGATTGCGCCATTTCTCGGAAGCATCAAGTTCTGTTCTTTGGTTTGTGTTTTTGAACTTAAGGTGCATTATGCTAGTTGCTGGGATAACCAAGATTAGCAGGTACAGTAAGCCTAGCCAAGCATCCCCACCTTTAAAGAGAGCGAGTATGTTGAATATCCCGATTAGCCCTGTTGCGACTAAAAAGCCTTGGACTAAGGTTTTCAGTGAGCCCATATTGGTCTTCTCTCTTATTGTGGCCTACCGCGTGATTACCTACATAACCTTTATTCCCAAAACCCAACTTTAATCATCGTGTTGTACAGCGATACAATTATAAGCCAACTTGGCAAGATGCTGAACTCAATTGTATTTAAAATCAATAGAGACTTGCTCATTTTCTTATATTTTTAAAGTTAAAATCCAAAATGTGCGAAAACTTTCTTCCTTTGGCAAGTGCAACTTTTCCGTAAATATGCACAAAACAATTTAGTAACGCAAGTTCTTTAAAATGCGAGCACATAGTTATCTTTGAGGAATCAAGTTTGGCGATCCAGAAAACTCCGGAAAAAAACACTATATTTTTCGTTTGGTTCAACCACTATGCTGGAATACTCATAAAAACCCCAACCAAAACCCTTGCTATAGACCCAGTTGACATCAAACCTAAAAGCCTCCAAAGCGTAGATGCAATCCTAATAACCCACGAGCACTATGACCACCTTGACCCACCTTTGATAACCGAAATCCAAAAAGCAACAAACTGCATAATAATAGCTGACTCAGCCTCAACAAAAAAACTCCAACATGCCATCCCAAAAGAAAAACTCCAAGAAATCAAACCAGGCGCAGAAATCAAAATCGGCGACGTCTCAGTGAAAGCGGAAAAATGTAACCACAGCGCACAAGCCCCAGTAACTTACATAATAACTAGCGAAGACGAAGTCAAAGTTTACCATACAGCAGACAGCTTACCTTTCCCAGAACTAGCAGCCATAGGACAAAGAGAAAAATTCGACATAGTCTTCTGTACAGTTGGCATAGCTCCTGGTTCCACACCCCAAACAGGCTATGAAATAGCACGATTAACTAAACCTCAAGTCGCAGTACCATACCACACTGCGTCAACAGCAAGCCAAACTCAGTTCGCCGAAATAGTAAAGAAGGAGTTGCCAAGGACTGCATGCTTGGTTCCAGAACAAAACAAAATCTACCAAGTATCAAAAAGGAAGTAGAAAACTTGAAAACAGAAAAAGCGAGCCGACAACAAAAGGATAAAATGGCCAACATTCTCTTCAAAATCGACGCAATAAAATTCGGGGTATTCAAACTAACTAGCGGAAAAGCAAGCCCCTACTACGTAGACCTGAGAGTAATACCTAGCTTCCCTGATGCTTTCAGAGAAATCTGCGACTTCTACTCTGAATACATAACCAGCCAAATTGGATTAAAAAACTTCGATAGAATAGCGGGAGTACCCTTAGCCGGAATTCCCTTTGCATCCCAAGTCTCATATAACCTCAAAAAACCCTTCCTTTACGTGCGCAAAGGCATCCGAACGCATGGTAGAGAAAGAAGAGTGGAAGGAATTTTAGTATCAGGAGACAAAGTTCTACTACTTGATGATTTAGTCACCACTGGATTAACCCTCAAAAAAGCCGCTGAAGCCGTCAGAGCCGAAGGCGGCGTTGTAACGGCTGCCGTCGCTTTTCTAGACCGAGAAGAAGGCGGAAAACAATTGCTGGAAAAAAACGGAATAAAACTTCATGAATTACTGAAAATAAGCGAAATAGCTAACACACTATATGAAACCGGCGCCATAGATCAAGAAAGCCTAAAAACAATCCTAAAACAAGTAAGAAAACAATGAAAGCTTAGTCATAAAATATCAAAGTGGTTTCTTCAAGTAGCGCATGCAATTTTT
Source organism: Bathyarchaeia archaeon (assembly GCA_050013315.1). Taxonomy (GTDB): domain Archaea; phylum Thermoproteota; class Bathyarchaeia; order Bathyarchaeales; family Bathycorpusculaceae; genus Bathycorpusculum. The sequence goes on from JBEKFM010000027.1 coordinate 9,973, forward strand.
CCACAGCGTCAAAAACGTCTTGTTCTTTTTTTGCTCCCGTGCAAACAAGTTTTCCGCTTGCAAAAAGCAAAATCACAACTTTCGGCTCTTGCATCCTGTAGATTAAGCCTGGAAATTGTTCAGGTTCGTACATTGCGTGTCCAAGTGTGTAAGCTGCCTTTTCCAAGTCAATCATGCCACCTAAACCGCCTGAGGCAACGATGTTTTGTATTTTAAGTTCTGGTTTGCTGATGATTATTATGCCGCCTTTTTTTAATTCCTTAACAACTTTCATGACGGCTCTTCGTGCTTCCTTTTCAGATTTGGCTCCAGTGCAAACCATTTTTCCAGAACTAAAAATTAGAGTTGCAGTCTTGGGGCGTTTTAATCTGAAAACTAACCCTGGAAATTGTTCGGGGCGATATTCGACTCCTGGATAACCTTTGACTACAGCATTTAAGTCAACTTTCTGGTTCAGCGTTGCGGAAGCGACCACGTTCTCGATGCTTATTGTAGCTTTAACTTTTGGCAATCAGTTTTCCCCTCTTACTTTAACCGCCCTTAAATATTCTTTATAAAAAGCTGACTTTATAAATACATCTGTGACTGCTGCTGCATACTATTTTGTTGTTCAGGTTTTTGTTCTCTCAATACAGGAATAATAAATTCAACAACCACAAGCAACAGTATAAGCGCAATAACAACTGGCAAACCCAGGGCATTATCCCTCATGAAAAGTGTTACCCATCCAAACCATGGAATACGCATAACGACTCTGCCTACTATGTCGCTTTGCGGGACGCCTGGAGGGTTATTGCTATCCCATGGGTCCTGGCCTTGTTGCGGAGTTTGCGGCCAAAAGTTCCCGTTTCCATCACCTTTGGTGAGAAAATATGTGGTGCCGTTGACTATTTCTGTGCCTATTATGCGGTGCACAATTAATTCGCTCGGATCAAACGGGCTGTGGAAGACGATTATGTCGCTGTTTGGGTAGTTAGTGTTTAAGTCTTTGGAATTTACGCCTTGAACGATTATAATGTCGCCTATGCTCAAGGTTCGGTCAAACGGGTGGGTTAAGCTTAACCAAAAACTGTCAGTGCCATCGTAAGGAATGCTCATGCTGCCGCTTTCCACAGTTAACATGGGATAAGGCGTGTTAAGCGCTAGTTGTAAGCCAAAGAAGAAGCCAAGAACTATTGCAACAATCAAGACTATGGCAACTACAGTTTTAAAATAATCGTTTTTCCACATCTTTTTTAGAGCAATCAAACTTTTGCCTCAGCTGCGACGGAGTCTTCCAGTTCATTAAGAGTTCCACGTTTTAAAACCTACCGTTTTAGAATATAAGAAAAATAAGAAAGGGCAAAATGATGCAAGCAGTTTGAGTTTCTGGTTGCATTGTTTAGATTTTCTTTTTACTTAACACTTCGCGGAATACACAGCTACATTTTGGGCATTCGTATAGACCGATTTCTAGTTGCATTCGTTTTCCAGCTTTATCTGGACGACCAGCCATTTTCCATGTCTTTTTTGTCTTTGAAACGTCAGTTCCGCATTTTGTGCATTTAGCCATTTATTTTCCTCCGTATTACTGCTTCCATGGTTTATGCTGATAGAATAAAAAACTTTCCATAGCTTTCAAATAGATATTTTCTGTTTTAACGTTACAGTTAGACAAGTTTTTGTCTATGCCATTGAAACTTGCTAAAGGAAATGTTTGAAAGCGTGTAATAAAATCTTGAATATTCGCTGAAAACAGCTACAATTGATCAAACCAAGGCATCAAAAGTTAAAATGATAGTAAGCGATCTCTCCTTGCCATCCTTATCGATGACGCCATCCATCTTGTCCCTCGTGTAATCAGCGCTCTGAAAAATCTCTTAAAGCCGTCTGATCGTTTTTCGACGCACGTGCTGCGTATCAATATTTAGTATTATGCGGAGCTGGCTGACTTGACGGAATACCCTCTTTTTTGACTTAATTTGCACCGTAAAAAAGAGGCCTACCGGTTATCTCTGATTAGCGCTGAAAAATCCTTCTGCCACGAGAATCAACCAAAACCTCGCCTCTCTCAACCTCAGGCACCTCGCTGACGCAAACGGGCTGGTTTAATAACGCTATAACATTTATCCTTGAAATCTGGCTAGCCATTTCATGTTCTCAAAGAGCCTGCAGTTCTTGTGAATCTTCCCTAACATTTTTTACAGCCGAATTATGCTTATCTTAACATTTGAGGTTCACCTTGTATTGCAGGCAACTTCTGAAAATGCTTTTGAAATGCTTGTGAAGCCAGTTCGAAGGCTCGTTGAACAGAAAGGGTTCTCTAAACCAACTGAACCTCAAGAAAAAACAATCCCTAAAATCCTTGAGGGAAAAAACGTTCTATTAATTTCTCCAACAGCCACAGGCAAAACAGAGGCCGCTTTCCTGCCTGTGCTGAGTATGCTCCTTAAGGAACCCAAAACTCCAGGCATAAAAGTGTTATACATTACGCCGTTGCGGGCTCTAAACAGAGATTTGCTTGAGCGACTTCAGTGGTGGTGTAACAGTCTAGATATAAAACTCGCTGTCAGGCATGGTGATACCGAAGCAAAAGAGCGAACCCGTCAATCCCGAAGCCCTCCTGATATTCTTATAACGACTCCTGAAACCTTGCAAGCTATACTTTCTGGCTGGATTTTGCGTCAGCACTTGCAAAGCTTAAGGTGGGTGATAATTGATGAAGTGCACGAGTTAGCTGATAGTAAACGCGGAAGTCAGCTGTCTCTGGCGCTAGAACGTGTAAGAAGTCTAATCGGCAAGGACTTCCAAATGATTGGATTATCGGCCACTATTGGTAGCCCAGAAAAAGTCGCTCAGTTCCTTGCAGGCAATAAGCGTCCTGTCGAAATTATCCGAGTGCCCGTTGCCAAAATGGTAAAGCTGCAAGTAATATATCCTAAGCCAAGTGAGGAAGACGTTAGGTTTGCATCGAAAATTTACACGCACCCGGAAGTAGCGGCTAGGCTACGTATTATTCGCGATTATATGAGCAAGCGAAAATCTGTTCTTTTGTTCACAAATACGCGTTCAATCTCGGAAGTTTTAGCATCACGATTTAAGGTTTGGGACATCGATTTTCCCATTTCAATTCATCATGGTTCCTTAGCTAAGCTTTCACGAATAGCTGCGGAAACGGGATTAAAGAGAGGCGAGCTTAAGGGTTTGATCGCTACCAGTAGCCTTGAATTAGGAATAGATGTGGGACGTATAGATCTTGTTATCCAGTATATGAGTCCAAGGCAAGTTACGAGGCTTATTCAGCGGGTTGGACGGGCAGGTCACACTTATGGTCATGTAGCCGAAGGTGTAATTATCGGCATGGATTCAGACGATACGCTTGAAGCCTTGGTTATTGCACGGAGAGCCCTAAAGGAAGAGTTGGAGCCTGTTGAAATCCCGGATAAGCCTTATGATGTTTTGACTCATCAGATTGCTGGGTTAATGCTTAAGAATAGGCGATTAGAATTTAACGGTGTTTTAGAGTTAGCGCGTAAGGCTGCACCGTTTGAGAACTTAACGTTAGAAGACGTTGAGAAAGTTTTCAAATATATGCATGAGCGTTTTCCGCGTTTAGCTTGGGTGTCCTTTGAGGACCAGGTTGCTTTGAAGCCTCAGCGGTCTAAGGCTCTGTTTGAGTACTATTTTGATAATTTGTCGATGATTCCTGAGGAGAAGCAGTTCCTTGTTATTGACGAGTCATCAGATACTTCGATTGGTGTTTTAGATGAAGCGTTTATGGCGGAGTATGGCAAGCCTGGAACAAAATTTATCATAAGAGGCAGCCCATGGCAAATCATTCATACCACAGAAGACAAAGTTTACGTGCGGCCAGTTGACGATCCGACTGGTTCAATTCCAAGCTGGATAGGCGAGGAAATTCCAGTGCCATACGCGATAGCGCAGGAAGTGGCAGAAATACGTGGTTTTGTTGAAGGAAAAATTCGGAGTGGTCTTTCGCCTGAAGAGGTCAGTGTTTTGCTCTCTGAGCGCTATACGGCTGATAAGGAGACGATTTTGCATTCGTTGGCTGAGACAGTGGAGCAAGTTAACGCTGGATTTGCGGTTCCTACTCAGAAGCGGATTGTAGTTGAGGATTGGGGTGAATTTGTTATTATTCACTCTAATTTTGGTTCGCTAATTAACCGTGCCTTAGCGCAGTTTCTGGGTGAAGTGTTGTCTGATAAGCTTGGGCGGGGAATCGTGGTTCAGCATGATCCTTACCGTATTTTTGTGCAGACTGTGGGAAGTATGGGCGCTGAGCGACTGGTTGAAGTTTTTGATGGGTTGAAAAGCATGAGTGCTCATGCGGTTAAAGATACGTTGACTAGGTCAACTGTAAAGACTGGTTTATTTAAGCGGCGAGTAATACAAGTAGCTCGGCGTTTTGGCGCTTTAAAGAAGTGGGCTGACTTTAGTAACGTTAGCATTCAGAAGTTGATTACAAGTTTTGAGGGTACCCCGATTTATGAAGAGGGTTTGAAGGAGGTTTTCTCTAAAGATCTTGATTTAGATGGACTCGTTATGGTGCTCAAGCGGATTCGTGACGGTGAGGTAGGTTTGCAGGTGGTTGCGACCGGTGGCGACGCGACTCCGGTTGCTCGTGTGGGCATTGAGCGCGTGAGCATGAAAACTGACCTTATTCCACCTGAGAAAATGCGTGCAGTGCTTGTCGCAGCAGCTAGAGCACGGTTGCTTAATGAAACGGCCAATTTTGTTTGCACTAACTGTTGGGATTACATGGAGATTATTTGCATCAAAGATTTGCCTGATAAGCCTAAGTGTCCGCGATGCGGCTCTTTCGCGATTGGATTGTTGAAGGTGGAGGAGGATAAGGCTTTGCCGTTGGTTGAGAAGAAGGGACGTTTAGCTAAGGACGAGGAAAAGATGCAGTTGCAGGCTAAGCGCACTGCTGCGTTGATTGAAAAATATGGTAAAGTTGCTGCGGTGGCTTTAAGCGCTCGACGAGTTCAAACAGCGGACATTGCCACTGTTCTGGAGAAGGAGCCTAAACTTTCGGACCGATTTTACGAGTTGGTTTTGGAGGCTGAACGTAAAGCTTTGAGTAAACGATTCTGAATAATGATGCAGTTTGCCTTTATAGAAAATGTTTGTTTTGTTAGAAACACAGCAAACTCTTAAGTATAGAATCACATATTTTGCTTATCTGCTTATACTGCCAATAGGAGACTTAAGAGAGTGGAAATAAGCCGAAAGAATTTGCGCAATGAAGTTCTTGAACGCATCAAATACGTAAAAACTTGTGTTATGGCGCGGGAGCTTTGTTTGCTTGTACGCACGAACAGGGCGGTCTTGGAGCCTAAGGACGTTGAGGAAGTTTGCCAGTTCATTTCGAATCTTTGCAAAAAAGAAGGCTGCAATGAGCCCAGTGAACTCTGCATAAAAGCAGCCAACGCCGTTGGTTCTGCGGATGAAGAAAAATATCTTGAGCTGTGCGCTCAAAGTTGTGTGAAATGCGGGGAAGCTAAAAGACCACAGCCGAAAAGGGATGCTTATGTGGCATAAGAAGCATGATTATTATTAAAAGGTGACCTGTTGAAATGTTTATTGCTCCTTTTGTTCCAAGTCCAAGCAGTGTAGTAGAATATATGCTGAAATTGGCTGATTTGAAGGCTGGCGAAGTGCTGTTTGATTTGGGTTCTGGGGACGGAAGAACTGTGATTATGGCGGCGAAAACTTTTGGAGCCAGAGGCGTTGGTGTCGAGTTGCGTGAGGATTTGGCGAAAAAAGCGTTGGGTGCTATTCATGAGAGTGGTCTTGAGGGCAGAGTAACCATTGTGAACGGCAACATGTTCGAAGTTAACTTGACCTCGGCTGACGTGGTTTACTTATATTTAACAACAAGCGCGAACGAGAAAATCAGGCCCAAGCTTGAAAGTGACCTTAGAAAGGGTGCACGCGTGGTTTCGCATGATTACGAAATTATTGGTTGGCACCCGGAGAAAGTTGAGGATTTCTGTGAGAATCCCCAGTTAGGATATCCTTCACACACAATCTATCTTTACAGGAAGCCGTAGGCATTTAGACAGGATTTTTTGTAGTTTCACTATTTTTGTGAGCGTTTTTGCGCTAATTTTGTTCTGGTTATTTCGGGTTGCTTTTTTGAATTTAAGCTTGAATCGTTTGCAGGTTGCGACCCAAAACGTCACTACACGTCACTACACGTCACTACACGTCACTACACGTCACTATGCGTCACCAAAAGTCAAATAAATTAAAGTAAGTCATGGAAGTCAGTTAAACGCATGTCGCAAACTATTTCTGGTCACGAGGCGGCAGCTAGATACACGCCGTAAATACTTTTTTTCTGGGATTAATCGTTACGCGGTTTTCAACTCTTCAAAAGCTTACTTTCTAATTGTCAGCTATAGGGAAAAAGATTTTTAGTGTCTTATCTTCATGACTTCGGAAAGAGTGTCCTGTAAAGATGCTGTTTGTTCCTTGGCAAAACGTAGCTGACTGGCATTGCAAGGCGTGCGGTTACTGCTGTAAACTCTACAGCGTCGTCTTAGACTTCACGGAATGGCTAAAAATCACTAAAACTTTTGGTTCGGAAACAACCGTGGCAGGCTTAGACCGATTTTACATTAAACGGGCAGGCGACGGCTCCTGTGAATTCCTATGCAACCACATAAACAATTACTACTGCGGACTGCAGAACATGAAGCCTCAAGCATGCAAACTCTGGCCCTTCAAAGTCCTATCAGAACCAAGATATGGGCAGCAAAACCAGGCAGCATTTGATTATGGCAGAATGCGACTTTACATTTACGCGGACACCATGTGCAGCGGACTAAGGTATGGTACGCCAACGTGGGACTTCTACCATATAACCATACGAGAGTTCACGGAACTGGCGTTGGGAGTTAGGCAAATGCAGTATAAAACCACTAGAGAGACTGGATTTAGGCAGCGAGACTTTGGAAGACAACTAAGATTCCCATAAAGAAACAATCTTTTTTATGAGAATCAATTACTTTTTATTTATTGAGAAAGAAGCTTTGCCAGCATCGGATTTTCTCGATTGCCTCGATTAGGTTATTAAGTTGTTTTAAACTCTTAACCAGCCAAAACCTGTTGAGAAGTGAGGTAATGTTGTATGGCTAAAGCTAAGGTTGGTGTTTCAATGCTTTATTGTTTAGGCGAACCATTCAACAGGATGGTTAAACGCTTAGGCACCATGGAAACGCGGTACATCGAGATTTTAGATGATGGTGCGCATGAGCTTGATAAGAAACGCGTCTCCGTGCTCAAAGAAGCTGCCAAATCATTCGGCTTAGAGTACTCGTTGCACGCGCCCTTCGCTGACATCAACCTTGCTTCACCCAACAAACCCATGCTAAACACGTCAATGAAGCGTCTCAAACAGTCTATGGCTTATGCTAACACATTGGGTGCTAAGCTTTGGGTTTTCCATCCTGGAACGCAAACAGGCATTAGCCAATTCTACCCCGGCGCCGACTGGAAACAAAACAGCCGAAGTATTCAAGAACTCTACAAGGCAGCGGAAGAAATCGGAGTAAATATCGCTATAGAAAATCTGCCAGGAAAATATTGGTTTTTGATGAGTAAACCAGAAGAATTCACCCGATTTTACAAGGAAACCAGTTTGCCAATCGGCATCGTCATGGACCTCGGTCACGCGCACTTGGAAGCCCAAATTGAACCCTTCTTTAACCTGCTAGCCGACAAAATCGTGCACGTCCACGCCAGCGACAACAACGGCGTAGAAGACCAGCACCTCGGCATTGGCGAAGGGAAAATCGATTGGAACTGGTTTGCGCAAACCGTAAAGAGAATGGGCTATGACAAATCTGTGATAATCGAATCCACAACCAATGTTCCAGAAAGCCTTCAAAAACTGAAGAAACTTCTCGGTTAGCTTTTCCTGAGCGGCAACTCCAGCTCCAAAAAATCCTCAGCTAACACCGTGTCTGCAAAGACCTTTTTTGCCTGCTCCAAAAGCACGGTTGCATCAGGATACCTTGCGCTGATATGTGTCAAAGCAAGCAGCTTTGCATTAGCCGCCTTCGCTTGCCCTGCAGCTTGGGTAGGTGTTGAATGTCCATCTAATGCTGCTTTCTCACTTAGTGAATCATCAAAAGTGGACTCGTGAATAACCAAGTCCGCACCTGCAGCAAACTTTGCAAATGCTTCGAATGGTCTTGTGTCGCCTGTGTACACGATTTTTCGTCCACTTCGAAGTGGACCCATTACATCACTTGGCTTAACCTTCTTGCCATCTGCCAGTTTGATTTCTTCTCCCCCCTGAAGCTTAGACCATAATTCACCCACGGGAACTCCATGCGCCAAAGCTTTTTTGGGGTAAAACTTTCCAGGGCGCGGCTTCTCCACAAACGCGTAAGCATAGCTTTCCACAGCATGGTTAGACCTAACAGCCAAAACACTGTACTCTTCCTCATCACAAATTACGCCATCACTTAAAATCTCGCTAATTTCAACAGAAAAGGTCAGACCAAACTTCAACGTCTCCTGAGCACAAACCAAAAAATCCTTAATCCCTACCGGACCGTAAACCGAGACTGGCTCATTGCGATTCATTAACGCCATCGTCTGCAAAACTCCTGGCAGACCTAGTACATGGTCTCCATGCAAATGAGTAAGAAACACTCTAAGTTTCTTATGAAAGCTTACCTTTGCTTGCATCATTTGTCTCTGTGTGCCTTCGCCGCAATCAAACATCCACTGCTCCCTTGGGCACTGCACCACCACTGCTGGCAGGCTCCGTTTAAGGGTTGGAACGCTGCCGCTTGTTCCCAAAAACACCACGCGAATACTCATTCTAGTCATTCACCTTTTCGAATACTGCAATTTCCCGCGTCAGCGTTCTGTGAACATAAGCAAAGTGAGATCCCACATGCCTAAACCCCAATGCGGCGCCTAAACGCGAGATGTTTAATGTTTTAGGCGAAGCAATACAAATCTCTTGCCTTCTAAGAGTCAGTCCGCTAAAAGGGAAATTTAGCTTTTCATTTGTTTTTTCTTCTTTTGACGTAACTCTTGAAAACAGTAACAACGCCGATGGAAAAAAGAAGCACCATTGAAATTACTACGCCTATATGAATGGGAAGAATGTAGGCAATTGGAAACCAGTAAGTCCTAACAAATGTATCACCCATGAACACTGCGAGCACCGATTCTGCAAACCACAAAACAAATGGAACAAGAAACGCAAGCACAACTGCTTTTTCCGTTAAACTTAAGGTTCTCGGTAGACGGAAAATTTTGAATAAGCTTTTCCCGGCAAACCGAGGCACCTTTTCAGCATAATTTGGATAGGTATCTTTGAAGGTTTGTTTTAGCTCTTTTTCTTCCTTCAGTGCTAGTTTGAAGTAGGCAAAGCAGAGAACGCATCCCATCGGTATCGTAATTAACGTAGGCCAGTAGAGAACCATACCCACAGTGAACAGAATGAAGCCAACGTATTGGGGGTTACGCGAATAAGCGTATGGTCCGCCTGTCACTAAACCTGTGTTGATGTTTTTCTTCAGATGGAACCAGCCGTAGATGATTGGCAAGATAGATAACAGGGCTATGCCCCTGGCTGTGGTGTATTCGAGCCAAAAGGAGATTGGCATGTTAGTAAAGGCGATGTCGCCTGCTATTCTTGGCCGAACAAAGTAGTACATTAAATTGTCAAACTGATAAGGTAACCCGCCGCTTCCAGACAAAGAAGTAATCACGAAGATAGACAAGGGAAAACCCCACATTTCCGTAAAGAGTGCTACTATGAACCCTGTTACCATGCCTCTTTGTCTCCACTCTTTTTTTCCATGTATCCCTATAACAAAGAAAAGCAAGAAGAAAACGCAGTAAAGAGACAAAGACAATGGGTCTAACTGCATCGGAATTCACCAAACTCGCAGAATACCAAATTTATCAATAATAATCTGTGCATTGAATTATATTTAAGGCGATGCTTTAGAACGCTCGTTATTGTGTTTGGAACGGCGCTGAACTTTCATGTTCCCTTTTATAATTCCAAGTTCTCGATTATTTCTTACTAAGCACCGTTGGCGTTGTTTTCTTCGATGGCCATTGTCTTCTTCCGATGGAACACCTGTTCGGCTACGAACGGAGTTCACACTTCTAATTTTTGCGACCAATATGCTGCGAAGCTACACCTTTTCGTAAACCATTATTTCACGGGTTAACGTTCGGTGCACATAGACTTTATGGGATTCTAAACAGTGAAATCCGAGATTTTCGACGAACTCAGATATTTCCACGGAAGTGTGTTCTACTTGACCTAATCCGTTTACCTGTATGGGAAGTGCTATACAAATTCGTTGTCCCGCCCTTAACAAGTTATGCGTTGAAGCCAAAACTTCTTGTGCTAACTGTTTTGTCGTCGACTTTAATGTGCTTGATGAACGGCCATACGGAGGGTCAGTGACCACACAATCAACTTTAATAAAAGGCATTTGACGGGCATCAGCCAAAACTAAACCTTCAGGCGTAATATGAAAGTGCTTGAGGTTTTTTCTGCAACCCAAAACCATCCGCTTTTGAGCATCAACACCTAACGCATGGCAGCCGATGTAGATGGCTTCAATAAGTGAAGTGCCCGTGCCACAAAATGGGTCCAGCACCAAATCTTCCGATTTTGCGTGCGCCAAATTCACCATGCAACGGGCAAGTTTCGACGGCATCGCGGACGGGTGGAAAAACGGTTTTCTGCGTGGCCTGCGTTCAGAGAACGTTTTGGTCTGGATTTCCGTAATCTTTAAGCCGAAAACGAGTTTTTCGTTTGTGACGATGCCTATGAATGTTTTGTCTGGGCTTTTGAGGTTAACTTTTGTGTTTTCAGTGCGTTGCAGTATTATTTCGCCCAGTTTTCCCTCTAGTCTCATTGTGTTGATGGCTTGGTCAGCGTAGTTTTTTATGCGGTTTATTCTAACTGAGAAGCTTTCTTCGGGTTTTAGGACAGATTTGAAGTCTGTGTTGCCAGCGGCTTCAGCGATGTCGGTTTCAATGGCGTCTGATTTGAAGAGCTCCAACGCGCAAAGTCTTGTAAATGCGGCTCTAACCTGCACTGTTTGGACGCTACTTAAATCAGCTTCTAAAAGTAAGGTTTGATCGAGAACTTCATCGTTTTCGTATCGGTAGCCTTCTGCTTCCAGTATCGCTTTGACTTCTGCAGCAGGCAGCGATTCGCTTTCGCCTGACAAAAGGAAAAACAGTTTAGCCAACTATTCTTGCGCCCTAAGTTCTTGGCATAAGAGCGGCGCCAACGAAACCTTGCTCACACTTCCAGGTACGCTGTCGGTGCCCACGATTTCTTCCACGCCCGCGTCGAGAATGCGTTTTTCAGCATCGCCAATCAACAAAGCATGCACGCAGGCACAGAAAACGTGTTTGGCGCCCTGTTCGTGGAGGATTTTTGCCGCTCCCACGATGGTGCCGCCTGTGCTGATTATGTCGTCGAAGATTATGACTGTTTGACCCCTAACGTCTAAGCCTTCCGCGGTCTGCTTGGTTTGCCCAGTATAACGGTCCCGCTGCTTATCCAAATGTCCAGCATCACCGCCTAAAACCATTTGCGCCTGCTTTGCAATGTACAATGCACCTTTGTCAGGTGACAACGCGAATGCGCCTTTGAAGCCTTTCTCCACAAAATACTCGGCCAAAAGCGGTATAGCACTTACTGTTTTGGCTGGAAACGGAAACTGCTTGAGGGCATGTTCCGAGTGAATGTTAACAGTTAAGAGCTCGTCAATTCCCGCAGCCTTCAGCATCCTAGCTACAGTTTCAACGCTTATGCCTTCGCCTTGCAGAAACATCTTGTCCTGCCTAGCATAAGCCAAGTAAGGCACAACCGCCAAAACCTTACTGGCGCCGTCTCGTTTAGCCGCGTCACTTATGAACGCTAACTGAAAAAGCCTGCCATCCTGCATTGGAGGGCACGTAGTCTGAACAATAGCTACACTTTCACCTTGAACGCCTCCTTCCAAACGCACGTACGATTCCCCATCGGGAAAGACTTTCGAAGCCACGGGAATACTTTGGTAATCAGTTAAGGCTGAGATTCTTTCAGCAAGCTCCCTCGAAGCAGGACCTGAGATAATCTTCATGCTCTTTTTCATCTCTTCTTTGTTAACATGCAATTGCTTAGTTTTTAAGGATTTATTTTTTTTCATTGCTAGAAAGAGTCCATAACAGTTTTAAGCGAAACTCAATTTTCAATTAGAAAAGGATTGAACTGTATGGATACTTGGCGTTTACTCCCGCTTCAAACAAACCATGCCTTCATCAATATGGCAATTGATGAGGCAATCTTAACTGTGAGAATCGCTGGGCAGGTTCCGAATACGCTTAGGTTTTATCGTTGGAAACCTTCTGCCGTAAGTGTTGGCAAAAACCAGAATCCTGAAAATGAGATTTACTTGGGTGCTTGCAAACGGTTGGGCGTTGATGTGGTTCGGCGTGTTAGTGGCGGCGGCACTGTTTACCATGATTATGAGGGCGAAGTCACCTACAGTGTGACTGCCAAAACCACGGATTTAGGCACTTCAGATATTACTAGCGTTTACGTAACGATTTATGAGGCAATAGCCGATGCGCTTAGGCTTTTGGGATTACCTTCTGATTTTAGCAGTGGTGATGCTAAAAACTGTCCAAACCTAACTGTTAATGGTAAAAAAATTTCTGGTAGTAGCCAAACAATAACCCACGGGGTCGTGCTCCAGCACGGTACGGTGTTGCGAAGTGTTGATTTGCCCAAAATGTTTACGCTTCTAAAACTAAAAAACGCAAGTTGCATCCGAGCTGCAGGCATTGCTAAGCGCAAAATCACCAGCATCAAAAATGAGCTAGGCCACGATGTTATGCCTGAAACAGTTGCCAATGCCCTTGCACAGGGTTTCAAAGCAATTTTGAAAATTCAGCTTGAACCTGGAGAGTTAACACCTTATGAACTTGAGCTCGCAAATAAGCTCTGCAAAGAAAAGTATGCTACTAAAGAATGGAATTTTGAGGGCAAAACAAGCTAGGCTTTCTCTTTATGCCATCGCACACCCTGTCCCGTGTCTTCAAGTAGGATGCCCATTGCCTTAAGCTGTGCTCTTATGGCGTCGGCCTCTTTCCAATTCTTAGTTTTTCGTGCTTCCTCGCGTTTCTGAACTAAGGCATCAATGTCGTCAGGTAGGGCTTCTTCCACTTCTACTTTGCCAATAACACCTAAGACCTCATCTAACTGCATAATTAATCCTCCAACATCTGCCGCTTCCGCCTTGCTTACCAAATTAGCATCAAGCAGGTTGTTAATTTCTCGCACAAAATCAAACAATGAGGCCAAAGCTATGCCGATGTCCAAGTCATCATCCATTGAACCGCCAAAGCACGCCTCAAGCTTTGAGGCTAAAACGGCGACTTTTCCTTTGCTATCCTTTCCATCAGTGTCATGTAATCGTCTAACAAAATTCCTTAGCCTATCCACTGCGCCCTTAGCGGCTTCCAAGCCTTCAAAAGTAAAGTTGAACTGTTGCCGATAATGCGTAGACAACAGCAAGTACCTAATCGCAATCGGATCGTAACCTTTAGCTAACAAGTCTCGGAGCGTGTAAAAATTGCCAAAGCGTTTAGCCATTTTTTTGCCTTCAACAAGCAAATGCTCATTATGCAACCAGTAATCGACAAACTTCTTACCTGTCGCTGCCTCGCTTTGCGCAATCTCGTTTTCGTGATGTGGAAAAATGTTATCAACTCCGCCGCAATGAATGTCGAAGGTTTCTCCGAGGTACTTCATGGACATGGCTGAGCATTCGACGTGCCAGCCTGGTCTGCCTTTGCCTAATTCTGTTTCCCAGTAGGCGTCGCCGTCTTCTTGCGTCCAAGCTTTCCAGAGGGCAAAGTCTTGTGCTTCTTCTTTATCGTATTCGTCTTGGCTTACTCTTGCGCCTGCTTTGAGCTCGGCAGTTTTGATTTTTGAGAGTTTGCCGTAATTTGGGAACTTGTTTATGGCGTAGTAGATTGAGCCGTCTTCGCTGCGGTAAGCGTAGCCTTTAGCTATCAAAGTTTTGATTAAAGTGACCATTTCTAGAATATGCTCAGTGGCTTTGGGGTAAACGTCTGCAGGCTCAATGTTCAAGGTTTTAATGTCTTCAAAGAACAATCGCACGTAATAATCCGTGAACTGACTAAGCGGTACCTGCTCCTTCTGGCTACCCTTAATAGTTCTATCATCCACGTCTGTCAAGTTCATAACATGTGTAACTTTGAAGCCGCGCTGGATCAGCCAACGCTTTAACAAATCCTCAAACAAAAAAGCCCGAAAGTTCCCGATATGTGCAAAATCGTAAACCGTTGGACCACACGTATACATTTTCACTTTGCCCGCTTCCGCCGGCTTAAAAACTTCTTTCTTGCGCGTTAACGTGTTAAAAAAACGAATACTTGAAGGTGCAGTCGTCATTTCTGAGCCCAAACAAGATACAAGAATCGAAATTATTTAAGCATTCCAGTGTGCACGCCCAGAAAAAGATAGAGGGTTTAGAGGATGGAGCAAACTGCATGTGCCTACAATTCAGCTATTCTTCCCATAAGATAAGTTGTAGAAGCCTCTACAACCTTAACCCTCACCATTTTGCCCAGCAAGTTATCTGTGCTTTTGATGACGGTTGGTTTGTAGGCGAAGTTGCGTCCTACCCATGAGTCTTCCACTTTTCCCTTCTCGTCAACAAACACTTCGCCGACCCAGCCGACCCAACGCTTATTCTGATCCAGAGAAATCCGCTTAGCCAACTGAGCTGCAACAGTACTTCTTCGCTTTATCTCGGCCAATTCGACTAAGCCATCCTGCATTTGTGCTGCTGCAGTTTTGGGTCTAGCAAAAAACTTTGAAACATTGACCACATCAGGTTTAACTTCCTCTAAAAGTTTAAGCGTATTCTCAAAAGCTTGTGCTGTTTCACCTGGGAAACCAACAATGATGTCAGTGGCAAGTGTTAAATCAGGAAGCGCCGATCTGAAAGCGTCAACGATGCTCTTGAATTTCGAAGCTGTGTAAAACCTGCGCATACGTTTTAACGTTTCATCATCGCCGCTCTGTACTGGTAAATGTAAAAACTTGAACACTTTGTCACTGCTAAAAGCCTTGATCAACTGGTTTTGCATGTCAGTTACCATGTTTGGCGTCATCATGCCAACCCGAACCTTGAAATCACCTGCTAAACCACCAAGCGCTTCCAGCAACTCCGCTAAGTTGTTGCCCAAATCTCTTCCGTAGCAGGCTGTATCTTGCGAAGTAACCCAAAACTCTCTGACGCCGGCGGCGAAGTCACTTTGTACCCGGTCAACAATCTCTTTTGTGCTGTAGCTTCGCAGGTGACCACGCGCAAAAACAACGCAGCAGTAAGCGCAAGAACCTAAACAACCATAGTTAACTGGAACCACGCTAATGACTGGATTAGCCTGTTTTCTTGGAAGATCAAGCTTCGGCTTAGCATCCGAACCGGTTAATTCCAGAACTTTCTCACCCTCCAAAACACGCAAAACCACATCCACAATATCTTTGCCGGCGGCAGGTCCAATCACGCCGTCAAGATGTACTTCTCGCAGTAATCGCTCCAAATTAATCATAGGCAAACAACCGGCAACGACAAGTTTTTTGCCTTTTGGGGCTCGTTTCAAGGCGTCAATGATGCGGTTCTCAGTTGGACCCTTTACGGCGCAAGTATTGTAAACTAGTATGTTAGCCTCTGCTTCTGAAGCCGCTAATTGAAAACCCGCTTGAGCTAGGCAACCTGCCATGACCTCACCATCAGCCATGTTTGCTGAGCAGCCAAAGCTTCTGACGAAAACTTGCAAATGCCATGTCCCCAGCACGTAAGATGCTTCAACAAGCAATAAAAACATAAAGGTTCCTTGAGGGAAATTGACAGAAAGCTGCACCATCATTCTTATACTGCTTATAAGCAGTTGGACGAACATGTTATAAGCATATTTAAGGCATAATATATACAACTATATGCAAGAAACCATTGTTTGCTTATTCACCAACTAATAAGGGAGATAACTAAATGAAATTGATCACTCTGTATTTGCCTGAAACCTATATAAAAGCTTTGGACCAGTTGGTTGATGAATGTTTCTATCCCAACCGTGCCGAAGCTATTCGAGTAGCTATTCGTGATTTAATTAGTGCTGAGGTTTGGAGGAGAAAAGGCGTTGACTAAGCATGTTCATGATGAAGCGTTGAAATGCCCTCTGACGGTTGAAGATGTGAAGGTCGAGGTTGCTCCAAAAATCATCGATAATTCCATGATTATAGGCGATTCAAACATTGTCCGGAAACCCAGAAGCAAAATGAAAGTAGGGATGGTTAAGTCTAAAGTGACAGTTAAAAAAAGCAGCAGGCTGGAGAAAGCTACGCAGTGCCTCTATGACTTGGAAGAAGTCCATGAACCTGAAAAAGCATTGAATATCGACTTTGACCTTTACCAGATGGAAAATTATTAACCATTAATTTCTTCCCTCTTTTGGCTCAACTTTTCAGATTAATTTCGCGGAAAAGGTTTAGCGATTTTCATTCCATTTTATCTAGGTTTGTATCTCAGGAGAGCGGCAAAGCCTCCTAAAGCTGTGAGTTTTGCTTTTTCTTCCGACTCGGTAGATATAACTTCAACCCTTGCGTCTGTCTGCGAAGCCAAATCCTCTAGGGCATCTATTATGTCCTTCTCCTCCACCTCGTATCCAACCGCGTTGCAGTTCTCGCATGGGCTCGATATCATTTCCCGTACAGTTTGAACCTTCGTTTTCTTATTTACTATATTCGCCCTTGAGTGTTCGCATATTTTGCACATTACAACAATTTCAATCACATCTGTACTGTCGGTAACTATTGCAACTTCCACTTCACCATTCTTAAGCGCCCTCAACACTGAATCTATTCCGTAAATAGCCAAACCGTCTTGTTTGCCTATATCTGCCAGAAGGCGTTGCACGATCACCTTTTCCTCCGGCGCACACATATTCTTCAGTGTCTCAGATGATTTGCCCAGTACCTCTTTCACCCCTTCTCTGCCGGTGGATTGAATATCAACTGTGCCCAGAAGCGCATTCTTTAGCTCATAATGAAGGTAACCCCCCTTTACGAAGTCCTCTTTCGTTGGACCCGGTCCTCCAACTATCAACACCGTAACTTTATGATTCTCAAGAAACGCCTTTGCTGCATGCTCAGCAACCCTGTGAAAAAAGTATGTGAGTTCCATGTCGCGTCCTCTTTCGTACCTCCTTTGGCTCGACCCGCCCTTTCCAGACTTTCCCGGAATCCCCGAAGTGATATTTTCGATTAATTCGAGGCGTTCACCATTGAGTATCCCAAAACTAGCCTCCTTTGAATCCATGGCGACAAGCCCCACAACTCTTTGAGCTCTAAGCATTTCCCTTAGTGGCTCTAACCGGAAATGGTTGTCAACCTCGTAAAGATAGGTGGTTATTGGCTCTGGTGGGATGAGCTCTTCGACGTTCAAAATTTCGCTTTCTGGATCGTTCGCGACGAAAGTTCCAGCAAATATCGCGAGCCCATTTTCTGGGAGTTCCTTCTGCAGCTTTAGATGCTGGATTACATTCTTGAGGGCGTCTTGAAGGCGACCCCTAACGCTCTCAGATTTCATGACAGCAGAATCAGATTCCTGCTTGAGGGTTGCGACTACGTCATCTATTGATGTCTCCCGAGGTATGTAGAGCGATATGAACTCCATTCCCCTTCCCTCTTTGTCTGATAGCCACGCTATGAGCTTCCTCAGTTTGTGCTGTTTCACGGAATTGGTGGTTGCCATCTGGCATGCTTGAAAATGGATTACTTTTTCAGTAACCAAATTTGACACCTTAACATTCAGTTACGGCAGAGACTAATTTATTGGTTTTTCAGATTGGAGCCAATTGTTTTCACTCTCAAAGTTTGGTTTCACACTACTTATTGCGTACCGCGCTCTAATTCAAACCAAAATCATAAGGAAAAGTTTGAGAATTTAGGGGTTGAATTGTTTGCGGACTGATTCAATAAAAGTCTATAGAAATTAAAAAAAAAGTCAAGTTAGCTGTTGAACCCGTAATGTTGTAAACTAAATCCCAAAGCGGGAACCGAATTTGGGCTAAATACGCGTAGAAAAAGCTATTATTCTCATTAACCGTTTTACTGGCATGAAAAACATTCTCGTCCAAATAAGAGACGAATTAAAGGCTAACACTGACCCGAAGACGCAAAAAAGTTTTCAGCGGTTCTTTAAAGAACAAGTGAAATATTACGGGGTTAAAACTGGAACCGTTGGCAAAATAGCCAAAAAATACTGGAAACAAGTCAAAACCTTTGATAAACCAACGATTTTCTTGCTCTGCGAAGAGCTTTATCGTTCAGACTACACTGAAGAAGCGTTTATAGTTTCGTTCTGGCTGCCAAACTATATTGAGCACCTTGAACTGAGCGATTTGGCAATCTTCAAAATGTGGATTGGACGGTACATTAATAATTGGGCTAAATGTGACGGCTTCTGCAATCACACGGTCGGCGATTTGATCCAAAAATACCCGGAAAGCCTAAGCGAAGTGAAAAGCTGGGCTAAAAGCGATAGTCGTTGGCTTAAACGGGCTTCAGCTGTGTCGCTAATTGTTCCAGCGAAGAAAGGCGAGTTTCTCCAAGAAGCTTTCGAAATATGCGGCATATTGCTGGTTGATGAAGATGACATTGTGCAGAAAGGTTATGGCTGGTTGCTTAAAGAGGAAAGCCGAAAACACCAAAAAGAAGTGTACGACTACGTTGTAAAGAACAAGGAGACTATGCCACGGACGGCTTTAAGATATGCTGTCGAGTTGATGCCTAAAGAGCTTAAGGCACAGGCAATGAAGAGAGAATGATTTGTTAACTTGTGTAGTCTTTTTTCGGTGGTTACGTTTTCCAGTCTGGGGCAGCCCGTTTTCTCAAGGCAAACACTTGGATATGGCCGATAATTAATATCGCCATCCATATGTTTGAATAGAAAAAGTAGTAAAGGAATAATTCGTGAAGTTTTATTTCTTTGAAACCAAGTTTTCTTGAGAAGCCGTAGAAAACGGCAGCAGTTAATCCGAAACTGGATAACGAAATAGTTAATATCTTGATCAAGTTTGCGGTTGCTAGGGAAACTAGGAAAATTGGCATTAAAATGTTGAATTTTATTGATAAGAATAGTGAGAAAATCAGTATTGAATTGTACATCCATAGATTTGGCACGAAAGCGCTTAAAAGAAAAATGGCGATGGAAGGGTAGAGGAAGAATAAACTTGGCAGAAAAACTTGGGGTTTCTTAATAAATCGTTTAGCTAAGTCCCGATACCAATCTTTCAACCATAATGCTTGACTTATTGCCCATCTTCTACGTTGCTTGAACCATTTTCTCCATTCTGAGTGAACAACATTTTTGACTTCAACTTCCGTCGTGTAGGCGAAACTGCTTTCTTCCAGAAATGCTCTTGTTGCTAGGTCAATGTCTTCGGGGACAACCTTGTGGAAACCTCCAATTTTTTCGAACGTTTGCCGCTTAATCGCAAACGCTGCGCCGTTTACGGCAGGACACCTATGCATGTACTTTGATGCTAACCAAGAGCTAATGTTAAACGTGAAGTATTCGTAATAAGCCATCTTGGACAAAAATGATTTTCCTTTTGCCACTTTCTTTTTTATGTCAAGCACGTCAGTCTGTTGCATTTCCATGATAATTTTTCTCAAATAATCAGGGTCATCATTTATCTCGATGTCGGAATCTAGAAAAAGTAGTACTTTGCCTGAAGATAGCTTTACCGTGTTGTTTAGTGCGTTTGCCTTCCCGGTGCGTTCTTTGTTAATAATGAATTTAACGTTGCCATTCTCAAGATTTTTGATTTTTTCAGAAAAGTCTTTTGTGGGTGCGTCGACGGTTACGAAAGTTTCTTTTGAAACATTCTGGGAGTTTAGCTTATTTAGCATGGATGCTAATTGACTCGACTCTTTGTAGACTGGGATGAAGATGCTGATGTCCACAGTCAATCCTCGATTAGTAGGCATAAATCCATTTTGGTTTATTTTCAAATAGCTTTTTAAATTGTTCCAGAAAAAAGGGTGCAAGCAGGCTGGCTATTAATCAAGAAATAGGATATTGGATGTTTGCCAGCTCCGAAAGATTTACCCCAATATTCATTACTAGTAAAACTGGTCTGTTTGTTCTTTAAGATTTAAGCGACCTCTTTAAGCGTGATGGTGTCGCTTTAGCATTGCTTTCAATTGAGGTATGAACAAAGTTTTCTGCAAAACCTTTGGAAATTGGTCTAAATTTATACAGAATCTAGGCTTCATGCCCATCTTTTTCAAAATCTTCTTCGCCAACTTTAGTTAGGGAGAGTTTCAACGTTAGATTATTATTTAGGGGGAAGAATGCTATTTGCGATATGACTCGCGTTAAGGCTTTAGGTTTGCTTTCTGGCGGATTAGACAGTATCCTTGCAACAGAAATGATTCTTAAGCAAGGGATCGAAGTGGTAGCCTTCAACGTTAAAAGTCCTTTTTGTCTCTGCAAGAAAGGCGGTTGCGCAGCGGTGGATGCGGCCAAACAGTTAAACGTGCCCTTAAAGGTTGTGAGCGCAAAAAATGATTACTTAAAGATGCTTCGTAATCCGGAACATGGATACGGCAGAAACATGAATCCCTGTGTTGACTGCCGAATTTTCTTAATGAAAAAAGCAAAAAAATATGCGCGTGAAATCGGTGCCAGCTTCATTTTTACCGGTGAAGTTTTGGATGAAAGGCCAATGTCTCAGCATTATCCTGCGATGAAGCTTATCGAGGAAGAAGCTGGTCTTAAAGGCAAAGTTCTAAGGCCGCTGTCAGCTCGTTTGCTGCCTGAAACGGAAGCTGAAAAGAAAGGGTTAGTAGACAGAGCGAAACTATTGGATATTCAAGGGAGGTCGCGGAAGCCACAGTTTAAGCTTGCAGAAGAATTCAGCATTAAAGATTTCCCTTGTCCCGCTGGCGGGTGCTTATTAACTTACAAAGAATACGCCAACAAACTACGAGACCTTTTTCAGCATAAGAAACAGATTTCCATGGTAGATGTTACGTTGCTCAAAATTGGCAGGCACTTTAGGTTTGGCAAGAATAAGATGATTGTTGGAAGGAACGAAGCGGAAAACAAGTTTTTGACGGCTAGGAAGGCAAAAAGTGAATATTACTTTGAACTTCCCGACATTGTTGGTCCGATAACTATCTTGCAGGGACCTAAAACCAAGAAAGCCGTGGAAGTAGCCGCTGGATTAACAGCCTTTCATTCTGATGCTAAAATAGGTCAGGTCAAGGTTAATTTTGGCAGAGACAGCCTAAACAAATCATTAATTTTAACAATTCCCAGCAAGGCTGATATTGAAAAACTAAGAATCTGCAACAAGAATTAGGAAGCAGCGAAACGCGCTTTTTTTCCTGCAGTCTTGAGATTATTTTGCGTTGAAGCGATAGGTAAAATTATATCTTGAGGTGTTTTCATTAAAGAGCCCGAAAAGGGTCCGTGGCGCAGTACGGATAGCGCGTCAGCCTTCTAAGCTGAAAGTCGTGGGTTCAAATCCCATCGGACCCGCTATAATACTTCTGTTAGAACTTAATATGGCGCTTTTTATTTCCAATGTTTTATTCCCTTTACCACTCTTACTCCCATCTTAACGCTATGCTTTTCATATAATTGCTTACCGTTAAAGATCCCCCAAGACGTACTCTCTGACTCTTACCTCTGATCTCTAAAATCCCTTGAGTATGGCAGTCTGGATATTCAATCCTAATATTGAAACACTATTCTTCTATTCCTTTCAACTTGTTTTCTTACTATAAAGATTTCTAAATGCTTGAAAAGTAAGCTTCTTGTCCAACTATCTTCTTTTCTATTTTCCCTTTTGCCTCTAAGGTACTTAATGCTTGTGAAAGGTCTTTTTTAAATTCATCTGTTTTATTCCAATAATCAATAAAAAGAGCTTTGTTTTGGAATCCATCAGCGATATCTTGAAAACTTAACCAAATTTTTTGCTCACCGTTCTTAGATTGTAAAATATCAAGAGTTACAGTTTCAATTGGATTTGCCTTTTTCTTCTCTTCATTTTGTTCTCTGTGCTTTTCTTCTTTTTTTCGTTTTTCTGTTTCTTTCGTTATTCTTGATTTATCAACGCTTTTTGGCATATTATCAACTTCAAAACAGATGTAATTCATTAGCTTTTTAAAATTTTGCCAATTGTTCACAAATCTTAATCTGCTCTTGAAAAGGATCCGGATCAAACTCAGCTTCTCCGAGTCAATAACTTAAATATTAAACCCTCACATTTTCGCTTGAGTAGGCAGGGCACTATTTGAGCAGCAACAAAAAAGACTCCAAAAGCAACGTCGAAGATCTGGGTAAAAAACTAGACCAGATACTGCACCGCCTCGACCTACTGGAGGAGCTTATTCTCGAGAAGCCTGAGTTTGAAGGCTTAAACGCAGCTTTGAGGCTTACGAGGATAGGCATAGGTATGTACGGTGAACCGCTAAAAATTGCCGCCCGACTTAAAAACGCGCAGAATTATCTCAAGCAGACCTTAATCGCGCAAGACGACATTTCAAGATGCATAATTCAAGCCCTAGCTGTAAAGGGTGCCCTAAACATTTCAGCCATTACGCGGCAAGTCACATCCATGCGGGGCAAGGCAAGCAGACGCATCGTACGAGAAAGAGTTTTGAAGCTACAAGGTCAGGGTGTTCTTATAAAGAAAGAAGGTAAACCTTCAATATATGACTTAGCGCAGAAAGGCTGACCACTTGTGTGGTCACTTTTGCGCAAAACACCTAACTTCAGTGACCACCCTATTATTGTTTAAAGGCGAAAAAAATGTCTCACGAAGAAAGAAAGGACAAAAAAATGGATCCAGAAAACATTAAGGAGCTACTAGGTGTCGTTTCAACTGAAGTACCCACCATGATCAAAAGCATAATGAGCAGTGTTTTCTCTGAAGAAGCGGGGAAAAGCATGGGCAAAGCAGCTGCTGCATACTACAAGGAACTCAAAACAGGCGGACTCCCAGACGACGTCGCCGTTAAGCTGACACAGGAATACATGCAGACCTTCACTAACATAGGCCAGATTTTCAGAAACGCAAGCGGAGGCAGATTCCGCGACTGGCATTCGGAAAAGGAAGAGGAGTAGCTCCCTTTTTTTCTCTTCAAGGTGTCAAGAATGAGTGAAGCTAAACTGGTCACCACAGCACTAAAGTCAACTCCTTACATCGCCCGTTTGACTGTGAGTTTGCTGTGGATGTACCTGACGCTGGGCTACCGAGTGAGCAAGACAAGAAAGGCCTTTGAAAAACAACTCACCGCCCAAGGCATGTCAAAACAGGATGCAAAACTGCTAAGTGCATCCTATGAAAATCTAAAAAACGAAATCACAGGGGCTCTAAAACTAGCCGTAACATTGAGAAACTAGTGATTATTAAATGTCAAACATATGGTTCAGAATGATGGCTTTAGAGTTCAAGATTCGAGATCTTGTTAAGCCTCGCGAAGACATTATAAAAGAAGTAGAGTTAAGAAAAGGATTCAAGTGTTGGACTTTGGCTGTGGACCAGGCGGCTACGTACTTGCTGTTTCAGAAGCCATAGAGGCGACTGGCAAACTGTATGCTTTGGATACTATGCCGGTTGCCCTTGAAATGGTCAGAAAAATCGTCGATAAAAATAAGTTAGCGAATGTGAAAACTATTCAGTCCGATTGCGACACAGGGCTTCCGAGCGAAGAATTAGATGCGGTCCTTCTGTATGATGTCTTTCATGATTTAGCTGACCAAAATGCAGTGCTCTCTGAGCTGCATAGAGTGCTGAAACCGGAAGGGGTCTTATCATTTAGCGATCACCATTTGAAGGAAAACGAAATAGTCTCTAGCGTGACCAGCTCTGGATTATTTAGGCTCCTGAGAAAAAACCAGCGAACTTACACCTTCTTAAGAAAAACAGCAAATGAACCCTCAAAAATAACACGGGATTGAGTTCCTTAAGAATGGACGCTCATGGTGTCACTTATGTTACAGAGAGTTTTGGGAGGTTTCAACGCATTTGGTTATTTCTGTTAGGGCATCCGAGAAATCTGTTTTGCTAGGTTTCACTGCTCTTTTGGACACTGATAAGAGATTCTTATAGCCTTTTTTGGAAAGCTCCTGCTCCAATCCTTTGAAGGTACTTCCTTTGGCAACCGCATAAGTGCAGAAAAGAATCGTTTTTTTGTTTTCACCTTCAGGCAGTTTAAAGAACTTCGGGGACGGCCCTAAAACCATTAACAGGCGTGCCGATGATTAGCAAATCGAAGTCGGCTGCCGATGCTGATTCGACTAATGCTATGTCATAAATTGGTACTTTAAGTAATTCAGATATTGTTTCTGCAAAACGTCTCGTGTTTCCAGTTCTGGAGAGGTAATAAACTGCGGTCTTCATGATTCCCGTTATGCTGAAATTGCTATTTATCTTTGTTGCGAGCTCTCAATATTGATCGCCCAGAGACTGGCAGTTTTGTCTATTCACAAATATAACAAGGGGCGCAACTTTTACTCGCAAGTTGAGCACGAACTAAACAAAAAAAATAATGTAGCAACATACTGGTGCCAACAAAAATCAATCCGCTACGCTTTTTGCTTTGCAGCCACTAACATCATCGCACCGAGAAGTGTGAGCAGGAAACTTATGCTTGCTCCTTGGAAGTTAATATAATAGGCTGAATTGACACTGACCCAGAATTCCAGAAACAGCGTTACTACCGCAATCGTGACCACGATAATGTACCCTTTCTGTTCCCCTGAAAGTAGTTCCCTTACTAAAATTATTGCAAAGACATCTGCAAACAACACTGCTATGGCAAAGAAATACGAACCGGAAGTCCAACTTGTCACCGCAAAAGCCACAACTCCAATAATCATCAGAGCTCCTCCCACTAAAGGCAACTTCGTTTTCTTGACAACTTTTGCTTCCTTCGGCAACTGTGTCCCACATCGTGGACAGAATTGTGCTTTTTCGTCGTCTATTTCGTGGTTACACTTAGGACAAGTTCTCATGTTTTTGCACCTGTATCACTCCAATCGTGAATAGTTCTTCAAGTATTCAATCTGGAGGAATACTTATTTGTCTTGCTCGAGTTCCTACAATCCTGTTAGGTGATGAAGCTCGCCTTTAACCGCCTTTGCTTCATGGGCAGAGGCTGATGACATCTACAAAGTCAAATGAAGAGTGTTGAGTGCATTGGTTGAAATAGGGCGGTCAGAAGGTTCCCCATCGGTCAAGAAGATAACTAATTACGTGGTTAATCGTCAGAACAATGATGGCGGCTACACTTTCTGTCAAGGTGCAGAATCCAATCTTCAAGACACATATTATGGACTGGCTATGCTGAGTTTGCTGGGGTACAATTTTCCAGATGTTGAAAAAACTATCAAATTCGTGGACAACGCCCGTGTGAATGGTATCTACTCCGCCTACTA
>JBEKFM010000028.1:0-34260 GCA_050013315.1 Bathyarchaeia archaeon
GTAGCGGTGGGTTTGGGGGTTGGTGTTGGCGTAGCGGTGGGTTTGGGGGTTGGTGTTGGCGTAGCGGTGGGTTTGGGGGTTGGTGTTGGCGTAGCGGTGGGTTTGGGGGTTGGTGTTGGGGTGGATGTTGGGTTAGGTGTTGGGGTGGATGTTGGGTTAGGTGTTGGGGTGGATGTTGGGTTAGGTGTTGGGGTGGATGTTGGGTTAGGTGTTGGGGTGGATGTTGGGTTAGGTGTTGGGGTAGCGTTCGAGCTGTTGATGCTTCCTTGAGAGGATATAATGATTTCTGGTGAACTCTGTGCTCTAGCAATGTATGAGGAAAGAGGATAGCATAACAAAATTAATAAAAGAAAGATGAGATATTTCATTTTTCCAGTCAAATATTTCCGCTCACGGTGCATTCAGGTTGAATATCGTATCGTAAGTCTCAATATAAATATTGTGTGAAGTTGTTCAACCTGTGGGATTGTTCAACGAGAATACAAATCTTCTCGGTTTGAATAATCGCAAGCATGCACCAAAAAATTACTTAATTAATAATCGTGCTCAGTCTCAAAGTGCCAGCATAAATCAGTTATGTAACTGACGAGTTAACATTATAAGACTAGAATAAAGCAAGTAAAAAGGGTTTTCGCGCATTGTATTTTAATCTTAAATGGTAGTTGCGGAATCTGTAGCATGCAGTTACACAGCCAGAAGACCTTCCGTTGGCAACGAGATAATCCCTTAAGAATTATGGATAACTATGATTTCCATAAGATAGTTCATGCTCACTAGTGAAGAGTATTTGATTCCTTTTTAGAGTTGTTTGAGGGCTTTAATGGAAACTTTACGATTTGTCTTCACGACAACATTTTATCCGCCATACCATTTGGGCGGAGATGCTGTTCACGTCAAGTATTTGGCCGAGGAGTTGGCAAAGAATGGACATGAAGTTCATGTATTCCACAGTCTGGATGCGTTTAAGCTGAAAAAAAGGGTTTTTCCAGAGGAAAAAGAACAGAGCGGGGTTCAGCGACATCCACTACGAACACCATTTGGAGTGAGTTCCTACTCGGCTTACCTTTTCGGGAATTCCTCTCTTGTTACTCGGAGGTTTAAGAGCCTTATCGATAAGGTGAAACCAGACATAGTGCATCATCATAACATTTCTCTGCTTGGATACGATATCTTAAAGAAGCAACGAGAGTACGTAAATATTTACACATGCCATGATAACTGGCTAGTTTGCCAGCAAAACATCTTGCTGAAAAACGGAAAAACGCCTTGTCAAAGTCGTGCATGTTTTTCCTGTTCCATAAGATGCAGAAGACCCCCCCAAATTTGGAGACATCGAAAGGCTTTTGATAATGCAATCAAGGAACTTGACTTGATGATTGCACCAAGCAGTTTTGTTAGCGATAGAATAAGCGAAAAAATACGTCTGAAGACGGTCATAATACCGAATTTCGTACCTAAACCCCCGTCTGAAATAGGGCAATCAGGTTTTTCCAACTATTTTCTGTATGCGGGGGCGTTGGAAAAACACAAGGGCGTAATAGACCTTGTCAATGTGTTCAAAGACCTTGAAACGGATGCCAAACTTCTAATCGCCGGAAGCGGGAGTTTGCGACCCAAAATTGAAAAGTTCACGAAGATGAATAATCTGGCAGGCAAAATTGTTTTGTTAGGTTGGGTTGACTCCAATCCTATGTATCAACTGTTGAAAAATGCTAATGCACTCTTAATTCCTTCTGTTTGTCCCGAGAACTGCCCAATGATTGTTTTAGAGGCACTTTCAGTTGGTACACCTGCGGTAGGATCAAACATCGGCGGTTTGCCTGAAATACTGAACAAAGTTAGCACCAATCTACTTTTTAATAATTTATGCGAGCTCAAAAATATCCTTTCAGGTTTTTCTAAATATGACTATTCATCGAGCAAAATAAGAAATATTTATGAGCGCTATTTTTCTCCTAAAGCATATATTGCTAAGTATTTTGAAGCTATTGCAGCAATTAGAAATGATTAGCCATGTGCACCTACTATTTTTGGTTTTCTTGCATTTCATTTCTTTATAAGATGCAAAGAAGACCATTGGTTGGAACACGGAACGATATGTTGAATTAAGCAGAAATGAGGCATCGTAATGGGGAAGACCACAAGCGGTTCTGATGTGCAAGAACTGCGCGATGTGCCTACTGTTAATCCTGCGATAAGTGTCATCCTGGCTACAAAAGGCGGCAAAACGGAATTATTGGAGCAATGTATAAAATCTCTGTTAAAACAGACTTTCAGGGACTTTGAAATAATTTTAGTTTATAGTGTTTATCCTCAATCAATAAAGACTCTTGTTGAGACTAACAAGATCTTAGCTTTGAAGGAAACGTATCCGACGCTGGGCGCGGCAAGGAATTTAGGCGTTAAGAACGCTCGTGGAGATTTGGTCTCCTTCATAGATGATGATGCAGAAGCACCAGTAGATTGGCTGCAGAAAATACAGTCGATTTTTCAAAAGTATCCGTCGTTGAGTTGCTTGGGTGGACCGCATTTTACTCCTCAAGAGGAGTCCTATAAGAGTCCTCTTAGATTTGTCGAAGGAACGTTTTTGGAAGCCCATTTGCAAACGACGTATCTTGACAGCTCGGCAGTGGGGAAAATTGCGGGTTGTAATGTTACTTACAGGAAAATAGCGTTCAGCAAGATGGGCTTTCTGAACGAAAAAGTAAAAACATGTGAAGATTGGGAGTTCCATCTAAAACTAGTTGAAAATGGGTATACGCTGCGTTTTGACCCTGAGGTAACCGTTCTGCACCATAGACAAGGCTTGAAGCATTTGTTTCAGGCAAACTCAAATGCTGCGCCTTTTTTCCTATCTTGGAAAACTCTAAAATATGCACGGTATGAATCACTTTTCGCGTCATTCTATGTAACAAATTTCATTTGCCTGTTCCTGCTTGTTACACTATTTTTCTCTATAGAACTTTTTGTTCTCTCTTTTGTTTTCTTGTTATTGAGTTACATTTTGTTCACGGCGGTTAGAACACGCTCGTGCAACTGGCGAATAATTTACTATCCATTAGCTATCGTGCTCTCTTTGGCAAGATTAACTGGTTTCTATTATGGTTTGTTAAGGAGCTTCAAACTCAAATTGCAACATCTCCACCGGAACAATGGCCGAGTTGGTTCCAGCAAAACGGTTTGAAACTTGCAACTCGAATATCTATCTAAACGTAGCGGCTCGACAGCACTTTGCTAATTCGATTCTTTTGTGTTAATTTCCTTTTTTATCTTGCGGAGCAATTTAGTAAGAGTCATTATGCTCAAGATTGAATCTCTTAGAACTCAGTTTCCTCATTGCATTTAAACAATCTGACTTAAATGAATACGATTAACTTGAATGGATTCTTAAGGCAGAAGGTAACAAACTAATAATCAAGTTAAGCCAATAAAGGGCGAAATAGATAAAACTGGAACCAGAGGAAGAAGCTGAATAATGCCGGACCTTAGACTTTTGCTTCGTTACTTTTGGAAGACAGTGCGTTCAGCCAAAACAACTGCTAATCATGACTATTTCAACGTTTTCCTAAAGAGCAAAAATGATATTGAATCTCTCCTAAGCGCTAGAGGAAAAAAAGTTTCGGACGCGAACATTCTGATACTCGGGTGTGGTTACAATTATCCAGATGTAATACTTTGGTCCACCGTTGGTAAGCAAGTGAATGGTGTTGATGTTAGGGATGCGTTCTGGAAGGATGGTTTCGGAGCTCGATATAGAAATTTAAGAAGAGACGGTCGAGGAATAGCTAGTTCTTTTGCCAACACCATTTTTGATCGGTTGACCTACGGACGATACTTCGACGAATTAAGGAACGTTTCCCATTTGAAACTTGATGAGTCTAATCAGCATCTTGAAACCTATGACGGTTGCAATCTACCCTTTTCAGATGAAACTTTTGATGTAGTCTGCTCTAACGCAGTTCTCGAACATGTAAATCCGAATGATTTTGCTAAACTCTCACATGAAATTTCAAGAATCACGCGACCATTAGGCATAAGCTATCATCTCTGGCATAATTACTATTCATTATCAGGTGCTCACGTACCCGACGAAATTGCTCTCGCGCATCCTTGGGGGCATCTTTTAGGAGATCAACAAGTCGCCAACTGGCTTCACTATTCTGGAACCTATCTGAATCGAATGCTTCCCGAAGAAATCATAAAATTCCTCTCCTGTGACTTTCGACGCGTCGCTGTTCATTCTGTAGACAAGAGCCATAATAAAAGCGAGAACGTTTCTGAGTTTACTTATGAAGGCGAAGCGTTATTCACCAAAGAATTAGAAAGCAAATTAACTAACTACCCAAGAAACACTCTGCTAACGCGCTCCTTCCTGTTTATTGGAGTAAAGGAGGGTTTTCCATGACAGACAAGATTGCAAATTGCCACCCGACGAAATTTCACAAAAGTTTGTCCGATAGGAACTTCACAAAACCGAACTGAACCCCTTCAAAGTTGACATGTCAAAACTGTTCGACGTCCGGCTATCCACAGTTGTTAATTTCAATATGATAGTGCGGATTTGGCAAACAGATTTAATTTTTTTAGCTTGTTCAATGTATAAGCCGATGGATGTCCTACTATAATTGCCACCTTTCGTTAGGCCTGGAATTAGAGAATTACAGTTCTATAGCGAGCCTTTCTCAAGGGGAAAAGCTGTGAGTGGTGTACAATGACGTTTCTTCTTACCTTTTAATAAACGGCCAACATTAAGACGACTCCAAAAGAATGCGCTCGAAAAGGAAAAAAATCTTGTGTGCTTTTGTTCAGAACATAGTCCAAAAGTTTCGGTGATAGTTTGAATATATTATGCATATTCCCTGGAATGAGCAAGCAAGTAAACGATAACGCTTACACGCTCACGAGACTTCACGACAAAGGTGTAGAATTGGCAATTGTCGCCGGTAGGTCTATGGGTCAAAAGGGAGTAGGTAATTTTCC
This sequence comes from Bathyarchaeia archaeon, assembly GCA_050013315.1. GTDB lineage: Archaea > Thermoproteota > Bathyarchaeia > Bathyarchaeales > Bathycorpusculaceae > Bathycorpusculum. Next base: position 4,981 of record JBEKFM010000028.1, read on the forward strand.
AACTTACGAAAATATGGACGGTATTCCTATACATAGGCTTTACGAGAATTCTCAAGATATGTTCCTTTTTCCAGGCAAAAAATTAAACAGAATTTTGGAAATAGCTAAAGATCTAAAAACAGACTTGATATTTTGTGATCAAGAACTAAATATGCGGTTAGCTCTTTTGATTCAAAAATCTCTGAAAAAGCCGATAGTATTAATGGTAGAAGATGCAGGCAGAATTTTTGCGGGCGAACTCTATAATAGTCGTAAAATGAGAAGTGCTATGTTTTTTTTTGGGATACCTTCTGGTCCTCGGTTTTGGTCTTGGCTATGTGAAAAAGCCAATACTCTGATTACTTGTAGTCCAAGAGATCAGCAAATTCTTGGGATGTTATCAAAAAACAATAAATCCGTATTTTATCTCCCCTGGCCATCTTACATACCTAACGATTTTAGGTATGCGTCCACACGTGAAAATGGTAGGGGGATATACATAGGATCACTCTATCCATTCAAAAACACGCAAGAGTTCGAGAAAACCTTACCTTTGATATTAGAAAAAACAAAAACTCAGCAATTTGTTGTAGTGGGACCAGGTCCTCAAGCTCCAATAATAGAAAAACTCGAACAGCGATATGGCGAAGCAATACGCTACGTCAACCATTTACCAAGAACTGAGGCACTCAGATTGATATCGAATAGCTATTACGCCTATTCACCTGTTAAAATTGGCGGATGGGGTTTCATTGGTGACTGCTGGAGTATGAGAACTCCGATTATAATGACACATAACGATAACTACGTGATAAACAATGTAAATGCGTTAGTGGCAAATAACGAAAATGATCTTGTTGCGAGCATCAACCGTCTTTATGAGGATACTGAAATCTACCAGACCCTTCAGACGAACGGATATGAAGAATACGAGAAAAGAAAAGCCGACGTCGTTGGTGACAAATTATACAGCATTTTAACAAGAGTGATGTGATGAAGATCCGCCTAAATCATTATCACTATTGTGGACGAATAGGCGCAAATTTTCACCAACTCAGCGATAAAGGAAAAAAGGATAAGGACGAAAAAGGAAATACTAAATATCAGAGTTCAAATGACACGGGTTAATTTGATTATACTTGGACTAAAAGTGGAGTGGAGAATTTGGGGCAGACCAAAGTGATCGACTATTTGCGTACTTCGGAACGGGTGAAGCGCGCTCGCGCGCTAAGGTCAGAAGGGCACACAGGTATAAACATCATAAAGGATTTGCTTTTTTTGGTTCGGATTTTGATTCTGAAGGGTCCGAGCCAGTTAATGAATCGTAATCCTGCATACGAGAAGTACGATATAGGTAATTATAGTTATGGTTTTCCCGAGGTTTTAGATTCGGGCGTAGGCGCGAAGTTGAAGGTCGGAAAGTTCTGTTCAATTGGGTCTGGTGTAAAGATTTTGCTAAGTGACGAACATCGGATTAGCAGCGTAACTACTTATCCATTTGATGTTTTTTGGAGTGGCGCGAATAACCCCCCTTCTAAAGGCGATATTGTGATTGGTAACGACGTTTGGGTGGGATATGGTGCAATCATATTATCTGGGGTAACAATTGGCGATGGTGCTGTTGTTGGTGCCGGGGCTGTAGTTTCTCGTGATGTTCCAGCTTATGCGGTTGTAGTTGGAAACCCCGCGAGGATCATAAAGTATAGGTTTGACTCTTCTTTGATTGAATATTTGCTCCGGCTTCGTTGGTGGGACTGGCCCATTAACAAAATTCGTGGGTGGCAGCCGTTGCTAATTGATGTTGACGGTCAGCATGGTTTAAGGGAGTATATGACTTCAGTTCAGTTGGAAAACAACCAAGAGGATAAAAATGCCCGCGCCAATGCAAATGAAAAGGAAAATATGAAATGACTGGGCTTAACACAAGTGCACTGATACAAAGAACTACCGATTTTGAGAGCTTTCTGAGGATTGCAGATCCATGTTGACTGAGCGTGTTGACTACGATAATATTTTGGGTTATTGACGGCAAGTCAAAAGACAACAGTATTAAGGTGGTAACCAAAGATGACGCAAAAGTTCTCTTGCAAAGTCTGCAAGGTATTCAGATTGGTCGAGAATAAAGATGATTAAATCCAAAGAAGATTATAAATTCTATTTGGCGGCTGATCGGCTTGCGCTAGCTATTAGGTATAAGCGGCCGCGGATATTGCCCCCTCCGAATCTCAGAGACGAAACTTGGAGATTCGAACGGTTGCTACGTAAAGTCGAGTACTTGGAGAATTGTGGAAATAATCCTTTAGACAAGATTCTTTGTTTGCAAGCAAAGTTTAGTCTTCAAAAATTAAGCATGAAATTAGGGGTTGTGATAGTTCCTAACGTGTTTGGTCCTGGCTTGTCAATTGCTCACGGAGGCCCAATAATAGTGCATCCAAAAGCTGTGGTTGGGGAAAATTGCAGAATAGATCGGTGTGTTTCAATTGGAAGTATTTATTACCCCGCTGCTGCTCCGACAATAGGCAATAATATCTTTATTGGACCAGGTGTGGTTATAGATGGAAATATTGAAATTGCCGATGGGATAGCCATCGGAGCAAACTCGTATGTTAACAAATCTTTTAAGGAGCCTGGCATTTCCATTGCCGGTTGTCCAGCAAAGAAAATATCAAACAAAGGTTCACAGTACTGTTGGTTTCGAGCTACGGAGATTTTGCGAAAAGAAGCTGAGGAAGCTCATATTGATAGATCTAAATCACCTTAGTAGCCTGAATGATTAAAGAAGCGCTACTTGGCAAAAGGAATCAAACTACAAAGTTGGAGCCATCTGCTGGGTTTATTAAACGGTTTGACGGCATTCTGTAATTTAAAATGCCATTTCTGTGCAGGCGCAACTAAATAGTCACTATGATATTTCGGAACATTAAGTTCTTTTACCTCAAGTTGATTATTTAGCTTTGTTTCACCTCTGTTGACTATTTCAAAAACTCGCACTCAACAAAGTAAACCATGTAAACAAAGCCAAAAATTCAAACGCAAACGTTCAACAAGTCTGTTGCTCCATCAACAGACCAACACCCATGCACCCTTGAAAAAGCGTTAAGCCTCTGCCTTTTAATTCGCATCTTAAAGTCAAAGATTGTTGTAGAGACTTGCGTTAGGAAATAATGGCTTAGGAGTCGACCCTTGTGTTAGTAGTCATAAGAGATGGGAAAGAGCTTTCGCTCAAAGCAAGTTTCGTAGTTCAACTTTTTAGACTGAGCGGGAATAGCAGACTTCTTTATATCATTAGAAACCGAGATGAGAAGTTCAAGGAAAAATGGCGCTATAACCAGATAGAATTGGCTACAACCACCACAGGAATTCTGTTGTACTTTTTTTTAATGATGTTGAAGAGCCCCAAAGATCTACATGATGGAATTCTAAGACGATTATTCCACCACAGGAAAGCGAAGTTGCTTGTAAACGATGGTTTCTTGTCTGTCTTTTCAGAGTCACTATATCAGTATTTTGCCACTTCAGGTCGAACCGATGGGGTACTTCGCGTTTTGAGAGGCCTTGCTTCACCAAAGATCTTCTTGGTAGATGAATTTTTGAGCATAAACACGGTTAAGCTGAAAATGCTTGCGCAGTTAGGTCCAATTATTTACGTATCTCAAGATCTCGCGTACCAACGGTATAGCTATAACGACAACTTCGTAGCAAAAAACCTAATGTACAAGCTAGAACGAGAAGCGATTGCTCTAGCGGATGTAGTTATTGCTTGTAGCGAAAGAGATAGACTCAAGTATATCGAAATGGGAGCGAAAAAAGCAGTTTTTTATCCCAATATTTACCCTGTTACCGAATTTGAGCCAAGTGACAAGGATCAAACTCCAAGTATAAGCATAGTCTTGCGAGGACATTGGGGTTCGAGAGCCAGTAGATCTCTTGAGGAAATCTTCGAAGCATTGTCGAAGGTTCATAAAAAAATCAGAGTTTACATAATTGGTATTGAGCCGCAACAAGTTTCCAGAAATATAGAGCTTCACCAAATTGGATTCATTCCAAGCAAATTGGATTACCTAAGAACTCTCAGTAAATCTTGGATTGGCATCAATATAGGGATTCACATGGCTGGTTCTAACGAAAGAAAATATGACTACGCCATGGCTGGCCTAGTCGTCCTCTCGGATAAACTCGGTGCACGGGGAGATCTCCTTCCTTACGAGTACACTTACGTTGACAGTCACGACTTAGCCGCCAAACTAGACCAACTACTAGATTTTGGAAAAGAGAAGATAGCAGAAATGGGAACACAAAATCGAAAACACGCTATTTCATTAGCAAAAAAACAACGGGAGAAACTTTTGAATACAATTAACAGCATGATATTTCGCGACAGTTAAGCTCTCGATATTGCCTGTGACAAAATATTGACGAAAATAACAGAAAAAAATTATGCCTGCATTCATTTTTTTGAGGCTTGGAAGAAATGGGAACTAATGTTAGTGTCCTGCTCACTATTAGGAATGCCGAGAAGGACATTGGGCTTTGCCTAACATCTCTCTTAAATCAGACATTTAGTGATTTTGAGATTGTTATTATCGACGATGTAAGTAACGACAAGACAAAAGAAATAATTGAAAAATTTGAAGATCCGAGAGTAAGATACTTCAGGAATGAACGGTGGCTTGGGCTTTCTGCAAGCAGAAACAAGTGTTTGAAGTATGCAACAGGAGATTATGTTTTCTTCACGGATGGAGACTGTTTAGCATCCAAAAACTGGATCGAGGAAGGGTTGAAATATCTAAAAACCTCAGACTGCATTGGTGTCGAAGGAAAGACTTACTACGTTTCCAAGGAGTACAAACCGACTCGTTCAGACGATGTGGTTGATAACATAACGGGTGGGCAGTATCCAACCTGTAACATGGTTTACGTGAAAAGTGTATTGAATGATATCGGCGGCTTTGATGAGAGATATACCTACATGGAGGATAGAGATCTCGCATTGAGGGCCAAAAGGCTTGGAAAAATACGTTTCAATCCAAACATGATAGTTTATCACCAGAAGAAAACTCTTACCTCGAGAGAATTCGTGAGGAAGGCAGCAATAGTTAGAAACCGAGTCTTAATTTATAAAAAGCTTCATGACAAATCTTTTTTCACTTGGAGAATACTGTACCCGATGAACTTAGTAGCCATTTTTTTCCCCCCTTTAATTATCCGAAGTTTTTTCAGCAATAGATACAAAACCAAAGAGGACTTTGCTTTGTTCCCATTCACTTATATAAGGCTAATCTATGAACGTCTCATCTTCTGGGACATGTGTGCTAGAGAAAAAGTCTTCTTGATTTAACATAAACGTAGCGCGCCTCCCTAAATCTCGGGATCCCTTCTTTGACTGAAGCGAAAACTCATACTTTAATTCAGACAGAAAATATTGAAACAAATACAGAACAGCAGCAGTTGAATCTTCGAGAATAATGAAACGTCGATTGCGCTCAGCGAAGAAACTCGCCCAAGAATTGAACGAAAATACTCATATCATGAGTTGCAAGATTGATACGGTGAAGAGAATGGAAAAGAACAAACTGTTATTTCTTCCTTTTTTTGTAGGTTTAGTGTTAATGATCTATTCTTGGTACGTGAGCTATCCTTTATCAGTTAATTCAGTGAGCGACATTATTTACAACCATGTCTCAATTTTGTATTGGATTAGCATTCCTATATTGCTAACCTCAATGTTTATGATGGCTACAACCTTCAAAAGCCAGTATTCAAAATGGATATTGACTGTTGGCTTTGTTATAGTTCTGTATTCGCTGGTGTATTTCTACTTCACGATGTCAACCGTCGATGCAGATTATTTTAGAGGGCTAACAGAAAATTTCATTAGAACAAATAGTTTGAACGCTTCACAATTAATCCACAACTATTACCAGTGGCCCTCTTTTTTTCTTTTAGCCAGCATTACAACGTTGGTGAGCGGACTTAAGTTAACTAGCTATGAATTTCTGCTCTTCACAATCATAGGGTTTCTACTATCTACAGCTTTGTATATTTATGCTTCAAAGGCGTACAATCGAAGCGGTTTTCTTATGGTAGCGGCCTTTTTTGTCGTAATGTTTTTGTTCTTGAATTATCAAGCTGTTCCATTTTCCCTCGCATTTGCGCTTCTTCTTATCTTGTTCATTTTGGAGACACGAGAGAGGAGTGCTGGTACGACCCTTACTATGATCATCTTGTTTATAAGTACGGTAATTACCCATGCATTTGTCCCCCTTTTTTTTGTAATCTATTTGCTAATTCGGAGCATCATTAGCAGAAGCAGACAATATTTTGATTTCTTCATATTAACATTGGTCATCTTTATGGTAGTGCAAATTACCTTTGCTGAAATTTCTTTTAGGGGTAATATAATTAGCGCTTTTACTCCTCCAAAGGAATACTCTGCTGTCGTTGGGGCTACACTTGCCTCCACTTCTGTCTCGATTGATGCTATCCCCCACTTATTTTCTAGAACGATAACAATTGCATTTGCTGTCTTATGTATTGCAGGTTTCGTTTTCATAGTATTTAGAAGAAAACTGAGAGAAATAGACAAAGCTATTTTCTTAACTGGAGCTGTTTATTCAGGTTTGGGTGTTGTACTTAGCGTCCTGGGGACGCGTGCAATAGCGATAGTCTTTGTTCCCATCTCATTGGGGATTGCGTATCTGTTTGAGAGCAAGTTTAGAAAATTCCTGAAATATTTGGTTGTGGTCATGTTGGTGATTATGTTGGTCTTTGTTGTTTTCGTTCCAATTCACTCTTCGCTTACTAGTAATCTAATAACGTTTCAAACAAAAGAGGACCTTGCGACAGCAAACTTCATGATCGAGAAATACGATTGGAATTCAAAAAGCACAGTAATCGCTGATAGTGGTACGGCGTGGTATATTCTTCCACAAATCCAAGGAAACACCCAAATCGACACCCAATTCACAACGCGTTTTGGGCTATCAAACATAATGATGTATGATTCCGTAATATATTCGGTCGGTTTGGCTGAGAGTCTCAATATGAGTAATATTTCCGTTGACAATGGATCCCAACAGATAATGGACAGATTAGATGTAGTTTATAATTCGGGTTTCTCTTACATAGCAACGAAAGGCAGTTAGGTCTGGGTAACGCAATCTAAGTAATCTCTAATTTGCACGCAACCTCCACAGTTGAATGCAAATCCGATTATTCATTGCTTGAGCCAAAAGCCCTCAAATATCGTATATGTCGACATTCTGGCTGGTTTCCCAGGGGGTTGGGTAAATAAGGCAATTCATCGAAGAATGCATATTTAAAGAGTTGAATAAGATTGAATGTTTTGTATTACATGGAACCGGAACTGCATGCGGGCTCTCGTGGCGGAGGCGTTTCCATGGTTGCTTACCACCTAACAAAGGCTTTGGCAAACCGGGCGAGGGTTACCTGCTTTCCTTCTTATATTGTTTCTCCGAGAAATTATGCTGCTAATCTTTTGAAAGTGTACAGCCGTTTTGCAATTAGAGACTTCGAAATTATACATTTCAATTTGATCCCTGCCTGGATCAATGGAGGTTCCATGTTGTTGAGGTTCGCAAAGATTACAGGTGCTGCCACCCTCTTGAACATTCATGGAATTATTCAGGTAGAATACCTGATGGATCAGCCACAAACGCGAAAGTTCCGTTCAATTATGGACAAGTATCTGATGAAAACTCTAAGGTCTTGTAAAAGTGTAGATCAAGTAGTTACTTACTCCGAGTTTATGCGAAATCAAATAGTGACCTGGTATGGAGTGAACCGCGAAAAAATTGCGGTCATCCCAAATGGAGTAAACCTTAAGAAATTTAGTGATTGCACTGGTAAGCTATTGTTAGAAGGTGATCCTGCTATTTTGTATGTGGGTTACCTATCCAAGTTCAAAAGTGTTGACCTGTTGATTTGCGCCATATCCGAGCTTCGTTCGGAGCTTCCAAACATGAAGTTACATATCGTGGGATCTGGCAATCAAACCGAGTTGGAGTTGCTCGCAAAGAAGAAACAAGTTGAAAAAGTAGTTGTTTTTCACGGAAAAACTAATCCAGAAGCGGTTCCGTTATACTATAGATCGGCAGATTTTTGCGTTTTCCCTTCTAGACGGGATTCTGCTGGTTTGACGCTTCTTGAGGCAATGTCTTCAGGTGCACCTGTGATAGCATCTAACAGAGGTGGCACCCCAGAAATTATTACTCAAGGAAAAAATGGTATTCTTTTTGAACCTGATGATGCTAATGCTTTACCAGAAGCGCTGCTATCTTTAAGTCAAGATTCAGACTTAAGGAAGAAACTATCGAGCAACGCGTTGAAAACGGCAGCAAATTACAGTTGGGAAAAAATCGCGAAAAAATACATTTCTTTGTATCAATCATTGCGTGAATGAGGTCATTGCTAATGCCGTGTGAGCAGTACTACTCAAACACGCTGACACTCGTCAGCGTATTATTATGTAGTATTGCGCGCTTTCCTTAGCTTTAATGATAGTCGAGCGAGAATTGAACTGGTTGAAACCTTCATGAACGTCTGTCACATTTGGCAAAACTTCTTTCCCCTTGAGTCTGGGGGAGTGGAGCGTTACATACTAAGCTTGTCGAACTTTCTGTCCCAACAAGATCAAAGCATGAATTTTCTTATGATCACCGACAAAGCCGCTTATGTCCCTTTCTCGCAAGCGCTTCGAACATCGAGCTGTCAAAGAATTAACAGCCTGGAGGTACATAGACTAGGACCTAACTTGTCCAGCTTTCTCAGGGGCGCATTTTACAAGACATTCCGTCGATCATCAAGAACATTGGATAACGTATTGGCTAAGAACCTTTTCAACGAAGCTGCCAATATAAGGGGGATCGATAAGGTTGACGTTTTTCATATTCATGGATTTTGGCAACCACTTTATCCGACGATAGGCCTCCTCTTAAGCCAACATTTCCATCGCCCTTTCTTAGTTACCCTTCATGGTGATTCAGTGAATTGTAACGATCCGTTCGCAATGCCACTGAGAGCTCCATCAATACTCGATGTGCTTAGGCACGCTGATGCCATTACTACTTATTCCAAGGAAACTCTTAACTTCTTGCAGGAATTAGGGCTGGAAAGAACAAGTCGTTTGGTACCTAATTTTGTTGACACGCGATTATTTAGACGTCCAGTCTCAAATGGAAATGGTTCTGGAGCAAGGGTGGTGATGGTAACTAGGCTAAGTAAACCCAAGGACCCGTTGACTCCGATTCGTGCCTTCGCTCAAGTTAAAAAGGAGCTGCCTGAAGCCACTTTCAAAATTGTAGGATACGGTCCGCTTCATGAATATGCAACTCGCTTAGTTCATGATCTGGATCTCGAAGGGGCGGTTAAATTCGTTGGCATGAAGTCAGATGTGAGAAAGTTTTTGTGGGATAGCGATATCTCTATTGGGACAAGGGGGAGCTATTTAACTACACTTGAATCTTGGGCAGCCGGTCTCCCGATTATTGCTCCAGACTTTGGAATCATGAAAGAAATAATTTCTAACGGCGAAAATGGCTTGTTAGTGCCACCTAACAATATCAATCAGTTAGCCTCCGCGATGATAAGTCTAATAAGAAACAAAGATCTTCGGACAACGATTGTAGCAAACGGTTTTCAGGCCGCAAAAAAACATGATATTCATAACGTTGCGTCCTCCATAGCACACATTTATACATCGTTGCAGCAAACTTGACTTCAATGCAAAGGCGGTAATCGAGGCATGCTTAATGATTATTGGAAGATTAATAAACTTCAAGTTTTTTTTGCTAAGTCATCTTGGTGGGTAATAATTCTCGTCAGTGGTTTTGATGTTCGGTTCTTAGAAAGCTTCCTAATTAAGTTCCTCAAAATGCAGTTTGTCTTGAAAAGTTGAAATCAACGTATCCCTTCTGTCTTTAAGAATTTTGAAAACTCGCATCCAAATGAACTGAAGAGACAGAAAGGAACTCGGAAAAGAACCTTAAAACTGTCATCACAAGCTAAACCTAGATGGTGGATGAAAAGTTGAGCATTCAAAAAAATATCCCTCTCGTATCAGTAATTATTTTAAATTTCAATGGAGAAAACTACTTGGAGCGATGTCTCTCTTCCGTTTTAAGCACAAAATACCCAAATTTTGAAGTTATCTTCGTAGACAACGCATCCACAGATTCGAGCTTGAAAACGGTTAAAAAAACTTTTGGAAATGACAATCGCCTAAGAGTTTTCAAGAACACTAAAAACTTAGGATTTAGTGCCGGAAATAATTTTGGTCTTAGGCAATCAAGAGGAGACTATATCGTTTTTCTGAACAATGACACAATTGCAGATCCATATTGGCTGACCACTTTGGTCGATGTCATGGAAAAAGACCGAACTGTTGGATTGGCTGGAAGTACTATACTATCAATCGATGGGAAGAAACTTCGAGGAGCAGGCGGGCTTTGGAGCGATTATCTCCTGTTCCTGTACCCAATAGGAGCTGGAAGAAATGGCAATTTTGAGTTTCTTCCAACGTTTGAAGTGTCGTTTGCAACGGGATGCTCAATGATTGCGAGGAGAGAGTTTCTTGATGAAATCGGCTTATTTGATCCTGAAATACCTTATAATTATGACGATACTTTACTCTCTCTGAAAACATGGCTTGCTGGCAAACGAGTGGTATCCGTATCAAGCTCAAGAATACGCCACATTGGCGGAGCCACCACGAAGAAATTTTGGAATATCCAATCTGTGGCCTTCTCTCTTCTTAGAGCCAAAATGTGTTTGCTGTTTGATGTATATTTCAATTTAGGGGATTTGTTAAAAGCTTTGTTCATTCTTTATTTTTCAATAGCGATTGAATCGGTGTTTTTAGTGAGAAAGAAAAATCTGTCTGAGATATTGGGAAATATTCGCGCTTCAACGTGGCTACTGAAAAACTTTGAACATGTGTGGAAGAATCGGCTAGAACATTGGAGCAACCCGAGAATCTCGCCTGAAATGCTAGTTGAAAAATTCATACGAATAAGACTCCAATTTCCCCTTTGTGTTGCGCACTCAAAACTGACGTATTCATTCTATCATAATCAATGCTTAAAATACGAAAATACGTTGATCCGCGATTGACCTGAGATTCAATCGTAGATAAAACCGTGTATTCAACCCGTTGAATGTTTGTGTCTTAGGAGCGTTTGCTTCTGCATAGCTTTTTCTTGACCTTTGATACAGAAGACTTCATAAGCGAAAACTCAGTTCCAAGCTTGCATAATATCTTGGAACTCTTGAAAAAACATGAGTTGACAGGCTTATTCTTCATAACTGGAAACATGGCTGAAAAACTATCCAACTTTCCAGCGACCCTAGACCTGCTAAGCGAACACCAAATTGGCTATCACTCTTCCAGCCATTCTATTCACCCTACCATTTTCGAGTTCAGTGACGTTGAAAGTTACGAGAAAGCCTATCGGACTTCCCTCATTCGAGAGACCGCCCATATCAATCCGTTAACGGGTGAAATTGAAGGGCCCGGTGGAATTCACGCACTCAAAGCTCTTTTCCCCAAAAAACAAATAGTTGCATTTCGGGCGCCTGGGTACTGCTGGACTCCACCTCATCTTGACGCAATGAAAACTCTCGGCATAACTCATGATTTCTCAACAAACATCTCCGTCGAACCGATCAGCTATCGCGGAATTACGTTTTACCCCTTCACAATACTACTTTCTAATTGGCAAAGTGGAATCCGTGAGCACTCTTACCTTCAAAAGCTTGCATTTAAGCGCGAGATTTCCGTTTTGACCATTCATCCTAGTTCAATGGTAAACCAACTTGATTGGGATTTAATCTACTACCCCCAACACAACAACTTCAAACTCAATCCTACAAATCTCACTCAACCTCCTACAAGACGTCCTGCTGAAATAGCATCAATGTACCGTAGATTCGATCTACTACTGAAACACCTGACAACCCTTCAAATATTACACCTTTTAAAAGTTACACCTGAACTTAAAATAACAAACAATACTCTATGTCCGACGTCAATAAACGTCGCGAAATGTTATAAAATGAGTATTGGCTGGGCAGAAGGGTTTGGGTACAAACCAAATTTTCTTTTTGACCACTTTATACGATTCTTCAAGGAAGATTCGCTAAATGGGGCAACAGACAATTCAGTCTTACCCAAATAATGATAGGTAGAACATTATGCAATCTATTCTGTATTACTTTGCTTCTGCTTAGTTATCTTTCATTCTTGGAGTAATTCTCTGTTGTTCGGGAAAACAATTGTCAACGAACTTCGTTACAGTGAGCGTACCCGTTTAGGCAGAGCACTCGGCTCAAAACTCGAGGATTATCTTCGTGCCACTTCGCGTAACGGTGATTCGAAGCTCATACCTAAAGGTGCGCATACAATTAGAGTCTCGAATGTCCTAAAGATAGGTGGAGGCATTTCGAATGACATTTTCTCCCTATCCCTTACCTATTTGGACGGACGGACCCTGCAAAATCGCGATCTCATCTTGAAAACCTATCTTGACAACATAAATCCCGTGATGAAAGCGTATATTCATGATGAAGACCTTAGGAAATGCCTGAGAGAATTCAGAGTCATGAGAAGTCTTGGGCGTATTGGTTTTCCTGTCCCAGAAGCATATCTTTGTGAGTGCGATTCTCGTTTTCTTGGTTACCCATTTATAATAATGCAGAAAGAAGAATTAATACAAAAAAGCATTAATGAGATAGTGGATGGTTTCGCCTCAACTCTCGCATCTCTTCATAATCTCAAAGTGGACGAAATAGAAATTGCCTTTCTAAGAACTCCCGAAGATAAATATGCGTTCGCCAGACGTTGGCCTATTCACTTCAATCACTATCTGAATCTTGAAACCAAACATGACAAAAGACTCAAAAAAGATTTTAGTCTCGCTATACATTGGCTAAATTCAAATATATCGAACAACTATTGCCCACAGTACTGTCTATTGCATGGCGATTACCACCCAGGTAACATCTGTGTAACTAAGGCTTCTAGAATGATTGTGTTGGATTGGGATTCGATCGAAATAGGAGATCCAGCATTCGATGTTGGTTATGCGTATCACTTTATTAAATTTTTTAGTGATCCGAAAAATCCAAATTCAGCTGAAAGAGCTGCGGATCGATTTGTCTCAGAATATGTGCGGAACTTCCATGGAGATATTAGTCGCACGCTTGCATTCTACAAGGTAGTTGGAATTTTAGGGACGTCCATTTATTACAGTTCGGGTTTATCAAATCCTATATACGCGTATAAATATCACAGACGCAAAGTAATGCCCGCATTTCCGTTTCTTAGCTGGCTGTTCATTATACTTGGGTTTCCCTTTCTTCGGTGGCCTATAATCGCACGACAGCTGGGAACTGAAGTAGACACGTATTGGCTAAAATACTTTGAAGATTTCCTCCAAACGACCTTGAAAGGATGATTTTTTTCTCGACAGAGCGATTTCTATATTCTTATGGCCACTCAAGGCTTCAAAAATATTATATGGAGTCTCTTGTGAACTTCTATGTTATAGCCGGGTTAATAGGATATGGCTTTAGGAAAAGAAGTCAAAGGTTTTCGGTCTGCAAATGCCATAAGGCGAGATTCGATAAATTCGCTTGCGGATAATGCTTTTTTTACTTACGAGTAGTTCCAGATTCTTGAAACGCAAAAATTTTTCGGCGTTTTACCTATTTATTTAGTTGTTTGTATCGTCCACATCGTTAACGAAGGGGCTCGTCTCATTGGATGGCTCGCTTATGATGGTCGCGGCACGCGAATCTGTGTGCACTTCCACTCCGCAAACTCGTTCAGACAAATTCTTTCTTCACCTTCCCAATACGGAACATGCTGAATCGCAGCCTTCGATGAAAAAGAAGTGAAGAAAGCGTTAAATATACTAAAGAATATCCGAGTCGTAGTCATGGTGACACTTGGCTATTCTGAAGAACCAAAAACGTCGACTGAAAGAAAAACCCCTAGCCAAAATTGTACACTGTGAAAAATGGCAAATGGTTAGATTTGTTGTTCATTCGGGTGTATCTATTCTATTTTATGTCAACTATGGAGAAAGTAAAAATTTGATGGACAAACTAGAAGAGATAATGCTCGAATACCGAGGCAGGAAGTTCATGGTAATAGAGCCAGGTGGTGACCCTGGCGATTGTTTGATATATATGGGCATGGAGAAAAAACTTAAAGAACTTGGAATAAACTGTACATTTTTACGGTACATAGAAGCGGGCTCGCCAATCTATTACGGACTGTGGCGGAGAATTCTTAAAATTCTTTTAATTGTATCCAAATTGAGCGATGGTTTAGGAACGGCCATCAGTAGACTGGACAGTGCGGTGTATGGGCAAACTCTGAGTGCAGGTGAGATAAAAGTTGATCAAGCATATGTTATTTTGATCCATGGAGGCGGAAATATGAATGATCTTTGGCCGCACGGTATACGTCTTCTAAAGAACGTGATCAATCATAATCCTGAAAGCGTCATCATAGTTGGACCGCAGTCTTACTGGTTTCGGAAAGCCAATTTTCAAAAACTTTTTCTAGAGGCAAAACAGGAAATCCACTTTTTTTGTCGAGAAAGATATAGCTATGACCTTTTAAGGTCAATGAACCGTCCAAAAAATGTTCACATTAGTTTATCTCACGATACAGCTTTTTACTTATCTAAAAAAGACTTTCACCCTAAGCAGGGTGGCTACGATTTAATCTGCTTCAGAACAGACAAGGAATCAGTTTTATCTCAAAAAGCAAGTGACCTAAAACGGTTACCAAGAAACGGGATAATTGACTTAAGGCAATCTGAAAATGGGCTAGTTGTAGAAGACATATCGCGACTTTATGACTTTGATGATTTTGCCAATTTAATTGAAGGGGCAAGAAAAGTCTTTACCGATAGACTTCACGTCGCCATATTGGCTGCAATACTGGGCAAGGATACTACTCTGTTTTCCAACTCTTACTATAAAAACAAAGGAGTCCACGAATATAGTTTGTTCAACTACCCCAATGTCAAGTTTGTCGATATCCAAAGAAATTCCAAAGAATTCGAGGCAACCTTGAATCTTCTATTGATTCGTATAGGCAGTTTGCCCGCGCGCACGCGTTTTCCTTAATAGTAAAAGATGATTTTAATTTGTAGTTAGTGGCTGGGTCAGTTTTGAGCGGTGCACGGGCATGGGATTCCGAGTATAGATAGGAATGGTCTTGAATGCCGAGAAGTGAATTGTTACCATTTTTGATCATTTTCGGAACAAGCATGCGCGCTGGGCTCACCAGAACCCCTTATGTTATGCTGGAGATACAAGATGATAATAAACCCCGTAGAAGTTAGCAAGTCAGGAAACGAAGTCAAGATTCAATCGCTGATTGAATATTCTGGCAAGAAAAAGTATTTATGGTATTCAATACCCAAAGAATTTAGCCAGTATATAACAACGGAGAAGCTTGACGGTTTTTTAGTCGGAGTGTTACTGTTGGCTATGAAGCTTGGTGAAGACATAGACATTAAAGGAGCTGTGTCTGAGAGGCTTTATTTTAATCTAATGAATAGCTACATGAGCGTTGTTAAGCTTGTAATGCCTTCTCTAACGAAGGTTAACATCTATCCACAAAATTTAGATAACGGGAAAACAGCAAAATGTAAAGGCGCAGTAGTAACCGGGTTCTCGGCAGGCGTAGATTCGTTTTCCACTATTTATGATAACTATTTTAGTAATGCGCCGCCAGCTTACAAAATAACGCATTTTGTTTTTAATAATGTGGGCTCTCATGGTGAATTTGAGTCTGAGCGGAGTCGAGAACTTTTTAATGCGCGTTATGATCTCCTGAAAGGGTATCCTTGTGAACTCGGAATACCTTTCATAAAGATAGACTCAAATCTAAGCGAAATACTCAAAATGGATTATCAGCAGACGCATGTTCCCAGAAACGTCTCCGCGATACTTTTGTTGCAAAAACTCTTCGCAAAGTATTACTACTCATCAAGTTGTCAATACAGAGACTGCGTTTATAAGCCCCATTTTGATATATCAGTCACAGACCCCGCGGCACTTCATTTATTATCTACCGAGACGTTTGAATGTATTTCCACAGGGTGCCAATATTCACGTGTAGAAAAAACAAGAAGATTGGCAAAAATCCCTGGAGCAAATCGTTGGTTAAACGTGTGTGTTACGCCTTCTCCTGATGGCAAGAACTGTTCGACTTGTAAGAAGTGTTGTAGGACATTATTAACCCTCGAGATACTTGGGCTTCTGGACGATTTCAAACAAGTCTTTAGTTTAGACAAATGGGCGGGGGTAAAAAATAGATACTTGATATGGATGTTAGGGGACAAAAATGACCCGTTATTCAATGAAATTAAAGAGTATGCAAACAGCGTGGGCTACTCATTTAAACCTTGGCAATTAGTTGCTTCAAAAAGTCTGCATTTTACCGCTGACAATTTAGGTTTGTCTCAATTTAAGTATTTCAAAATCAGTGCTTATTACATAACGCGTCTGCTAAGCAAGCTTAAATAGCATACTTATGTAGCTCGGCGCGTTCACGATTTAGAAAGAAAAACTCTTGGTTAATCATGAAAATGGATGCTTTACGGTTGGAAACCAGAATTAGCATAGTTATCGTTAGTTACAATAGACCTCGAGAAGTGCAGGAAACAGTGCGCAGCCTGTTTAATCAATCCGTCAAGCCTTTTGAAATATTGGTTATAGACGATGGCTCTGATCCTCCTCTGAAAATGGCTGTTGATTTCCCGGACTTCAAACTGATAAGGTTTGATAAAGAGCAGGGACTAAGCAACTCCAGAAATTTTGGGATAAATGCGGCAAAAGGAGAATATGTTGCTTTCTTAGACGACGATACCGTGCCGAGTCAACATTGGCTTGAAGCGGTTCAAAATGGAATCAGTTCGGGAGCCGATGTAATGGGAGGTCCCCTAAGACCGCTTTACAAGGCAAGACCGCCAAGCTGGTGGACAGAAAAAGATTTTGGCTATATGGCAGGTGTAGGCAACATTTATGGCCAGCGTATTTGGGGGGCAAACATGATTTTTAAAAAAAACGTATTTAACAAAATTGGTTTCTTCGATTCAAGACTAGGGCGAAAAAAAGGTAAGCTGATGTCGTGTGAAGAGGACAAATTGATTAAGAAAGCAAGATTATGCTGTCATTATTTGTTTTTACCTGAAGCAGAGGTTTTGCACTTGGTGCCATCAAGACGCATGACTTTAAATTACATAATAAGGTGGAATTATTATGAAGGAAAAAGTACTCGAATACTGAATGGTCGCAGAACCATCAAAACCCTTTATGACATCTTGATGATCGGAAAGAATATGCTAAATCCGTTCCTAATGTTCAATAAATCAGCAAGGATCAAACAAATTGCAGAAATGGTTTCCAAATTTTCACTACTTCTCTAACGTTGCCATTCTAAATCTGGTTGGTACTCGTGATTAGAGAGACGCGCGTTTCAGAAAAATGCTTGCTTTATGTGAAAAAATGTTGGCAATGAAACGCGTTATGTACAAGACGCAACTTTTTGAACGTGATTTTGTTTTTTACGCAGTCTAAACTGCCATGCGCGAGCGTTTTATTGGCAATGTTGAACCAGCAAGTTCTTAACCTAAAAAGCATTTGCAGTAAATCCAAATATCCCTGGTCAAGCACTGTGCGCTACGAATTACTAAGAATCAAATGGTGGAATTGGGAAATCTGGAAAATAAAAGATATAGGTCTCTTTTGCTTTCAAACCAAACAGAATTAAAGAATTCATCGAGGCGAATATCGGGACTTTTCTTTCTACAAACGATTATGTAGCTCTTAAGTATCTATTAATATAGGATCTTAATCTCGTTGTTATGGGCTGAGTGCTTTGAACCAAGTTCTAGAAGAAATCATGAAATCTGGATATGTTAAGTCTCCTAGTGGCAATTTGATAAAAGTACGTAGCGGCATTACTCAAGAAGAAGGGGAGTTTTTAGCGGAAATAATTGCCGAACTGAAGCCAAGTGTAACTCTTGAAGTTGGTCTCGCATATGGGATTTCAGCACTTTTTATATGTGAAGCCATCAAAAAATATCCTTATGCTCGTCACATAATTATTGATCCAAACCAAAACACAAGTTTTGGCGGTCTAGCACTTTATAGCTTAAGAAGAGCTGGCTACCAAGAAATAATAGATTTTTATGAGAAGCCATCTCAAACTGTTCTGCCTCAACTTGAAACTATGGGCGTCAAAGTCGATTTTGCTTTTATTGATGGATGGCACACCTTCGACCACACTTTGATCGATTTCTTCTACATTGATAAATTGCTAAACATAGGTGGTGTTGTCGCTTTTGATGATTCAGATTGGCCAAGCATTAGTAAAGTACTTAAATTCATCATAAGGAACCGCTCCTACACGGTATTTCGTTATGTTCCTGTTACTTTCCCACCTCTTAGACTGAACGCCTCTTTGAAGTTCCAAATATTTCAGAGATTGAAGCGTTTATTTAAAAACCTCAGCGCGTTTGACATAGGCATTGATACCACTAGTAGTTGTGTTGCTCTGAGGAAAGAAGCCGAAGATAATCGCAGATGGGATTTTCATCGCAATTTTTAAGAATTTTTCCAACAAAGCTTGGCGCACGGCAGAGGACTTTAGCGTCGGATTCATCTGTGAGGATGTAGCTCGTGCAATTTTTATTGCGTTAATATGTTTATAGATAAAGGGGGTTTGAAATGCTGGGTTTTTTTGAGAAAGATTATATTCAAGTATTTTGAGGGAAACGGAATGCAGGTTCTTCCTAACAATTCTATTTGTTACGAGTTGCCGATACCCGATTTAAAGAAATTAGATGAGGCGTTTTGGTCGAAGCGCTCCGAACTTGTTGGCGTTAGCATTAGAGAGAGAAGGGGTGACTATTCCTGGGATCTCATTTTACTCGGCTTTGCTGCTGATTAGCGAGATAGGGGATATCGGTAGATTTCCCGGTTCGGCTCATCTTGTCTCGTATGCGGGTTTGGCGTCTTCAACGCATAGTAGCGGTGGAACGACTTATCATGGCAGGATTACGAAAGTTGGCAGTCCGTATTTGAGGTGGGTTCTGAATCAGTGCACTTGGGTTCATGTTCGAAATGAGCCTGAGGGTAGCATTGCCTTGTTTTATGAGCGGTTGCGTAGGAAGAAGGGGCATTCTAAGGCGAGTGTGGCTGCTTCTGCTAAGCTGTTGAAGGTTGTGTTTTGGGTGTTGAAGGAGAAGAGGCCGTATCAGGGTTAAGGGGTTTAGCCGCAGGTCAATTTATGAGGGTTAAAGCCCTAGGTTTTAAGGCTAGTTTAAGTCTTATATATTTGTTTTAGTATAGAGCCAAACTTCTAAGGTGTATCACTTGAATAAAATCGAAACCGCCGTCATTTTGGTTGGCGGGTCAGGGTCGCGGATGCGTCCGTTTACTGAGGAGAAGCCCAAGTGTATGATACCCTTGCAGGGTAAGCCGCTGATTTATTGGACTATTAAGTGGCTTAAAAACTACGGCTTCAAACATATTGTTATGGGCGTTGCATATCGAAAAGAGGTGGTAATTAGTTATCTGAGAGAGAACTCTCAAGGTTTGAGGATAGATTTTAGCGAGCATACTGTGGAGGGTGAAACTGGTGAAGGTTTCCGTCTAGCCATAAGCAGGTTCGTAAAAGATGAGGATTTCTTGGCCATGAATGGCGACGAGATCACGAGTTTAGACCTTGAGCGACTCGAAGAACTTCATTTGAAGAATAAGCCTGTAGCCACATTATCTGTTGCGCCTATGCGTTCTCCTTTTGGGATACTTGAGCTTGATGGCGACGACGTAGTCGGCTTCAAAGAGAAAGCTCTCGTCGAAAATATGCTAGTGAGCATCGGTGTGTACATTTTTAACCGAAATATCGTTGATTACATCCCTGAGACTGGCTCGATTGAGAGAAGTGTTTTTCCTGTGCTTGCGCAGAAGCGGCTTCTTAAAGCTTGCAGACTTAAGCAAGATGAGCTTTGGTTAACTATTAATAGTGTTAAGGACTTATCAGTAGCCGAAAAAGAATTTAGCTCTATTAGGAGACTACAAGAATGACTCGGGTGCTCATAACTGGAATAACAGGCTTTATAGGTGGTCACTTAGCTCAAAGACTAGTTCACGATGGCGTCGAAGTATACGGCATTGCACGCAGAGTGGCTAACCGAAGTATGGAGATTTTTGGTGGCATTTCTAAGGACATCGCATTAGTCTCGGGCGATGTATCGGATTACGTTTCCACTAGAAATGCTGTAAAGACTGCTAATCCGGACGTGATTTTTCATTTAGCGGCCCTTTCGCCAGTGCGAGATTCGTTTGAGCGTCCGTTTGAGTATCAACATTCTAATTACATTGGAACAATGAATGTTGCGCATTCTTTGTTGGAGCTTCAGGATCCCCAAACTAGAAAGCTTATCGCTGCTTCGACGGCTGAGGTGTATGGGTTACATCCAAACGAACCGCTAAAGGAAACTTTACCCCTTCATCCATCCAGTCCGTATGCCGTCAGCAAGGCTGCGGGTGACCTCTACTTGCGGATGATGTTCAATTCTTTTAGCTTGAAAGGTACTGTACTTCGCCCGACTAACTCTTACGGTCGGAAGTTTGACAGTAGCTTTATGGTTGAATATCTTGTCACTCAGATGCTGAAAGGCGAAAAAATCTACATTGGTTCGCCTGACTCGATTAGAGATTACATGTTTGTGGACGACCATGTAAACGCGTATGTGCTGGCCATGAAGAATCCGAAGGCAGATGGTCAGGTCTACAACGTTGGTACCGGAAGCGGAGTTAGTAACAGAGACCTTGCTTGGATGATTGCAGAGAAAGTTGGGTTTTCCAAGAGAAACATTGTTTTGGGTTCCTATCCGCCGAGTTACCCTTATCGTCCGCCAGTTTCTGATCAGCCGTCAATTGTTTTGGATTCAACCAAAATAAAGAAAGAATTGGGTTGGAAACCAACAGTGACTCTTGGCGAAGGAATTGACAAAGTAATTTCCTATTTTCGGAAAAACGGAAAAAAATAACTGACCTGTCTCCTCCCCTACACTTATTTTCCTATTACCGGAAAGCCACGAAGTACCGAAGGGGAGATTTTCCTTGTGCGGAGGAACTATATTCAAAAATTCTTTCACTTCCAATGTTTCCGTTCATGACTGACCAGGAATTCCAGAAGATAATTCGAACATTAAAGGCAGGCGCACACGCAAAATAGAAACGTGTTTATTCTTAAGTTTTAAACTTAACGTGATCACTCAATGGGTTGGTGCCCAGTAGAGTTAAGTTTGTCTGTCGTTCAAGCGGAGAAGATGATTAAAGATTTTGGCCAAAAAAAGATAGCTTGTTGGATAACCATTGTTAACTGTTCCGAGGCACATGAATAAAACAAACATAAAATAGAATGACGCGTTCGTTATGATGAACGGAATGGACCGTATATGAAAGTTCTTTTTACTGGCATCGTGCTTGAGCCTTCTTGAGTCCAAAGGATGATAAAAAGAGTCTAGTCCGTCTAACCAAAATTCAAAAAAACATGCTATCTATATTGCAATATAATCTGGTAACGAAAGAGGAATAAAACATTGAAAGTGCTTATTATCGGTAACTCTAGTCCTGGTGGCGGTCACGGGAGGATGCTAGCTTATAAGGACTTTTTACAATCTAAGAATCATAACGTGAGTTTAATTCAACTTCCAAGTGACAACTTCTCCGGTAAGCTATGGTTTTATTATCAACGGTTTCGGGCTAGACTTCAAGACCATGAAAAACGCTACATAAAAAAAACAGCTGACTTATTAGAAAAAAGAATTAAAAAAGGACAATATGACGTAGTCATAGGCGTTGAAACTCCTTTGTCCTACGTATTTACACGAGACTTAGGATGCTTAAAGATATTCAGTTGTGAAGCGCTAGAAGCAGACCAACTTTATTTTTCAAAAAAATTTGGTAATCTTGATCGGATTCATAGCTTACGAGAAATGGAAATTGAGATACTCCAGAAATCAGATCACGTAATATTTCCGTGGAAGACCACTGAAAATTACGTCAGAAAGTATGTGTGGAATGGAGACAACTTTGTTACTATAAAGTATGGTTGTTATCCGCAAGAGAAAGTAGTTTCTTATTTTTTTCCAATGTCGATTGTTTCGTTGGGGACTGTGGGGTTTTATTGGAGCAATCGCGAGCTTTTGTCTTATTTGACGCATATTAGTCCTTATACTGTTGATGTTTATTCTAGGCATAAACCTCCGGGAAGGTATAGATTAAATTATAAGGGGTTTGCTTCTTCGCTTGATGTGCTTTATAGTTACCAGTTTGGGTTAAATACTGTTTCAAAGGATGTTTTTAGGCAGAATCATTTCTCGTCTAGACCTTTGGGTTATCTTTCTTATGGGTTGCCTGTTTTATCTCCAGATTGGCTGCAGTTGTCAAAGGAACTTAAAGGATGTATACCTTACAACGAAAATAACTTTATAGATCTTGTTGATAAGTATTCAGATAAAGAAAGCTGGGAAAAACTGAGTAAGGCCGCGATTGACCAGGCAAGGGAATTAGATTGGCGCAAAACCTTGGAACCTCTTGAAGACTTAGTAACTCAGTCCAATTGACCCAATGGTTTAGGTTGGATTTCTTTCTGATACTTAATCGTTCAATGGTCTTAAAAACTCAAACTCTCAACAAAAGACGATTGGATAGAGCGCCCACGAGAAACATCTGACCCAGCGAGATCGTCTGTCAACCTTGCATACTCTGCTTTAGAGTAACTTCAATTATGCCGAATTTAATTTTCTCTTGAAAAATAGTAAAATATTAGCTTAAACTACTTACCGAAAGAGAGGCAGGTGGACGCATGAAGACAAGAACAACGAAGGAGCAATTGGCTGTTTTCCTCTCGTACACAAATTATGTGAACCTTGTAAATATAAAGAAACTTGAGTTCATTTTTAATTCAATCAACAAATTTGCTTTACAAAACAAAACCCGTCTGAACAAACTTGAGATTCTTGAAGTTGCTTGCGGTAATGGCGGGATAACATTTCCGTTGGGATCGTTAGGGTGCAATGTTAGGGCGTTTGATATAAACGAACGTGTTGTCCTATTTGTCAAGGCTAGACTTGCTCAGACAGGATTAAAAAACATAATTGTCTCAAAAGAAGATGGTAACTCATTTGAAGACGGTAAATATTATGATATAGTAATAGCCTCTGAGGTTTTAGAGCACGTACCTGATCCATTTCGTTTTATTTCAAATCTTTCCAAAAGAATGAAACGGGGGTCGTACCTTGTAATTACAGTGCCAAATGGCTTCGGTCCTTGGGAGCTCGTCAACCAGTTTTTTGAGCCCCTGTTCCATTCAAATACTCTTCGTCACGCACTTGGCAAAACCCCCCACAAACATATTCCTGGGGAAGCGCATATTCAATTTTTCAAAAAATCAAAACTTATTGCCTTGCTTTCTCAGCTTTCATTTGATCTAGTTGATTTTTCAAACTCTGACTCTTTTTTCGCAGTATGTTGGCATTTCATCAAGCCTGATAAAGCGATAGAGAAGATTGATATGGTCATTGCGGATCATTTTCCTCACTGGTGCGCAAGTGGTTGGTATATGTTGCTGATTAAGACGTGAAGAAGAGCGCGTCGCGCTATGAACCTGCAGGAATAATGATGAATGTCCACTTTCAAGTGGAAATGGTCCGTGTAATGTTTTCACAATCGAATAGTTTTTGAACTAGGCAAACTAAACTCAGGCGTGAATTGAATAAAATGAGAAAGCCAACTGTTGTAATAGTCAAAACTTATCCTTGGAAATCATCACATCTGCTCAAGGATCATCCTGAGTATTCTGCCATATTCAAAATAGTTGAACGCTATTCAAGTTCCGTAAATTTTGTTGTAACCGGCGTGTCAAAAGAACCCATTTGTCACTTTCGGGTAAACGATAATTTGACAGCATGGGATATTCCGTGTAATGGACCAATAGGGTTTTTCACCTACTATCTCCAGCTTTTCCGAATATTTATTCAGTCTAGACCCCGTCTTATCATAGTTCTTGGTTTACCGGCTATTGTACCCGCACTCGCGTCTACACTTTTTTCTTTGAAGTCCAAATGCATTCCAGTTTTTTATTTTGATGACTGGAGTTACCATGGCCAAAAAACTGCAGGTAATTTTCTTCTCCAATTACAATTGAAGGTGATAGCTGTTGCTCTTTGGATATCCCGAATAAAGATGCCCTATATGTTTGCATTGTCAAGATCGGTTCGCGACAATATTGAGTCACTGGCTCCAAACTTAAGAGGAAGAATATCTCTAATTGCTTATCCTATTTCCAAAGCATTCCTTTCAGCGAAAGGAAAATCCGCCTTAGCGGTTGAAGAACCCACGATATTGACAGTAGCTGGAATTGAACAAAGAAAGGGCTTGGACGTTCTTGTAAAAGCAATATCCATTATTCCAAATGAGCTAAAACCTAACGTAATAATAAAAGGTGAAGTCAGAGACCCTGTGTACTTGCAACAACTTAACAGATTGATCGCCACCTTGAATCTGCGTGACAAAATAACCTTTGTTACAAATTTCATAGATTACGATGCCTTGCTTTCTTTTTATCATTCCGCTACCTTGTTTGTTTTTCCCACAAGGGAGGATGCATTAGGTGTAGTTGTGCTGGAAGCAATACATTCAGGTGTGCCTGTAATTGCAACGTCAGTAGGAGGGATTCCAGATATGATTGAAAATGGAGTAAACGGAATTTTAGTTAAACCTGATGACCCGAAGGAACTAGCAGGCGCAATACAAATGCTCTTGAAAGATAAGGCGCTGAGATCGAATTTTGCCGAGAGGGCGGTTAAAATTCTTAACGATCGTTATTACAGCAGGACAACTTTGGAGGAGGCTCTTGAAAAATCTATAAAAACTGTAGTGGAGTAAATAGCGATTTTCAAAGCAAATTGAATGCAACCTGTTGCGTGCACGCTATATTCCGACGGTTATCTTTGATGTAGCAATCAAACGATAGTCTCGGGTCCATTCTGCCCGCAATATCTTTTTCTATGAATAAACCGAATTTGGGGTTGACATGCAAAAGAAAACATTTTTGAGTTTTGCTTCTTCAAAGCATTTTGTTGCGTTCATAATCTTCCAAGCAGCAACGTGGTTTGCAGTTGGATTGAATATCCCTGTACTTAGACAAGTTCTCGGATTTTTCTTTCTTTCTTTCGTCCCAGGATTAGTTATTTTGAAAGCTTTGCGCATCAACCAAAAATCTTTAACTTACACTTTTCTTTTTTCGGTTGGTCTTAGCCTCGCTTTTGTGATGTTTATCGGTTTGCTTTTGAACTGGATTCTTCCGCTTATGGGCCTCTCCGCCCCCTTGAACACATTTAACTTGGTCACAACCGTGACCATTTTGGAATTTATCTTAGTCCTT
This sequence comes from Bathyarchaeia archaeon, assembly GCA_050013315.1. Taxonomy (GTDB): domain Archaea; phylum Thermoproteota; class Bathyarchaeia; order Bathyarchaeales; family Bathycorpusculaceae; genus Bathycorpusculum. The sequence goes on from JBEKFM010000028.1 coordinate 30,464, forward strand.
GCTATAGAACTAAACCCCTCTCCGGGCTCTCTCTTTATAATGCCTAAGTTTGTGGTTAGCAAATCACTCCTGTTAATAGTTTCAATTCCTCTCTTTAGCATACTTGGAGCAATCCTAGTCGACTATTATGCCAACAATTATCTCTTGCTATTTACTTTTTTTCTCATCTGTATCCTGTTTTTATTATCGACGTTCGGTAAAATCTCTTCCAGATTGTATCCCCTCGTTATTCTTGCTATAGCAATCGCATTATTGTTTCAAAGTACTCTTGCAAATCACTATCTGAATGGTTGGGACATCCATCTTGAATACTATTTAGCTCAAGTCACGAAGAGCAACCAATACTGGAATTCCTCGTTAATGTCCTCACTTTCAGCCAGTACCAATAATCTCAGTCTCAATAACTTCAACGCAATGCTCAGCGTAACAATTCTTCCAACAATTTATTCAAACGTTTTGAACTTGGACATTTTTTATGTGTACACAATTATTTATCCTCTGCTTTTCTCGTTGGTACCTGTAGCATTATTCCTATTATACCAAAAACAAATTGGTTCACGTTTTGCTTTTTGGTCAGTGTTCTTGTTCGTTTCATTTGCTGCGTTCTATGTAGATTTGGTTTATCTTGCAAGGCAGATGATTGCGGAATTATTCTTTGTACTAATTTTTCTGTTGCTCTTCGAGCATGAAACAAATCGAAATTCAAGATCTGTTCAGTTAATTCTGATAGGTTTCGCCTTCGCTACAGTCGTTTCTCATTACTCAACCGCTTTTATGTGTATTTTTTTTCTTCTGTTCTTTTCTTTAGGCCTAATTAAAGAAGCAAAAGCATCTTCTAGAATACTCTATTTGTCTCTTTTTGCGTTTATCGACTTTTCTTGGATTATCCTTGTTTCAAACTCAACACCGATTACTTCGCTCGTCACAGACTTAAAATTAATTATAAGCAGCTTTCAAGATCTAGTTGTCTCTGAGTCTAATAATCAAGTGCTCTCATTTGCTGCCAGAACATTCTCAACTGCATCAATTGTAAACGAAATTAGCAGATTTGTTTTCATCCTAATCAACATTATAATAGCCATTGGTTTTCTCAAAACTTTTTTTGCCCGAAAGGATGTTAATTTATCGAAAGGCTTTTTTGCTGTTTCCGTTGCGGGAGCTTTGTTGATATTGGGCGCCGTGGTTGTGCCTAATTTTGCAGTTGGGCTGACGATAAACAGAATCTATCAATTTGGGCTTTTTTTCGCGGCACCATTTCTATTCATTGGGATTGAATTCATTTGCCGTGTAGCAATTAAGTTGAAGCGGTTAATAATTAAAACAACCCCGGCAGTACTGCCACGAGCTAGCGTTAACTTGGGTTCAATATTGATTTCCGCTTTGCTCATTACATCTTTCTTATTTCAAACCGGCGTCATTAACAATTTAGCAGGTGGTATTCCAACATCTATTTCCCTCACAATTGACAAGGGACAATTTGTGCGTATGGGTAATCTAGCGGGATTTGACGCCTTTACCTTCGCAGGGGATGTCTATGGTGCAAGATGGCTGTCGAATCACATTACCACTGGGTCTACCATTTACAGTGATTATGTTTCAGCTGCGCAGGTTCTGGCTAGCTATGGACTGATAAATCCTGGAGACATTTCAGTCCTGTCAAACTACACCTTATTGCGCGCGAGCTCTTTAATCTATTTACGAAATTTGAATGTTGAATTCGGGCTTTTCGAAGAGTACCAAAGTGTCCATAATATCACGGAGTATTCCCAAGCTTTTGAAAATGCAGACTTGGTGTATTCAAATGGACAGAGCGAAATCTTTTACGTGCCTTCAGCGAAGAACGCGTAAATTCATTGCTGATTTCAAATCTAAATCTATTGGCACTGAGAGGAAAATTAGTGCCGCGCTGCAATAGCAGCGTTAAGGTTGAACATGTCTGAAAAAGCCAAAAAGCATCACAATGCTAGCCAGATGGCAGAAATTCACACAAACCAATCGAATTAGCAATAAGCTGGTGCTGTGGATGATTATACGCATTACTAATGATACTGTATAGATTTAGATAAAAGTAGCCGTAGATTTTGGAAGAGAAGTCTAATGTAGGCATAGTCCGCGGTAACTGGTTCAGTGGTTACTCAGATCTGAAAGCCTGAAGTTTTTTTCCTTTGGTAACCGACTTGTAGCATTTACTCACAACCGCGTGCGCGATCACTCAATTTTTCTTGCTTCGGAGGTATAAAGTTGAATATATTAATTACACGTCCAGGCGATTGTCTTGCTCCAGATGGTGTAAACTTGTTTATTTTTGAATTATCCGATGCATTGATTCAATTGGGGCACGAAGTCCACATTCTTTCCGAAATAACGGGCAATATCCCGCCTGGAGGAAGTACAATCCTCTTTAAACATCAAGTTCAACAAATGTTTTCCGTGAAGGAGGTCCCTAATCCGATAAGTCTTCGCTCAGCTCCTCACGGCGGAAATATCTTGTTGAACTATTTGGAAAGTAATCTCTTGTTCGCAACCAAGGGCTCAAGAGTGATTAGAGCCATTTCTCCAGATATGACTATTTTTAACGGGGCAACGGCTGCATTCTGTCCTTGCTTTAGAGTTTTAGTAAATCATGATTTTGAATTCAGGGCAAAATTTACTCGGGAATATGACACCATAGCATATCGCACTTTTGACAAAATAGTGTCTACCTCCTCTGAACTGGCTCAAGCAATCACAACAAAATTGCACCTTCCAGTTAACAAGGTCACAGTTATTCCAATTTGTATAGATACTGCAAAGTTCTCGCCTAGAGCTGGAAATCAGCGGATTCATGCAATACTTCACGTTGGACCAAGACAAGAAAAGAGACCCGATATAACAATCGAAGCGTTTGCGAGGATTGCAAGAAATGATCAGGAGATTAAACTTTTTATTGCTGGACCGATTCACCCTGAAAATGTTCTTTATACCCAAATCAGGAAGATGGAAAGAGGCGTCCAGGATAGAATTGTAGTTCTTGGAGCAATCTCAAAAGAAGAGCTTGTGAACCTTTATTCTAGTGTCAAGGTAACATGTGTTCCTTCGGACTACAGAATTCCGGTTTGTTCTCCAACGGTAATCGAATCACTGGCTGCTGGAACCCCAGTTGTGGGTTCTCTTTCCGCTATATCTAAAGATTTACTTGTAGATGGCTATGACGGATTTAGAGTTATACCATACAATATTGAAATGTTTGCCTCAAGATTACAATTGTTAATTCACAACAAACAATTATGGAGTGAGATGTCAAGAAATGCTTTGAGGCTCTCAAAACGATGCGACAAGAAAAGTGTCGCTCGTGATTACCTCATGCTGTTCAAGAATTCTTCAGGGTTCATAGGTAACAAATAAGCAAATTTAGAAACGCTTTCGAAATTGTAACAAGAAAATCGCTTTCGGTACTAATAAGCTAGCATCAGAAGACTACACAAGCTTCAATCCGAATCGTACAGCTCATCCCCATAATTTTCATTCACACTTGGTCTCGGTGCTCCTAAAAGATCAATCGGTTGACCTCACCTTTGGATACTTGGAGCACTTAACAACCTCTTATAGGCAGAAATGCAGGCTTTTCTCTGGTGAAAGGCTTGAGCATTTTCCGGAGTTTACTCTACGTCCTTTTCGAGCACAAATTCCCAGCAGGCGCGCTGGTTTGTCCCGAAATTGAAAAGCTTATTTTGAGAAGAGGGGTCTCGTATCAAATGAGTAGCGTCCAAGCTTAGGAGGTGAGTCCTAGCGGGACAAGATGAACACGAAACCCTAGA